>DATAVX010000049.1:0-1516 GCA_036267535.1 Steroidobacteraceae bacterium
GCAACGACCGCAAACGGCCAGAGGCGCGAATTGCGCGATTTGTTTGTGCGCATGATGTCCACCCATCCGAAAATGCGCGAGCCCCGCGCGAAATGCGATTTGGCCGAAACACTTAGCCGAAATTGAGGCTTGGCGGAATCACCAAGTCCATCAACGCAAAAGGGCGCCCGGAACGAGCGCCCTTTCGATGAACGGCTTAGCAATTCCTTACGAGGCGGCGCCCGAGGTGATAGTCGTCACGCCACGGCGGTTCTGCGCGTAACAGGACTCATCCGATTCCGTGCACATTGGACGTTCCTTGCCGTAGGAGATCGTCTCGACGCGGCCCGACGAAACACCGAGGCTCACGAGATATTCCTTCACAGCATTGGCGCGGCGTGCGCCGAGCGCGAGGTTATATTCGCGCGTGCCACGCTCGTCGCAATGACCTTCGATGGTCACGCGCACAGACGGGTATTTCTGCAGCCACGCCGATTGGCGCTGCAGCGTGCCCCTGTCTTCGTCGGTCACAGCATATTTGTCATAGTCGAAATGCACGGTATCGCCGACGTTCACCTTCAAATCCTCGGCGCTGCCGGGAATGACTGAGGAGGTCGTGCTGCTGTTGCTTGAGGCCATCGGCGGCTGATCGGACGCAACGTTCTTCGGCTTTTCGGTGCATGCCACCAGAAGAAGAGTGCTGGCCACGGCCGCCAATTTCAGTCCGGTTGAAAATTTCATCATGAAGTCCACTCCGAAAGAACGTGCATCCCAGTGCGCAGGAGCACGACAGACTCGAGGGAAAAACGCGCACCGCCTCCAAAACGTTTAAATCGCAATTTGGTCGCATGAAAATCGAACAAGCTTAGAAATTGCCTTCTACTGGATCAAGGGCGACCAAGCCGGATCGGACGCCGCGCCTGGGGTCAGCACACGGCGTTCGTTGCGGCCAGTTACGTCGACAGACCAGATACTTGAGCCGCGTCCGCCCCGCTCGCTGCGGCCGAACATAAGCACACGGCCATTGGGCGCCCAGGTCGGACCTTCGTCTTCCCAGCCATCGGTGATCATGCGTTCGCCGGAGCCGTCGGTGTGCATGACACCGACGCGGAAGGCGCCGCCGTTCTGCTTGGTAAACGCGATGAGGTCGCCGCGCGGGCTCCAGACCGGCGTTCCGTTCTTGCCGGCGCCGAAGCTGATGCGATGCTGGTTGGAACCATCGGCATTCATCAGATAGACCTGCTGCGAACCACCGCGATCGGATTCAAAAGCTATCTGCGTGCCGTCCGGCGAATAGGACGGCGACGTATCGATGCCCGGATCGGTTGTCAGACGCGACACGCCGCGCGTGCGCAGGTCCATCACATAAATATCCGAGTTTCCGCCCTTCTCCAGCGACATGATCACCTTATTGCCGTCGGGCGAGAAACGCGGCGAGAACGTCATGTTCGGGAAATTGCCGAGCATCTCCTGCCTGCCGGTTTCCATGTCGAACAGATACACGCGAGGCTTGGCGGCGATATACGACATGTACGAG
>DATAVX010000050.1:0-5701 GCA_036267535.1 Steroidobacteraceae bacterium
CACTTGAATCGCGGACAGACCCTGGCTGGAGGTTGACCTCACGCTCTTGACATTCTCCGTACCGGCCAACAGGCCTTCCAGCGGCCGCGTGACCAGCGCTTCGACTTGGGTTGCATCGAGTCCGGGCGCTTCGGTCTGCACAAGAACGTGCGGTGGCGCAAAATCCGGGAATACATCGAAGCGCGCCGAGAGCATCGCGGCTGCACCGAAGACGGCGATCAGGCAGGCGAGCGCCGTGACAATGCGCGGATTGCGCAGCGACGCGCGAACGATGGCGGCCAGCATGCGGCTCGGACCTAGTCGTCGTCATCCGGCGCGTTCACGCCGACGCCCTGCAAGGACCACAGCACACCCGCTCCGCGCACGACGATGTCGTCATCATCATCCACGCCATTGACGAGCCAGCCGTCGCCATCAGCCGCCAACAACTGCACTTTCACGGCTACGTAACGCGTTTGCTGCTCGCCTGCCTTCGACGTCAGCTGTTTGTAGACGTAGGCCCCATGTTCGTCGTAGAGAATGGCTTCGCGAGGTATCAGCAGGCCTTCGCGCTGTGCCATCAATAGCGTCACCGGTACACGGGCGCCCGGGCCCAAGCCCGCGGGCGCGTTCTGAATTTCAAGCAATAGTCCAACGCCTTGCAATTCACTGCTCTGCCGCAAGGTACCGAGGATCCGGCCGGAAACCTCAATGCCATCGACATCCAGGAGAGCTTTGCGGGGCAATGCGCCCAAGCTATGGCGGCCGGGCAAATCGGCGCGTACCAGCAATCCGTGTCCGCTGATCGCCGCGTCCAGCACCTTTTGACGCGGCCCCAACGGCAACGCCATCAGCGGGCCCCAATGTAAATCAAGCCGCGCCATCGAAAGCTGCGCCTCGGCCCGTGCCTTCGTCTGCTCGGCCAGAGCGGCCTCGACCATCTTTTGTGACGCTCCTGCGCCCGCATTGAACAGGGCCCGAAGCCTCGAGAGTTCGGCCGACGCGGAATGCTCCGCTGCGGCGGCAGAGGCTGACGCTCCCACGTCGGATAACAGCGCCGTCGCGTCCAGCACCAGGCCCAGTGCATCGGCACGTTCCAGCGTCTTGGTAGCGATGGGACGCGCAACCACGATGCCGACAGCCTTCTGCTGTCTGTTGCTCAAGCCCGACTGCCGAACGCCGTCGCCGGGATCGTCGTCGGCGTCGGTGCCTGCCGCCCCCGGAAGGCTCGGCACGGCGCAAAACGCCAGAGACAAAGCTGCAATCCATGCCTTCATGATCCGGCCCCGAGCGCCACTTCCGGCCCCGACAGAGGAGCCCGCAGCGCATCCTCGAGATTGTTACGCGCGGTCTGCAGCCGCGCGCGCATCAGCAGTGCCTCCATTTCCGCCTGCGTGGCGATGATTTGAGCGCCCACTTGACCTTGAGCATCCATCGCCCCCACGCGCAGCGCCAAATCCGCCTGCTGCAATTGTTGACGCGTCCCCGCCAAGCGCCGCTCTGCTGCGTTCGAGCTCTCGCGCGCGATGTGTTCTTCGCGCTCGGCAGCCGCCACTTCGCCGTAGATTTCCGCCTGCAGCGCGAGCATGCGCTGGCCGGCAAGCTCGCGGCCGGCACGTGCTTCCGCAATCTCGCCGCGGTTGCGATTGAGGGGCAGCGTGAAACCCACGTCCAACGGAAATTTCGCGATGCCGTGATCCCAATAATAACCAGGCGAAAGCGTGAACTGCGGATACTGGCGGGCCACCGCCAGTTGCAGTTTCGCTTCCGCGCCCGCGTAGTCCCCGATCGCAGCGCCAAGATCGGCGCGGGAGAGGAGCGCCTGTTCGCGCGCCTCCCGCTCCCTGCTTTCATCGACCGGTGGCGGATCGCCCCAATCCGGCCACGCGAAACGCAAGCCGTCGAGCGCCGCCGACGGCACGCCCATCGCCGCGGCGGCCGAGGCCTGTGCGGCGCCGGCGAGAGCGTGCAATTCCGCCTGTTCCAGCTCGATCTGGATCCGCCCTTGCCGGCCGGCGATCAATTCGCTGGGCGCATCCTCGCCGATTTTGACGCGTCGCGCCTCCAGCTCGATCAGTCGATCTTGGGTGTGAGCAAGGCGGTCCAGCAAACGAGCGCGCCGGCGCGTAGTCTCCCACTCGGACAGCGCGGCGGCCAACGTCCGGCGCACGGCCCAGGCATGGTCCATCAGCTGCAGGCGGGCGTTGCTGGTGTCGAGCCGCGCCATCTCCACTCCCAAGCGGCGTTGTTCGCTCGAGCGCAACAGCCAATTGAAGCTCACACCGTATAGCCATGGATGCGCATCATGGCGCGCGTATTCCGACTGCAGTGTCATGTCCGGGTTGGGAGCTTGCGCGGCGCTGATCTCCCGCGACAGAGCTGCCTTCACCTCTGCCCGGGCCACCGCGAGTTGCGGATTTTGCCTCAGCGCCAACGCCAGAAGCTCCGCGCGGTTCCATTCCCGCGACGGAGTGAGCTGGCGCGCCGCAAATTCCTGGGCGCTGCGCGCCGGCTCAAGCGGTTGCGCATGATAGTGGACACAACCCGCAACAGCTGTCGCGGACAGGGCTGCCGCACATTGCCACGCGCGTCCTCTGGATTTTTTCCCAAGTCGATCCGCAATGACGCTCACCCGCGATATTCCTTGGCGCCGGGGGCTTGATTCCCCAACATACCGGGAATTTCTCCCGACGTTGATCATACGCGCCCACCGGTGCACATAGAATCCGTCTCGGAAGCTGAACAGTTGCGCGCGGAAGCGCCTCATCGGCGATGCAACCATCACATCGCCAATTTCGGCCGCCGACCCTGGGAATGTGTCAGAAGAAGAGGATTCCGCCGATTGCCAAATCCTTTTCGGTTGCCGAGTTGCCGTTCCACGCTTCCGCTTTGGTATCGATGTACTCGCCGACCAGCGTGATGCTCTTGGTCAAGCTGTAGTACAAGCCGAGCACGCCGGACGAATTGCGCTTGAGGAGGGTGTTGACATTCTGCGTGGCCCGCTCGTCATCCGCGAGTTTGAGTTCGGAGAGGCCATAGCTCAAGCCGACTTTCAGTTTGCCCATTTTGTAGGTGCCCTGCACATAGCCACCGTCGGACTTTCGGGTATCTCCCAACGCGGATGTCGGCAGGATGAACAAGCCGGTGGTGCCGACGCCCTTGCCCGTGTAGCCGTACAGCACTCCTTCGAAACCGGCAATGTCTATTTTGACGCCGCCGTCGAATCCGGTTCCGGTAAAGCTCGTCGCTTTGCCGATTATCGCATCTTGCGCGGCAGCCGCGGAGTCATCCTTCAGTTTCTGATTGACCACATCGATCCACACCTTGCCCGAGAGTGCATCGCCTTTCGGATCTCCCCACGCGAAGCTGCCGCCGACTTGGATCTGCGGCGAGTTGTGAGAGGTGTAGCCGGTCGTATCGAGAGGCTGGAATACGCCGATCGATCCGCTGAATCCGTTGTAACTAGCCGTGGTGTAGGTGATCTGCGGTTCCCAATCGGTATAGATATAACCGATGCCGATGCGGCCAAGACTGGTGTTGCCAGGCGCCGAATTCGCGCCGGCCGATCCGACCCCGAGCAGCGTCATGTCATCCAGGATTGCGTCCTTGCCGAACAGGCCGATGTCGCGTCCCATCTTGACCGTGCCCCAACTGGCATCGCCAAAGGTGAAGAACACTTGGCGTGCATCAATGCCGGGGGTCGCAAGAGCGGATGGTTGACCCGCGCCATTCACACCCGCGGCTGCCGAGCTGTTGATACCGGGATACAGGCCGACGGTCACATCGATGTCAAGGTCTGCCTGCCGCGAGGTCGCGCTGAACACGAGCGCCGCCGGCAGCAGGCCATTTCGAACCGCGGCCGAATGATCGCCGGTGCAGGCCAGACCGCCGGTCACCGTCGTGCTCGTAACGGGGTTGTCGCATTGCGACCCCACATAAAATGCATTGACGTTGCCGGAAAAGTCGATCTTCCAATCTCCCGCGTTCACGTCTATTCCGGCAACCGCGCGGGTCATCGGAACGATCCAGAGCGCGGCGCAGATCGCGGTTGCAAGCTTGGTGCGCTTTTTCATGAAAAACTCCCCTCCATTTTCGTTTATCTGTGCTGACGTTGAACGTCAAAGCCGATCGGCCCTTTTTCCCTAGTCGCGCGGCCACGCCGAAGCGTCGGGCTAAGCCTCTTTTCACAGTTGCAAGAGGCGTACCAGTGGCGCAACGGCGACCGGCATTGAGCGCATTCGCGGCTCGGCCCAAGAAATAGGAGTGTGGCGCCCTGGTCTTAAAGCTTGTTCGCAGTTATCAGCGCCACGGCAATCCGTCCGCCTGTCACGGCGCAGAATCAGTTTTGTCGCACTCTGTGTTGAATTGGATACACATCAGGATCGCCGCAATCGACGGCCGTGGCTGAATTCGAGTTTTATGGCCGCCCAAAGGCTGCTTCATTTTCGAGACACAAACTGTGGCGGATCAGAAACAGCGCGCAGCGCACCGGTCTCAGCGGTAAAAGCCGGCACTGCGCAAGTATTTGATTGCTGAGATATGATGGAATTGGTGTCGGCTGGCACGCTAGCTGCTTGTAGTTGTATCCAATCGATGCAATCGAGTGACTGAGGAGCTTGATTCAATGAAGACCAGAGCGGCTGTTGCGTGGGAAGCGAATAAACCGCTGAGCATCGAGCAGGTCGATCTGGACGGCCCGAAATCCGGTGAGGTATTGGTACGCATCGTCGCAACCGGAGTTTGCCATACGGACGCCTTTACTCTGTCCGGCGCCGATCCCGAGGGGCTATTTCCGGCGATCCTGGGCCACGAGGGCGGCGGCATCGTGGAGGAAGTCGGTGCCGGTGTCACCTCCGTCAAGGCCGGTGATCATGTGATTCCTCTGTATACGCCTGAATGCGGCACCTGCGAGTTCTGTCTGTCCGGAAAAACCAATTTGTGCCAGCGAATTCGCGTGACCCAGGGCAAAGGCGTCATGCCGGACGGCACATCGCGGTTTTCGTTCAAGGGCAGTCCGATCTTGCACTACATGGGAACCAGCACATTTTCTGAACACACGGTGCTTCCGGAGATTTCAGTGGCGAAGATCAATCCCAAAGCGCCATTGGATAAGGTTTGCCTGCTTGGTTGCGGCATCACCACCGGCATCGGCGCCGTGCTGAATACCGCAAAAGTTACGCCGGGAGCGACCGTGGCGGTATTTGGTCTCGGTGGTATTGGTTTGTCCGTGGTGCAGGGTGCGGTGATGGCGAAGGCATCGCGTATCATCGCCGTGGATCTCAATCCGGGTAAATGGACCATGGCGAAGGCCCTGGGCGCGACCGATTACGTCAATCCAAAGGACTATGACAACCCGGTGCAGCAGGTCATCGTCGATCTCACCAACGGGGGTGTCGATTACTCGTTCGAATGCATCGGCAATGTTCATGTGATGCGTTCGGCGCTGGAGTGTTGCCACAAAGGCTGGGGCGAATCGGTCATCATTGGCGTCGCGGGATCAGGCCAAGAAATATCGACGCGCCCCTTCCAGTTGGTCACCGGGCGGGTCTGGCGCGGCTCGGCATTCGGCGGCGTCAAGGGGCGCTCGCAACTGCCCGGCTACGTGGATCGATATCTGTCCGGCGAGATCAAGATCGACGAGATGATCAGCAAAGTGTTGCCCTTGGAGGGAATCAACGATGCCTTCGAGTTGATGCACGAAGGCAAAGTGATCCGCTCGGTA
>DATAVX010000051.1:0-49998 GCA_036267535.1 Steroidobacteraceae bacterium
CCATGGTCGCTAAAAAGAAGTCGAAATCACGCAGAGAGATCGCGGCGGCATTCAACGGCCGCGATCTGAAGGTCAATGGCAAGGGAGTGCCGTTGCGTTCGCAGGCCGAAGAGGCCTTACAGTGCTACTTTGAGACGCTGAACGGCCACAAGCCCGCGCACTTGTACGATCTCGTGATGCGCGAAGTGGAAGAACCGCTCTTCAAGGTCGTGATGGGCCATGTCCAGGGCAACCAGAGCCGCGCGGCGACCATTCTCGGAATCAATCGCGGCACGCTGCGCAAGAAACTCAAAGAGTTCGGCATTAGCGAGTAAGTGAGAGCTGTCCAATGCTCACGCCCGTACGCCGCGCATTGCTCAGTGTTTCCGACAAGACCGGCATCGTTGAATTTGCGCGCGAATTGAAGGAACGCGGCATCGAGCTGTTGTCGACCGGCGGCACCGCCAAACTATTGACGAGCCATGGCATTTCGGTCAAGGAAGTCGCTGAACACACCGGCTTTCCGGAAATCATGGGCGGACGCGTTAAAACTTTGCACCCAAAAATTCATGGCGGTCTGCTGGGACGGCGCGGGCTCGATGAGGCGGTGATGCGCGAACACGGCATCGAGCCGATCGACCTGTTGGCCGTCAACCTATATCCATTTGCCGCGACCGTGAGCCGCCCCGACTGCAGCTACGAGGACGCGGTGGACAACATCGATATCGGCGGCCCGGCTATGGTGCGTGCTGCAGCAAAAAATCACGATTCGGTCACGGTGGTCGTGGATCCCGGCGACTACCGCGCGCTGCTCGACGAGCTGGCGGCAAATCAGGGCAGCACCCACTTGATGATGCGCAGGAAACTCAGCGCCAAGGCGTTTGCACATACCGCACAATACGATGCCATGGTGTCCGCCTATTTCACCGGCGCGATCGGCGGAGCGGCAAACACCTTCCCCGACGACTTGAACCTGTCCTTTCGCAAGCACATGGATTTGCGTTACGGCGAAAACCCGCACCAGCAAGCGGCGTTCTATACCGACCCGCGCGCCATCGGCGCATCCGTCACCCAGGCCAAGCAAATCCAAGGACGCGAGCTGTCCTTCAACAATATTGCCGATGCCGACACGGCGCTCGAATGCGTGCGGCAATTCGAAGCCCCCGGCTGCGTTATTGTTAAACACGCGAATCCCTGTGGGGCAGCTCGCTGCAGCAGCGTGACCGAGGCCTACGCGCAGGCATACCGCACCGACCCGACCTCCGCCTTCGGGGGCGTCATCGCATTCAATCGGGAGCTCGATGCGGCCACCGCGCGGTCCATCCTCGAGAAGCAGTTCGTGGAGGTCATCTTGGCACCAAGCTTCACGGCAGAAGCCAAGGCTGTCCTGGAACCCAGAGACAACGTGCGCGTGCTGGTCACCGGCGATCTCTCCCACCCAGTGACGCAATTGCTCGAATACAGGAGCGTGGCCGGAGGTCTATTGGTGCAGACGCGCGACACGGGAGGCGTCGGTCCGCAGGAGCTGCGCACCGCCACGAAACGGCCGCCCACCCTGGCGGAGCTTGATGACCTGATATTCGCGTGGCGGGTTGCCAAATATGTCAAATCGAATGCCATCGTCGCGGTGAAGGACCGCGCCACCCTAGGAATCGGCGCCGGGCAAATGAGCCGCGTGATCAGCAGCAAGATCGCCGCCATGAAGGCCCAGGATGTCGGCTTGACGCTCGAAGGCGCCTCGGTGGCCTCCGATGCCTTTTTCCCTTTCCGCGACGGCCTGGACGCCCTCGCCGAATTCGGCATCAAGGCCATCATTCAGCCCGGCGGCTCGCGGCGCGACGCTGAAGTGATCGCTGCCGCCGATGAACACGGCATTGCCATGGTGTTCACCGGGATGCGTCATTTCCGTCATTAGATGAAAGTCCTGATCGTCGGCGGCGGTGGGCGCGAGCACGCACTGGCCTGGAAATCCGCGTCCTCGAGCCGGGTGCATCAAGTGTTCGTCGCGCCGGGCAATGCCGGCACGGCGACGGAGCCGAAAGTGCAGAACGTCGGCATTGCGGCCGACGACATCGACGGCCTGCTGCGGTTTGCCATCGACGAAGGCATCGACCTTACCATCGTAGGGCCGGAAGTGCCGATCGTCGCCGGCATTGCCGATCGCTTCCGCGCCGCCAATCGCCGCTGCTTTGCTCCGTCCGCCAAGAGCGCGCGCCTCGAGGGTTCCAAAGCCTTCGCCAAGGATTTCCTGAATCGCCATGGCATCCCGACTGCGAGCTTCGCCAGCTTCAGCGGCGCGAACTTCGATGAGGGTTACGTGCGCGCACAGCGCTTGCCGCTGGTGGTCAAAGCCGACGGCTTGGCCGCGGGGAAAGGCGTCGTGATCTGCGATACTCACGTATCGGCGATCGCGACCGCCCGCGACATGCTATGCGGCAGTTTCGGCGCCGCCGGCAACACCATCGTCATCGAAGAATTTCTGCAAGGCGAGGAAGTGAGCTTCATCGTGGTGGCGAACGGCTGCCAAGTCATCGCCCTCGCGACCTCGCAGGATCACAAGCGCCGCGACGACGGCGACAAGGGCCCGAACACCGGAGGCATGGGCGCCTATTCGCCGGCACCGATCGTCACACCGCCTCTCCATCAACGCATCATGCGCGAAGTGATCGAACCGACGCTCAAAGGCCTGCGCGACGACGGTACTCCCTACCTCGGCTTCCTATATGCGGGATTGATGATCGCCGCGGACGGCACGCCCAATGTGCTGGAATTCAATTGTCGATTCGGCGATCCGGAAACGCAGCCCATCCTGATGCGGATGCAAAGCGACCTCATCGATTTGTGCGAGGCTGCAATCAGCGGAGCCTTGCAGCAGACCGAGGTGCGATGGGATGCGCGCGCGGCATTGGGCGTGGTCATGGCCGCGGGCGGTTATCCCGATGCTTACCGCAAAGGCGATCCGATCAGCGGACTCGAAGCGGCGGCGGCGCTGCCGGGCAAAGTCTTCCATGCCGGCACGGCGGAAGACGGCACGCGCATCGTCACCGCGGGCGGCCGGGTGCTTTGCGCGGTGGGCTTGGGCGATACGGTGAGCGCCGCGCGCTCGCAGGCATACAATCTCGTTCACGCCATCCACTGGAACCTGGTGCAGTACCGGCTTGACATCGGCCATCGCGCGATCGATCGCTAGGAGTTTCACGTGCCGCATGTTCGCCCCAGCATCGCAGACAAACGCCGCACGTTTCAGCGCCTTCACCAAGACGGCTGCTTCGTCATCCCGAATCCCTGGGACGTCGGCAGTGCGCGCTATCTGCAAACCCTCGGATTCAAGGCGCTCGCCACCACCAGTTCGGGCTTTGCCTGGTCGCACGGCCACCGCGACGGCAGCATGTCGCGCGATCGCGTGCTCGAGCATCTCACTGAAATGGTCGAGGCGACCGACCTGCCCATCAACGCCGACTTCGAGCATGGCTATGCACCCGACGCCGCCGGGGTGGCCGAAAGCGTCCGGCTCGCCGTGCAGACCGGGGTCGCGGGGCTCTCCATCGAAGACTCGACCGGCAATGCCGCCAAACCTTTGTTCGAGCTCGAGGCCGCGGTCGAGCGCATTCGAGCGGCACGCAACGCCATCGATAAAGGCGGCGGCGATACCCTGCTGGTCGGCCGCGCCGAGTGCTTTCTCGTGGGCCAGCCCGACATGGAGCAAACCATCGCCAGATTAAGGGCCTACGCGAACGCCGGCGCCGATTGCCTCTATGCGCCGGGCATTCGCTCGACGGAACAAATCTCCACCGTGGTCGCCGCCGTCGCACCGAAGCCGGTGAATCTTTTGATCGGACTCAAAGCCGAACTCGACCTTGCGCAGATTGCAGCTCTCGGCGTGCGGCGCGTCAGTGTGGGTGGCGCGCTGGCGCGCGTGGCTTGGGGCGGCTTCATGCGCGCCGCCAAGCTCATCATGGAACAGGGAAGTTTCGATGGGTTCGCGGATGCGGCATCCGGAAACACCCTGAACACGATTTTCCGCGGCTAAGCGCTCGCAGCCAGGCGGTTCGGTTCCTGCTGGCCGGCTGCAGCGGCCCTGCGCTCCGGCGGAAACTAGGCTCGCGGCCCGCGCCGCACCATCGTCTGCATGAGATGCTCCAGCGCCTCGGCCGGCTCGGCGCATTGGCCGGTATGCACGGGCGAAGTCTGTACGACCGTGCTGCGCGGTGCGACCAGCCAGTGAAACCGCTCGCGCGCCGACATTTTGCCGATGTCTCCGGCTACATCGCCGCCCGCGCAGATTGCGGGAATGCCGGCGAGGGCTTTTCTCACGAGGTCCATGTCGACCCGCGCGTCGAGGCAGCGCAGCGCTGCCTCATCGAGTTCGATACCGGCCAGCAAGATTCGCTCCGCATCGCAGGACAGAATGATGCCGGCATTCACGAACTCGCCGCGCTCCACGCGCGGCACGACGCGCACCACGGCATAGTCATACGTGCGCAGCGCGGGCATGAATCGCCTCCTCCACGAAGATGCTGGATGATGCCAGTCTGGTTTTGAAAAATCTCAAATAGGCATCCCGCTGCTGCGGTTTGCCGTCGAAACCGGGATCCTCCGCCAGCCACGCATCGGGAATGAGCTCGACGAGTTCGGCAACCTGCTGGATGTCGATGCGCGCCGTCATCTCGGCAGCGACTTCCTCGAGCAGCCCTGCGTTTTTCAACAGCACATGGTCCTTGATCAAGGAAAACGGCGTGAGTGCATGCTGCTCGCCCTGCGTCCAGGCATGATGAAAATACAGCGCGGCGCCGTGATCGATCAGCTGTAGCCGACGATGCCACATCAGCATATTCACGTTGCGCGCCGTCCGATCGACATTGCAGACAAAGGCATCGAACCACACCACGCTGGAGGCCAGTTTTGGATCGGGCCGAAACACCAAAGGATCGAAGGTCACGGACCCGGGCAGATAGTCCAGGGCCAGATTCAATCCGCCGCTCGCGCCGATGAGGCTTTGAATTTCCGGATCCGGTTCGGTGCGTGCGAGATCCGGCGGCAGCATCATGAAAACGATTTCCGGAACCGGCAGTCCCGCGAGACGGCCAATCTGGCCGGCGAGCAATTCCGCGATCAAAGCTTTGGGGCCTTGGCCCGCCCCGCGAAATTTGAGCACGTACAAGCCGTCATCGTCGGCCTCGACGACCGCCGGCAGCGATCCACCTTCCCGTAAGGGAGTGACGTAGCGGCTGGCGGTGACGGTTCTCGGGCTGATCAAACTGGGCATCAGCCGCTCATCGTTTCAAGGATGCATGTTCGGAGGCGCATCGCCTTTGAACGGCGTCGGCGAGCCTTGCTGTTGAATTTGGTTGACGTAATCCTGGCCCGTGCGCTCGGCATCCTTCAATTCATCCAGCGTGTTGCAGCGTTCGCGTTGAAAATGCGTGCCTAGTTCGCCCTCGGGGCGGCAAAACACCAGGATACCCTTGCGGTTGACCGGTTTGTAGCCGCGTGCGCGCATTTTCTTGATCAACGCGTCGGTCGCGGCAACATCGACCGCTTCACTCTTGCCGGCTTTGGCGGGCGTCTCCGTGGACACCGTCGTCGCCGGCTTCTCGGCCGCGGATGCGGGTGCCGCCGCGGGCTCGGGTGCCGCCGCGGGCTCGGGTGCCGAATTTGGCGCGGGTGATTGCGCTCTCGCCGGCTGCGCCGCAGGAGGCTGCGTTTGGTCCGCGCGCGCGGATGAAAACGCCGCAACGGACAGCACCGCAAGACAGGCTGCTAGTTTCATTGAAATCTCCCTCTGGCTGAGTCGTGTATGCCATAGGGCACGGGGCGGGGTCAAACGTGCGGCACGAGCGGGATTTAAACCGGCGCAGCTGGGCATATGCGCTAGAAAAAGGCCTATCGCGGCCTCGCAGCTTCGATCTGCGCGCCTTTCGTGATCATGGGCTCGTTGCTCGAATGGTGCGCGCGGAACAGCCGGCCCTTCTCAGCCAGCAGCACGAATCCAAGGCTCGCAATCCCGCAAATCACTTGTCCCGCTGCCAGCGGCAGGGTTGTGCCGTTGAACTGCGTGCCGATGATGATGCCGACCAACGCACCGCTGAAGGTCGAGATGAAACCCTGCAGCGAAGCGGCAATTCCCGCGACCGACCCCACCGGTTCCATAGCCATGGCGCCGAAATTGGATACCGACATGCTGAAGCACGCCATGCTGAACGCCTGCAGCGCCACAAAAGTCCAGAGCTGTTCCGCGCCGAGCGCTGCGATGACGAGATGTAAGCCCGCCACCGCGATGAACATGAGCAGTGCGGTGTGCGAAATCAGGCGCATCCCCAAACGCTCGACGATGCGCGAGTTCAAATACGCGGCCATGCCCATGAATATGGCGCAGAGCGCAAACATGCTGGGCATCAAATTGGGCCGCCGAAACACGTCGGAGAAGATCTGCGCCACCATGCCGACATAGGCCATGATGGTGCCGAACATCACCATCATGGCGAGGGTGTAGAAAATAGAGGCGCGGTTGCCGAGCACGAGCTTGGCGGCATTCAGGACATGCTTGCGCGTCAGCATCAGACGGTATTCGGGATGCAGCGTTTCCGGCAGACGCACGAAGCCCCAGGTGGCGACCGTGGCCGCAAATGCCGCGAACACCACGAAAATGTACCGCCACGGAGCGACGATGAGAATCAGCTGGCCCAGGCTCGGCGCGAGAATCGGCACCGTCAGGAATACAACGAAGGTCAGGGACATGACCCGGGCCATTTTCCGTCCGGCATACAGATCGCGCACCACCGAGCGGGTGACGGTGACGCAGGCGGCGGCGAGGCCATGCACGAAACGCCACGCCAGCAGCGCCTGAAAAGTGCCGCTCGAGCTGCAGAGCAGCGCTGCCGCGACGTATAGCATCAAGCCGCCGAGCAAGATCGGCCGCCGCCCGAAACGATCGGACAGCATGCCCCAGAACAACTGCCCCACCCCTAGGCCCGCCATGTACGCGGTGACGATCCATTGGCCGTGGTTCGGCGCGGCGACGTTCAGCACCCGAACGATGGTCGGAAACGCCGGCAGCATCGCGTCGATGGCGATCGCCTGGGTCGACATGGTCGCCGCCGCCAATACCACAAACTCCAGGAACCCAATCGAATGGGCGGCGCGCGCTTCAGCCATGGATAGTGGTCAGCTCTTCGAGATGACGGGCGGACCCGCGGGCGGCGTGCCCGCGGCGGGCTTACGCGCAATGCTGGTCGCCATGGTGACCACTGAGGCAAGATCGCTCAGATTCGCCGGCACCACGAGAGTGGTGCCCGCTTGCGCCAGCTTGCCGAACTGCTTCACGTATTCTTCGCCGATGCGCAGCTGCATGGCCTCGATGCCGCCGCGATCCGACAAGGCGATGCCGACCTGTCGCAGGCCTTCGGCCGTTGCCGTGGCAACCGCGAGAATCGCCTGGGCCTGGCCCTCGGCTTCGTTGATCTGCTGCTGCTTGTTGGCCTCGGATTGCTTGATCACGCGCTGTTTGTCGCCCTCGGCGGAATTGATCTTGGCGTCGCGTTCGCCTTCCGAGGTCAGCACCACGGCGCGCTTTTCGCGCTCGGCGCGCATCTGCTTCTCCATCGCCGACAACACGTCCTTCGGCGGCGTGATGTTCTTGATCTCGTAGCGCAGCACCTTGACGCCCCATGGCGCGGAGGCCTTGTCGAGCTCGGCCACGACATTGGCGTTGATCGTGCCGCGTGCCTCGAAGGTGCGGTCCAATTCGATCTTGCCGATTTCACTGCGCAGCGTGGTCTGCGCGAGCTGCGAAATCGCGAAGCCGTAATTGGTGATGCCGTAGGAGGCCAGATGCGGGTCCATCACCTGCATGTACAACACGCCGTCGACGCCGACCTGCACGTTGTCGCGGGTGATGCAGATCTGCTCGGCGATGTCGATCGCAATTTCCTTCAGGCTGTGCTTGTAGGCAATCCGTTCCATGAACGGAATCAGGATATGAAATCCGGCGGACAGCGTCCGGCTGTATTTGCCCAAATGTTCGACCACGAATGCGCTTTGCTGCGGCACCACGGTGGCGGTTTTGAAAACCAGCACCACCGCGAGCAACACGATGAAAATCGCCGCATAGCTCAAGGACATTTGCAAGGCACTCTCCCGATTACAAGCCCTTAGTGACGCCGTGCAGAACCAGGGTCAGGCCATCGACCCGTTCGATGCGCGCGGGCGATCCCGCCTCGATCACCGATTTGCCGCCGTTGATTGCGCTCCACGAGCTGCCGCGATATTCCAAGCGGCAGCTCTCGCCGGGCGACAGGACGGCCGCCAAGGTGACGGTCTCGCCCGCCGGGCCGCTGCGCATGGGCGGCAATGCGTGGCGCATTCTCTCGTAGATCCGCTTGCGGAAGGTGAACATCGACACCACCGCGAGCACGGCGAATATCGCCCATTGCAGCCAGTCGGCGCTCACCAGGCCGCCGACCTGCAAAATGCCGACGATGAAGGCGCTGATCCCCAAGAACACCAGATAGAACTGCGCGTTGACCAGCGTCAGCTCTGAACCCAAAAGGATGGCGCCGACGGCAATCCACGCCCACCACTGCATCAAAAACTCCTGTTAACGCTTCATCGCGTCGAAGAAATCCGTGTTGGTCTTGGTGTCTTTCATCTTGTCGAGCAAGAACTCGATCGCGGCCAGCTCGTCCATCGGATGCAGGAGCTTGCGCAGGATCCACATCTTGGACAGCTCGGAGGGCTCGGTGATGAGCTCTTCCTTGCGGGTGCCGGAACGGTTGATGTTGATCGACGGGAACACGCGCTTTTCAGAGATGCGCCGGTCCAGATGGATTTCCGAATTGCCGGTGCCCTTGAACTCTTCGAAAATGACGTCGTCCATCTTCGAGCCGGTATCGACCAGCGCGGTGGCGAGAATAGTCAGGCTGCCGCCCTCCTCGATATTGCGCGCCGCGCCGAAGAAGCGCTTCGGCCGCTGCAGCGCATTGGCGTCCACGCCGCCCGTGAGCACCTTGCCGGAGCTCGGCACCACGGTATTGTAGGCCCGCGCGAGGCGCGTGATGGAATCGAGCAGAATGACCACGTCTTTCTTGTGTTCGACCAAGCGCTTGGCTTTTTCGATCACCATCTCGGCCACTTGCACGTGACGGCTGGCCGGTTCGTCGAAAGTCGAGGACACCACTTCGCCCTTCACGGTGCGCGCCATTTCGGTCACTTCCTCCGGCCGCTCGTCGATGAGCAGCACGATGAGGTACACCTCGGGATGATTGGCGGTGATCGCGGTGGCGATGTTCTGCAGCAGCATGGTCTTGCCGGCCTTCGGCGGCGAGACGATCAGTCCACGCTGCCCCTTGCCGATCGGCGCAACCAAATCGATGGCGCGTGCGGTCAGGTCCTCGGTCGAACCGTTGCCGCGTTCCAGCTTCAGACGCTCGGTGGGGTGCAGCGGCGTCAGGTTTTCGAACAGCACCTTGCCGCGCGAACTCTCCGGAGAATCGTAATTGATCTCGCCGACTTTCAGCAGCGCGAAATAGCGTTCGCCGTCCTTCGGCGGCCGGATCAAGCCGGAAATCGAATCGCCGGTGCGCAGGTTGAAGCGGCGGATCTGGCTCGGGGATACGTAGATGTCGTCGGGACCGGCGAGATAGCTGGAGTCGGAGGAGCGCAGGAATCCGAATCCGTCTTGCAGGATTTCCAGCACGCCGTCGCCGTAGATGTCTTCGCCCTTGCGGGCATGCGCCTTCAAGACCCCGAAGATGATGTCTTGCTTGCGCGAACGGCCCATGTTCTCGAGACCCATGGTCTCGGCCAGCTTGACGAGATCGCTGATCGGCCGCTTCTTCAGCTCCGTCAGGTTCATCGAGCTGCGGCTGCGCGCAAGATCGGTCGGCGCAATAATTTCTAAATCATCGCCGCCCTCCGGCAGATCGCCGTAATCCTCATGCATCGGCCTGCCGCCGTTGCTGTTGCCGTTGCGGTCGTTGCGGGGTCCGCGGTTACGATTGGAGCGCCCGCCGCCCCCCTGGCCGCCGCCTTGTTGACCGCCGCCCTGTCCGCCGCCGCGCGACTGATTGCCTAAGTAGCCTCTCACAGGTTGCTGTCCAGAAAAGCCGCGAGCTGCGATTTGGTGACCGCGCCGACCTTTTGGGCCTCGACGGTCCCGTTCTTGAACAGGATCAAGGTGGGAATGCCGCGGATATTGAATTTGGGAGGGGTGTGGGGGTTTTCGTCGATGTTCAGCTTGGCGATGCGAATCTTGTCTTTGTAGGTGTCGGCGATCTCATCGAGGATCGGTGCGATCATCTTGCAGGGGCCGCACCATTCCGCCCAAAAATCCAAGAGTACTGGCTTGTCTGACTTCAGCACATCCTTGTCGAACGTGGCGTCGCTGGTGTGAACGATACTTGGGTTACTCACTGCGGATACAGCTCCTTTTGGAGATTGACTTGAAGTTAAAAACGGGTTGTTTGGGAAGTTAAGACCCAAACAATCACCGCGAAGTGACGATGCGCGGCCGTTCGGGCACAATACAGCGGGTTTAGCGGTCTTGATTACCTTAAAAGGGTACCGATGATACGGTTGGGGAGCGGATAGACCGGCTCCTGGTTGGCCATATTGTTATCCGGTCCCCATCATTTTGCAAGTTTATGCAACTCACAAAGCGAAAATGTCAGACGCCCATCTCAGTCAGCTTACTTTTGATTCTTTAAATATCCCCGAATCCGTCAAGCGCGGTATCGCCGAACTGGGCTTCACCCGCGCCACGCCTATTCAGGCACAAACTCTGCCGATTGCCCTGGCGGGGCGCGATGTCGCCGGCCAGGCGCAGACCGGCACGGGCAAGACCGCCGCGTTTCTCGTGGCATTGTTCAACCGCTTGCTGACCGACCACGCGGCCGCCAATCGCCCTGGCAACTCGCCGCGCGCCATCGTCATTGCGCCGACGCGCGAGCTCGCCGTTCAAATCCACTCCGATGCGTTGAGCATCGGCAAGTACACGGGCCTCAAGCTCGCCATCGTGTTCGGCGGCGTCGATTACGAAAAGCAGCGCCGCATCCTCGAAGAAGGCGTCGATGTGCTGATCGGCACGCCGGGCAGGATTATCGACTATTTCAAACAGCATGTGTTCGATCTACGGCATATCCAAGTGGCGGTCCTGGATGAAGCCGACCGGATGTTCGATCTGGGTTTCATCAAGGACATCCGCTTCATCTTGCGCCGCATGCCGCATCCGACGCTGCGCCTTACCATGATGTTCTCGGCCACCTTGTCGCACCGGGTCATGGAGCTGGCCTATGAGCACATGAACAATCCGGAACTCATCCGCATCGAGCCGGACAAGATGACCGTGGATCGGGTCACGCAGGTGCTCTACTTCCCGTCGACCGATGAAAAAATCCCGCTGTTGATGGGCCTGCTGCGGCGAATCGACGCGCGCCGCACCATGGTGTTCGTGAATACCAAGCGCGTCGCCGAGGTGCTGGAGCGCACATTGACGGCCAACGGTTTCGTGGCGCAGGCCTTGTCGGGCGATGTACCGCAGAACAAGCGCCTGAAAATGATGCGCGATTTTCACAACGGCGATATCGCCGTGCTGATCGCCACCGACGTGGCCTCGCGCGGTTTGCACATTCCCGACGTCAGCCACGTGTTCAACTTCGATCTGCCCAACGACGCCGAGGATTATGTCCACCGCATCGGGCGAACCGCCCGCGCCGGTGCCGAAGGCGATGCCATCAGCTTCGGCTGCGAGGAATACGCCATCTCCCTGCCGGACATCGAGCGCTACATCGGACATCAAATTCCTCGCGCCGCCATCGAAGCGGCGGATTTGGCCGTGGTGACCGCACCGCCGCCGGCCGTGTGGCGCGAACGCGCGCCGCGGCAGGGACAGTCCCGGGGCGGCGGGCGACCCGGCGGAGGACGTCCCGGTGGCCCGCATCGCTCGGGCGGCCGCTCCGGAGGTGGTCCGCCGCGACGTGGACCTCCAGCACGCCCCGCGCAGGGCAGTGCGCCGCGGCCCGCGGCTCCCGCCTCGAACTCCGGCAATGCGGCGGGGTCTGCCGATGCCCCCGCGAAGGATCCACGCCGGCGCCGCCGCCGGCGTGGACGCGGCGGAGGCCCCGCCGGCGGCGCACCGAATCCCGGCGCGGCAGGCTCTTAGAGAAGCTCTGCGACGCCATCGATCGCGGCAAAGTCTCCCGTCATCTGCGGCGGCGCACCGCTGTCCGGGCGCCGCACCGCGCGCAAGTGCGCAATGCCATAGGCGCGCGCGCACTGCAGCACCCTCAAGCTGTCGTCGATGAACAAGGTGCGCTGCGGCGGAAACTGCTCGCGCGCGGCGAGGCGCGGCCAGAACGCCGCATCCTCTTTGGGTGCGTCGAACGGCTGCGAGGAATAGCAGGCGTCGAAATATTGCCTCAGCGCCACGCGCTCATCCTTGATGGCGAGCGTCGTGGGATGCGAGTTGGTGACCAGCACCACGCGCTTGCCGCTGGAGCGCAACTTTCGCAAAAACGCCTCCGCACCCGGCAGGAATCCCACCCGCGGCAAGGTCTCGCGCTTGAGCGCAGGAATATCGAGCTTGAGCTCGCGCGTCCAATACTCGATGCAATACCACTGCAAGGT
Source organism: Steroidobacteraceae bacterium (assembly GCA_036267535.1). GTDB lineage: Bacteria > Pseudomonadota > Gammaproteobacteria > Steroidobacterales > Steroidobacteraceae > Bog-1198. The sequence goes on from DATAVX010000051.1 coordinate 12,601, forward strand.
GTGCGCCACGTTCTTGAAGCGCGGCGCCAACTCGACCTGCGCTTCAGTTTCGCTGATGCCGTTGGCGGCCGCATAGCGGCTGGGAACGAAGGTCAGCCAGAACCAATTATCAAAGCGCAAATCGAGCAGCGTGCCGTCCATGTCGAGCAACACGGTATCGACGCAGGTCCAGTCGACTGCGGAGGGAGCATGCATTTGCGTATGATACCTCGATGCGAGATCTGGTTAGGCTGGCCGAGTCCTTGATGCCCATCGCCGAGCGCGCGGGCGCCGCCATCATGCAGGTCTACAACGGCGCATTCGACGTGCGGCGCAAAGATGACGACTCGCCGCTGACACTCGCGGACTTGGAATCGCAGCGAGTCATCATCGAAGGCCTGAAGCAAATCGCGCCGGAGGTGCCCATTCTGTCGGAAGAATCGGCGGCGGCGCCCTGGGCCGAGCGCCGGAACTGGCGCGAGTTGTGGATCGTCGATCCGCTCGACGGCACGCGTGAGTTCGTCAAGCGCAACGGCGAATTCACCATCAACATCGCGCTCATCGTGGAGCACGAAGCGGTGCTGGGCCTGGTGTCGGCACCGGCGCAAGGCACGCTTTACTGGGGCATTGCCGGCCTCGGCGCATTCACGCGCGGCCACGACGGTACGGCGCGCCGTATTCACACGGTCCCGCCGCAGCGGCCGCTGCGCGTGATCGGCAGCCGCTCGCATGCGAGCCCTCAGACCGCCGCTTACTTGACGGGCGTAGGCCCGCACGTCGTCACCGGGATCGGCAGCTCGCTGAAATTCTGTCTGCTCGCCGAGGGCCGAGCGGAACTCTATCCGCGTTTCGGAGCGACGTCTGAGTGGGATACGGCAGCCGGACAGGCTGTGCTCGAAGCGGCGGGCGGGCATGTCACCCGCATGGATGGACATCGGCTGCGCTACAACTGCCGGGAGAGCGTGATCAACGGCGACTTTGTCGCCTTCAGCGATGCCAGCGTGCTGCCGCACTAGCCGGCAGCATGCGGCTCAACCGTGACCGACGGCCTCGCACAATTGCAGCGTGGCGTCGAGCAGGGTGGGGATGTCGAATACGACTTCGTCCTCGGCCATGGTCAATTTGGCCACGCCGGCCGCCGCGATAAGCGCCGCCGGCACGTGAATCTGATCGCGCCGCTGCGGCATCGTCCAAGGGCTGACCCGTGCGTCGGTGAAAGCTCGATTCAGCGCGCTCCAGCGCAGGTGAGCGGCACGCGCTTGCGGCGTGTCGCCGCCCCATTGACGCTGGGCGATGGCGATTGACGCATCACCGGATAACGACGGCGCCGTCGTCATCAGATCGTGCACATAGCGCACCATCTCGTTGGGATCCACCCGCACTTCCAGCGAGGGTTGGTGATCATGGGTCATACGCTTAAGAGCCTCCTTGAGCACTGTTTGGGGCTTAAGTGGCAAAAACCAAGAGGCGCACCCGCGCCACCGAAGGGTTAAGATTCAAGCATGGATGATAGCCTAATTATGCCCGTGGCCATTGCGGGCGTCCTGGCCGGGGTCTACAAGGTCTGGCAGGTCTCCCTGGATGCCCGCGAGGCCGCGAATCGCATCGCCAAGGACACCTGCTCCAGAGCCGTGGTGCAGTTTCTGGACGGGACCGTGGCTTTCGCCGGCTTCCGCTTGAACCGCGATTCCCGGGGCAAACGCCGTCTGATGCGCACCTATACGTTTGACTACACCAATGACGGCTTCGAACGCGCCCAAGGCTTCATCGTGCTCGCCGGCAACCGGCTCGAAGCGGTGGGTCTCGCGGGCAGTCCGTCGTGAGGGATCCGCTCAACATCGATCTGCACACCCATTCGAATTGCTCAGACGGTTCCCTGAGTCCCGCCGCCCTCATTGAGCGGGCGGCACACGCCGGCGTCGAAGTGCTGGCGCTGACCGATCACGACACACTGGCCGGTCTAGATGAAGCGCAGCGTAGCGCCGTGCAGCACGGACTGCGCTTGGTGGCGGGAGTGGAGATTTCCGCGTCGTGGCGCTCGCAAGCGATTCATGTGCTCGGCCTCATGATCGATCCGGATTCGAGCGAGCTGCGCGGCATGCTGCGCGCACAGGGCGATCTGCGCCGGCTCCGCATGCGGGAAATTTGCGAACGCCTGGAGAAGTTGCGCCTGCCCGGCCGAGAATTGCTGGCCGCTGTACAAGCCCAACCGGGCCTGCCCACCCGGGCGCATCTGGCGGCCGCGATGGTGGCCGGCGGTCACGTCGAGACGGCGGAGGCGGCATTTCGCAAATATTTGAGCAAGGGCAAGGCGGCGCACATCGCTGCGCGTTGGCCGCCGCTCGAAACGGTGGTCGGCTGGATTTGCGCTGCCGGCGGCGTGGCCTCGCTCGCACATCCCGCACGCTACCCGCTCTCGGGCGGCGCGCGCCGGCGCTTGCTCGCCGATTTTGCAGCGGCGGGCGGCAAGTCGCTCGAAGTCGTGAGCGGCAGCAACGGCGCCCAGGATATCGATGCCTGCGCGACGCTCGCCGTGACGCACGGATTGTTGGGATCCGTGGGTTCGGACTTTCACAGCCCGCAAGCTGCCTGGAATCCGCTGGGCCGCTCCCTTAAGCTACCCGATCGCGTCACTCCGGTGTGGCGCAGCTTCGGTCTATCAACGTGAGCGACGAAAAGAACAACGTCAATACCGATTTGTTCAAGAATATCGAGCGCCTGCGCCAGCTGCGCATCGAGCATCGCGACCTCGACGACGTCATTTCCCGCCTCAGCATGGATTTCAAGGTGGATGAGCTGCAAATGAAAAGACTGAAGCGCCGCAAGCTGATGCTCAAGGATCAAATCGCGAGGCTCGAGAGTCAGTTGATACCGGACCTCAACGCATGAGCGAGATCTGGCTGCGCATCGAGGCATTCTTGGACATTTTGTCCACCCGCAACGTGTTGATCGAAATCGGCGTGCTCGCGGTGTGTCTGCTCATCGGCGGCTTGGTGGGCTTGGAACTGAACCGCCGCAATCAGCGTCAGCCGAACAAGCCGCCCATGGCGCTGTCTTGGCGCTACTTCGGCGTCCAGGGCAACGTGGTGGTCACGCCCATCATCGTGGTGCTGGTGCTGGTTTTGATCGCGAACAGCTCGCTGCAGGCGGCGCATTTCGACGTCACGCTGCTGGGCGGCGCGGCGCGTCTGATTCTGGCGTACATCGTGGTGCGCAGCGCGGTGCTGGTATTTGCCGCCAGCCTCGGCAACAAATCCTGGATTCAGAATTGGGAAACGCGCGCCGCGCTGCTGATTTGGCTGGTAATCGCCGCGGAATACTTAGGCTGGCTCGACCCGATCATCGCCACCTTGGACAGCTTAGGTGTCGCCGCCGGCAAGTCGCGTATCACGGTGTGGTCGGTGCTGAAGCTGTTGTTCACGCTGACGCTGTTCGTGCTGGTCGCGGCCTGGATCAGCCGCTGGGTCGAACGGCGCGTCAGGCGCCTCACCAGCGTCGCCATGTCGACGCGCATCGGCATATCCAAATTTGCCAATGCCTTTCTGATCGGCTTGAGCATTCTGATCGGCTTGAATGCAGCCGGCGTCGACCTCACCGCACTCACGGTGCTGACCGGTGCGGTGGGCTTGGGCCTGGGCTTCGGCTTGCAATCCATTGCGGCCAACTTCGTCAGCGGTTTCGTGCTGCTGATGGACCGCTCGATCAAGCCGGGCGATGTCATCAGTTTGTCGGGCCAATCCGGCACGAGCACCGAGAATTTCGGCTGGGTTCAGGAGCTGCGTGGGCGCTACGTAGTGGTGCGCGACCGTGACGGCGTGGAAATGCTGGTGCCCAATCAACAGCTCATTTCCAACGCGGTGATCAATTGGAGCTACACCGACCCGCGCATCCGCCTGAAGCTGCCGGTTCGCATCAGCTATCGCGACGATCCTGAATTGGCATTGAAGATCCTGCTCGAAGCCTGCCAGGGCCAGGCGCGCGTGCTCGGCGACCCAGCGCCGGTGTCGCGGCTGATGCACTTCAGCGACAGCGGCATCGAGCTCGAACTGCGCTTCTGGATTTCCGATCCTCAAGAAGGCGTCAACAACGTGCGCTCGGAAGTCAATCGCGCGATTTGGCGGCTGTTCAAAGAACAGCAGATCACCATTCCGACGGCGCAGCGCGAAATCATCGTGCGCAATGCCGCGTCCGAGCTGGACTGAACTTCGGCCGATGCCGATCGAGATCACCCCGCATATCGCCATTTCCGACGAGGAGCTCGAATGGAAATACATTCGCGCTTCGGGTCCGGGAGGCCAAAACGTCAATAAGGTCTCGAGTGCCGTGCAGCTGCGGTTTCTCCTGTCCTTGAATACCAGCCTGCCGGTGTCGGCGCGCAATCGGCTGCGCGCGCTCGCCGGACAAAAAATGGTCGACGACGGCAGCATATTGTTCACGGCGCGAACCGAGCGCAGCCAGGAACAAAATCGGCGTGCAGCGGCCGGGCGGCTGACGGCGCTGATTCGCAGCGCGCTCATCGAACCGAAAATACGCAAGAAGACCCGGCCCACCAAAGGATCGCAGGAGCGGCGCATAGAGACGAAGAAGCGCCGTGGTGCGACAAAATCGCAGCGCGGCCGGCAGGCGTGGGACTAGCGCCGCGGAATATCCTTACTGGCCCAAGGTCACCTGCAAGATGCTGTGCCTGATCTGTTCCGAGAGGACGAGCTGCGCATCGGTCGCGACCCCCAGAAGCGGCTCGCCGAACGTCAATTTCTTGTCCTCGGACAGTTGAATGACGTTGCGCCCGCACAGCAGTTCGATGAAATTGCGGAACAGGCTCTTGTCGACGAATTCCGGTGAATTCAAGCCATACAGCAAGGTCATTCTTTGCGCCATCAAGTGGCAGCGCTGTTCGAGCGCTTGCGGCGTGATGGCCCCGCTGCCCGCCTGCAGCAGCAGGGCGACCGCCAGGTAATAGCGCTCGAGCGTTTGAATGGTCGCCTGCGCCAGAACCGACAAGCGTATCGCCTCCAGCGAGGTCGGCGGCGGCCGCTGCCACTCGCTGCGATCTGCGTTGCCCTGCAATAGATTCAGCTGCACGAACGTGTCGAGCAGCGAGTCCACCACCGCGTCGACCTCGGCTTCATCCCAGCGTAGGAACAATTCCGCTGAAATGTACGGATACACGCGCCAGACCAGCCGTTGTATATCCGCGGTGCGCATGCGTGCATTGCCGACGAAGGCGCAGGCCAGCAGCGAGGGCATCGCAAAGAGATGCAAAATGTTGTTGCGGTAGTACGTGGCCAGCACCGCATTCTCCGCGCCCATCCTCATGATGTCCCCCAACGGATGCTTCTGACGCTCCAGCAGGCCGAACGCTTCGGCGTAAGCGACGATCTGCTGACCGCTGTCGGCCGTCACCGTTACCAGCGGCGAATAGGGCGCGTCGCGCAGCAGCCGCTGATACAGCTCGACCTGACGTATCAAGTCCAGTTCAGGCAGCGCCTGCCGCGGGGTCGCCAGCATCGCCATCGCCACCAGATTGATCGGCGTGACCGCGGCGGCGGCGTTGATTTCCGTGTTGATGCGCACCGCCAGATCGGCAATTGCACGGCCGATCCACCCGGCACGCGAGTCGCTGCCTTCGGACGGCGCGGCGCGCCAGTGCGGATTATGCTTTTGCAGCAGCTCATCGAGCGGGATCGGCGCCCCTAGATTCACGTGCACCTTGCCGAATTTACTGCGCAGGACCGACACGATCGATTTGAGCAGCACCAGCACGTTTTCCTTCTGCTTGGGCTGTCCTGACAGCTCGCCGATATAGGTTCTGCCCTCCACGATGCGCTCATATCCGAAATACACCGGCATGAACACCACCGGGCGCTTCGGATCGCGCAAGTAGCTGCGTACCGTCATCGACAGCATGCCGGTGCGCGGCGAGAGCAGCCGTCCGGTTCGGCTGCGGCCGCCCTCAATGAAATATTCGAGCGGATGGCCGCGCGCCATCATGAACCCCAGATACTTGGCAAACACCACCGGATACAGGGCGTCGCCCTTGAAACTGCGGCGCAAAAAGAAGGCGCCGCCCTTGCGCAGAAAACGCCCGATCAGCGGCATGTTGAGATTTGCACCGGCGGCTACATGCGGCACGGCAAATCCCTTGCGATAAATGACGTACGACAAGAGCAAATAATCCATGTGGCTGCGGTGGCAAGGGACATAGATGATTTCAACCCCGTTGCCGACGGCGTTCAAATTCTCGACGTGCTCGAGCTCCACGCCGTCGTAGAGCGAATTCCAAAGGCGCGCCAACGCCATGGCCATGAAACTGACGAAGGCCTGCGAATAATTCGCCGCAATCTCGACCGCATACTTGCGTGCCAGCAGCAACGCCGGGCGCCGCAGCAATTGGCGCACCTGCATTTCGTTGCGCACCGCTTGGCGCACCGCCTGAGCTTTCAAGACTTGCAGCACCATGGTGCGCCGATGCGAAAGGTCCGGGCCGATGCTCGAGGCGCGTTGCGCGCGCATCACGATGCGCAGCGAGCGCAGCACCCGCCGCACGCTGCGCGGCTCGCCCATGCTTCCGTCGATGAGTTCGCGCAACGGCAGCGGTTCGCCGAAGTAAACCAAGGTATTGCGGCCGTTGAAGACCACGCTCAAGAACTTGCGAAAGCGGCCCACCAAAATCCAGTCCTCGGTGAAGGGCAGCCGCCACCAACTCATTTCCTTGTGGGGTGCACGGCCCCAAAATATCGCCACGGGCACCAGGTCCACGTCGAACTGCGGATGCGCCGCCGCCGCATCGATCAAGCGCACCAGATATCGCGGCGCGCGCGCCGCCTTGCGCCTGCCGAAGAGGCGTGGATGGCGCATCAATTCGAAGTAGGCGCGATCCGCACGCTTCTCGCCCATCATCAGGCGCCGCGCGGGCCGCGGCAGATTGTGCGCGGCGCAGACGCTGTTGAGCACGGCGAAATCCGTGTGACTCTCGCGCTCGAGGACGTAGCACACCGGGCGTGCGGCTGCCGCAATGGCGGCGACGGCGTCATCGGGCTTGATCGTGACGCGCACCCACAAGCCTAATAGCTTGCGAACGCTCCAGCGCCACGCCTGGCCCAAGCCGACAAGAGGGTTCATGGTCGCCTAAGCGCTAGGGAGTCGGCTCGCCGCGTTCTTGATTGTCGATCGCCTTGCGGACGTGTTCCGCGTTTTCATCAACGGTTTTCTGCACGTCGCGTGCCCTGTCGATTTGTTGAGTCAAAGGATCGAAGACATTCTTCTTCGGCGGCGGTTCCGGCGATGAGCAGGCCGCAATGAACAGAACCGCCAGTGCGGTTGTCCAACATTTGACGTAACCCATTCTGCACCCTTAAATGCCGGCCCCAGGAGCTTGAGTGTACAATACACGCATGTTGCGCTTTGCATTGCTGATAGGCTTGGCCGGTGTCGCGCAAGCCGGCGTACCGCCGGTGGACATCGATACCGCGGCGCAGTTATATCAGGAAGCTGCGATCCGCGAACAGGTGCGCGCCTCGTTGGGTTCGATGCCGGCGCACATACGCAAGCTGTTCCAAGGCAACACCTCCACGGCGCTGACCGAGACGCAGCTCAAAGCCGTGGACGTTGCCGCGGTGCGCGCATTTCGCATCGATGTGTTCGAAGCCCCGGCGTTGAGCGCGTTCGCGGCCAATCTCGATGCCGGCACGCTTAAAAAAGCCGAAGCATTTATGGTGACCGATACAGCCAAGCAGTGGGTGGCCGCGGACCTCGGATTGGCATCGCTCAGCGATACCGATGCCGACAAAGTCATGAACGGCGACATCACCGCGCCCAGCACGCCGCAGCGCGCCGCCCTGGTCGAGAAGCTGGAACGGGCCGAGCGTTCATCGGAGTCCACGGTACTGATTCTCTTGAGCATGGGCACCGCAGTTGCGACCGGAACCGCGGTCGGTTCAGGCATGGATCCCGGGCCGGTCGAGCAGCGCGCGCGCAAGTCCGGCGAGGCCAGTCGGCAAACATTGGAAGAGAACCTGCGCGAACCCATGCGGCGCTACATGGCGTATGGCTATCGGGACTTGAGCGATGCCGACTTGAAGCGCGTGTTGGCGTTTTTGCAATCCCCGCCGGGCAAGCAATACATCGCGGCGTATCTCGCATCGTTGGGCGCGGGTTACTACGCCATGGGCCGCCGCTGCGGCGAGCAGCTAGGAGAGAGTCTGCGCGAATTGGCGATGGCGCAGCTTGCGACCGAAGGCGCCGACCCTGATGGCCCGCCGGCCCGCGATCCGCCGCCTAAGTCTCATCCTTGAATCGGACCTGCAGTTCGGCCAAAAAACTGCCCAGCAGAACGCAGATCGCATCGATCCTATCTTCCAATCGGTGATCGGAATCGAGCAGGTGCAGCGTCGCGCCATGCTCGCGCGCCCAGCGGATGCTGTTCTCCACCGGCACCACATCATCGTGCCAGCCATGCACGATGACGGTCGGCACCGTCACGTCTTGCGGCGTGTATTGCTCCAGGCCCCGCATGTAAAAGGCGGGCGCCAGCAGAAATAAGGCGGCGGTCCGGCTTCGAGCCGCCGCCGCAGCGGCGACATGGCCGCCCATGCTCGAGCCGACCAATAGCAGCGGACCGTCAAGCGTACTGAGTACGCCGAGGAGCTTCGCGACCCGCTGCACAGGATCATCGAGACCGCGGCAATCCACCGATTCCACCCCGAGTTTGAGGCTGCGGACCACGGCGGCCATGGCAGTGATTTTGCTGCCCCACGGGCCGCTTTCCTTGCCGTGCGAAAACACTACGGTATTGACAGCTCGACTCAAGAATCTCACCTGCTCAGCCGTTACAGACGCATGGGATTGGAAGAAGAACCGGCGAGCGCCGCGCAGGAAATGCAACGCGCAATCGACTGGTTGCGCGATTGCACCGATCTGGCCGGCGTTGACCCGCTCAGCCTCGAGTCTCTGGCGGCCGGTGCCGTGCATTTCTCCCTGCCGGCCGGTCACCTGCTATTCGAGGCTGGTTCCAATCCGGACGGAGTATATCTGCTTGCCAGCGGCCGCTTGGGCGTCAAAACCCACTTAAAGGCGGGCCTGACCGCCGAGATCGAGCGGGGCGAGTTGGTCGGAGAGGCCGGTTGGCTCCTGGGTACCCAGCGCAGCGCTACCGTTGTTGCACTGCGAGACAGTGAGCTGCTGCTCATGCCCCACGCCGAACTCGATCGCATCGCTCGCCAATCAACCCATTTTTCATTGGCGCTGGCGCGCCTATGCGCGCGACGCCTGCGGCGTAGCAATCGCCAGGAATATCGGCCCAAGCGGGCGCACATTTTTGCCTTGGTCCCCAATAGCATCGAAGTCGACATCGCCGACTTGGCCACCCGCCTGGTCGATGAGCTGAGCAAGAGTGGACGGACTGAATTGGTCTGGGATGCGCGCGCCACGACGCACACCGCGACTTGGTTCAACCGCATCGAGGAGGTCAATGACTTCGTCGTCTACGTCGCAAACTGGGCGGCCTCGGGCTGGACGCGGCAATGTTGCCGTCAGGCGGACGTCATACTCATGGCGGCGCCGGCGTCGGGGCCCGTCAACCCCTGGGCTGCAGGCGTTGCCGAAGCTGCCAGAGCGCGCGGCGCGCGCGTCGAACTGGCGCTGCTGCACCAAGGAGATATCGCCGCCGGCTGCGCCGACACCTGGCTCAAGACCCTGCCCGCCACGCTGCACCACCATCTACTCGAGTCGAGCGACTACAGCAGGCTCGCACGATTGCTCATGCGTCGCGGCGTGGGTCTGGTGCTGTCGGGCGGCGGTGCGCGCGGCTTTGCGCACTTAGGCATCATCCGCGCGTTGCGCGAGTCGAAGGTGCCCATCGACTTTTTAGGCGGCGCCAGCATCGGCGCCATCATCGCCGCCGGCGTTGCCATGGGCTGGAGCGATGAGGAAATGCAGCTGCGCTACCGCCGAAGCTTCGTCGACACGAACCCGGTAAACGACTATACCTTTCCGCTCCTGGCCCTGACGCGACGCAAAAAGGTGTCGCGTTTATTGGAACGGGAATACGGCAGCGTACGGATCGAAGATTTGCGCCACCCCTACTTCTGCGTGAGCGCAAACCTCACGACCGGCCGCTTGCTCGAGCATCGTGCCGGTCGGCTCTCTTATGTCTTGCGGGCATCCGTCGCGATTCCCGGCGTGATGCCGCCGGTATTTCACGACGATGGCGTTTTGGTGGATGGCGCCGTCATCAACAATTTGCCGGTCGATGTCATGCAGGGGCATGCGCCCGGCTTCGTGATCGGCAGCGATGTGGGCGCGGATCGCAATTTCGGTGAACGCCGCGTCAATATCCTTCAGGTGCTGATGCATGCCGGCATGGTCAACAGCACCGCCACCGAGCGGGCGCAGCGTGAATTGGCAGATGTGCTCTTGAAGCCGCCGCTCGCCAATATCGACCTTCTCAACTGGCAGGCATTCGACGGCGCCATTCAGGCCGGATATGACTATGCGCGCGGCGTGCTCGATGAGCTGCCGGCGTTACCGCGCGTGCTCGCGCCGCCCGCCTCAGCGGACAAGCCCAACTCGGCGGCAGCCGAATTGGAACGGCGTATTGAGATCGCAGCCGCTCAGGGCTGAAGCTGGTTGGCGATACTGTCGACCCATTCCAATTCCGCCGGGCTGTATTGCGAATAGTTGAGTCGATTGAGGCTCACGGGCTGAATCTTGCAGCCCTGCGCCGAATGCGAAATGCGGAAGCAATGAAACTCATGCTCCCGGCTCGCCGCAAATCCGATCACGAACTGAAGTCCGCCCAAGGCGGCGGCGCACGGATCGTTGACGCGCTCATCGCAAATCACGAAAAAAGCATCCTCCATGCGCCGCGCACCGAAGGCTCCGCCCGTATGCAGGCCTTCGAAAAAAGCGCGTACTTGCGCGGTCAAGGTTTCACAATTCTGCGAGGCTGTCCCGGCCGCCGCGGCCCAGCGTGTCCCCTGCCCGATGCTGCCCAAAATGAACAAGGCCAGCCGACGTGCAGCCAAATAGCGCCAATCGGCATTGGCGGCATTGCACGCGGCCAGGGTACGCGGCCGCACGCTCAAGCGGGCAGTCGATCGAACCGCCTGAATGGTATTGACGCCAAGGGCCGCCAGCCGCATGCGCCGGTCCTCGCTCACCAGGCACGCCGGCCGGAAACCCGGCCTTAAGATGGGCTCTTCGCGGTCAGCGCAAAGCCATACCGGCGAGAGTTCGTCGCAGCGGGCCAACATGCCCGCGACCGCGCCGCAGGGCGCGAAAGATTCGAAATGCCCGCGCAGCTTGTCGTGCGCCAGAACGCGCGGAAAATACATCAAAGCGTTTTCGTTGGAGAAATTCCAATCGCGCAGGCCGGTCAAGGCGTCATCGGCCGTTTGCCAGGCGGACGGCGGGTCAACGATCAGCAGCGCGCGGCGCTCCTTGCAGTAGCGCGCGGCGACCAATAAGACGCCGGGTCCTACGTCCTGATCGCGTGACAAGGGCGGGATGCACAGAAAATTAAAGCAGTCCGCATGGTGCAGAGCGAAGAGGCCCGTGTGGTCCAGGCTCGAGCCGATCAGATCGTAATCGGTGAGCGGCGCGCCATCGTCGCCATCCGAATTCGAGTTCACATACGCGGTTGCCAGACCGCTCGCCGGGTCCAGGGTGCGATCGGGCCGCTGCCCCGGGACATCGCCGATGAGCCGAATCAGCGCGGATGTCGCGATAGCGCGCGGCAAGTAGCGCTCATCCGTAGGCGACACGGAGAGCCGGTGAAATATCTCCTGGTCCTCAACCTGCCCGGTGCCCTGGGAGCGCACCCGTTGCACGGTCAGATTGAAGGATGCGGGCTCTTGGACTGCAATATTGTCGAAGTCGACACTGGCCCGCAAAAATTCGCGCGTGCCCGGCCGCAGGGCTTGCAGTTGCAAGGCGTGGCCGCCCGCCTTCAAGGACAGCGTTGCAGAGCGTGCGCCGTTGACCACCCGCACGATGAGCGCCTCGCGGCCGCCGTTATCGAAGAATTGCTCGATAGCGTAGCCCAAGAGGCTCGGCTGCCACAGGCCGCCGAACACATGTTGAAACTCCGCGAAACTCTTGATTAAAACCGGACGGTTGACCGGACCGCGCAACGTCCGGCCGACGAAGGCAGTACGCGCCGTGGGCAGACGCGAGATGGATTGATCGGGGCCGCGTTCTTCGGCGACCTGTAGCCCTAGATTGCTTGGCGTCACCAAATTCTATTCGTCAGTAAGCTGGCGCGAACTGTAACACAATCACCTTTCAAATCGAGCGAACGATCGGCAGCTCGCGGCTGCGCTGCTCCTCGGGGCAATGCGGCTCCTGGCGGCTGCGCTGCTCTTCGCGACGCCGGTCTTCCTCGGCGCGCATCTCATCTTGCTGCGTCCGCTTGTGCGCGATCTCTTCGAGCATGACTCGCATCCATTCGCTGATCCTGCTCTCTGCGGTCATTCGCTCGCCGCTTCTTTGGGTTCGACGATGGCTTCGATTGCCTTGACGGTTTCAGGATGGTAGCCCGGACGCGCCTTGGCAAAGACGCGTTTCGCCATTTCGGTCCCCGCATCCGTCTTCATCAGTCCCTCGTACAAGGGTTCGATGAGCTTGCGGCGGCCGACGGTCGTCATGTATTCCTCGAGGCGCGGGAAACCTGGGCGGTAGTCCTCTGCGATCACGATTTTGAACCAGCTGTGCGCAATTTCGGCGTTCGCGCTCTTGCTCAGCCCAAAAGCCTTATCGAGGTCCGCGAGTTGCGCCGCAGACAGCGCCGGCATGCCATCGAGAAAGTACAGCCATTGCTGCGTGACCCAGTCAGCGCCGATCTTTTTCGCCGCCAGCTTGCCTGAGAGCCAGGCAGCCCTCGCCGCGTCCACCGGCTGAAACATCGTGGTCACGGGCAACACCGCGTCCGCCGGCAGGCCGGGGTTGAAGACCCATGCGTCGACCTGCGCGCGTGTGACGATGCCGGGAAAGCGATCCAGCAAATTTTCCTGCAGGTAGGTCATGAACTGCGCGCTATTCACGCTTTTGAAGGCAAAGTGGTCGAAGTAGCCGCGCAGGAAGCCATCGAAGCGTTCTCGGCCGAATTTGGAGTCGAGGTAGTTCAAGAACAGGCGGCCCTTCTCATAGGGAACATCGGTGAATCCGTCGGCGGGGTCGCGATCGCGCAGGTCGATGGCCAATGCCTGGTCGGCGGGCTTGAGCTTCTTAAGGTCCCCGCGCAAGTCCTGGAGGCCCAGCACAGCTTCCATGGCTGAACGCTGCTCGCCATAGACGGCGCTCATGATGCGGCTTTCCATGTAATCGGTGAATCCTTCGTTGAGCCAAAAATCCCGCCACGTGGCGTTGCCCACCAGATTTCCCGCCCAGGAGTGCGCCAATTCGTGTGCGATCACCGACACCAGACTCTTGTCGCCCGCGATCACGGTGGGCGTGATGAAGGCCAGCCGTGGATTTTCCATGCCCCCTTCCGGATAGCTCGGCGGCATCACGAGAATGTCGAAGCGCGTCCACCGATACGGACCGAACATCTTCTCGTTGGCCTGGATCATCGATTCGGTATCGGCGAATTCCTTGGCTGCCGCCTTGAGGCTGGATTTTTCCGCATACACGCCCGTGCGCGGTCCGGTTTCCTGAAACTCGAGATCACCGACGGCGAGAGCAATCAGATATGAAGGTACCGCTTGAGGCATGACGAAGCTGTAGTCGCCGTTGCGCTTCGCCTTGGGGTCATTTTCGGCGCTCATGACCGCACGCAGGCGGTCATCCGTGTGAATTTTGGCTTTGTAGGGCGCCCGCACCTGCGGCGAATCCTGCAGCGGTATCCAGGCACGCGCCGAAATGGGTTCCGCTTCCGTATAGAGAAACGGCTTGTGCCGCCCGGTCTGCTTTTCAGTGAGCCACTGCAGCGCAGGAGAGGCTTCAAGTGTTTCGTAGTCGATCTTGATCGATTCGAGGCCTTTCTTCGACGGCGGCAGATCGATCACCAGCGCGCTGCCGAGAATCGGATCCGGCTTCTCCAGATGAAACGGACGGCTGACCCAGAGCGTTTGATTCTTGGCCGTGGCGCCCAAGACGTCGGTAGTCTTCTGGGTCACATCCAGGATCATGAGATTTTTGGTGTCGAGCACCAACTGAGTGGAGCGCGGATCCAGGCGCTTCAATTCCAGCGTCACGGACCCAGCGATGGTCTTAAACGTGAAATCCACTCTCAGGTTCAGGTCCAAGTGCGTGGTACGAAACTGATCCACATTGGCGTAGGAGTGATAGTCGAATCCCGGATCGATGGGGCCCGCATCCGCGGATGCCGCGCTGCATTGCAGGCCGGCGGACATGGCGAGCAGTCCCGCCAGGATCCCACGCGTCATGGAATGCCTACCGGCGCCTTGTCACGTCCGTTGAGCAGATCATTGAAGGTTTTCTCATCGACCAGCAGGCCCGTCTGGCCGTCCCAGTTGGAGCCTCGCGGCAATGTGTTCTCCACCAGCACGCTTTGCGCGAGCACCGCGTCGACCCCGTCGTGACCGCCGGTCACCGGCACCGGAACGGCCCGCGGCGAATGCGCCAGATCGCCGACGCGTTGCCAGTCGATTTCATCATCGTGCTGCGCGATCTTGCCGCGCTCCTTGGGGTGCACCAATTTGGCGAGCAGGCGCTTACGGTCCTTGTTCCAATTGCGCGAATCGTCTTCCATGACGGCATAGGCCTGCAGATACAGGGTGCCATCGCGCCAGCCGAACAGATACGGCTGATTGACCACGGTCACCTTGGTGCCGATCGGGATGAGGTCGAAGAACACAGCAATGTCCTCCGGATACAAGCGCATGCAGCCGTGACTGGAGCGCATGCCGACACCGTAAGGCTTGTTGGTTCCATGGATCAGGTAACTCGGCCAGCCCAGGCGAAACTCGTACTGGCCCAGCGGATTGTCAGGTCCCGCGGGCACCTGCGCGGGCAGCTGCTCGCCATTCTCCTGATGTTCTTCGCGCACCGACTTCGGCACCACCCAGATCGGATCCTTTTGCCGGCTGATGATCTTGGTCGTGCCCTCGGGGGTCTTCCAACCCACCTTGCCGATGCCGATCGGATGCGTGTAGACGGTTTCGGGTTCGCCCTTCTTGTGCTTCGGATAGTAAAAGATGCGCATCGCCGCGACATTCACCACCACGCCTTCATGCGGTGCCGCCGGCAGCACGAATTGTGTAGGCACCACCACCTCGCGTCCCACTCCCGGCAGCCACGGGTCGACTCCCGGATTGGCCGTCAGGATCTCCTCGTAGCCCACATCGAAGCGGCGTGCGATATCCGGCAGCGTATCTTCCTTGCCGATGACGGTCTTTTGCACATAGCCGACGATGTCGCTGCCCGATTCCACGTCGAAGTAATGCGTGGCCTTCGGTTTAGGCAGCACAGGTTTCGGCGGTGGCAGTGCCTTGGCAACCGGTGGCGGCACTTTCGGGACGGGATGGAACAACGAGCAGCCGGCGATGCCGAGCGCGCCGGCCGCGAGGGCCGCCCATAGGGCGGCACCGGAGGATCTGCGAAACGCAGGGACGAATGGCTCTGACATAGGTTCTATCTACAACAAAGTCGGGCGGTCAGGCAATTGATTAGAATGCGTGGCCGAACCGGACCCATGGGGAAAGTGACGTGCCAGAAGGTTGCCGATCGCTTCGACCCCCGCGATTGAGCCGACTTGAAAGCGGCCCGCACGGAAGTGTTCCTCCATGAGGCGGCACACGGCCTCCCATTCCGCCGGGCTGACGCGCCCCTGAAAGCCGCGATCCGCGATAATTTCGACATTGCGGTCCGCCAGTTGAACGTAAATCAGTACGCCGTTGTTGGCCTCGGTATCCCAAACGCGAAGATGCGAGAACACTTCCAGGGCGTGAGCCCGCGGCGCGACGTCGTTCAAAATATGGCGCGGCGTCAGCGCCGTTTCGATGGCGAAGCGAATTTCGCCGGCGTGAGTCAGTTCCGCGCGCTTGACGGCCTGTTCGATTGCATCGAGCGTCGCGCTTGGGAATAGCATTCGGGTACGCCAGTGCGTCGCCGTCGTGTGCCGGATCAGCCGTCCGAGGCGCATCACCAACTCCCCGAGGCGCCGCCGCCGCTAAATCCACCCCCGCCTCCGCTGAATCCGCCGCCGCCTCCGCCGAAACCGCCGCTTCCGCCGCCAAAGCCGCCGCCAAAGCCGCCCATGCCGCCGCCCCAGCGGCCGCCGGTCGACCAACCCGTGCGCGAACCGCCGGAGAGCAGCGCGAATAGAAAAGCGAACAGGCCGGCACCGATGCCGATGGGGATGAAGTGACTCAAGAGCCAGACGATTCCGCCGGTTAGACCCCCCGTGGCGACCGAACCGAACAATCTGCCGAAAATTGCCCGCAGCACGCCGCTGACGACGAAAACCACCACCAACAGCAGCGGCAGCATATTGCCCAAGCCATGACGCCGTTCCCATTTTCTGTCCGGCTGGGGCAACGGTTCGCCGTTGACCACCGAAATCATCTGATCAACGCCCTTTTCCACGCCGCCGTCGTAGTCGCCCAGCTTGAAACGCGGCGTGATTGTCTCGGTGATGATCCGGTTCGCAATGGCGTCCGGCAGCGCGCCCTCCAAGCCCTGCCCGACTTCGATGCGCACACGCCGGTCGTTCTTCGCGACGATCAAGATCGCGCCATCGTCGACGCCTTTACGCCCGAGTTTCCACGCTTCCGCGACGCGAATGCCGTACTGTTCGATTTCTTCCGGCTGCGTGGTAGGGACGATGAGCACCGCGAGCTGACTGCCCTTCCGGGCCTCGAGGTCCGCGAGCTTGGCCTCGATGCGCGCTACGGCGCCGCCCGAGAGAGTGCCGGTGAGGTCCGTGACCTGCGCCGCAAGCGGCGGCACGGCAACATCCGCGCCGGCGAGCGCAACGCTGAATAGCAGGACCAGCCCTGCCCCCAAGCGGGCGACGCGCACGGTTTAGTGCGCTGGCGCAGCCGGTGGCGGCTGAGTGGCCGGCGGGGGTTGAGCCGCCGGTGCTTGCGCCGGCGGCGGTGCAAAGTCGACTGCAGGTGGTTTGGAAATCGTGGCTTCGTTCTCCACGGAAAAATTCGCCTTGGTTTTGTAGCCGAACATCATCGCGGTGAGATTCGATGGGAAAGAGCGGATCGCCAGATTGTAAGTCCGCACCGACTGGATGTAGCGATTGCGCGCCACGGCGATGCGATTCTCGGTGCCCTCGAGCTGCGCTTGCAAGTCGCGGAAATTCTGGTCGGACTTCAATTGCGGATAATTCTCCGCCACCACCAACAGCCTGGATAAGGCGCCGGTCAATTGCGACTGCGCCGCTTGAAATTTCGCCAGCGCCGCCGGGTCGTTCACCAGTTCCGGCGTTGCCTGGATGGAGCCGACCTTGGCCCTTGCTGCGGTGACACCCAAGAGCACGGTCTGCTCCTGCGCGGCGTACCCCTGCACGGTCTTCACCAAATTGGGGATGAGGTCGGCGCGCCGTTGGTATTGATTGAGCACCTCTGACCAGGCCGCCTTGGTTTGTTCATCGGTCGACTGAATATTGTTATAGCCGCATCCCGACAACAGCAGCCCGGCCGCCGCTATCCAAGCGAAAGCAAATTTACCCATCTTCCCCTCCTGCCCTTCTTGGTTGGGCGTGGAGGTGAAGTCTACCACCTGGTAAAAAAAAGCCCCGAGTGTTAGCTCGGGGCATGAGAGGCGGACTTCAATGAAGGGAAGTAAAGCCCGCTAGGGGATCGGTACGGCTACGCTTGCCTTCAGTGCAGTTGATGCCACTGTAGGACTTGGATATCGGTCTCCTCGAGGTCAAAGCTGCGCGCCAACATGCGCGCGATATTTCGGTCGCCTTCCACACTTCCCGACTCACCAAGCAATTCCACGACGCCGCGATATTCGTTGTACTCGATGGCGTCTTCCGATTGCGCGATAAAGTGGGTGTAGTATTTAGCGCTCATGGGTGCAGAGCTTATGATTCGAGCCTCGCGCAATCTGTGAGCAACTGCTCAGTCGGATGTAGTCCCGCAAGAACCATTTCACGTCCTTGAATACCACTTGAAGAATATTGCACCGTGTCAAGATATCGCGCGCCCACTCCGCCCGGCTCGAAGTACATCACCCCCGAGGGCGCGAAGCGGCTTCAGGATGAGCTTACTTCGCTGTGGCACGAGGAGCGGCCACGCGTGACCCAGGCAGTCTCCGAAGCCGCTGCTCAGGGCGATCGCTCCGAAAATGCCGAGTACACCTACGGCAAAAAGCGCCTGCACGAGATAGATCGTCGGGTGCGTTTCTTGCGCAAGCGGCTCGAAGGTATGGTGATCGTCGACCCACAAGCGGACGCGGGCCGCCGCGATCCGAAGCGCATCTTCTTTGGCGCCTGGGTGCAGATCGAGACTGCAGCCGGCGATCTGCGCTGGCACCGCATCGTCGGCCCCGACGAATTCGACATGGACGGCGGCTACGTCAGCATGGATTCGCCGCTGGGCCGCAGCCTGCTCGGCAAACGTCTCGATGACGAAGTGACCGTTGAGCTGCCGGGAGGGGCGGCCAGCGTAACGGTGGCCGCAGTCAGCTACACGCTCAGACCACCCGAATGTTCTTGAATTGCCAGGGATCCGTCGTATCCAACTCTTCTGCGAACAATTCGCCGCGCTGATATAGCGGCGTCCAGTCGGTGTACTTGCCCAGCATCGGTCCTAGATAGGGCCGGCAAATATCGAGCGGCCGCTGATAATCCATGTCATCCGGTTCAACCACGCCGCGCTTCGGATTTTCCATGGCCCAAATCACGCCGGCGAGAGCGGCTGCGGTGACTTGCAGGCTGGTCGCACTGTTGTACGGCACCAGCGCGCGCGCCTCGCCAATGGAGAGTTGCGAGCCGTACCAATAGGCATTTTTTGCATGTCCCGCCAACAGCACGCCGAGCTCGTCGATGCCTTCCGTGATCTCGCCCATCATGATGCGTTTGCGGTCTTGCAGGTGCCAATTGCGGCCGGCCAGCTCGTGCACCGACAGAACGGCGTTGTCGCTGGGATGGTAGGCATAGTGGCTCGTGGGCCGGTAGATGACGCGATCTCCGTCCATTACCGTGTAGTAGTCGGCGAGAGAAATCGCTTCCGAGTGGGTGATCAGGAATCCGTGAAAGTGCCCGGCCGCCGGCGTCCAAGTACGAACCCGCGTGCTTGCGCCGGGCCGATTCAAATAAATGGCGCAGCGCGAGCCGGCCTTGTGCCGGCCGCCATCCGCGGGAAAATGCTTCTCATGCGTGCCCCACCCGAGTTCCGCCGGCTGCGCGCCCTCGCTGACGAAACCATCGACCGACCAGGTATTGACGAACTCGTTGGGTTGCTTCGGCGCGTTTGCCACTTGCGTGTCGCGTTCCGCAATGTGTATGACCTTGATTCCCAGCGTTTGCGCAAGCGCAGCCCATCCGGCGCGGCTGTCGGGGATGCCGCTCTTGACGCCTGTGTCTTTTGCAATATTCAACAGCGCCTGCTTGACCAAGTGCGATACCAGGCCGGGATTGGCGCCGTGGGTGAGCACGGCGGTGGGCGAACTCTCATGTCCTTTGCGCAATTTGAGCGCATCCAAGCGCATCGCATAGTTGCTGCGCGCCTCGACCGGCATATTGGGATCCGTATAGCCGCCCGCCCAAGGCTCGATGCAGGTATCCAGATACAATGCGCCGCGTTCTCGCGCCAGCTGAATCAGCGCCGCGCTCGACACATCGACCGACAGATTCAACAGGAAATCACCGGCCCCCAACAGGGGCTGCAGCACTTTGCGGTAATTCTCGGCGGTGAGCGCGGTCTTGACGAATTTCACGCCGAATTCCGCGGCTTCGTTGTTGCCCTTATCCTCCGCGGTGACGATGGTGATGCGATCCGCAGAAGTGCCGATGTGACGCAAGATCAATGGCAAGACACCCTGTCCGATGCTGCCGAAACCGACCATGACGATCCGGCCCGCAAATTTCACATGCACTTCATGCTTGCTCATAACGTCTCTGCCATGTCGTCTTTCCTAAGGTGGTTCAAGTGTCCCGCCAATGAGGCGGATAGGTACGTTCGTACCCGGGAAGGGATTCAATGCGGCGGATCCAGCGCGCCAACGCAGGATAGTTGCGTTCCATGGGCAAAAAGCGCGCGCCCAGTTCGGCGGCGGCACTGCGATCGAGCGCCCGCCGCAGCAGCTGGATCCAGGGGAAAATCACCATGTCGAGCGCGGTGTAGTTGGCGCCGACGATCCATTCTTCTTTGCTTAAGCGGCCCTCGATGGTTCGCGCCTCGCGCCCAGCGACGTGCATGGCATCGGTGAGATTGTCGATATCGCCGGCGACTTGATCGGAGAAGATGGCGCTGACGATCTTTTGCAGCGATGGCTCGGCATAAGCTTGAAACTCGCAAATCACGCGCATGATCACGCCGGATTCCTCCGGCGTCAGTCCGAAAATCGGAATCTTCGGATACTTCAAATCCAGGTAATAGAGAATTGCGACCGATTCGAACACCACGTAGTCGCCGTCCTTCAATACCGGGACGCGCCCGCGCGGATTCATCTTCAGCATTTGCGGCGATTGATGCTCCTGCTTGTCGAAGTGCAGAAGCTGCGACTCGTACTGCAGCCCCTTGTGCTCCAGCGCCAAGAGGACTCGCCACGAGAAGGGACTGCCGCTGCCCCAATAGAGTGTGAGTGCCATGGTGCGGATTGTAGCGGATGAAGTTCACCTAGGAGCCTGTCTGAATATTCAACGCGGCTCACGCTGAATGCTCGGACAGGCTCCCAGCATCGCGCTAAGCTCGATTGGTGACATTTACCACCTTAATCGGCGCCGCCGCCCTTCGCGACCCGCTGAAGGAGCCGGAGTTAACCATCGTCGACTGCCGCTTCGATCTCGCCGACCCGCAAGCCGGCCGCCGTGCATATCTTGACGGGCATATCCCGGGGGCACGCTACGCCGATCTCAACAAGGACTTGTCCGGACCCATCAGTGCAACTTCCGGACGCCATCCGCTCCCCTCGCCCGCCGACTTCGCGGCGACTGCGAAGCGCTGGGGCATAGGCCGGACTACCCAAGTCATCGCCTATGACGACAGCGCGGGCGCTTATGCCGCGCGGTGCTGGTGGCTGCTGCGCTGGATGGGACATGATGCCGTCGCGGTACTGGACGGCGGCATCAAGGCCTGGCTCGGCGTCGGCGGGCGGTTGGAATCCGGCGCAGGCGATCTCGAGGCTAGGCCGGCGCAGGCAATGCCGAAAGGCGGCCAGGACGCAATGCCGCAGGTCAACGCTGCTGCCGTGATCGATACGGCGGAGGTTGCGGCACGGCTGCGAGACCCCGGTTTCCTCTTGATCGACGCCCGCGCCGCGGAGCGTTTTGCCGGGTCGGTGGAGCCCATCGACAGCGTCGCCGGGCATGTCGTCGGCGCCCTGAATCATCCCTTTTCAGCCAACCTCGGCGCGGACGGCCATTTTCTGCCTGCGCCGGAATTGCGGCGGCAGTGGCTCAAGCACCTCGGCGGCAAGGAGCCCGCGCAGGTGGCGGCGATGTGCGGATCGGGGGTCACCGCCTGCCACAACTTGCTCAGCTTGGAGGTCGCGGGCTTGCCCGGCGCCAAGCTCTATGCCGGCTCGTGGAGCGAATGGATCCGCGACCCGCGCCGCGCCGTCGCTCGAGGTGCATAGCCCATCATTTACTTGCAGCCACAATTTGTTATCGTGCGCGCCTCATGAACACGCCTGCGAAAGTCCTGAACGCTCCGAATCTCACATGGAAGATCGCTCAGTCGCTTGACCTCTACCAGGTCGAGGCCTGGGGCAAGGGCTATTTTTCGATCAATGCCGATGGCCATGTGGTGATCCGGCCGAACCAGGATGCGAGCCGCGAAATCGACCTGTACGAGGTGGTCCAGGGACTCAAGGCGCGGGATCTGCACACGCCCGTGGTCATCCGCTTCTCCGATATTCTGGCGCACCGGCTGCGCCATCTTGCGGACGCGTTTGCCACGGCCATCTCGGAAAACGATTACAAAAATCGCTATGCCGCCGTGTTTCCCATCAAAGTCAATCAGCAACGGCTCGTGGTCGAAGAGGTATACCGCTACGGCAGGGAATTCGGATTCGGTCTCGAAGTCGGCTCCAAGCCCGAACTGCTCGCAGTCATGGCCATCACTGAAAATGCGCCGGAGCGCCTCGTGGTCTGCAATGGCTTCAAGGACGACAGCTACATCGAAGCGGTGATGATCGCCACCAAGCTCGGCCGCACCATCATTCCCGTGGTCGAGAACTACGAAGAGATCCACCTGATTTTGAAGCACGCCGAGAAGTACGGGGTGAGGCCCAAGATCGGCGTTCGGGTCAAGCTTGCGAGCGAGGGTGCCGGACGCTGGCGCGAATCCGCGGGTGAGAAGTCCAAATTCGGCCTGTTCATCAGCGAGATTCTGGATCTGCATGCGCTTTTGAAGGAGCGCAACATGCTCGATTGCCTGCAGCTGGTTCACTGCCACCCCGGCAGTCAGCTACAGGACATCCGTCGCGTCAAGGATGCGATCAACGAGCTGGCGCACGTGTACGCCGAGCTCAAGATCATGGGCGCGGGCCTGCAATACATCGATATCGGCGGCGGCTTGGGGGTCGACTACGACGGCAGCGGCACGAACTACGAATCCTCGATGAACTACACCCTGAATGAATACGCCGGCGACGTGGTGTATCGCATCAAGAGCGTCTGCGATGCGCGCGACGTGCCGCATCCGATGATCGTGAGCGAATCGGGCCGCGCCATCGCCGCGCACCACAGCCTGCTGGTCTTCGACACCTTGGGCTCATCGAAGCTGGATCAGTTCAAGGTATCCGGTCGCCCGGATGATGACTATCACGGCACCGAAGAACTGCCGCAGCCGGTGCTCGACCTGTTCGACAGCTATCGATCCGTGAATGAGCGGCGTCTGGTGGAGTGCTATCACGACGCATTGCAGGCCCGCGAGCAGGCCCTGCAAATGTTCAACCTAGGCTATCTGAGCCTGGAGTTTCGCGGGCTCGCGGAGCGGCTCTACTGGGCGACGTGCGCGAAGCTCCGCGACTATTGCCGTAAGCTGGACCGGGTTCCGGAGGAGCTGGACAACATCGAGGACATGCTGAGCGATATTTACTTCTGTAATTTTTCCATTTTTCAATCGCTGCCGGACAGCTGGGCCATCGGCCAGGTCTTCCCCATCATGCCCATCCAGCGCCTCGCCGAGCGCCCCACCCGCAATGCCGTGCTGGCCGACATCACCTGCGACTCGGACGGCAAAATCGATAAGTTCGTGCATCCGCGAATTACCAAACGCACCCTGGAAGTCCATGAGCTCAATCCGGGCGAGCCTTATTATTTGGCGGCATTTCTGGTCGGCGCCTACCAGGAGACCCTGGGCGATCTGCACAACCTGTTCGGCGATACCCACGTGGTGCACATCCGGCTGCAGGAAGGCGGCGGCTGGTGGATCGAGGAAATCGTCAAAGGCGACACCGCCAACAAAGTGCTCGAGTACATGGAATACGATACCGACGAGCTGTATCCGGGAATCGCCCGGGACTGCGAGCGGGCCGTGCAGGAGGGCCGGATGTCCTTGAGCGAGGCCCAAGCGGTCAAGCGTTTCTACGAGAACGAGCTCAATGGTTACGCGTATCTGGAGGTCGAGTAGCGCGTCTTTTGTCTGGTATATCTCTGGTTTGCCAACAATTATCTCAAAGGGTAGCATCGGCCATTAGGTCATTTCCCTAATTCAAATTAGTGAATGGCCGACGGTACAGAGCTCGACGCTGCAGCTCGCGCGGGTGTCTGGATGTTGAAACTTCTGTCAGTGAGATTAGTTGAATGACGACGATCTACGTTGGCAACCTGCCATTCACCGCAACCGAAGACGAAGTCCGCGCAGTTTTCGAGCGCCACGGCAAAGTCGAATCCGTCAAACTCATCAATGACCGGGAAACCGGCCGGCCGCGAGGATTCGCATTCGTCGACATGGCGGCGGGCGAAGCGCAAAACGCCATCCAGCAGACCAATGGTTTCCAAATGGGAGGCCGGCCGTTGCGGGTGAATGAGGCGCAGGAACGTGCGCCGCGCAAGCCCGGCGGCGGCGGCGGTGGGGGTGGTGGAGGCGGCGGCGGATCACGCCGCTGGTAAGTTGCCCACGGGTAGCGTCGCTACCCGCTTAGGCGCTCACCACATTTCCTTGAGTTGCGCGACGACGTCGACCGTTGCCGCTTCGTCGGCCTTTAGACTTTCCACGCCGATCGTGGTTCGGACGGAAATCTTTTCAAGGTTCTCCAAAACCCGGTCGGTCATGAACCGGCTCTTCGCGCCATAGACGTGCGCGTCGCCATTCTTGGCCTGTTGAGTCACCGCGAATTTTAGCGGCGCGCACAAGTGCAACTCGTTGCGCGCGCGGGTCATGGCGACATACAACAGACGGCGCTCTTCTTCGATCATCTCCGGCTTGCCGGTCGAGAACTCGGAAGGGAAATTCCCATCCGAGACATTCAGCACATAGACGATGTCCCACTCCTGGCCTTTGGCGGAATGAATGGTGGACAGGATCACGTAATCCTCGTCTTTCGAAGCGCCCTGGGATTGATCGCTCGAAGCCACCGGCGGATCCAAGGTCAGTTCCGTCAGGAATCGTTCACGGCTCGGCTGCTGCACCCCCAAGGTCTCCAACTGCTCCAAGTCGCCCATGCGCGTCCAGCCCGAATCGTAAATGCGCTCGAGCTGAGGCTTGTACCAGTCCTTCACCAAGCCGATCTGGCCGGGCCACGGCGTAGCCGGGTCGGCGAGCTTTTCGTATAGCGCGCAGAAGCGCTTCCAATCCATTTTCACCGCTTGCGGCGCGTCGAAATCGGCCAGGGACTTGGCCTCGAAACCACGCGCCTCGAAATGCTCCAGCGCCTGTTTTGCGTTCGCGGGGCCGAAGCCCGGCTGCAGCTTCAGGACGCGAAAGCCGGCCACCGAATTGCGCGGATTGTCGGCCCAGCGCAGCACCGACATCATGTCCTTGACGTGCGCCGCTTCCAGAAATTTCAATCCGCCGTATTTGACGAACGGAATATTCTTCTTGGCCAGCTCGACTTCCAGCACGTCGCTGTGGTGCGAACTGCGGAACAGAATCGCATGACGCTTCAATGAGCCGCCGATCTCGCGGGTCTGCAGGATCTTGCCGCAGATGTATTCGGCTTGGGCCTGCACATCGTCGAGCGCCACGTAAAAAGGCTTCTGCGGCGACTGCCGCAGCCCCAGCAAGGTCTTGCGATGCTGGCGCGCTCCGTCGGCCATCAGGGCATTGGCCGAATCCAATATTTGCTGCGTCGATCGATAATTTTGCGACAGCACGACGATCTCAGCCTTCGGCTTGTAGCGGTCCGCGAATCCCAAGATATTCTCCACCGCCGCGGCGCGAAACGAGTAGATCGCTTGCGCATCGTCGCCCACGACCGTGATCCCCTTGCCGTCGGGCTTGAGCGCTTGGACGATGTCGCCCTGTAGGCTGCTGGTATCTTGGTATTCATCGACCAACACATGATCGAAGTTCTTGGCCAAGCTTTGCGCCAAGGCAGGCGTCTGCATCATCACATGCCAATAAAGCAACAGATCATCGAAATCCAAGGCGCGAATTTTCTGTTTGCGCGCGACGTACTCGCGATATAAGCGCGTGAGATCCGCCTCCCACTCCTTGCACCAGGGAAATTGCTCTTCGAGGGTCTGCTTGAGCGACAGGCGGGTATTGACGCGATACGAATAGATTGCGAGGCAGGTGTCCTTGCGCGGAAAACGCTTCGGCCTGCCGGAGTATCCCAACTCGCTGCGTATGACATCCATGATGTCGGCCGCGTCGGAGCGGTCGAGCACGGTGAAGTTCGGCTCGAGGCCGAGGTGTTTGGCATAGAGGCGCAATATCCGCCCGCCGACCGAATGAAAAGTTCCGCCCCAGAGCAGACGCGACACGACGCTGCGGTCGCCCGCTTTGCCCCGGTCCGACAGGACCTCCGCGACGATGGTCTGCGTGCGTTTGATCATTTCCTGCGCCGCGCGGCGCGTGAAGGTCAGCATCAGGATGCGCGACGGATCGGTACCATTCAAAACAAGATGCGCGGTTCGATGCGCCAGCGTATTGGTCTTGCCGGTGCCGGCGCCCGCCAAGATCAGCAACGGACCGGAACTCACGCCCTTGTCCGCAACGGCGCTGCCAAAGGTCGCCGCACGGCGCTGACCGGCATTCAGCGCGTCAAAGGCGTTTTGCTTGGCTTTCATCATGGGCGGTCGGTACTGTACGTATATCCAGATCCAGAATCAACATGCGCTAGACTGCACTGAGCATCGCGCGTCGGATGGCGCCGCGCGAGGAGACAGATCACACAGTTGTCCGAGGAAATCCATTCATGCTGAAACCCATCGTCGTTGGCAGCCTCCCTGCGCACGACGGCCGCGTCATCAAGGTCTCGACCGAGCGGCTGCGTTATTCGGACGGCCGCGAATACGACGTCGATTACGTCCGCCATCCCGGCGCCGCCGCGGTGGTCGCGGTGGACGGCGCGAATCGCGTCTGTCTGGTGCGCCAGTACCGGCACGGCGTCCAGGATTTTTTGTGGGAGATCCCGGCCGGGAAACTCGACGCCGGCGAGCCGCCGGAAGTATGCGCGGTGCGGGAATTACAGGAAGAAACCGGCGTCTCGGCCAGGCGCTGGACGGCATTGGGCCTGTACATTCCGGCGCCGAGCATTTTCACCGAGATCATCCATCTCTATCTGGCTCGGGAGCTGAGCGTGGGCGCCGCGAGTCCGGACGCGGACGAAGAGCTGGAACTCAAATGGCTGCCGCTGGGGGCGGCCATCGAACATGTCCTGCGCGGCGAGTGGAACGATGGCAAGACCGCAATGGCGCTGTTTCGGGCCCAATTTCAGCTGTAAATGTGACGCGGCTTCAGCTGCAAATGTGACGCCGCGCCGCTTTTAGAAGGGTCTGCCTTGACTTAACTCGCACATCGCCTACAAAGGTATCGTGAGCAACGAGAAGTCAAAATCCGCCGCCAAGCCTGCCCCCAGCGAGCCGCCGGAGCCGTGCGCGCCGCCGCCCTTGGGCGGCGATAAATCCACCGGGCGCGTCAAATTCGACGAGCGCGGCAACGCCGTTTGGGAGTGGCAGGTGACCACCGGCGCCTTCGCCATGGAAGTCTCGACGCAGCGGCTGCAAAAGCTCGAGCATCCGGCGTTGTCGCTCGCCGACGATGCGCCGACGCCGTTCGAGACGGTGCGCAGCAACCCGCTGGGAACGAAAAAAGGCTACGACCCATACGACAGCGGCCGGCTCGGCAAGAAACCGCCGCCTGCGAAAAAGGATCTACGTAAGTTAAGCGAATGGTTGAAACTGAAAAAACAGGCGGAAGCCAACAAGGACGAAGAGCCGCAGGAATGACGCCGATGAGTCCGGATGCAGGCACGCGGCGCGTGACTGCGCGATCAGGCCAGTGCGATCAGGCCAGTGCGATCAGGCTAGTGCGTGGCGCAGCTTTGCGGCATGCCGCAGGCGATAGAAGCGGCGCAACTCGCGCACCATCGCTTCGATCCTCGCCACCCCTCGATTCACGAAGCGCCGTTCCAGCCGCCGGCAATAGCGTGCCGCGAGAGTGTGCGCCGTGCGGTAGCGTTCGTACTGATCGGGCTCGAGGCGAGCATCGAAGCTGACGCGGTCGAACAGGCGCGGATGCACGTGTTGGGGGTATGAATCGCCGCCCAATTGTTCCGCCAAGAGAAAGACCGTGATGGCGTATTTGTCCACCTCAGCCTGCATTTCCAGCTCGAGCAGCGACACCGGCAGATCGCGTTGCAGCCCCCAGATCGAATACACGAAGTGGCTGACGCCTTCGAGCGCGGTGCAATAGTCCGCCAAGTTGCCTTCCGTCAGCGCCCGGTGCGGATCGGCCGCTTCCAGGCGGCTCAAGATCGCCGGATCCAGGTACAAGGCGATGCCGGCGCCATCGGTTGTTTCGGCCAGCAGTAGTTCTTCGTCCAGTTCGCGCCGTTCATTCAGCCGCTCACCGCCCGCCACCGACTTGCGGTCCGTGACCAGAAAATCGTACACATCGTAGGGCAGCTCGACGTCGTAGAGGCGACCGAGCAGAGATTGCAGGCCGCGCAGCACCATCTCGCGCTCCTAGTGCTCGCGGCGCGCGCCCGCGGCGGCGACAGGCTGGACGCCCAACTGGCGCAGCAACCCGCGCGCGCGGGGGCTGCCCGTTTTCATCCACATTTCATAAAGTCGCAGGATGTCCGCGTCGGTGTAGCGGTAGGACATGTCGCTGACGTCGTTCAGCGCATCGACCAATCCGTGGAATTTCTGCGCCAGCTGCGCATACACGGCCGCGACGCAGCGGCCCGACAGGGTCCGTTGCAAAGTATCGGCCAGAGAACTGTAGGCGTTGCCGCCCATGGCGATGTGATAATCGATGTCGATCAATTTGCGCGCGAAGCTGCGGGCAAAGAATCCAGCCACGAACAGCGACACATCGCCGAGACGCTGCAACCCGCGCTGCCTCGCGCTGGCGCTCGGTGCCTCCAGTGCGTCCGCCAACATCTGCGCCAGCGGCCTGATGCGCAGGCCATCGGGCGTGCGCTCGTACAGCGCATCCGCCCTGGAAAACATGGTCAGCAAATTTACGACGTATTGTTCCGCCTGCTCGTCAATGTCCAAATGCTGACGTTCGCTGGCGCTGTGAAATGCGTCACGAAAAAATTCCCGCAACGAACTTACCGCAACCAGAGGCCCCGCAGTCAACGCTTGCATATGGCATCCTTTTTCGGACCGATACCATCCTATCGACTACGCTACGCGCAAGTGAATGTAAAAAGCGCGAACTGGAGTCAGAAAATGCCTATATTTAAAGGCATTTAACAATCAGCAGTCGCCGGCCTATGCTGCTAAAGGATTTCCGCGAGCGTCCTGATGGTGCGCGCAGGCGGCGGCAGGTGCCCGGGCCAGGTCTTGGCGTCGCGGTTCAGCCAGGCCGCGTGCATTCCCGCCTGGGTCGCGCCGATGACATCGAGCTGCGGATCATCGCCGATGTGCAGCACCTGTGCCGCGGCGACGCCCGCCTGGTCGAGCAGGCATTTGAAAATGCGCGCGTCCGGTTTGGCTGCGCCGGCCGAGATCGCCGTGATGTGGCCTTCGAACCAATGCGCGATCCCGCAGCGTCGCAAGTCGGCGTTGCCGTTGCTGAGTGCGAACAGCCGATAGCGCGCGCTCAGGCGTTCGAGCGACGGCGCCACCTCATCGTACAGCTTCACCCGGTTGCGCGCGGCGAAGAAGACTTC
Organism: Steroidobacteraceae bacterium; assembly: GCA_036267535.1. GTDB lineage: Bacteria > Pseudomonadota > Gammaproteobacteria > Steroidobacterales > Steroidobacteraceae > Bog-1198. Next base: position 41,956 of record DATAVX010000051.1, read on the forward strand.
GAATGCTTCGTCGGCATGGCTTGCGTCGTGCCCGCCGTTGGTAAACATTTCCGCCAGGGCGCGGTGGCGCAGGAACGTCATGTCATGGCTGCGCTCGGGATATCGTTGTGCGAGCCTGACGCGCATTGCACGCAACGACTCGCGGTCATGCTCGCGCATCAATTCCGGATGCCGCTCCTTCAACCACGCGAGCATGGCGCCTTCGGCAGCGAGAATCACCGGCTCGACGGCCCACAAGGTATCGTCCAGATCGAAGCTCAACACCAACTCTGCATCCATTGAAAACCCCGAAAGCGCTCACCGCTGTTAGAATCGCGGCATGGCCACATTACTGATCGGCAGCAAGAACTACTCCAGCTGGTCGCTGCGGCCTTGGCTATTCTTGCGCAAAACGGACTTTAAGTTCCAAGAGCAAATCGTTTATTTGGACACGAGCGGCTATCGGGAACAAATCGCGGCGCTGTCGCCGTCGCGCCGCGTTCCCTTGCTCATCGACGAGGGCGTGAAAATCTGGGATTCGATTGCGATTTGCGAATATGCCGCCGAGGCCGGCGGACGCGGACTGCCGCGCGATCGGGCCGCGCGCGCCCGTGCCCGTTCCGTTGCCGCGGAAATGCACTCCGGCTTCCAAGCATTGCGCAATGAGTGTCCGATGAATGTGCGCGCGCGGAATCTGCGCGTGCCGCTCACGGAGCAGCTTAAAGCCGATATCGCCCGAATCGACGAAATCTGGTCCGAGTGCCGCAGGGACTTCGGCGGGGACGGCAACTGGCTGCTGGGTGAGTTCAGCATCGCCGATGCGATGTTCGCCCCGGTGTGCTTTCGCTTTCGTAGCTACGGCGCGGCATTGAGCGCGGTGTCGCAGAGCTACTTGGAGTTCGCACTGCAGGATCAGGTGCTGCGCGATTGGCAGGATGGGGCGGCGAAGGAAGGCCACCCGCTGCCGCATGTCGACCGGATCGGCGCTTAAACGCACCCCCTGGGCGTATAATTGATTCCTATCTCCATCAAGAGAGCCCCCATGTTTCCGGAACGTCTCGCTTTAGCTCTGAGCCTGGCATGCTCCGCCACAGCGTCAATCGCCGCCGCCCCCGCTCAAGATCCTGCGCTGCCTTTCAGTGTCCAAGACATGGTGCGCATGGAGCGCATCTCGGACGCGGCGGTCGCGCCCGACGGAAAACATATCGCGTACACGCAACGCACCACCGATACGGAGGCGAACAAGGGCCGTACCAGCGTATGGATGCTGGATACCGGCAAGCGCGGCGCAATGCCGCTGCGTCTCACCGATGGCGGTCCGAACTCGAATTCTCCGCAATGGAGCAAGGACGGCAAGTTCATCTATTTTCTCTCCAATCGCAGCGGCACGATGCAAGTCTGGCGGATTAGCTCGGCCGGCACGGGCCCACGCGGCGATACACCGGTTCCGGACTCGACCCAGGTGACCGCTCTGCCGCTGGATGTGGGCAGTTTTCGCGTCTCGCCGAAATCGGATCGCATACTGGTGAGCGTCGAGGACTTCCTGGACTGCGCCGACCTGGCCTGCACCAAGCAGCGCCTGGACACGGCCGCCCACGCACCCGCAACCGGCGTGTTGTACAAGCAGCTGTTCATCCGGCATTGGGATAGCTGGAGCGATGGCCGGCGCTCGCAAGTTTTTGCCTTGGGCCTAAATGACAGCGGCGCGGCGCAGGGCACACCGATAAACTTAACCGGCGGTATCGGCGATGTGCCCGGCAAGCCGTTTGGCGGCCGCGAAGACTACGCCTTCAGCCCGGACGGCGCCCAGGTCGCTTTTTCGGTGCGTGGTGCCCAGGGCGAACCGTGGTCGACGAATTTCGATGTTTATGTGGTACCCGCCGACGGCGGCGCACCGCCGAGGAATCTCACCGCCGACAACAAGGCGTGGGATGCGCAACCCGCATTCTCTCCCGACGGCTCGCAACTCGCTTATCTAGCGATGGATAGACCGGGCTTCGAAGCGGATCGGTTCCACTTGGTGCTGCTCAACCTGCAGTCGGGCGCAAAGCGCGCGCTGACCCAAAACTGGGACCGTTCGATCGGCAGCTTTGCGTGGTCGCGGGACGGCAAGACGCTGTTTGCAACCGCTGATCACTTGGGCCAACGCCCGCTATGGGCGGTCGACGTCGCCAGCGGCCGTGCATCGGCCATCACCGGCGCGGGCGAAGTGGAAGGCTTCAGCGTCGGCACCTCGAAAGTGTTCTATACCGCGAGCAGCTTAGGGGCGCCGGCGGATCTCTATTCGGTCAGTTTCACGGGCGGAAAGCCGACGCAGTGGACTCATTTGAACCAGGCGCTCGTCGAGCAGCGCAAGTTCGGCGAATACCAGCAATTCAGCTTTCCCGGAGCGAACGATGAAAATGTATTCGGCTATATCGTCAAGCCGGTGGACTTCAAATCCGACCGCAAATATCCGGTCGCGTTTTTAATTCACGGCGGTCCGCAGGGCAGCTTCGGCAACGCCTGGAGCTTTCGCTGGAATCCGCAAGCGTTCGCCGGCGCCGGCTATGCCGTGGTCATGATCGATTTTCACGGTTCCACCGGGTACGGCCAGGCGTTCACCGACTCCATCAGCGGTGATTGGGGCGGCAAGCCGCTCGAGGACCTGAAGCTCGGCTTGGAAGCGGCGCTCAAAGCCAACCCCTGGCTCGACGGCGAGCACATCTGTGCGCTGGGAGGATCCTATGGCGGCTTCATGATCAACTGGATCGCCGGCCTGTGGCCGGATCGCTTCAAATGCTTGGTCAGCCACGACGGCATCTTTGATAACCGTTCGATGTACTACTCGACCGAGGAGCTTTGGTTCCCGGAGCACGAATTTTCCGGCCCCGAGTATCAAAACCCGGGCGCCTACGCCAAGTTCAATCCCATCGACCATGTAGCCGACTGGAAAACGCCGACCTTGGTGGTTCACGGACAGCAGGATTTCCGGGTGCCCCTGGCCCAGGGTTTATCAGTGTTTACCGCGCTTCAGCGGCGCGGCATACCGAGCGAACTGTTGTACTTTCCAAACGAGAATCACTGGGTGTTGAAGCCGGCCGACAGCATCGAATGGTACGACACCGTGCTGGCGTGGCTGAATCGCTGGACGCGGCCTTGAGCTGATTGCGGCCTTGAGCTGATTGCGGCCTTGAGCTCGGACGCGGACCCGAGCGTCTAAGGTTCTACCACGCGCCACGCCGCGGGGTAATTCTCGCCGAGCTGCATGATCCGCTGCAGCAAGCCGTCATAGCTCATGCCGGCTTTGAGCGCGGAAGCCGAGAAGTCCTCCCCGGCCGATATGTTCGGATTGGCATTGGCCTCCAGCACGAATAATTCGCCGTCGGCGCGCAGGCGAAAGTCCATGCGCGCATAGCCGGTCAAATGCAATGCTCGAAAGATGCGCTTCGAGAGTTGCTCCAAGCGCGCCACGGTGCCGTCGGGCAACTCCGCCGCGGCCGCCGTGGTGATGCCGTACCGTTGCTGATAGCCGCGATCCCATTTCACCTTGCGGGTGGCGATGGCGGGCAGGTTCTCCGGCAGAGAACCGAAAGTCATTTCCCACACCGGCAGCACCTTGAGCCGATCATTTCCCATCACGCCGACGTACAACTCCCGGCCTTCGATGTACTCCTCGACCAGTGCGTCGGAATGCGTCTGCTCGTGGATGAAAGCGATGCGCTCGCCCAGCTGCTTCGAGTCGCCGACCACCGAAGCCTGCGCGATCCCCAACGAAGCATCCTCGGTGGAAGACTTGACGAACAGCGGAAATCGCAGATTTTTCGGAATCCGCAGCTTTTTGCCGCGGGGAAACACCATGAATTGCGGCGTGGGGACGCGATGATAGGACAGCAACTGCTTGGATAGCACCTTGTCGCGCGACAAGAGCATGCCCCGCGGATTGCAACCGGTATAAGGCTGGTGCATGAGCTCTAGAAATGCCACGACATGCTGGTCGTAGGTCACGATGCCGTCGAATTCCTCCAGCAGATTGAAAACGATGCTCGGCTTCCACTCGGTAATGGCGCGGCGCAGCTCCGACAGGCTGTCGCTCAGGCCCAACGGCATGACCTCGTGCCCCGCCTGTCTCAGCTGCGATATCACGTCGTACTCGGTGCGCCATTCCTCGATCTCTTTTTCGGTCGAGCCTTTGAGCGACTCCGGCGGCACCAGCGTGGCATGGACCAGCACCAAGGCGCGCACACGCTTCACGCCGCATCTCTCACAGCGCGACTCGCGGCAGCTTGCGTTCCTCGTGGGATTCCGCCAGGTGCGCCACCACCCACAGCAGCTGCGACTTGAGCCCGCGCTGCGGACCACGCACGTACAGGTTCAAGGCTTCGCAGCGTTCAATCATCAAGCGCAGCACCTGGTGCACCAGATACTCGCTGAATGCACCCGAACGCTGAATCTGCTGGCGCAAAGCCGCGCGCATGTCGCGCAGAACGCTGGCCGCTTTCGGGGCGGCGCGGCTGCGCGGCGCCGTGGTGAACACCTTGAGCAGCAACTCATCGGCGCCCGAGCGGCGCGGCAATCGATAGCGCGCGAGCTTTTGCTCATAGTGTTCGCGCAGCGTGCCGGTTTCGTGCGTCACATCCTCGACGGTGCCGCGGTCTGCGATCGAGGGCGGTAGCGAACCGATGTCCGCCGCGAGCTGATCGATATACAGAAGCTTCGCATACGCCGGCCAACCGACGTACTCTCTGCGCCACGGCGAATTCGGTTTGACCCAAACCGCAAAGGTCTCCGCAAAATCTTCGGTGGGATGAGCTTGGGCATACCAGGCCCCCAGATGCTGCACGAAGCGCCGGCTGCCGGGCCGGGGCCGATAGGTATCCGGATAGGGCAGCGACGCAGGTCCGAAAACGGCGCGCCAAGACTTCTGCCGCCGCAGCCGATAGGCTGTATCGATGGCGTGTCCGGCCTCGTGGCGCAGAATGCGCATCAACCAGTTTCTATTGCCGCCCTCGACTTCACGCATGAAGCGCCGCTCGAGATTGACCAGCCGCCTGTGCGCCAGAAAAAAGGGAATGGCGATGCCCGGAATGCCGTCGGGCGAGAACCACTCCTGCGCCAACCAACAATGCGGGCGAAAGCTGATGCCGCGCATCGACAATTCGCGGTACAGCCGCTCAATCGCACCCTCAAGCTCGGTGCCCTGAATCTTGAGCTTCAGGTCGCAGAATCGCAGGCTCAAGAGCTGCTCGTCCGCCAGCCTCTCCCAGGCAGCGGTGCCCTTTCGGGAGCGTCGCGCCGGTGACATATCAGGGAAGCCCCAGCGCGAGTTCTGCCTCGACGATGCGGCGGCTTTCGAGGCCTGCAAAGTCGAACAGCGCTTTGTCGGCCAGCTGCGAACCGGCCACGTTGCAAATACTGGAGAAAATCCCCTCGATGCGGCCGGGAAAGTCCTTCTCCCATTGGTGCAGCATGTTCTTCACTGCCATGCGCTGCATATTGGGCTGCGATCCGCATAGCGAGCATGGAATGATGGGAAATGCACGCGCCGCCGCGTATCGCGCGATCGTCCTTTCCGGGACATAGCACAGCGGCCGAATCACGATGTGGCGCCGATCCTCGCTCAAGAGTTTCGGCGGCATCGCCTTCAGTTTGCCGCCGAAGAACATGTTCAAGAACAACGTCTCGACGATGTCGTCGCGATGATGTCCCAAGGCTATCTTGCTGATGCCGTTTTCCGCCGCAAAACGATACAGCGCGCCGCGCCGCAGGCGCGAACACAAGCCGCACATCGTCTTGCCCGAAGGGATGACGCGCTTCACGACCCCATAGGTGTTCTGTTCGATTACGCGGTAGCGCACGCCGAGGTTTTCCAGATAGCCCGGCAGCACCTCGGCGGGAAAGCCCGGCTGCTTCTGGTCAAGATTGACTGCCGTGAGTTCGAAGCTCACCGGCGCGCTGCGCTGCAAGCTCAGCAGCATGTCGAGCAAGGTATACGAATCCTTGCCGCCCGATAGGCACACCATGACATGATCGCCGTGGACGATCATCGAATAATCCGCGATTGCCTTGCCGACCGAAGCGCGCAACTGCGCCTGCAATTTCTTGAAGGTGTTGCTCACGGCGCTTCGAGATACTTGGATTCCAAATATCTTAGGTAAGCAGCTGCGGTGAGCGGCTTGCCGGTCGCTTGCTTGATCAGCTCCTGTACCGGCAACCGCGCGCCGATGCCATGCACGTTGTCGCGCAGCCACTCCATCACGCCGCCGAACTGTCCCGCGGCGATTTCATCGTCGAGCGCCGGGCGCGCCGCACGCATTGCTTCGTTGAGTTGACCGGCGATGACTGCACCCAAGGCGTAGGAGGGAAAATAGCCGAAATGGCCGACGGCCCAATGGATATCCTGCAAGCAGCCCTCGACGTCATTGGGCGGCCGGATGTTCAAGCGCTGTTCCAGGTTGGCATTCCAGGCTTCCGGTAGGTCGGCCACAGGCAGCGAGCCTTCCAGCATCTTCTTCTCCAAATCGTAGCGCAGCATGATGTGCACCGGATAGGTCAGCTCGTCGGCATCCATCCGAATGCAGCTGCGGCGCACGCGGATCAGCAGGCGGTAGAGGTTGGCCTCTTGCCACTCGGGCCCGCTGACCTGCAAGTATTTCTCCAGGAGCGGGCGCAGGTATTTGACGAAGGAGCGGCTGCGGCACAGATTCATTTCGAACAACAATGACTGGCTCTCCTCGAGCGCCAAGCCTCGATCGCGCCCGACCGGCTGATCGCGCCACTGCATCGGCAACCCAAGGTCGTACATCGCGTGGCCGGTCTCATGCACCGCGCCCAATAGTCCCGAAAATGGATCGGCCGCGTCGAATCGCGTGGTAACGCGGATGTCGCCGGGGACGCCCTCCGTGAAGGGATGCTCGCTTTCGTCGAGACGGCCCCGGTCGAACGGGAAACCCAATGCTTTGAGCACCTCCACGGCCAGGGATCGCTGCCTCGAGGCGGTGAATTTTCCGCTCAACGGCAGAGGCGCATGCGTCGCTTGAACTTCGATGGCCTGATTGATGAGGCCAGGCAGCTTGCGGGACAGGGCCTTGAAAATCGTATCGATGTCGGCGGCGGAGATGCCCGGCGTAAATCCATCGACCAGAGCATCGTAAGGAGCCAAGCCTCGCGCCTGCCCGAGCAACGCCGCCTTGTCCCGCACCAAATGGACCACTTCCTCCAGGTGCGGCGCGAGCAATTTGAAGTCATTCGCCTTTTTTGCCTCCAACCAAAAGAATTCCGCGCGTGCGGTGGCCTTGGCGAGCCGCGAGATCAGAGAAGGCGGCGTGGCGATGGCGTGATCGCGCTGCCTGCGCATCTCGCGCAGGTTCGCCAGCGGCCAATCCGCCATCTGCGAGGCCCCGGCCTCGGCGCGCTCGATCAGCCGCGCTACTTTAGGAGTCGTCAGCAATGCGTGGTGCTCGGTCTCCAGTGCCGCCAATTGCTCGCCGCGGACATCGGCGCTGCCGCGCGGCATCATCACCGCAGCATCCCAGCGCAATAACGACAGCGCGCCGCGAAACGCATGCAAGCGGCGAAACTCCTGTTCCAGTTGTTCGTAAGGCGATGCAGCCATGAGACCCTTCGGCACGCGGCGATGACTCGACGCGCTGTTGTCCAATCCGCAAGTTTACCAGACCCGCGCGGCTGCCACGGCTCTCGCATCAGTCAAAAAGTATAATTATTTCAATTAGTTATCGAAATACCGGGAAGCTTCAAAGTACCGCGCTGATGGAACGGCAGGCTTCTTAAAAATGGCACATCGAGGCTGGCCTCACCGCTAAGCTCGTAGTCAATGGAGTCGGCATGTTGACGGGCCGTGTCGGACAGTTTAAGCAGCGCCAAGGCGAGATTGGCGCTGATGGTCAGGTCGAATTCGGAGTCGCCGTGCGCAGGAACGATGACGGCACGATCGCTGACGCCGCTCGCGATCCGTTCCCCGCCCACATTCAATTCCGTGCGCAGGCCGTGAACCGGAAGCGCGCGATCGTTGGGGTTTTCTATGTTGAGCCTAACCGCGAAATTCTGTTGCAATAAGTTCCCGCT
>DATAVX010000052.1:0-1892 GCA_036267535.1 Steroidobacteraceae bacterium
CGCCCGCCATAGCCGCAACAGGAACAACACGTCGCCCATCGCCAGCCGCGCGGCGTATGTCAGGCCGATGATCAGAATCGCGGCCGCCAGCCAGTGCGAGCCTTTGGCAAAATCGGTGGTGCGGCGAATGCGGCGGAACCAGTGCGCCGCCACCCGGTCGTGAAAAAAATGCGCCGCCTGCCGGTCGATGGCGAACGCGGCAAGCCCCAGCGCCAGCAAGCTCAACCCCGCCCAAAGCAGCATCCGGCGTGCTTGCCGCGAGTTGCCGCCGCTGTCAAACGGCCCTGAGTCAACAACGCCACAGAAAGATGATCTACTGACCTGTCGCCTGTCGGGGGCTGCCGATGCCAAAGATGCCCAATCCGGTAATCGTCCTTCCGGGGATCATCGCCACCTATCTGCGCGACGAGTATCCACTGCCGCCAGACTCCATCTGGGAAGTGCTGGAAAGCTCGAAGCAATATGAGCGTGCCTCGCTGCATCCGGACAATTTGAAATATGAGGCAATCGAGCCCGCGCGTGTGCAATCGGGCCAGCTATACGAGATCGCGTACAAGGAGCTGATCGAAGAGCTGCGCCACAATCTGCGCGTTCGCGACGATCAGCCCGTGCCCGTGTATCCGTTCAGCTACGATTGGCGGCAACCGATCGAGAATGCGCAGGCGCAGCTCGGCACCTTCATCGACGAGGTGATCGAACGCACGCTGCTGTTGCGCCACTACAATGCCGATGCCAGCTACAAAGCGAATCCGCGCGTGGATCTGGTCGGCCATTCCATGGGCGGATTGGTGATCGCGGGGTATCTCGCGAAAGTGCAGGCACAACACCGCATCGGCAGCATCGTCACCCTGGCGACGCCGTTTCAGGGTTCCTACGAAGCGGTGATCAAAGTCACCACCGGAACCGCCAATCTCGGCACCTCGCCGCCCAGCTCGCGCGAACGCGAAGCCGCGCGCATGACGCCTGCCCTCTACTATCTGATGCCGAGTTTTCCGAACGCGCTGACGGTGCCGCCGAATTCGCAACTGCCTGCCGACCTTTTCAATCCTGCCGTGTGGCAGCGCAGCATTGCCGACACCATCCGGCAATACATTCAGCTGCGTGGCCTCAATCCGTCGAATGCCAAACAGCAGGCGGAGCAGGTGTTTGCTGCCATGCTGACCCAAGCCCGACAGTTCCGGACACTCACCGATACGCTCAACCTGCAAGCCTGCAAGCTGACGCCCGACGATTGGCTTTGCGTCGTGGGCACGGACTCCACCACGCGCGTGCAACTGAGCGTGGATCTCGTTGGCGGCAAGCCGAATTTTGAGTTCGCCAGTTCCGATCGGAAGAACGAGTGGGGCCAGCCGCAGCCGGATGGCGAGCTCACCGGCGACGGCACGGTTCCATTCCGCGGTGCGCTGCCGAAGTTTCTTCCGCGCGAGAGCCTCGTCTGCGTAACGCCGGACGATTTCGGCTACTGGGAAATACAGGACAAGCTCACCACCGCCATCGCGGGCTTTCATGGCATTCTGCCCAACATGGACATGCTGCATCGCCTGATTGTGGCCTTCCTCACGGATCGCAAGGACAAGCACGGTAACATCTGGGGCCGCCGGGCGCCGGGCGTGGCGGCAAACGCGTGGGCGCCGCCGCTTGCGCAGCTGGAAGACAAGACCTGACAGCCGCAACAGGCCCGCGCTAGGCTGGCGCTGATCGACATTTGCAAACTGAGGCGGTCGCCTCGCCGGAGGGCAGCATGGATTTCGACTATTCGCCGCAGCAGCGCGAATGGATGAAGCGGATCGGCGACTTCATGGAGCAGCACGTCTATCCGGCCGAAACCATCTATACGCAGCAAATGGATAAGGCGCGGGAGAACGGAAATCCCTGGATTGTCGTCCCCGTCG
>DATAVX010000053.1:0-45698 GCA_036267535.1 Steroidobacteraceae bacterium
GAGAATCTGCGGAAAGACCAGGAGATCAAGATATTCGCCATCCTTCCCGATTCGCTCTATTGAACCTCGATCTCCGGATTGCGTGGCCGAGCGTCCAAATAACAGGAGTGAGTGATCTGGAAGGCGGTAACCAAAACCCTCTTGGAGGTCAAAGTTATTGACTCTGACTTGCTTTGGTCTTCCCACTTGCTCAAGCCGTTCCCCAAGCACATGCAGCTGATAGGTATTGCTAACGTCAAAATACGCCATCAGCCCGATTTCATGTTCCGATTGAAAAGAGCGGAACAGATACGGATACTTGCCTGTAATCGGCGCGCTCTTTGCAACGGCTTCTCCGGTTTCGTTCCATTTCTCGATCGTGAACTCCGTCGTTGTGGGCTTAACCTCGACGTGCGCGAGGACCAGATCGCGGTCAATGACCAGGATGGGTCTAGTCCATTGGCTCCCGGCAACAAGAAGTTTTTCCCACTTCTTTTCGGCACTGCCGTCGAGCTTGATTGCCCATGCCGGCGGCTTCTCAGAGTTATCAAGCTTGCCACCAATTAGCGCAACTCCGTCATCCCAACGCGAACATCCATATATTTTTCCGCCGAAGGTCGGTACAGAGTAATCACGGTCTTTGTTCGCAAGCACTTGGCGCTCTTCGAGTAAGAGGCCCGTATTACTGAGAATTGTTATCAGCCCAACGGTATCGAGCTTCTCCGTGGTTTTTTGTCCGCACAAAAGTACGTTTCCGTTCGGCAATGGTACAACGCCATAAAACTCCGAATGCGTCGACGCCGGCGTCCCGAGTCCTAAATTCTCATCAAAGGGAGCGATGTATTTCCACAGCAAATTACCTTGCGCATCGGTTGCGACAGCCCAGCCTGTCTTCTGGTAGCCCGCAATTACGAAGCCTCCATTCGGTATGTTCGCCATTGCAGTCACCCGCCCATCGAGGCCACTCACCCATACCTGTCGATCAATGGTGATGTGCGAGCCTGAGCGGTGCGAATCTGCGTGTGTTCCGTACCAGGCTGCCCCGCCTGCGGCGACAATTAAGACGAGCACAGTCATTCTGGCGCCTGTGGTTTTGCGCCTGAGACCGTCCGTGGCATCCCTATCTAATTTGTTATTTGGCGAAGTCAATTGGAGTACTTAACGGTCAGTATCTGACTGTTTTGCAGCGCAGTCTGCACCAGCATTAATACTTCATTGGGCTGCGCGCCCGCGCTAAAGCTGACCACGCCGCCGCGCCTGAGCACGGTCTCAAGTTTTAGTTTCGGAGAGATGGCGCCGACGGGCGAGATGTAGCGTAGATATTGCTGGGAAACCTGCCCGTCGCAAGCCTTGATGAGTAAGCCGCCATCACGGGTTCGATAGGCTGCATCCACGGAGTCGAAGTTTGTGTCATCAAATGTGATCGGCGGCTTGAGTTCCTTCAGGTTCGAATCGAATTCATACAGAGATAATCTCTGACCGACTGTATTCATCGTGTTGAAGACGCCGGCACCTGATTTCTTTTGAGCGGTTTCAAAAAGCATAGCGCCACCAGGCGATCTCACGAGAAGCGCTGCCGATGTGTCGTCATGTCGAACAGAGCCAATCTCGTTTCCCTTGGAATCAAGAGCAATCAAAACTGTGGCAGATTGTAGATGACGTGCCTGGTAGCGAGTCATCTCTTGAAATACCTCGTCGTCGGTTCTCAAATCTGGAAAAACGAAGACGCGCGCTGCTGCTATGATTCGGTCGTTCTCTGCGACAAATACGCCAGCGCATCCAGCAATCTGGTCATCAGAGTTAGCGAATGTGGATGAGTCTCGAATAATGCGGCGGCCGTGATCAAAGCCAAGAACGTGCTCCCAGACGGTTGTACCGTGAGCGTCAACCATCGATATCCGATGCACTTCGAGATGTAGATACTCGTCCAGTTGACTCGTGTGTTCAGATTGAACGTATCCATCGTCCAATCTCGCAACACAGCGCGAAAAACGACTTTTATTTTTTGGGGACAAAGAGGTAAGCGGCGACATTGCCCCATTTGTCTCGATGCGCTCCGCGAAGTCCGCCATTGAAGACAGGGTGCTTCGGCCATTGACATCCATATACTCCGTGAGATTGCCAACAATCCAGTAGCTGCCGTCATCTGAAATCCCGGCGGCTGCGGCGGTAATGCCCGCGGGTAGGTCCTTACGCCAAATCACGGTACCCAGATTTGAGATTTTGTAGGCGAACGAGCCGCCTCGACTACTTGTAAGTGCAAGAAAGCCGCCTTCTGGTAAGGCCGCCGCTGCGGTCACGTGCTCTGAGAACGGGTCGGCGGCAAAGTCCGCTACTTTTATGACCTGTACGTTAGCCGCGGCAATTGAATCGTTGGATGTCACGGCGGTAGACGAGGGGTTTGGCCCCGATTTTCCGCACGAGGCGATTGAGAATAGTGCAGCTGCGATGACAAGACGCCGGACCGTGACGATTTGCGATTTTTCAGTCCAAAACGGTCGGGCGCGTAGGCCCGACGATGGCAACTTTCCCTGTTTCATTGCTTATCCTAAGGGCACTTGTGGTTGCGAAGCGCGCCGAAAGTCACAAAACCGTTGCCTTCCCAAGATGCCGCACTGGCGGGACGCGGTCTATCAGGCGGACAAGATCAAAAAGTTCAAGGTTCGGGAAGGGCGAATGTCAGGTCTGAGGCGACCATTTTGACACCCAAATGGCAACTGGGCCCGAACCGGCTTGCGTATTCAGTCCCGTTCCACAACCGCGCTTCGCACTGACCCCGGCGCGAGTTCCGCTGAATATGGCGAAACTCTACCCGCCGACGCACGGTAATTCGTGCAATGTCTTAGGTCCGGAATCACGGATCGGATAGAGCAAAGACTTTGCATCGAGGAATGTTGTCGGGTCGTTGTTGGAGTGATGGCAGGATAGCGAAGTGTCCGCGTTCTGCTGCAACAAGGGTTTGCGCGCGATGAACGTCGGCGCATTGAAATCGACCGCGCCAACGATCACCGCGCGTCCGACGCCGGAGGAGAAACACCTATTCGCCACGGTCGCCGCGCAGCGGCAAATCTCGGAGTCGACGCTGGCGCTCATCGCCATTCGTGCATTGCTCAAATCGCAATCGCCCGACTTGCTGCCAACCCCATCGAGCCGCGGTCCTGCCCTGGACCGGATCACAATCCGTTTGCGGCCGGGAGATCGACTTGCCATTCGGCACCGGACGTCTGAGCGCCGCGTGAAGGACTCAGGCTATATCGCCGCCCTGGTTCGGGGTCATGTGGCCGCCAACCCTCCGCTCACTATTCATGAGCTTGCTGCGTTCAAGGCGGGCGTGTCGGTCCTGGCTGGGTGCGGTCGACTCTTGGCGCGGAGCGCTCGTGAGGCCGCGCAGACGGGAGTCCTGACGTGGGATCTGCAGCAAGAGATTAGGGGTACCCGAGCTCTCGTATCTGAGTTGGAGCGGCGTATGCATGAATTCGCCCAAGCGGCGCTGATCAGCTGGGAGAGCCGCGTTGACTAGACGAGGTTTTCGCGTACCGCGGGATGGACCCGGCCTCTTCGAGGCCGTGAGTCACGGGCGCGGAGGTCCCGAGATGCCCGGTCGATTCAGCGTCGCGCAAATTGCCCACATCACGCGCACCGTGAGTCGTACCCCGGAGGTCATGGTGAAAGTGACTGGCGGAGGAACGAGGCCGGGCGCGGTTGCGGCTCACTTTGGGTACATCAGCCGCCGAGGCGCCTTAGAGATCGAGACCGACGAGGGTGAGTTCATCGGATACCCGGAACAGCAAAAGCAGCTGCTTGATGAGTGGCACTTGGAGCTCACCGCCGGGCAATACCGCCGGCAGAAGGAGGGCGATCGAGCGCGGCGGCCGACGAAACTCGTGCACAACATCGTCCTCGCCATTCCGGCGCCGACGCCTCCAGACAAGGTTTTGGCCGCCGCGCGGAAATTCGCCCGCGAGAAATTCGCGCAACATAGCTACGCCATGGTCTTGCATACCGAACAGAAGCACCCGCACGTGCATCTGGTTGTGAAAGCTGAGAACGAGCTCGGACAGCGGCTGCGCATCGACAAGCAACGCCTGCGCGAATGGCGCGAGGGACTTCGCGCGGTTGATGCGCGAGCAAGGTATTGCGGCCAATGCCACGCCGCGGGCCATTCGAGGCCAAAACAAGAAATATTCTCGGGAGAGGATGTTCAAAGCGCAGCGCTATGGGACATCCACGGCGTTGCACGATCGGGTGATCGGGATCGCGACTGAGCTGTCACGTTCCCGAACGATTGTGGATCCGGCGCGGGACAAGCTGATCGAGACTCGCAAATCGTTGGTATCAGCCTGGCTGAAGGCCGCAGAGGTATTGGATGCGCAGGGGGAGATCATCCTCGCCGGCGACGTGCGCTACTTCGTGAAGCACCTGCCGCCCGTCCTTACTGACCGGCAAAGATTGGCGGCGCAATTCATCGGATTTGTCCAAAAGCAGCGTGGGACTCAACAGGACAGTCCCGAGCGCGGGCGTCCCGCGGACCCGGAGCTGACGCGGTAGGGCCGATTATCGGTGCAATAGTCGATGTTCGAGGTATAGCCATGAAAAGCGAATCGAAAAATCAATTTGCATTCAGCCTGGGGCCTTCCGCAAAGCTGCCGTGTTACCCCAATGAACGGGCGCTGAGGCTGAGACAGGTTTCCCAGCTCACTGGGCTCGATCGCTCAATGATTTACCAAATGCAGGCGGAAGGAAGGTTTCCGCAGCGCATCAAGCTGGGCGAGCGGGCTGTGGGATGGCTGGAGAGCGAAGTGCGAGACTGGTTGGCGACTCGCGTCGACGCTAGCCGTGGTAACCAGCGTGGGTCGCCGTTCGCGGCGTGAGGTTGGCTGGACCACTTCTGCCATTCTTGACCCGGAATGGGAATGAGCAGGTTCCGATGGCGACCCTCCTGTTCCGCCGAATAGCGCTGGTTGTCAAGTATATCGCCAGATGATATATTTATGCATCTTGATGAGCCGATGCGACGTCTCCTGGATTACGACCATCGACGCTATTGGCTCGTCAACGGTTGGAGCGTCCGATTTCGGATCGCGGAAGTCGAGGTCAGCGTGGCGCGGCCGGGTGGCATCAAGTACTCGTTCACGTTGCATGACGTGGATGGGACTCGGTTGCTGGGGTACGACAACGCGCACGGTGTACCGCGTGCGCATGAGTACGATCATCGACATCGCTTTCGGCATGCTCGGGAGCTGGTGGCTTATGAGTTTCGGGGTGCCGATGAGTTGCTTGTGGACTTCTTCGCCGCGGTTGAACGGGCCTGCGCCGAAGAAGGCAGCGCCTTCGAGTTTGAGGCCGAGGAGATCGAGTTGGAAGCTGAGGAGGACGATGATGCGCAAGTCCATGACTGAGTTAAAAGAGGAAATGCGTGCCGTGGCACGGGGTGAACGGCGGGTCTCCCCGCTCCCGGCAGCACCTCTGCTCGCCGCCTTGTCGCGAGAAGCGCTAGAGCTCCTGGGCGTATTGCTGCGCGAACACCCAGCGAACGTGACTGAATTGGTGACACTCACCGGCCGGGCGCAGTCGAACATTTCGCGCTCGCTGCAACTGCTCGCAAAACATCGGTTGATTCGGCTGGTACGCGAGGGGCGCGAAATCCGCCCGGAGGCTATTGCCAAGACTTTGAGCGTAGATCTCGTGTCGGGGACTTATGAGACGACTCCCATCTCAAAAGTGGCGGCGGGCTGAGGGGTCGGCCGCACACGATTCGGGAGACGATCATCGCTAAGTTGAGTGAAAAGGCGCTGCGCAAACGTGACGCGGTCCGCGACATCGGCGCGGAACTTCTGGCGTCGGTGCGAGAAATGAAAATCGGTGCAATAGCGCGCGACGTAACGACCCGTAAACCGTGGCGCTGGCGAGTGTTTTTTGGGCGATTGTCGAAAAAGTTGCCAAAGCCTCATCGAGGAAATCTAGGCCTAAACCGGGCTGCTGCTCCGCGTACCACCGAGCGGCCTCGGCCAGGTCCTGTTCGGCTTACGGACGGAGCCGGACCTCGACGGTCACAACTGTCGGCGAATGTCGCGAACGGCGTGCGTCGCCGGTCGTCCACGATTCTTGTCAACCGCGTATGCGTTCAGGCGGCGGTCGAGCTCCGTTTTCTGATCGGCGGCGATCGGCAGCGTGCCCTGGTCAGCTGCAATACTGTCCCATAGATCCTCGACAAGCTTGATGCGCTCGTCCACGGTCAATTGCTGCAACTTCGTTTCCATGATGAGAGCCTCGCTCTTCGGCACACGCATAGGATACGCCGCAGCGGTCCGAATCCTACAGCGCATTTCTCCACAGATTCTGGAATTTGGAATGCGGTACTCAAGACCGTCAGCCAGCCTTGAGAATCGGAATCACGTCAGCGCCGTTCTTCAGCCTGTCCAAGTAATCCGCCCAGGCCCTGCATCATTTTCCGGCGCTCCTCCAAATGGGCCGTGCGGTTGTACGCACGTCCATTCGGATCGCGCACCGCATGCGCAAGTTGATGCTCGATGAAATCCGGTCTAAAGCCGAGCACTTCGTCCAGGATCGTGCGCGCCATGGCGCGAAATCCATGGCCGCTCATCTCGTCCTTGGCGATCCCCATGCGGTTCTCGCTGGGATCAACGCCGGCGTCAAGCAGCTGGCGCGCCTCGATGGTGCGCGCGCGGGCCTTCTTCAAATTGACTTCCCGATAGACGCCTAAGGACACGCGCTTTTCCTTTCCCGCGTTGCGATATTTCAAGCGCCACCACTTGCCGCCGCGGGGCGAAACCTCGAGATACAGGCCGTCGCGGTCGAACATGCGGATGGTTTTCGCAGCGGGTTTGGCGTTTCGCGCCATGCTGTCGGTGAGAGGCATCTGGGGGCAACTCCTGTTCGGGTTTGGCCAGTCGCCCCCATGGTTGCCCCCAGTTGCCCCCGGAAGTCAACGGCAGGTTGCGCCGCTCCCAGGATCCCAAAAAAGCATAAAAAAACCCGCGTTTTAGCGGGTTTTGTGGAAGTCCCAGGATGTCGTCGGATGCCATCGGAACTGGTCAAATGGTGGAGCCGGGGGGAATCGAACCCCCGTCCATAAGTCCTACGCTACAAGATCTACGTACGTAGCCACGTCTATTGTTCTTACCGCGTACTACCCAACGGGCAGGGAAAGCGCGCAGCCAGCCCGGTAATTTTTCGTTTAGCGCACCCCAGGCACGTGTGCTCCACTATCTGATGAGCGCTACACCCGGATGTTCGCATCAGCACGAGCCATCTGGGTTTCAACCGCGATTAGGCGGCTAGAGCGTAGTTGTCTTGATTGGCAACTATAAGTTTGCAAATAGTTTAACGAGGAACCTGCACCTCGGTACGCACCTGCAGTTTCGCGACCCATGTCGAAACCGGTCGGCCCCAATCGAAGCGCTAGTTTACGCTGTTTCGGCGCTGCGGGCCAAATAGGCCGGGAGGGGCCCGTCAGAAGTATTGCCCGTCGCCGCAACGGCAGCGCTGCGCGCCCCCCGGCCTAGCGGCGCATGGCCTTCATGATTCGGCCCTTATCGCGTTGCCAGTCGCGATCCTTTTCGCTATGGCGCTTGTCGTGTTGCTTCTTGCCCTTCGCCAGGCCGATCTCGAGCTTGGCCCGCCCGGCCTTCCAATACAGTTGCAGCGGCACCAGGGTGTAGCCGCGCCGCTCGACGGCACCCACGAGGGTGTCAAGCTGGCGGCGATTCAAGAGCAGCTTGCGTGTGCGTGTAGGATCGGTTTCCACATGCGTCGAGGCCGAGGTCAACGGGTTCAAGTGGGCACCGAACAAGAACGCCTCGCCGTTCTTGACATAAACATACGCCTCTGCGATCTGGGCCTTGCCGGCGCGCATGCTTTTGACCTCCCAGCCCATGAGCGAGATCCCCGCCTCGAACCGCTCCTCGATGAAATAATCGAAACGCGCCTTGCGATTCACCGCGATGGGCGGCAGTTTCTCGTCGGTCTTCATGTTTTTCACACCAATTATCGGCCGGGGCCGCTTCGGCCCCGTTTAAGGTGCGCGGAGCGCATGGGAAGTCGCGCGAAGCGCATGACAATATTACCGATTGTCGGATGGCGGCGCCTGCGCTTTTGCCGGACAATGCTCTTATGCAGGTAGTCGAGCGCAGCGCCCTGGTCACCTTCACGCCCGCGCAAATGTTTGCCCTGGTGAACGATGTGGCCCGCTATCCCGAATTTTTGCCCTGGTGCGTCGGAGTTCGAGTGCAGGATGTGTCGGCGACCGAGCGCCTCGCCACATTGAAAATCGCGCACGGCGTGCTGCAAACCGAATTCACCACCCGCAACGCACTCACTCCCGATGCGCATATCGACATGCGCCTGACGCACGGACCGTTTCGGGATCTGAGCGGCGCCTGGCGCTTCGATGCGATAGGGGACAGGGGCTCGCGCGTCAATTTCAAAGTCGAATTCGAATTCAAGAATCGCCTCACCTCCGCTGCATTCAACGCCGTGTTCGAAACGCTGTGCGGCAGCATCGTCGATGCGTTTGTGGTGCGCGCGAAGAAAATCTACGGCTAGCCGCAAATGGCGCCGATAGCCCAGGGTCCATGATCAGCGTCGAGATCGTCTATGCCGAGGCGCAGCGCGGTATCGCTAAACTGCTGATGATGCCGCGGGGTGCGCTGGTCGCCGATGTCCTGGCGCGGGCGGCATCGGATCAGGATTTTGCCGGCGTGGACCTGACTGCCACGGCCGTCGTCGGCATTTTCGGCAAGCGGGTGCCGCGCGATCAGGTGCTCAAAGAGGGCGATCGAATCGAAATCTACCGGCCGCTGCTCGAGGAGCCCAAGCTTGCGCGCCGAAAACGCGCTAGCCGCAAGGCTAGTAAATCCGCCCGTTCTTGATTTTCGCGGCTGATGCGTCTTGCTTGGCCGCTTCCTCATCGGTGGGCTTGTCCAAGCGAGCGACCTTGTCGCCGTCGAAGTACACGGTGACGCGGCGCGAGTCGACATGCCGGGAGCGGCCCTTCTTGAGATAGTAAATATAGTCCCAACGTTCCTTGTCGAAGCTGTCCGCCACCATGGGCGTTCCCAATAAATAGCGCACCTGACTGCGTGTCATGCCCGTTTTGACGGTGTCGACCGCAGATTGATTGAGAAAATTGCCTTGCTGAATGTTGATGCGATACACGCAGCCGGCACCCAGCAGGCAGACTGCGGATACCAGCGCAAGACACGGAATTATTTTCATGAAAGTGGTGAACAGCCGTCAAATGATCGATAATCAACGCCTATCATACCGGAAGGCCCAGCATGGCGCAGCGCCTAAAACCTGACGCGACCAGTGAGAGCAATGACCTGCGTAATGCCGGTCTCAAAGTCACGCTGCCACGTCTTAAAATTCTGGACATCCTCGCCGACGGAGCCGCGCGCCACATGAGCGCGGAGGATATTTATAAGAAGCTTCTGGTCTCCAATGAAGACATCGGCCTGGCCACCGTCTACCGCGTGCTAACCCAATTCGAGGCCGCTGGCTTGGTTACCCGTCATCATTTCGAGGGCGGGATGGCGGTGTTCGAGCTCAACCAGGGCGCGCATCACGATCACATCGTGTGTGTTGACTGCGGAAAAGTCGAAGAGTTCATGGATGGCGGCATCGAAGAGCGCCAGCACGCCGTCGCCAAGCGGCTAGGCTTCGAGATCAGCGATCATGCGCTGATTCTCTACGGCCATTGCCGCAAGGCCAACTGCCCCAATCAAAAACGCACCAAGCCTGTTTCCTAGGGCTCCGCGAGGCATGAGCTTCGCGCGGCACCGAGAAGCCTAGCGCCGCGCGCCGCGCGATCGCTTTTTCTTCGGCGTTTCGGCCGTCACGGCGCGCGAGAGCATGTCGCGCGCGTGCGCCCGCGCCTGTTCGGTGATGTCGATTCCGCCGAGCATGCGTGCAATCTCATCGATCCGTTCAGCAGATCCCAGCGGCTTGACGGCGGTGCGCGTGATCTTGCCGTCGCTGAGCTTGGTCACTCGAAATTGGCTGTGTGCCTGCGATGCAACCTGCGCCAGATGCGTCACGCAGAGCACCTGAGCGCGCTCCCCCAAGGAACGCAGCTGCCGGCCGACGATCTCCGCCACCGCGCCGCCGATGCCTGCGTCCACTTCGTCGAACACCATGCAGAGCGGCGATGAAACAGCACGTCCCGCAACCTGAACTGCGAGGCTGATGCGTGACAGCTCGCCTCCGGATGCGACCTTGGCGAGACTCTTCAGCGGCTGCCCGGGGTTTGCGCTCACCAGAAATTCCACCTCATCGCTGCCGTTCACCGAGAATTCTTGATCGCTCGAGCGCAGCGTCGCGGCGAACTGCCCGCCGGCCATCCCTAAGGTCTGCATCAGCTCAGTCACCTGCACTTGCAGCAGCTGCGCTGCGGTCTGGCGGGCCTCGGTCAGGTTTTTCGCTGCAGTGCGATACTCACGCGTCGTTTCGGCGACCTGTTTCTCCAGGGCAGCGAGGCTTACCTGTACATTCTCGAGCGCGTTCACTTCGCGCTCGATGCGGGCCGACTGGTCCGGCAATTCGAGCACCGCGACCCGATGTTTTCGCGCCAGCGACTCGAGCGCGGCGGCGCGACGCTCGATCTCATCCTGGCGTGCCGGATCGATATCCAGCCCCTCGAGATAGCGTCGCAGCGATGCGCCGGCCTCTTGGGCGAGAATCGTGGCTTCGGCCAGCAATTTGCCCGCCTCGCCGAGTTCAGGATCGATGTCCGACACGCTGCGCAGCGCAGCAGCCGCTTTGCCCAGCAAGCCATGCGCGCTCTCGCCGTCGGACTCGTAAGCGGCGGTCATTGCGATGCGTGCCGCCTCGCCCAATCGGCCGCGCGCCGCCACCCGCTTCTGTTCGGCGAACAGCTCTTCGATCGCACTCGCCGTCGAGACTTCGGCTCTCAGCTCCTGCAATTGGTAGCGCAGCAAATCGAGGCGGGCGTCGCGGTTCGCGGCGGCCGCCTGCAGAGCCTCGAAGTCGCGGCGGCCTGCGCTGTAGCGCTCGAACGCTTCCGCGACGGCAGCTTTCAACGTTGGCGTCGGCAGACGTTCATCGAGCAGCCCGCGCTGCGCCGAGCGGCTCACCAGGTGCTGAAATTCCTGTTGCCCGTGAATTTCAATCAGCAGCTCCGACAGATCGCGCAAAGCTTGCAGGGGGACGACTTGGCCGTTCGCATAGGCGCGCGAGCGGCCATCCGCGCCGATGACGCGGCGGACAATGAGTTCTCCATCGAAGTCGATGGACTGCTCTTTCAACCAGTCGGCGGCCGCCGCGGGCAGGTCCGAAAAGCTTGCGGTCACCTCAGCCCGTTCGGCGCCCTGACGCGCCACATCCGCGGTGCCCCGCCCGCCGGACACCAGCAGCAAGGCATCGACCACAATGGATTTGCCGGCGCCGGTTTCGCCGGTGAGCGCGGTCAATCCCGCGCCGAGTTCGAGTTCCGCCTGATCGACCAGCACCAAGTCCTTGAGTTGAAGATGCGTCAGCACGCTTTCGTCCTTAAGCGTCGGGATGTCCGTTGTGCGCGCCGCGCCCCCAGTGCAGCTTGGAGCGCAGCAGCCGATAGTAGTCGTAGCCCGGCGGATGCAGCAGCGTGATTTGCGCATCGGCGCCCTCGACATACAGATTGTCGCCTTGCTCCAGATCGCCGATGGCGGTGCCGTCGCAGGTCACCTGTGCGCGCGACTCGAATCGATCCGACATGCGCAGCTGGATCTTGCTGCCGGCGCGCACCACGATCGGACGGTCGCTCAAGGTGTGCGGCGAAATCGGTGCGAGCACCCACACCTCGAGATCCGGTTCGATGATGGGTCCGCCGCAGGAGAGGGCATAGGCCGTGGATCCGGTTGCCGTCGCGATCACCATGCCGTCGCCGCCGTGCGAATTGACGAAGCGTCCATTGATGCTGGTCTCGAAGTCCATGGTGCGCCCGGTTTCCCACTTATTGACCACGACATCGTTCAGCGCCAAGGCGCCTACGCTGCCGCCGTCATGGCTCTCGAGCCGCGCCGCCAAGAGCGATCGGCGATCCTCGCTGTAACGCCCGTCCAGGACCGAATCGACATCTTCGAGCATGGAGTTGGGGCTGACGTCGGTGAGAAATCCCAGCCGCCCGCGATTCACGCCGAGCAGCGGCACCGAATGTCCCGCCACCAGACGCGCCGCATACAGCAGCGTGCCGTCGCCGCCGATGGCGACGATGAGATCGGCGCGGGTGGCGAAGGATTGTTCGGGGCACATGACGACGCTGCCCGCTTTGAAGGCCAGGCCCACGCTGGGGTCGACCAGCACCGGCACGCCGCGGGTTTGAAAATGCGCCGCCAGGCCCAGCATGCACTCGGCAACGCGCAAATCTTTGGCGTTGCCCACCAATGCAATGGACTTGAATGAATGGCTCACGATCGATCCCTTGTAGCATGAGCGCGGCAGGCCGGTCACGCGGACTTGACTTCGGCCGGATGCGCTAGGTAGCTTCAAACATGGTATATGGACCTACTATGACAGAAGGTGCCGACGAGGGACTGAATGAGCGGGCGCAGCTGCTGCTCAAGGCCCTGATCGAGAACTATATCCGCGACGGCCAGCCCGTAGGGTCTAGAACACTGTCGCGGGACTCCGGCTTGAGCCTCTCCTCGGCGACCATCCGCAATGTCATGGCGGATTTGGAGGACTTAGGCTTCGTCGCTTCGCCGCATACCTCCGCCGGCCGCATCCCCACCGACAAAGGCTACCGGTTCTTCGTCGATACCCTGCTCAAGCTCAAGCCGCTGCAGCACGAGGAAATCGAGGATATCGAGCGCCGCTTGGTGGCCGATTCGACCAAT
Organism: Steroidobacteraceae bacterium; assembly: GCA_036267535.1. Lineage (GTDB taxonomy): Bacteria > Pseudomonadota > Gammaproteobacteria > Steroidobacterales > Steroidobacteraceae > Bog-1198. The sequence goes on from DATAVX010000053.1 coordinate 12,834, forward strand.
GGCCGATCCCTGGTGCAGACGGTGTCGCAGATGCTTTCCAGCGTCACGCACATGGCGGGGCTGGTCACACTGCCGAATCCGCATTACATCGCGCTCTCGCAAATCGAGTTCATCGCGCTGTCGGAAAACCGGGCGCTGGCCATCATGGTCATGAGCAATCGCGAGGTGCAAAACCGCGTCGTGCAGCTGGACCGCTATCACTCGCCGGAGGAGCTGCGCCGCGCTGCCACGTATCTCAATGAGGCCTTCGCCGGCCGCTCGCTCCCCGATGTGCGCGCGCTGCTGCTGGCGCAGCTGCAGGAGACCCGCCAGCACATGGATCAGCTCATGCGCGACGCCATCCAAGTCGCGCAAAAAGTGTTCGATTCCCCGCCCGCCGAGCGCGTGGAGTATGTCATCGCCGGCGAAACCAATCTCATGGGGTTCGCCGAGCTGTCGAATGTGGACCGGCTGCGCCGGCTATTCGAGGCCTTCAACGAGAAGCACGATATCTTGCGGCTGTTGGACAACTGCCTGCGGGCCGACGGCATCCAGATTTTTATCGGCCAGGAATCGGGCTACCGGATTCTGGATGACATCAGCGTGGTGACGGCCCCCTATATGGTCGACAACCAGGTGGTCGGCGTCTTAGGCATCATCGGCCCGACCCGCATGGCCTACGAGCGCGTCATTCCGATCGTCGACATCACGGCCAAGCTCTTGGGTTCGGCCTTGAACACCCGCAAATAGCCCCCAAATGAGCGCTTCGAGCGGCTCCTTGCCGCCTTCAATCCTTGAGGGTCTTAACGCGTGAATGACAATAACCCGCAATTCCGGGACGACACGGCAGAGGCAGGCTCGGAAGCCAATGGCACGGTGGCCGCGGCGTTGGCCGCGGCCGAGGCCAAAGCCGGCGAGAATTGGAACAGCTATTTGCGCGCCGTGGCGGAACTGGACAATTACCGCAAGCGCATGGAGCGCGAGTTGGACAATACGCGCAAGTACGCCATCGAGCGCTTTGCGCAAGAGCTCATCGGCGTCATCGATTCGCTGGAGGCGGGCATCCAAGCCGCGGGGGCCAATTCCGAGTCGGCGCTGCTCGAGGGAACGAACGCGACCTTGAAGCAGTTGCAGCGAGCCTTCGAGAAAGCGGGCATCAAGCTCATCGACCCCCAAGGGCAACCCTTCGACCCGGCCTGGCATGAGGCGATGGTTGCCCAAGAGAGCCGCGATCAGCCGGCCAACACCGTGCTGTCGGTGATCCAAAAAGGTTATTCCTTGAACGGGCGGCTGCTGCGCCCGGCAAGGGTGGTGGTGAGCAAGGCACCTTAGCGGGGACGCCGATTGAAAAATACCCGCATGTCCCCACGTAGGTCACAACGTCTGATTTTTAGAGGGTTTTCACAATGGGTAAAATGATTGGCATCGATCTCGGCACGACCAATTCCTGCGTCGCGATCATGGAGGGCGGCAAGCCCAAGGTCATCGAGAACAGCGAGGGCGACCGCACCACGCCGTCGATCGTTGCCTTCACCAAGGATGGCGAAGTGCTGGTCGGCCAGTCTGCCAAACGCCAGGCGGTCACCAATCCGGCGAACACCATCGCCGCGGTCAAGCGCCTCATCGGCCGCAAATTCGGCGACGACGTGGTCAAGAAAGACATGGGCATGGTCTCCTATAAGATCGTCAAAGCCGACAACGGCGATGCCTGGGTGGAAACGCAGGGCAAGAAAATGGCGCCGCCGGAAGTCTCGGCGCGGGTCCTCATGAAGATGAAGAAGACCGCCGAGGACTACCTGGGCGAGAGTGTCACCGAAGCGGTGATCACGGTACCGGCTTATTTCAATGACTCGCAGCGCCAGGCCACCAAGGATGCCGGCCGTATTGCAGGCCTGAACGTCAAGCGCATCATCAACGAACCGACGGCGGCTGCGCTCGCCTATGGCCTCGATAAGGACGGCGGGGACCGCAAGATTGCCGTTTACGACTTGGGCGGCGGTACCTTCGACGTCTCGGTCATCGAGATCGCAGAGGTGGATGGCGAGCGTCAGTTCGAAGTGCTCTCCACCAACGGCGACACCTTCTTGGGCGGCGAGGACTTCGATCTTCGTGTCGTCAATTACCTCGCGGATGAGTTCAAGAAAGAAAGCGGCATCGATGTGCGCAAGGATCCTCTGGCCATGCAGCGCCTGAAGGAAACGGCCGAAAAGGCCAAGATCGAGCTCTCATCGAGCCAGCAGACCGAGATCAATCTGCCCTACATAACCGCCGATGCGGCGGGACCGAAGCATTTGAACATGAAGCTGACTCGCGCGAAGCTCGAGTCATTGGTCGAGGATTTGGTGCAGAAGACCATGGAACCTTGCCGCATTGCGCTCAAGGATGCCGGGCTGTCGATGAAAGATGTGGGCGAGGTCATTCTGGTCGGCGGTCAGACCCGCATGCCGATGGTGCAGAAAGCCGTGAAGGACTTGTTCGGCAAGGAACCGCGCAAGGACGTGAACCCGGATGAAGCCGTGGCCGTGGGCGCCGCGATTCAGGGCGGTGTGCTCGCCGGCGATGTGAAGGACGTGCTGCTGCTCGACGTCACCCCGCTGTCCCTAGGCATCGAGACCCTGGGCGGCATCATGACCAAGGTGATCGAGAAGAACACCACGATCCCGACCAAGGCGACGCAGACCTTTTCGACCGCGGACGACAACCAGACCGGTGTGACCATTCACGTGCTGCAGGGCGAGCGCGATCGATCGAGCGACAACAAGTCCCTGGGCCGGTTCGACCTCACGGATATTCCGCCCGCGCCGCGCGGCATGCCGCAGATCGAAGTGACCTTCGACATCGACGCCAACGGCATCTTGAACGTATCGGCGAAGGATGTGAAAACCGGCAAGGAACAGCGCATCGTCATCAAGGCCTCGAGCGGCCTGTCGGAAGCGGAAATCAAGCGCATGGTCTCGGATGCGGAAGCGCATGCCGAGGAGGACAAGAAGTTCCGTGAGCTGGTCGGCGCGCGCAACAAGGCCGATGCCACCATTCACACCGTGGAGAAGGCGCTCAAGGATGTCGGCGACAAGATCTCCGACGATCAAAAGAAGTCGGCCACCGATGCGGTGGCGGCGATCAGGAGCGCGATGAGCGGCGACGACCGTGAGGAAATCGAGCGTAAGACCACGGAATTGGAGCAAGCGTCGAGCGCCATCATGCAGAAGATGTACGAGCAGACCTCAGGGAATGCCGGAGGCGGTGCCGCGGGCGCCGGAGCCGACACAGGCGCGGGTGCAGGCGGGCAGGCGCCGAAGGACGACGTGCTGGATGCCGAGTTCGAGGAAGTGAAGGATTCCGATCGCAAAAAGGCCTAACGGGCATTTGTGATGAGGTAGATTGCTGATTGAAACCGCCGGTATGCATAGTGCCGGCGGTTCGTTTTTATGGGACAGGCCGCAAGGTAAGAAATGGCGAAGCAGGATTATTACAAGCTACTCGACTTGCCGCGCAACGCGTCTGAAGCCGAAATAAAGAAGGCCTACCGGCGTCTTGCGATGAAATTTCATCCCGATCGCAATCCCGACGATCCGGAGGCGGAGCATCGCTTCAAGGAGTGCAAGGAGGCTTACGAGATCTTGTGCGATGCGCACAAGCGCGCCGTCTACGATCAATTCGGACATGCCGGACTGGAAGGCAACCGCGCCGGCGGATTTAGCGCCGGTGAGGCGTTCGGCGATATTTTCGGCGAGATGTTCGGCGATATTTTCTCGGGCGGCCAACGCGGCCGATCCCAAGTGTTTCGCGGCGCCGATTTGCGCTATGAGCTGGAATTGGACCTGGAGAAGGCGGTGTTCGGCACCGAGACCGAGATCCGCATTCCTACCATGGGCGAATGCAAGACCTGCAAGGGCACGGGCGCGGCCAAAGGATCGACGCCCAAAACCTGCGACACCTGCAACGGCCAAGGACAGGTGCGTGTCCAGCAGTCGATCTTCACCATCCAGCAGCCCTGCCCGCGCTGCAAGGGCCGCGGCAAGATCATTTCCAATCCCTGCGACACTTGCTTTGGACAGGGACGCCTTCGCCAGGAGAAGACGCTGCCGGTCAAAGTGCCCGCCGGCGTCGACAGCGGCGACCGCATTCGTTTGAATGGTGAGGGCGAAGCGGGCCGCAACGGCGGTCCGGCCGGCGATCTGTACGTCGAGATTCGCGTCAAGGAGCATCTGATTTTCGAACGCGAGGGGAGCCACTTGTCCTGCGAAGTACCCATCACCTTCGTCACGGCGGCGCTCGGCGGCACGGTCGAGGTGCCGACGCTCGACGGCGAGGTGATCTTGAAGATTCCCGCCGAAACTCAGTCGGGCCGCGTATTTCGCATGCGGGAAAAGGGCGTCCGCCCGGTGCGCGGCGGTGCGGCCGGTGACTTGTTCTGCCGGGTCGTGATTGAAACCCCGGTGAGCCTGCGTGCCGAGCAAAAGGAACTGCTCAAGAAGTTCGAAAGCTCGCTGGAACAGGGCAGCCATCACCCGAAAGAGCAAACTTTCTTCGAGGGCGTGAAGAAATTCTTTACGCGCACGGTCGAGTAGATTTTGTCGCAGCCGCCGGCCACGCGACCGCTGGTGATATTCGGCATTACAGGCCGCATGGGACAGTGCTTGATTGCGGCCTTGCGCGAAGGCTCGACCTTTCATTTGCACGGCGCGGTCGCCTCGGCGGGGAGTGTCCGACTGGGCCGGGACGCCGCCGCAACAGGTCAGGCCAGCGGGGTCGAAATCGGCGCCGATTGCGCCGCGGCTTTGAAGCCGGGCTCGGCCGCCCCGAAGTCAAGCCTGGTGGCCGTGGATTTCAGCATCGGCAGTGCGGTTGCGGCGCATGCGCGGGCGTGCCGTGAGGCGGGCGTGCCGCTGCTGGTCGGCGCCACCGCGCTCGATGCGGCAGCTACAACTGAACTCGAGCGTGCGGCGAAGTCGATTGCCGTTTTGATCGCGCCGAACACCAGCGTGGGCGTCGCGGTCTTGGGTCAACTGGTCGCGCAGGCGGCGTGGGTCTTGAATGAGGGTTACGATGTGGAGATTTCCGAGGCACACCATCGGCACAAGCGCGATGCTCCCTCGGGCACCGCGCTGCGCTTGGGGGAGGTGGTCGCGCAAGCGCGATCTCAGCGCTTGAGCGACATCGCGGTCTATGACCGCCATGGCGCCGCGGATGCGCGCCGCAGCGCAGGCAGCATCGGCTTCTCGGTGGTCCGGGGCGGCGACATTGTCGGCGAGCACACGGTCACCTTCGCCGGGGCGGGCGAGCGTCTGGAGCTTACGCATCGAGCCACGGATCGGATGACCTTTGCGCGGGGGGCGCTGCGGGCCGCCGCTTGGCTGATTGGCCGTCCGGCGGGCCTCTACGGCATGAAGGATGTGCTAGGAGTTTGAGAAGAAGCATGGACAGTGATCGCGGGCATCGTTAATATTCGCGCCCGGAAACTGATCGCGAATCAACCCATAAAGCGGGAGGACGTTCTAAGGAGCGCCTCCCGCTTTGCGCATCTGCGGCAACGCGCCGCAGCGCAAAGCGAGGAACCGGAGTGTCGACCCCTGCAGTGCTAGCTCTCGAAGATGGCACCGTGTTCCGAGGCGTCTCTGTCGGCGCGAAAGGCAACACGACGGGTGAAGTAGTTTTCAATACCGCGATGACGGGCTATCAGGAAATCCTCACCGACCCTTCCTACTGCCGGCAGATCGTGACCCTGACCTATCCGCATATCGGCAACACCGGCGCCACGCCCGAGGATCTCGAGTCCGGCGCCGTCTATGCCGCCGGCCTGGTAATCCGCGACCTGTCGTTGCTGCATTCGAATTGGCGTTCCAGCGAATCGCTGCAAAGTTTCCTGCTTCGCTGCAAGGTGGTCGCAATCGCCGATATCGACACTCGCAAGCTGACCCGTCTGCTGCGTGACAAGGGCGCTCAATCCGGCTGCATCATGACGGGGGAGAACATCGATCAGAGCGCTGCAGTGCGAGCGGCGAAGAAGTTTCCTGGCTTGAAGGGCATGGACTTGGCCAAGGCGGTCTCGACCAAGAAAAGCTATCAATGGAATGATGGGCTGATCTGGAAGACCGCGGCTAAGCCGCCTCGTCCCCAGAGCCGCCTGCACGTGGTCGCCTACGACTACGGCATGAAGCGCAGCATCTTGCGGATTCTCGCCGAGCACGGCTGCCGCATGACGGTCGTGCCTGCACAAACTACAGCAGATCAGGTACTTGCGATGAATCCTGATGGTATTTTCTTATCTAATGGTCCGGGCGATCCGGAGCCCTGCGACTATGCCATCCAGGCGATCACGAAGTTCTTGGAAACCGACATCCCCGTGTTTGGAATTTGCTTGGGCCATCAGTTGCTCGGGCTTGCAAGCGGCGCCAAAACCATCAAGATGAAATTCGGCCACCACGGCGCCAATCATCCGGTCCTCGAGATCGACTCGGGCCGCGTGCTGATTTCGAGCCAGAACCACGGCTTTGCCGTCGATGAAGCGACGCTGCCGGATAATCTCCGCGCGACGCACCGATCATTGTTCGATGGTTCCCTGCAGGGCGTGACGCGCACTGACCGTCCGGCCTTCAGCTTCCAAGGACATCCTGAGGCCAGCCCGGGTCCGCACGACCTGCGGCTATTGTTCGAACATTTCATGTACTTGATGGTGAAGCGCGTGCAAGCCAACTCGCGCGGCCGTACCCCCGTCAAACAGAAACCGGCGGAGGGTTAGGCTCCTTGCCAAAGCGTACCGATCTCGACAGCGTCCTCATCATCGGCGCAGGGCCCATCATCATCGGGCAGGCCTGCGAGTTCGATTATTCTGGAGCTCAAGCGTGTAAGGCACTGAAAGAAGAGGGATATCGCGTCATCCTGGTGAACTCGAATCCCGCCACCATCATGACCGACCCGGAAATGGCGGACGCCATTTATATCGAGCCGATCAACTGGCGCACCATCGCGCGCATCATCGAGAAAGAACGCCCGACCGCGTTGCTGCCTACCATGGGCGGGCAAACTGCGCTCAATACTGCGCTCGATCTGGTACGCGAAGGAATTTTGGAAAAATTCAGTGTCGAGATGATCGGCGCCTCGCAGCGCGCCATCGACATGGCGGAAGATCGCGAACTGTTTCGCCACGCCATGAACGACATCGGTCTCGAGACCGCCCGTGCCCGCATTGCCCACAGCATGGAAGAGGCGCTTGCGGTGCAATCCGAGATCGGGTTTCCGACCGTGATCAGACCCTCATTCACCTTGGGCGGCTCCGGCGGCGGCATCGCCTACAACCGCGAGGAGTTCGAAGCCATCGTGGCGCGCGGCCTGGACGCCTCGCCCACCAACGAGGTGCTGCTCGAAGAATCGGTGCTCGGATGGAAGGAGTTCGAGATGGAGGTGGTGCGCGATCATGACGACAATTGCATCATCGTCTGCTCGATCGAAAACATCGACCCGATGGGTGTGCACACCGGCGACTCCATCACGGTGGCGCCGGCGCAATCGCTGACCGACCGCGAATATCAACGGTTGCGCGATGCATCCATCGCCGTATTGCGCAAGATCGGCGTCGATACGGGCGGCTCCAATGTGCAGTTCGCCATCAACCCGGACGACGGCCGCGTGCTGGTGATCGAAATGAATCCGCGCGTGTCGCGCTCTTCCGCGCTCGCCTCCAAAGCCACCGGATTTCCGATCGCGAAAATCGCCGCCAAGTTGGCGATCGGCTACACCTTGAGCGAACTGAAAAATGAAATCACCGGCGGCGCGACCCCCGCATCGTTCGAGCCCACCATCGATTACGTGGTCACCAAGATTCCGCGCTTTACCTTCGAGAAGTTTCCGGGCGCCAATACTCGCCTCACCACCCAGATGAAATCGGTGGGCGAAGCGATGGCGATCGGGCGCACGTTCCAAGAGTCCATGCAGAAGGCGCTGCGCAGCCTCGAGACCGGCTACGACGGGTTTAACGAACAGCTCGCGCTGCCTCTGACGGAAGCGGCGGCCGAAAAGCTCGCGTACGAGCTGCGCTGGCCGGGGCCGGACCGTATTCTCTATGTGGCGGACGCATTTCGCGCCGGCTGGACCCAGCAGCAGGTGTTCGACACCACCAAAATCGACCCCTGGTACCTATCGCAGATCGAGGATTTGCTGCGCGAGGAAGCGGCGCTGGCCAAGGACGGTTTCGACAGCCTGAATCTCGCCCGCCTGCGCAGCTTGAAGCGCAAGGGCTTCTCGGATTCGCGCATCGCCAAGCTGGTCGGGCGCGACGAGACCGATATTCGCCGCGAGCGGCGCAAGTTGGGACTGCATCCGGTCTACAAGCGCGTCGACACCTGCGGCGCGGAGTTCGGCACCTCGACCGCCTACCTGTATTCGACCTATGAAGAAGAATGCGAGGCGGCGCCGTCGGAGCGGCGCAAGATCATGATCTTGGGCGGCGGTCCGAACCGCATCGGTCAGGGCATTGAGTTCGACTACTGCTGCGTGCATGCCGCGATGGCACTGCGCGAAGACGGTTTCGAGACCATCATGGTGAACTGCAATCCGGAGACCGTCTCCACCGATTATGACACCTCGGATCGGCTGTACTTCGAGCCGCTGACCTTCGAAGATGTCATGGAGATCATCGAGAAGGAAAAGCCCGAAGGGGTCATCGTGCAGTTCGGCGGCCAGACGCCGTTGAAATTATCGCGCGCACTCGCCGCCGCGGGTGCGCCCATCATCGGCACCACCCCCGACAGCATCGATGTGGCCGAAGACCGCGAGCGTTTCCAGAAGCTGGTGAACACTCTGAAGCTCAAACAGCCGGCGAATGCCTCGGCCCGCACCGAAGAGCAGGCGATCGTCATGGCGCGCGACGTGGGTTTCCCGCTGGTGGTCCGGCCGAGCTATGTGCTCGGCGGGCGGGCCATGGAAGTCGTGTTCAACGAAGACGACCTGCGCCAATACATGATCGATGCCGTGAAGGTATCGAACGACAGTCCGGTGCTGCTGGATCGATTCCTGGATCTGGCCGTCGAGGTGGATGTGGACGCGGTGAGCGACGGCACCGATGTGCTCATCGGCGGCATCATGGAGCACATCGAACAAGCCGGCGTGCATTCCGGGGATTCGGGCTGCTCGCTGCCGCCGAATGGCCTCACGCCCGAAATCCAGGACGAGTTGCGGGTGCAGACCCGCAAGTTGGCCAAGGCGCTCAATGTCATCGGTCTGATGAACATCCAATTTGCGATCCAAAGCGGCGTGATCTACATCCTCGAGGTCAATCCGCGCGCCTCGCGCACGGTGCCGTTCGTGTCCAAAGCCACCGGCATTGCGCTGGCCAAGGTGGCGGCGCGGGTCATGACGGGCAAGAGCCTGGCCGCACAGGAGCGCACCGTGGAGCGGATACCGCCGTACTTCTCCGTCAAGGAGGCGGTATTCCCCTTCATCAAGTTCCCGGAAGCCGACCCCATCTTGGGTCCGGAGATGAAATCCACGGGGGAAGTGATGGGCACCGGCAACACCTTCGGCGAAGCCTATGCCAAGGCGCAGGCAGCATCGGGCGTGATTCTGCCCACCCGCGGCCTGTGTTTCATCAGCGTGCGCGACCGCGACAAGCCCGGGGCCACCGTGCTGGCGCAAATGCTGATCGCCCGCGGTTTCGAAATAGCCGCGACCGGCGGCACCGCCAAGGTGCTGGAAGAGGCGGGCGTGACCTGCCGGCGAGTCAACAAGGTTCGCGAGGGCCGCCCGCACGTGGTCGATATGATAAAAAATGACGAGGTGGCGTTGATCGTCAACACCACCGAGGGCAAGCAAGCGGTGCGCGAATCGCGCTCGATCCGTCGCGAAGCGGTGGCGAGGCGAGTAACCTACTATACCACCGTGGCAGCGGCGCGCGCGACGTGCGACGCGCTCGATCATCTAGGCGACATCGAAGTGAATCGATTGCAGGATTTGCACAAGGAATTGGCGTGACCCGGACTCCCATGACGTTGCGGGGCGGGGAGCGCCTGCGTGCGGAACTCAAGCAGCTGAAGAGCGAAGCGCGCCCGAATGTGATCAAGGCCATCGCCGAGGCGCGCGCGCACGGCGACTTGAGCGAAAACGCGGAATATCATGCCGCGCGCGAACAGCAAAGTTTCATCGAAGGCCGCATCAATCAAATCGAAAATCGCTTGAGCAATGCCGAGGTGATCGATGTCACCAAGCTCACCGCCAATGGCCGCGTGGTCTTTGGAGCCACCCTCGAACTCGAAGATCAGGACGGCGGCAACAAAGTCGTGTATCAGCTGGTGGGCGATGATGAGGCCAACATCAAGCAAGGGCTTTTGTCGGTGTCCTCGCCGATCGCGCGGGCGCTGATCGGCAAATCCGAGGGCGATGTGGTCGATGTCACGACGCCGGGCGGCACGCGCACCTACGAAATCGTTTCCGTCCGTTACGTGTAAAGAAGCGTGAAGCTGCTGCGAGGCATGTTTCGCGTATCCTTGGTGCTATGGGCCGGAAGTCTCTGGTCGACGGTCTGGGTTGCAGCGACGCTATTTCATTTCCAGTCCGATCGGCATCTGGCCGGGATCATCGCCGGCCGGCTCTTCAGCATCGAGACCTTCTTGGGAATGGCCGTCACAGCGCTGGCGCTCGCGCTACCCCTTGAAGAACGCAGACAATTCATTTTTGGGTTTGTCGCCGTGGCGTTGCTGGCCTGCAATGAATTCATTTTAGCCCGCTGGATGAGTCTGGCGCAGGCACAGGGGGCTGCTCTGGGCTTAAGATTCGGCGCCTGGCACGGGATTTCGGCGTCGCTCTATCTGTCGGCCTGCCTGTGCGTGCTCGTCGTGGTTTATAAGGACCAATCTCGCCATGCTTAACCGCGCATCGTTTTGTTCCGCGGCACTCTGCTGCGCGTTGGCACCCGCCGCGTGGTGCGGCGCTCCGTTCTCGTTCGAGTCGCGCCCGGGCGACTGCCCAAGAATGTCGTGGACAATCTGGCACGAGGCATGGAGACGGCGCGGCACCTCGGGGCGCAGAAGCCGGCGCTCGCCAAGGCTGCGGATCGATACCTGGCGAGCGCGAAGCATGCGGCGCGCTGAAGGTCAGTCGGGCAGGAGAATTTTCGGGGTCTGCGCGCTGCGGCGGTAGAAGACCCCGACATTGCCGATGCGCTGGATTATTTCGCTGCGCGTCTGCTGCGCCAGGTCGGTAAGTGCGGCGTCGCGCGCCTCGCGCTCGCCGAGCCGCGCCGACACCTTGACCAGTTCGTGATCGGCCAAGGCACGCTCCAACTCTTTCACCACGTTGGGCGTCAATCCGGCATTGCCCAGCATGACGATTGGGTTCATCGGATGCGCCAGACGGCGCAAATGTTTCTTTTGTTTCTCGGACAGGGTCATCCGGCGATTATAGTCGCAGCCTAAGATGCCCAAGCGTTCCAAAAGCAGTTCCCGTTGGCTGACCGAGCACGCCAACGATGAGTTCGTCAAGCGCGCGAAAACCGAAGGCTGGCGCTCGCGCGCCGTTTTCAAGCTGGCTCAGATTCAGGAGAAGGAGCATCTGTTGCGCCCGGGCATTCGGGTGGTCGATTTGGGCGCAGCGCCGGGCGGCTGGAGCCAGTACGCGGCGCGCATTGTCGGCCGCAAGAGCCGCATCGTGGCCACCGATATACTGCCCATGGACGCCATACCGGGCGTCGAATTCGTGCAGGGCGACTTTAGGGACGAAGCGGTGCTGGCACAGGTCTTGGAGCGCCTGGGAGCGGATAAAATCGACCTTGTTTTGTCGGATATGGCCCCCAACATGGCAGGTATCGATGCCGTGGACCAGCCTCGTTCGATGCATTTGGCCGAACTCGCCGTCGAGTTCGCGGATCGGGTTTTGGCGCCCGGAGGGGATTTGCTCGTGAAATTATTTCAAGGCGCCGGCTTCGAACAGATCATCCGAGATGTCCGCTTGCGTTATGGCCGTGTGGCGACAAAAAAGCCGAAGGCGTCACGAACTCGCAGTCCTGAGATCTATCTGTTGGCGCGGCAGTTTAGGATGGTGTAAGTTGAGGAACGCCCGTCAGAATTGCTTCTCCCATGTGATGACGGTTGCAGGTGAAACTTGAACGATTTGACGAAACAGATTCTCTTGTGGGTCGCGCTGGCGGTCATTCTGCTCGCGATTTTCAGCCAATTCGGCATGCGCACGGGTCAGCCGGCGCAAATAGACTATTCGCAGTTCCTGACCGACGTGAAGAGCGGCAGCATCGATTCGGTCACGCTCAAGGGCGAGATCATCGAGGGCAAGAAGCGCTCCGGCGAGCAATTCGTCACTTACAATCCTGAGACCAATAACTCCGCCCTGATCGGCTCATTGCAGCAGCAGAATGTGAAGTTCCGCGGCGAGCCGCCGAAGCAGCAGTCGGTATTCCTGCAATTGCTGATCTCAGCCTTTCCGATATTGATTCTCATTGGCTTCTGGGCTTATTTCATGCGCCAGATGCAGGGCGCCTCGGGCGGACGGGGGGCCATGTCCTTCGGCAAGAGCCGTGCGCGCCTCTTGGGAGAGGACCAGGTGAACATCACCTTCGCCGACGTGGCGGGGGTCGAGGAAGCGAAGCAAGAAGTGGTGGAAATCGTCGACTTCTTGAAAGATCCCGGCAAGTTCCAGAAGCTTGGCGGCAAGATCCCGAAGGGTGTGTTGATGGTCGGCTCGCCCGGAACGGGCAAAACCCTGCTGGCGCGCGCGATTGCCGGCGAGGCCAAAGTGCCTTTCTTCACCATTTCGGGTTCGGATTTCGTGGAAATGTTCGTCGGCGTGGGCGCCTCACGCGTCCGCGACATGTTCGAGCAAGCCAAGAAGCATGCGCCGTGCATCATATTCATCGACGAAATCGATGCCGTCGGCCGGCACCGCGGCGCGGGTTTGGGCGGCGGCCACGATGAGCGCGAACAGACCTTGAACCAATTGCTGGTCGAGATGGACGGCTTCGAGGGCAATGAAGGCATCATTGTCATCGCGGCGACCAACCGGCCCGACGTGCTGGATCCGGCGCTGCTGCGTCCGGGCCGCTTCGATCGTCAAGTGGTGGTGCCGCTGCCCGATGTGCGCGGCCGCGAACAGATCCTGAAAGTGCATATGCGCAAAGTGCCGCTCGGCGACAACGTCAAGCCCTCGGTCATTGCGCGCGGTACACCCGGTTTCTCCGGCGCCGACCTCGCCAATCTCGTGAACGAAGCGGCGCTGTTTGCCGCGCGCGGCAATAAGCGTTCGGTGACGATGGAAGAATTCGAGCGCGCCAAGGACAAAATCATGATGGGCGCGGAGCGCCGTTCCATGGTCATGACGGAAGAAGAGAAGCGCAATACCGCCTATCACGAATCGGGTCACGCCATCGTGGGATTGAGCGTCCCGGAGCATGATCCGGTGTACAAGGTGACGATCATCCCGCGCGGACGGGCGCTGGGCGTGACCATGTTCCTGCCCGAAGCGGATCGCTATTCCACCAGCAAACGGCAACTCGAGAGCCGCATTGCCACGCTGTTCGGCGGCCGAATTGCCGAAGAACTGGTGTTCGGCGTGGACGCCGTCACCACGGGCGCCTCCAACGATATCGAACGCGCCACCGAACTGGCGCGCAACATGGTCACGCGCTGGGGCCTGTCGGATCGCTTGGGTCCGCAGACTTACAGTGAAGAATCGGGCGAGGTGTTCCTCGGCCGCAGCGTGACGCAGCACAAGCAAGTATCGGACGTCACGGCGCACGTGATCGACGAAGAAGTGCGCCGCGTGATCGACAGCAACTATCAGCGCGCCTATAAAATTCTGCAGACCAACATGGACAAGCTGCAGACCATGTCGGAGGCCTTGATCAAGTACGAGACCATCGATGAGGAAATGATCAAGGACATCATGGAAGGCCGCGCGCCGCGACCGCCGCGGGATTGGGACGATACGCCGACGCCGACCCCCCGGGGTCCGTCCGCGGAAAAGCCGGCCCCGCCGCTGGTTAATCCCGCCGGTCAACACTGAGAATTGTTGCAGAACAAGGACGAAGGCCGATGGAGATCCCATCGGCCTTTTTGCATTTGGAGGGCTGGAAAACCGTGAAGTGGCGCTGTCGAAATCGAACAATTGACCTGACCCGGCCTGTCGTCATGGGGATATTGAATGTCACCCCGGATTCGTTTTCCGACGGTGGCCGATATGCGGCGCAGGATGCGGCGTTGGAGCGCGCACGGCAAATCGCAGCGGAAGGCGCAGCCATCATCGACATCGGGGGGCAGTCAACGCGGCCGGGCGCGCGCACTGTAGAAGCTGCAGTCGAAATGGAACGGGTTGTGGGAGTCATCGAGGGCATCGCGGCGGCCTGCGATGTGGCGATTTCCATCGATACTTCCAAACCCGCAGTGATGGCCGCAGCAGCGGCCGCCGGAGCCTGCATCATCAACGATGTGTACGCGCTCAGAGAACCCGGTGCGCGCGCGATGGCGGCTGAGCTGGGAACGGGAGTTTGTCTCATGCACATGCAGGGTGAGCCGCGTACGATGCAGGACAGTCCGCACTATACTGACGTGGTCGCCGAGATAATGGAGTTCTTATCCAATGAGCGTCGCGCCTGCCTGCAAGCCGGCATCCCCGCCGATGCCATCGCGGTCGATCCCGGATTTGGATTTGGCAAAAACTTGGAGCACAACTTGACCTTATTGAGGGAGTTGCCGCGCTTCGCGGCACTCGATGCACCGCTTCTGGTCGGCGTATCGCGCAAAAGTGTCATCGGTAAAATCCTGGGAAAATCCGTGAATGACCGATTGTACGGCGGCTTAGGCTTGGCGGCGCTGGCGGTGAACGGCGGGGCGCGGATTATCCGCACTCACGACGTGGCCGCCACCGTGGATGCGGTGCGGGCGGTCAGCGCGGTACTGCAAGGGGTGAACGCATGAGCCACTATTTCGGCACCGATGGCGTTCGCGGCCGCGTCGGGACCTCGCCCATGACGGTGGATTTCGCTTTGCGTCTGGCAAGCTCGGCGGCGCGCGTGCTTAGCCCTAGCGGCGGACGCGTGCTGATCGGCAAGGACACGCGTCTGTCGGGCTACATGTTCGAGTCGGCGCTCGAGGCCGGATTTGTCGCCGCCGGCGTCGATGTGATGCTCATCGGCCCGCTGCCCACGCCCGGCATCGCCTACATGACCCAGCGCTTGGGCTGCAGCTTTGGCGTTGTGATCAGCGCCTCGCACAATCCTTACGAGGACAACGGCATCAAGTTCTTCGATGCCACCGGCAGCAAGCTGTCGGATCGCATCGAGCAGGAAATCGAAGGCTTGCTTGACTCGCCGGTGGTGACTCAGGAGTCGCAGCGTTTGGGCCGGGCAGTGCGCATCGATCGCAGCCGCACGCAGTATCAAGAATTCTGCATGTCCACCATTCCGTCCGGAATGGACCTCAAGGGTTTTAAAATCGTGATCGACTGCGCCAATGGGGCCGGCTACAAAGTCGCGCCGCGGGTGCTGGCGGACTTGGGCGCGGAGATCGTACCGATCGGCTGCTCGCCGAATGGCCGCAATATCAATGACGGCTGCGGATCCACCTCGCCGGAACTGCTGCAGCTCACCGTCCCGGGCGTGCGTGCCCAGGTCGGACTGGCGCTCGATGGCGATGGCGACCGGATCGTCATGGTGGATGAGTTGGGGCGCTGCGTGGACGGCGATCAGCTGCTCTATATCCTTGCCACGGCGCGCCGCCTGACCGGCGAGCTTAAGGGCCCGGTCGTGGGCACCGTCATGAGCAATTTGGGGCTGGAGCATGCGCTCGGCGAGCGCGGCATCGAGTTTTTACGCGCGCAGGTGGGGGACCGCAATGTATTGGCCATGCTGAATCAGGCGAGCGGTACGCTGGGCGGTGAGACTTCCGGCCACATCCTCTGCCTCGACAAGACCACGACGGGAGATGGGTTGATCAGCGCCTTGCAAGTCCTGGCCATCATGAAGCAGACCGGCTCGGGGCTGGCGGAACTGGCCGCCGCCATGAAGAAGTATCCCCAGGTGCTGCTGAATGTGCAGGTCTTGAAGCGCTTTGATCCGCGAACCGCACCGCAGGTGGTGCGAGTGGTTGAAGAGGTGGAGCGTCGACTCGAAGGACGCGGGCGAATCGTGCTGCGCGCCTCCGGTACGGAACCCGTGATTCGGGTGATGGTGGAGGGCGCCGACGCGGCTCTCGTCAGGAAGGGCGCCAAGGATATTGCGGCGGCCGTCGAGGCCGCATCCAGCGCTAATTCCGGGGAGCCTGGCTGAGCACTCCACGCTCGCGGCTCACGCGGAGATCTCAGCCAGGCTCCTCGGGGCTTGCAGTTACGGGGCTGCGCGGCTAATCTTCGCCGCCTTTCCCGCAGGGGCAAATGCCCGAAGGTTGGCTATGCGTCGTCCGATGGTCGCGGGCAATTGGAAAATGCACGGGTCGCAGGCCGTGAATCAGGCGTTGCTCGCCGAGCTGGAAAGCTCTGTCAGGCCGGATTGGCCGATCGACATTGTGGTTTTTCCGCCTTATGTCTATTTGGCCGACGCGGTACGCGTGTTGGAAGAAGGACGCATTCTGGTCGGCGCGCAGGACGTGTGCGCCGAGGCCGGCGGCGCCTTTACCGGCCAGGTGGGTGCGGCCATGCTCAAGGATGTCGGATGCAGCTACGTGATCGTCGGACATTCCGAACGCCGGCGCTGGTATCACGAAGATGACACATTGGTGGCGCGGAAATTCGCGGCGGCGCTGGGCGGGGGACTAATACCCGTGCTCTGCGTCGGGGAAACCCTGGAGGAGCGTGAGGCCAAGCAGACCGAAGCGGTCATCGGGCGGCAAGTCGACGCGGTTATCGCAATGCACGGTGTGGGCGGCTTTGCACAAGCGGTGCTGGCCTACGAGCCGGTGTGGGCCATCGGCACGGGTCGCACCGCCTCGCCCGAGCAGGCGCAGGCGGTGCATGGCTTCCTGCGCAATCGGATCGCAGCCCATGATGCTAAGATGGCGGGCCATTTACGCATCTTGTACGGCGGCAGCGTCAAAGCCGGCAACGCAGCAGAGCTGTTCGCGATGCCGGATGTGGATGGTGGATTGGTAGGCGGCGCTTCGCTGAGCGCCGATGAGTTTCGACAGATTTGCGCGGCTGCGGCCGTTCGCCACTAAAGAGATTTTTTATGTTGCGTGGTTTGATCTTGGGCGTGCACGTGCTGCTCGCACTGATGATTATCGGTCTGGTGCTGCTGCAGCGGGGCAAGGGCGCGGAGGCGGGTGCCGGATTCGGTTCGGGTGCATCGGGCACCGTGTTCGGAGCGCGCGGCACGAGCACGTTGTTTTCAAAATTGACTGCCATCTTTGCCGGACTGTTCTTCGTTACGAGTCTGACGCTGGCTTATCTCGGCTCGCACTCGACCGCGGAGCCGACCTCCGTTCTGGAACGCG
This sequence comes from Steroidobacteraceae bacterium, assembly GCA_036267535.1. GTDB lineage: Bacteria > Pseudomonadota > Gammaproteobacteria > Steroidobacterales > Steroidobacteraceae > Bog-1198. The sequence continues at coordinate 30,236 of DATAVX010000053.1, forward strand.
CTGCGCAGCAAGCAGCGGCAAGCGCGCCGAACAAGGCGCCGCCGCCGGCGCTCACACCGACGCCGCCGCCCTCGACGGCGCCGGCACCGCCCGCGACAGCGCCGGCAGCGCCTGCAACAGCGCCGCAACCGGCCACGCCTCCGAAGTAAATAGTTGCAATGTGTTTGGGCGAAGCCCATGGAAGCCGACGTGGCGAAATTGGTAGACGCGCTAGTTTGAGGGGCTAGTGGGGCAACCTGTGCCGGTTCGAGTCCGGCCGTCGGCACCATCTCTCTGATACAATTATGGTCAATCCGTGTAGTCAACGGCGTTGATAATGTTGCGACAGTACTTACCGATTCTGATTTTTCTCGGCTTGGCGGCGGTTCTCGGCCTCGCGCTGTTCACCGTCGGCTGGATCCTGGGCCCGCGCCGTCCGGACGCCGAAAAACTCTCGCCTTATGAATGCGGTTTCGAGGCCTTCGAAGACTCGCGCATGCGTTTTGACGTGCGCTACTACCTCGTGGCCATCATCTTCATCGTTTTCGACTTGGAGATCGCGTTTTTCTTTCCCTGGGCGGTGTCGCTGAAGATTACCGGGACTTTTGGGCTGCTAGCCATGCTGATTTTCGCGCTCGTGCTGGTGGTCGCTCTCGCCTATGACTACAAGAAAGGTGCGTTGGAATGGGACTAGAAGCCGACAACACCGCGCGCGGCTTCGAAGTGACCACCGTCGATAAGCTCATCAATTGGGCCCGTACCGGATCGCTCTGGCCCATGACGTTCGGATTGGCCTGCTGCGCCGTGGAGATGATGCATGCCGGCGCGGCGCGCTATGACCAGGATCGTTTCGGCATCATCTTCAGGCCGAGCCCGCGCCAATCCGACGTGATGATCGTTGCCGGCACGCTGGTCAACAAAATGGCACCGGCGCTGCGCAAGGTGTACGACCAGATGACCGAGCCGCGCTGGGTCATTTCCATGGGCTCGTGTGCCAACGGTGGCGGCTACTATCACTACTCCTACGCCGTGGTCCGCGGCTGCGATCGCATCGTGCCGGTCGATGTGTACGTGCCGGGCTGCCCGCCGACGGCGGAAGCGCTGCTGTACGGCATCATTCAGCTGCAGCAGAAGATCCGCCGCAACAAGGCGATTATTCGATGAGCGAGATCCCAAGCAGCACGGCGGCGGTTGCAACACCGACCCGCCTCGAAGCTCTGGCCCACGCCATTGCAGGGGCGTTGCCGGCCTTGAATTCGGTCGAGAACCATGCCGGCGAGCTGACCTACGAAGTGCCTGCCGATGATCTGCTGGCGGTTGCGCAGGTGCTGCGCGACCTACCGGAGTTCAAATTTGAAATGTGCATGGATGTGTGCGGCGTCGACTACTTGTCGCATGGGCGCGATGAATGGGACACGCAGAGCGCGACCTCCGCCGGATTCAGCCGCGGCGTGGCGCGCGCCGGTCAGCGCCAGGGAGAGGTACCGCCGGGGCGGCGCTTTGCCGCCGTTTATCACTTGCTGTCGATATCGTTGAACCAGCGTTTACGTCTACGCGTGTTTTGCGCCGACGATGATCAACCCATGGTCGACTCGGTCACCGGCATTTGGGCCGGCGCGAATTGGTTTGAGCGCGAGGCGTTTGACCTCTATGGCATTTTGTTCAAAGGTCATCCGGACCTGCGGCGGCTGCTCACCGACTACGGTTTCATCGGTCACCCGTTCCGCAAGGATTTTCCGCTTTCCGGCAACGTCGAAGTGCGCTATGACCCGGAAAAAGGCCGGGTCGTTTATCAACCGGTGACCATCGATCCGCGCGTACTCGTGCCCAAGGTGATCCGCCACGATAATCGCTACGATCCGCAGTTGACCAACGCGCCGGTTCGCACCACCAGCATTGCGAAGTCCGATGGCTGAAATTCGCAACTACACCATGAACTTCGGACCGCAGCACCCGGCTGCGCACGGCGTGCTGCGTCTGGTGCTGGAGCTCGACGGCGAGGTGATTCAAAAGGCCGATCCGCACGTGGGCCTGCTGCACCGGGCCACTGAGAAGCTGGCCGAGAGCAAGCCTTACAACCAGTCGATCGGCTACATGGATCGGCTCGACTACGTATCCATGATGTGCAACGAGCATGCCTACGTCATGGCCATCGAAAAACTCCTCGGACTGGAGCCGCCGCTGCGCGCGCAGTACATTCGCGTGATGTTCGACGAGATCACGCGCATCCTGAATCACTTGATGTGGCTGGGCGCGCACGCCATCGACATCGGCGCGATGACGGTGTTCTTGTATTGCTTTCGCGAGCGTGAAGATCTCATGGACTGCTACGAAGCCGTATCGGGCACGCGTATGCACGCCACCTATTACCGTCCCGGCGGCGTGTACCGCGACTTGCCCGAGTTGATGCCTCAGTATCCTTATTCGCAGTGGCGCAGCAAGAAGGAAGTGGATCGTCTCAACAGCCGCCGCGCCGGCGGCCTCATAGACTTCATCGCCGACTTTACCAAGCGGTTTCCGGCGAATGTAGATCAATACGAGACCCTGCTGACCGACAATCGCATCTGGAAGCAGCGCACCGTCAATATCGGCGTGGTGAGTCCGGAGCGCGCCTTGCAGCTGGGATTTTCCGGCCCCATGCTGCGCGGCTCGGGCGTCGAATGGGACCTGCGCAAGAAGCAGCCCTACGACGTGTACGACAAGCTCGATTTCGACATTCCCGTCGGATCGAACGGCGATTGCTACGATCGCTACTTGGTGCGCGTCGAAGAATTGCGCCAAGCGAACCGCATCGTCGAACAATGCGTCGCGTGGCTCAAGGCCAATCCGGGACCCGTGATGATCGACGATCGCAAGGTGCGGCCGCCGCGCCGCGAAGAAATGAAGGGCGACATGGAATCGCTCATCCACCATTTCAAATTGATGACCGAAGGGTACTGCGTGCCGGAGGGCGAGGTGTATGCCGCAGTCGAAGCGCCCAAGGGCGAATTGGGCGTGTACTTGGTCTCCGACGGCGCGAACAAGCCCTATCGGCTCAAAGTGCGGCCTCCGGGCTTTGCGCATCTGGCGTCCCTCGATGAGATGGTACGCGGACACATGCTGGCGGACGTCGTCGCCGTGATCGGTACTCAGGACATCGTATTCGGCGAGATCGACCGATGAGCGCGGCACTATCTGAACACGTGCGCGAGGAGATAGACCGGTGGGTGGCCAAATTTCCGCCCGATCGCAAACGCTCCGCGGTGCTATCCGCGCTGCACGCCGTGCAGCATGAGAACCACGGCTTTTTGTCGGTGGAACTCATGGATGCGGTCGCGGAGTACCTGGGATTGCCCGACATCCTGGTGTATGAAGTCGCATCGTTTTATTCGATGTTCGAGACCAAGCCGGTGGGCCGCCATCACATCTCCGTGTGCACCAATATTTCCTGCATGCTGCGCGGCTCCCAAGAGATCGTCGACTACGTCGAGAAGAAGCTCGGCATCAAGACCGGTGAGAGCACGGCTGACGGCCGCATTTTCTTGAAGCGCGAAGAGGAATGTCTCGCGGCCTGCTGCGGAGCGCCGATGATGATGGTGGATCATGTCTACCATGAGAACTTGACGCCGCAGATAGTCGACAAAGTACTCGACGGATTGACTTAAGAGCTGAGGATCGCGGATGGCTTACGAACAGAATCTGGTGTTATTCGAGGCGCTGAAATACGAGCGCCCGTGGACGCTGGAAGGCTATCGGCAATTCGGCGGCTATCAGGCTTGGGAGAAGATTCTGCGCGAGCAGCCGCCGCGCGAGAAAATCATCGATGAGGTGAAGGCGTCGGGGTTGCGCGGCCGCGGCGGCGCGGCATTTCCGACCGGTGTGAAGTGGAGCTTCATGCCGCGCAGCTCGCCGGTGCAGAAGTACGTGGTGTGCAACTCGGACGAATCCGAGCCCGGCACCTGCCACGATCGCGAGATTCTGCGCTACAACCCGCACTCCATTATCGAGGGCATGGCCATCGGCGGATACGCGATGACCGCCACGGTGGGCTACAACTACATCCGCGGCGAATTTTTGGCCGAGCCCATCCCGCGCTTCGAAGCCGCGTTGGCCGAGGCCTATGCGGCGGGTTTGCTGGGCAAGAATATTTTGGGTTCCGGCGTAGATTTTGATTTGCACACCTTTATCGGTGCCGGCGCCTATATCTGCGGCGAAGAAACCGCGCTGCTCGAGTCGCTCGAAGGCAAACCCGGCAAACCGCGCTTCAAGCCGCCGTTCCCGGCGAATTTCGGCTTGTTCGGCAAGCCCACGACAATCAACAACACCCAAAGCTTCGCCTCCGTGCCGACCATCCTGCGCAAGGGCGCCGCATGGTTCGCGGCCTTGGGGCCGGTGAATTCGGGCGGCACTGCGATTTTTTCAGTCTCCGGCCACGTGAGCAAGCCCGGCAACTTCGAATTGCCCATGGGAATTCCGTTCAAGGAGCTGATGGATCTGGTGGGCGGCGTTTGGAAGGGAAGAAAACTCAAAGCGGTGATCCCAGGCGGATCCTCCTGCATGGTCCTGCCCGCGGAGGTGATGTGGGCAGTCAACATGGACTATGACTCGCTGAAGAAGGCCGGCTCATCGTTCGGCACCGGCGCGGTTATCGTCATGGACGAAACCACCTGCATGGTGCGGGCACTCGAGCGCCTGGCGCGCTTTTATATGTCGGAGTCCTGCGGACAGTGCACACCCTGCCGCGAAGGCACCGGCTGGCTGGACCGAATGCTGAATCGGATCATTGCAGGGCAAGGACGCAGCGAGGATTTGGGACTGCTGCTCGATGTGGCCAATCGCATCGAAGGGCACACAATTTGCGCGCTGGGCGACGCCGCCGCGTGGCCGGTGCAGAGCTTCTTGAGGCATTTCATGCCCGAATTCAAGTTCATGATCGAGCACAAGGGCCGCTCCATCATCGAGGGTGCCACGCATTTGGACGGCCAGCCGGCCGTTGCGGCTTAGAGAAATGGCAGACGACACGGTCAACATCGAAGTCAACGGCGTCCCGTTGAAGGCTCGCAAGGGCCAAATGATCATGCAGGTGACCGACCCGGCCGACATATACATTCCGCGCTTCTGCTATCACGACAAATTGACGGTCGCAGCGAACTGCCGCATGTGTTTGGTCGAGGTGGAGAAGGCGCCGAAACCCTTGCCGGCTTGCGCGACGCCGGTGACCGAGGGCATGAAAGTATTTACCAGATCGCCCAAGGCTGTGGCCGCGCAGCGCGCGACCATGGAATTTCTGCTCATCAATCACCCCCTCGATTGTCCGATTTGCGATCAGGGCGGGGAGTGCGAGCTGCAGGATCTGGCCTTGGGCTTCGGACGCGATATTTCGCGCTTCAGCGAACGCAAGCGCGTGGTCAAGGACAAGAACATCGGTCCTTTGGTGTCCACCGACATGACCCGCTGCATTCATTGCACGCGCTGCGTGCGGTTCGGCGCGGAAATTCAAGGCTACCCGCAAATGGGCGCCACGGGACGCGGCGAGAACATGGAGATCGGCACCTACATCGAACATAGCGTCGATCACGAATTGTCGGCGAATATCGTCGATCTGTGCCCGGTGGGGGCGCTCAACAACAAGCCGTTTCGTTATCGCGGCCGGGCGTGGGAAATGACGCAATCGGCGCTGGTGTCGCCGCACGATGCCTTCGGCACCAATCTCTACGCGCATGTGCTGCGCGGCAAGCTGCTGCGCATGGTGCCGCGCGAGAACGAAGAGATCAATGAAACCTGGATCGCTGACCGCGATCGCTTTGGCTTCGAGGGCATGTACTCCGGCGATCGCGTCTCGCAGCCCATGCTGCGCATTGATGGCCAATTACAGGCCGTGGATTGGGAAGTCGCGCTGAATGCCGCCGCGGAAGGCTTGCAGAAGGCCGCCGGCGAGAGCAAAACCGCGACCGGATATCTCGCCTCGCCGCTGGCCACAGTCGAGGAGCTATTTTTGCTGGCGCAAATTGCGCGCGGCTTGGGATCGAACAATATCGATCATCGGTTGCGCCAGCTGGATTTCCGTGCCCAGGAGAACGAGCCGGCGTATCCGCATCTCGGCCTGAAGATTGCCGAGATTGAACAGCTCGAGGGCGTTCTGCTGGTGGGATCCGATTTGCGGCACGAGATGCCGATGCTGGCACATCGCCTTCGCAAAGCGGCGATCAAGGGCGGCGCGCACGTGGCGTTCGTCAATCCGCGCCGCTTCGACTACATGTTTCCGGTTGCGGGCTATGCGGAGACAAGCGACTTGGTGGCTGAATTGACGGCGCTGGTGCACGCCGCGGCCGGCGCCGCGAGCAAGCCCGTGCCGTCAGGCGTCGGGCATGCCACGGTGAGCGAGAATCACAGATTGTTGATCGCGGCCCTGTCGCATGGCGCGCGGCGTGCCGTCATCCTGGGCACGTTGGCCCAGCGTCACCCGGCTTATTCCCAGCTGCAAGCCTTGGGCAGCCTGATCGCTGATTTGTGCGGCGCCGGCATCGGCTGGATCACCGAAGGGGCAAATGCAGCCGGCGCTTACCTCGCCGGCGCGGTGCCGCACCGTGCCTCCGGCGGGGCGCCGGTGGGTGCGCCGGGGTTGTCCGCGCGCTCCATGCTCGAGAACGCGCTTAAAGCCTACGTGCTGTTCGGCGGCATCGATCCGCCTAATGACCTGGCGGCTGATGCCTCGGCGCTCGCTTCCGCCGACCTGGTGGTGGCGATCACCACGCACCTGCCGGAAGCGTTGCGCGGCGTGGCGCATGTGGTGCTGCCGATCGGCTCCTTCGCCGAAAGCGCGGGCACGTACGTGAACATGGAAGGCCGCTGGCAAAGCTGGAGCGGTGCGGCGAAGCTTCCCGGCGAGAGCCGTCCTGGATGGAAGGTGCTGCGCGTGCTGGCGAACTTGCTGGGCCTGCATGGCATCGACTTCAACAGCGCGGATGAAATTCGCGACGTCTTGAAGGTGCTGTGCGGTGCACGCACGCAGGCGGCGCGCGTGCCCGCGGGTGCGATACCGAACGGCGAGATTGCCAAGGGTGCGTGGGTGGACATCCCGCCCTATCAGAGCGACGTGCTGGTGCGCGGCTCCGATCCGTTGCAGAAGACCAAGGACGGGCGCTTGGCCCGGGCCGTGATCTGATCATGTGGGATTGGACGCCGCTGCGCGATTGGATTTCCGGCTACATCACGCCGTACTGGACCACGCCGCTGCTGCTGGCCGTTCAGACCTTGATCATCATGATCAGCATCATTCTGGTCATGGCGGTCTATACCCTGGCGGAGCGCAAGGTCATCGGTTGGATGCAATACCGCCGGGGACCGAATCGCGTCAATTTGTTCTGGATACCCGGACTGGGGCAGCCCTTCGCGGATGTGATCAAATTGATCTTCAAGGAGATCATGATCCCCGCGGATGCGAATGGATTCCTGTTCCGCCTGGCGCCGTTCCTCGCCCTGGTTCCCGCCCTCGCCCTGTGGGCGGTAATCCCGTTACGTCCGGAGCACGCGTTCGCCAATATCGATGCGGGCTTGCTCTATGTTCTGGCGCTCACGTCGATGGGGGTGTACGGCATCATACTGGCGGGCTGGGCTGCGAATTCCAAATATGCATTCTTAGGCGCGATGCGCTCCGCGGCGCAAATCGTCGCCTACGAAATCGCCATGGGATTCGCCATGGTTGGCGTGCTCATGGCCGCCGGCAGCCTCAACATCGGCGAGATCATCCATCGGCAGCAAGGGCTGTTCGGTTGGAACTGGACCTGGCTGTTCCCGCTGTTCATCGTGTACTTCATCTCCGGCGTGGCCGAGACCAACCGCGCGCCGTTTGATGTAGCCGAGGGCGAGTCGGAAATCGTCGCCGGCTTCCATGTCGACTATTCGGGCATGGCCTTCGCGCTGTTCTTCATCGCCGAATACGTCAATATGATTTTGATTTCGACTCTGACGGCCATCTTCTTCTTTGGCGGATGGCTGTCGCCCTTCGATGGCTGGATTGCCGCGGATTCATGGCTGGCGCAGCCCGGCTTCTGGTGGTTGGCACCGAAGGTTGCCTTCTTCATGTTCGTATTCTTGTGGTTCCGCGCGACTTTCCCGCGCTACCGCTACGATCAAATCATGCGCTTGGGCTGGAAGGCGTTGATTCCGGTCACGCTCATTTGGCTCACCGTCGAGGGCGTCATGGCCTACGGCCACGTCGGACCTTGGAAGGGGTACCCGTAATGCGAGGCCTCCGCAGCTTCATCAAAACGTTCTTGCTCTGGGAACTGTTGCAGGGCCTGTGGGTGACGCTGAAGAGCATGTTCCAGACAAAAATCACGCTCAACTACCCGGAAGAGAAGACACCGCAGAGCAGCCGCTTCCGCGGCCTGCATGCGCTGCGCCGCTATCCCAACGGCGAGGAGCGCTGCATTGCCTGCAAACTGTGCGAGGCGGTCTGTCCGGCACTCGCCATTACCATCGAGTCGGATGTGGCGAGCGACGGCACCCGCCGCACCACGCGCTACGACATCGATCTGTTCAAGTGCATCTACTGCGGCTTCTGCGAAGAAGCGTGCCCGGTGGATGCCATAGTCGAAACCCGATTGAACGAATACCACATGGAGAAACGCGGCGAGAACATCATGAGCAAGGACAAGTTGCTCGGAATCGGCGAGCGCTATGAAGCCATGATCGCGGCGGATCGCGCCGCCGATGCACGGTATCGCTGATGTTTCCGGCGATTCTGTTCTTCATTTTCGCCTCCGTGCTGGTGTGCGCGGCACTCGGCGTGATTCTGTCCAGGAATCCGGTGTACTCCGCGCTGCTCTTGGTGCTGTGCTTTTTCAACGCAGCGGTCATTTGGGTGCTGTTGGACGCCGAGTTCCTAGGCATCGTCTTAGTCTTGGTGTATGTCGGTGCCGTGATGGTGCTGTTCCTGTTCGTCGTGATGATGCTGGATGTGAACCTGGAGCAGTTGCGCAAGGAATTCGCCGGCTACTGGCCCTTGACCGTGGCGGTGGCAGGCTTCGTGATATTCGCCATGATCAATGTCATCGTGGTCAAGCATCTGGGCGGGGCGGCTTTGAAAACGGCGCCTGCGATCGCTGCCGATTATTCCAACACCCGCGAGTTGGGTGTGCAGCTCTTTACCCGCTATGCCTATCCGGCCCAGGTGGCCGCCATCATTCTGCTGGTGGCAAGCATCGCCGCCATTGTGCTGACCCTGCGCCAACGCAAAGGCGGCAAGCCGCAAGACATCGCGAAGCAGGTGGCGGTCCGCGCCAAGGACCGGATTCGAATCGTCAAAATGGCCTCTGAGAAACGCCGATGATTTCCCTCACCTATGTTCTCGCGCTATCGGGTGTTTTGTTCGCCATCGCGGTGGCCGGTGTGTTCTTGAACCGCAAGAACATCATCGTGCTGCTGATGTGCATCGAACTGATGCTGCTCGCGGTGAATTTCAATTTCATCGCCTTCTCGCGCTTCCGCGGCGATATCAGCGGCCAGATTTTCGTGTTTTTCATCCTGACCGTGGCTGCAGCCGAGGCGGCGATTGGGCTGGCGATTCTGGTGGTGTTGTTCCGCGAACGCAGCAGCATCGACGTCGAAGATCTCGATACGCTCCAGGGTTAAGAGCAATGCATTCCATTTATCTCACGATCGTCTTGGCGCCGCTGATTGCCTGCATCATCGCGGGCCTGTTCGGCAAGACGATCGGCCGGGTGGGAGCCCACAGCGTCACGATCCTGGGGGTCGGCATCTCCTGCGCGTTGTCCTTTTATGTGCTGTACCGGCAAGTGTTCGCGGGACTCGAGCCTTTCAACGGCACCGTCTACACCTGGCTGTTGAGCGACGGCCTGCAGCTCAATGTGGGATTTCTGATCGATCATCTCTCCGCGATGATGATGGCGGTGGTGACCTTTGTGTCGCTGATGGTGCACATCTACACGATCGGCTACATGGCCGACGATGACGGCTACCAGCGCTTCTTCAGCTACATCTCGTTGTTCACCTTTTCGATGCTGATGCTGGTGATGGCGAATAATTTCCTGCAGCTGTTCTTCGGCTGGGAAGCCGTCGGCATGGTCTCCTACCTCTTGATCGGCTTCTGGTACAAGCGGCCCACCGCGATCTTCGCCAGCCTCAAGGCCTTCCTGGTCAATCGCGTAGGAGATTTCGGCTTCGTTCTCGGCATCGCCGCGGTGCTGCGCTACACCGGCTCCCTGGACTACGCCACGGTGTTCAGTCATGCGAGCCAGATCGCCGCCGCGCAGATCCACATTACGAGCACGGTGAGCTGGTCCGCGATCAGCTTTGCCTGCATCTGTTTGTTTGTCGGCGCCATGGGCAAATCGGCACAGGTGCCGTTGCACATCTGGCTGCCGGATTCCATGGAAGGCCCGACGCCGATCTCGGCCTTGATCCACGCCGCCACAATGGTGACCGCGGGAATCTTCATGGTGGCTCGCATGTCGCCGTTGTTCGAACTATCCGAGACCGCGCTGTCCTTCGTGCTCATCATCGGATCGACCACCGCATTCTTCATGGGTCTCATCGGCATCGTCAGCAATGACATCAAGCGCGTCATAGCCTATTCGACGCTCTCGCAGCTCGGCTATATGACGGCGGCGCTCGGCGTATCCGCATACGGCGCCGGCATATTTCATCTCATGACGCACGCTTTTTTCAAAGCGCTGCTGTTCCTGGCGGCGGGCTCGGTGATTATCGCCATGCATCACGAGCAGGACATGCGGAAAATGGGCGGTCTGCGCAAGTACATGCCCATCACCTATTCGACCTGCTTGGTGGGGTGCCTGGCGCTGATCGGCTTCCCGGGTACCTCCGGATTCTTCTCCAAGGATTCGCTGATCGAAGCGGTCGGTGCCTCGCATCGCGTGGGTTCGGGCTACGCCGATTTCTGCGTCGTCGCGGGCGTCTTTGTCACCGCGCTTTACACCTTCCGCATGTTCATCATGACCTTTCTCGGCAAGGAGCGCATGGACCATCACACGCAGGAACATCTGCATGAGAGTCCTTGGGTGATCACCGTGCCGCTCATTTTCCTGGCGATCCCGTCGGCCGTGATCGGCTGGTTCACCGTGCGGCCGATGCTGTACGGCAAGTTCTTCGAGGGCTCGATATTCGTAGCGCCGGCCAACAACGTGCTGGAACACCTCGGTGAGGAATTTCACGGCTCCGCTGCGTTCGCCTTGAGTTCATTTCTGACTTTGCCTCTGCTGCTCGCGGCTTTGGGCGTCTTGACGGCATACGTGTTCTTTTGGTGGCGCCCGTCGCTCGCGGATGCGGCGCAAGCGAAGTTTCGCTGGCTGTACACCATATTGGTCGATAAATTCGGTTTCGACTGGTTCAATGAAAACATCATCATGCCCTGCGCCCGCTTGCTGGGCGGCGGCCTGTGGCGCGTGGGAGACCAACTGCTGATCGACGATGGACTCGTCAATGGCAGCGCACGCACGGTGGGCTGGTTGGGCTCGGTGATGCGCTATGCGCAGTCGGGTTACCTGTATCACTACGCTTTCGCGATGATCCTCGGGTTGGCCGCATTGCTGATGTGGCTGATCTGGCGATGATGTTAAGCGCCCATTTGCTCTCCTGGCTGATTTGGCTGCCGATTGCGGGCGGATTCGTGGTGTTGGGCTTGGGCCGGCGCACGACTTTGGCGAAATGGGTATCGCTCGCCGTGAGCGCGCTGGCGCTGCTCTTGAGCGTTCCGCTATGGAGCTGGTTCAAGACCGGTACCGCGCAAATGCAGTTTGTCGAGCGTTCGCCGTGGATCTCGACCATCCATTCGGAGTTCTACATCGGCGTCGACGGCATTTCGATGCCGCTGATACTGCTCACCACCTTCACCACGTTGCTGATCGTGATCGCCAGCTGGCGGAACGTCGAGAAGCGTGTAGCGCAGTACATGGCGGCTTTTTTGATCTTGGAAGGCCTCATGATCGGCGTCTTCGCGGCGCTCGACGGCGTGCTGTTCTACGTGTTCTGGGAGGCGATGCTGCTGCCCATGTTCATCATCATCGGCGTGTGGGGCGGTCCGCGCCGGGTGTACGCCACCATCAAGTTCTTTTTGTACACCTTCATCGGCTCGCTCTTGATGCTGGTTGCGCTCATTTACCTCTACCTGAAGTCGGGCAGCTATGAGCTGGCGGTGTTTCAGCGCATGCCGCTCAACCTGACCGAACAGACCTTGATCTTCCTGGCCTTCCTTGCCGCGTTTGCGGTGAAGGTGCCGATGTTCCCGGTGCACACCTGGCTGCCCGACGCGCACGTCGAGGCGCCCACCGGCGGCTCGGTGGTGCTGGCGGCCATCATGCTGAAAATGGGCGGATACGGCTTTTTGCGCTTTTCTTTGCCGATTGCGCCCGACGCCAGCCGGGAATTGGATTGGCTGATCATTGCTTTGTCGCTGATCGCCGTGGTGTACATCGGCTTCGTGGCCCTCGCGCAGCGCGACATGAAAAAGCTGATCGCTTATTCGTCGATCGCACACATGGGTTTCGTCACTCTGGGTATGTTCATCGGCTTCCAGATCGTGGCGCACACCGGCAAAACCACCGGGATCGCCTTAGGGTTGGATGGCGCGCTGGTGCAGATGCTGTCGCATGGCTTGGTCTCGGGTGCGATGTTCTTGTGCGTGGGTGTGCTCTACGATCGGGTGCACAGCCGCGAAATCTCCGCCTATGGCGGCGTGGTCAACTCCATGCCTAAATTCGCGACGTTCATGGTGCTGTTTGCGCTGGCCAATTCCGGACTGCCGGGAACCTCGGGCTTCGTCGGCGAGTTCTTGGTGATCCTGGCTTCGTTCAAAGCCAATGTCTGGTACGCCTTCCTGGCCGGCACGACGCTGGTTCTGGGGGCGGCCTACACACTCTGGCTGGTCAAGCGAGTGATTTTCGGAGAAGTCGCCAACGACAAGGTCGCAGCGCTTAGAGATCTCAACGGCCGCGAGTTCCTGGTGCTGGGGCTGCTGGCGGTGGGCGTGCTGCTGGTGGGATTGTGGCCGGCGCCGCTGCTCGACGTCATGCGCGCCTCGACGCAGCACTTGGCCGTACAACTGCTGTCATCCAAGATCGCACCGTAGGGCAAGTATGATTTCCGGCGCATTCAATCCCAGTTTCTTCAATTCCGGCCTGGTGTATGCGTGGCCCGAAATATTCCTGTCGCTGGCCGCCTGCATCATCTTGATGCTGGACATGCTGCTCAATGACGCGCAGCGGCGCTGGACCGGCGTGTTGGCAGTGGCAGGTCTGTGCGTCACCGCGATATTGGTGGCAGCTCAGCCGGTGACAGGCAAGATTGTCGCACTCGGCGGCCTGTTCGAACTGGACCGCATGGCGCAGCTGCTCAAGATCGCAACGCTGCTCATCGTCGCGGCCGTGTTCGTCTATTCGACCGATTACCTCAAGCGCCGCGCGATCTTCAAGGGCGAATACTTCGTGCTCGGGCTGTTCGCGACCTTGGGCGCCATGGTGCTCATCTCAGCGGCCAGCCTCATCACCTTGTACCTCGGGCTGGAGCTGATGTCTTTGTGCCTGTATGCGATGGTGGCCTTCGACCGCGATTCCGGCGTCGCGGCCGAGTCGGCCATCAAGTACTTTGTCCTGGGCTCCATGGCCTCCGGAACGCTGCTGTACGGCATGTCCATCGTCTACGGCGTCACGGGAAGCCTCGAACTCGGCGAAATCGCGACGGCGGTACGCAACACCGGGATCGGCGGAAACATCGGTCTCTTGTTCGGCATCGCCTTTCTCATCGTCGGCGTGGGCTTCAAATTTGGCGCCGTGCCGTTCCATATGTGGATTCCGGACGTGTATGAAGGCTCGCCCACGTGCGTGACGGTGTTCATCGGCACGGCCTCCAAGCTCGCGGCATTCGCGCTGGCGATGCGCCTGTTACCCGAGGCGCTCGGTTCATCGCAGCCGGATTGGAGCCAGATGCTGGTGGTGCTGTCGGTGTTGTCGATGGCGATCGGCAACATCATCGCGATCGCACAGACGAATTTGAAACGCATGCTGGCGTACTCAACCATTTCGCATGTCGGTTATGTGCTGCTTGGAATTCTCTCCGGTACGGCGCAGGGCTATCAGGCTTCGATGTTCTACATGCTCAGCTACATACTGGTCGCGGCCGGTGCATTCGGCATGATATTGCTGTTGGCCAAGCAGGGTTTTGAGGCCGACAAGATCACGGACTTCAGAGGCTTGAATGCCAGAAGCCCGTGGTTCGCGGGCATGATGGCCATTCTCATGTTCAGCCTGGCGGGGCTGCCGCCCTTCATCGGTTTCTGGGCCAAGCTCGGCGTAATCCAGGCCGTTCTCGGCGTGCATATCATCTGGCTGGCCGTGGTCGCCGTATTATTTTCTGTTGTGGGCGCGTTTTTCTATTTACGCATCGTCAAGCTCATGTATTTCGATGAACCCACCGAGACCGGTGCCATCGGCGGCTCGATGTTGATGCGCACGGTTTTGAGCGCCAATGCGCTGCTGGCTTTCGCACTCGGCGTCATTCCCGGGACTCTGCTGCAGCTCTGTCAGCGGGCCTTACAGTAGGGCGTGGCCGCCCGGCAACCTGCCAGATAAAATCCGCATGCGCCAAAGGAGAGGATCATGATCACGCTGTATCACTCGCCGCAGACTCGGTCCGCAAGCACGGTCTGGTTGCTGGAAGAACTCGAAGTCCCGTATCAAACGAAACTCGTGGATTTCCGGCGCGCCGACGGCACCGGCAAACGAGATCCTTCCAATCCGCATCCCCATGGCAAGGTTCCCGCGCTGGTCGACGGCGACGAAACGATCTTCGAAGGCAGCGCCATTGCTCTTTTCCTGACCGACAAATACCGCAAGAAGATTCTAGGTCCGGCCGCCGGTGATCCGAAGCGCGGTGAGTACCTATCTTGGCTGGCCTATCGTCCGGGCGTCCTGGAACCAGCTCTGATCTCGCGCCGATTCGACATCAAGCATGTATACGGCGCCATGGGATGGGCGCCGGCGGATGAGGTGGAGGAGGTGCTGAACAAGCATCTCGCGGCGCGCAAATATTTTCTCGGCGATGATTTCACCGCGCTGGACATCATGCTGGGCGGCGGCGTGCATTTCATGTTGATGGCAAAGATGTTGAAGGATACCGAGGTATTGCGGGGCTATTCACAGCGCGTCATCGATAGGCCCGCGTTTCGCACGACGATGGAGAAGGATAGGAGCTAAGACAGCTGGGCAGCGTTTGGGCCTCCTTGCTTTAGCCGCATGGCCCGGTACAATGGGCGGCTCTTTCCGGTGCGGGGTGGAGCAGTCTGGCAGCTCGTCGGGCTCATAACCCGAAGGTCGTAGGTTCAAATCCTACCCCCGCTACCAACTTTATATCTATTTGATTTTCAACGAAAAACTGGCTAATGTCCAACGTAGCCACGCCTTCGAACTGCTGCATTTCGATATTTGGTCGCAGCGCAATGCGACCGCTCCTAAGCATCTGACGGAGGCCT
>DATAVX010000054.1:0-8321 GCA_036267535.1 Steroidobacteraceae bacterium
GTTCGACGATGTTTTCAAGATCGACGAAATCGTGGTCGCGCACGAGCGCTTCGACGGCACCATGAGTCCGAACGAGCGCAAGCTCGTGTTTGAGCGTGGCGACGCCGCGGCGCTGCTGCTGCTCAACACCGACCGCAACGCCGTCGTATTGGTGGAGCAATTTCGGGCTCCAGTCCTGATCGGGCGCCGGCGCGCTGATCGCGGCGCCAGCGACGGTTGGACCATGGAAGCGATCGCCGGCATGATCGATCCGGGTGAAGCGCCGGACGCCGCCATCATTCGCGAGGCGATGGAGGAAACCGGCTACCGGGTCTGCCGACCGCAATTGATCTCCACCTACTTTGTCTCCCCCGGCGGTTCGTCGGAGCGGGTGTTTCTCTACTTCGCCGAGGTGCGCGATGCCGACCGCACCGGCGCCGGCGGCGGTACCGATGACGACGAGGACATCAGGACCATCGAACTGTCCGTGGACGAATTGTTCGCAAGGCTCACCGCCGGGAAATTTGATGACCCCAAGCTGATGATCGCTGCCTATTGGCTGCAGGCGCGGCTGAGGACCAGGAAGAGGCTCATCGACCGCCACTAACGACGATGCAGAGGCGCGTCTTTTTGTCAGTCCAAGCAGATGTGACATTCGGACTGCGCCGCGGTTGGCATCACGCAAGATCGCCGGTTTGTTGCGCTTTAGCCTGACTATCCGCCACAGCAAAAACGTTGCGGTCGCAAGGCAGATTCCATCACCGGAACTGGGTCAACGCGTCAAATCCAAACACCTTTATGTTGCAAGCTCCTGCGCCATTGGAATAAGAGAATTAGTGGCGCGAGGGGGGTTTGGCCGAGAAGGGCGCTGAAATCATCGCCCAATGCCCTTCGCGGCTAGTCCGGTCTTTCGCCCATTCCAACAATCTAATCTTGCAACGGTGACGTGATGGCGAACGAACTGTCCGCTTCGGCCGGGGGAGCCGGGTTCCAGCTCTCGCGCAGCATGGTTTTTCCGCTCGTCGGCGGCCGCCGTACCTGGTCGCAAGAACACCTTTTGCCGATAATCGCGACAATCCTCGTTTCCCTTGGAATGATGGTGGCGCTCCAACCTGACGTGCAGCCCGCAGGCGTCGGCCAAATCCAGCAAGCTTGGGCCGTCTACTGGATCATCGCCCTCTATATCGCACTGATGATCAATACCTACATCTACCACATGTGCGAGCGCGCGGCGCCTTGGTGGCTGATCCCCGGTGTCGCAGCTTTTACGTTTTTGTTGATGGCAAGTCCGTTCTTTAATTATTGGGCCGCCCTGTTCGACCGCGAGGGCATGCACTGGCGGCACTCCCCCTACTACGTGGTGCAGCTCGCCGGCTGGTATGTTGTCGGGCTGTGCGAGGAGGCCTTCAAGGCCCTGCCGCTGTTCGCATTGATTCTGCTCGGTGCGGGATTGACCTATCTCGGCCGCCGCGCGCCGGGAAGGCTGGGTGCGGTGCACGCAGGCCTGGCAAAGCACGTCCGCATTTCCGGACCACTCGATGGCATGATCCTGGGTGTAGCCTCAGGTACCGGGTTCTTTCTCTATGAGACCCCGGTAATATACCTGCCGCGATTGATGGGCACCGCGCATGATAGCGGAAGCCAGGCGTTCAACGGGCTTGTGGCTCTGCTCGGGCGCGGGCTGCCGACGCTGACCGGCCATTGCGCCTATAGCGGCCTGTTCGGATATTTTATCGGGCTATCGGTGCTGCGGCCGAAAATGGCGATCTATCTGCTGCCGGTCGGCTATCTGAGCGCCGCAGCCCTGCATGGCGCCTGGGATGCCGCCGACACCGTCAGCCAAAACGGGTTCGTGGTCCTGGGTCTTTATCTGTTTTTGGCCTTGCTGAGCTATGCCTTGCTTGGGGGCGCGATGTTCAAAGCGCGCGAAATTCCCGTTGGGCGGGCGTAAAAATTTACAAAGGCCGTAATCGAAAGCTGCTCCCTATAGGGTACTCGGTTAGTTTCGCTGGTCGGTAACGCCAAACACATACGTCACACGGGCCCAGCCGCATCGCGCGGCTCACATCGACGGCGTCGGGTGGAGGATGGCCCTGCTGTTGCTGGATATTGGCATCGCTCTCGGCGCTTGCTGTACTCCCCCGCCACTCGATCAGGCTATCAAATGCGACCAGTTCAAGCGGTCGCCCGACGGAAGCTCGACCACCACCAGCGAAGTTTCACGATTACGCGAAGAATGGAACTCGTTGGCAGGAGATTTCAGCGAGGGCGTAATCATCTCGGCAAGCCGCGGCGGCCAGGATGCCGCAATTGTTGCGGCAATCGAGAAGAGAAATGTAGCGCGACCCAATAGAACATCAGCGAACCCGGACCGCCGCCGTTTGATTGCGCAGACGTGTCCCGTCAAGGGCGCAGAAAGGCAACGATAACGCGCTGGCGAAGCGGTGGTGCAAGGGCCTGCTCTCAACGTTAGCGCTACGCGTGCGTTCGCTGAGAAGCCGATAGGCCTCGTTCTTGACACGACTACGCGGGACAGGTGAACCCGATTTCAGTCTTGCTCTTGTCCAGGACCTGCGGCGTGCCATGCCGGCCCATGGCTTCACACTTCTGCTTCATAGCCGAGTCGATATCCGCCTGGCTTTCGCTCCCTGTAACCTTCACGCTCGCGCAGTTTTCCTTGCATTTTCCGTTGAAGCCAATACTGCTCCAATCGCAAGCCGACAGCAGAAGAACTGCAAAAAGGGCAGCGGCGGTGAGGACGGTTTTCATATTATTTGCTCCCGGTCAGTCGGACGCCGTTGGATGAGTAAAGTTCAAGTTGTGGACGCATTCAAGACCGACCGCCCTCGAAATCAACCGACCTCAAACCTCCGTGGCGCACTGATTTCCCCATAAAGGCGCGCCGCCCGTCGTTGCACCACCGACCGCGATTTCGTGCCTTGGGCGCTTTTCGGACGCCGGCCGCACAGCGCGTGGATGGCCTCGGCATCCCGGCGTCCGAAAACCTGCACAATTCCGAACGCGTGCATTGACTATTGGAGTATTAGGATGCTCCTCTTTGTGTGTTACCGAATGTGGAACCCCGATCGCGCGGGTACTTTACAGATCAGGAAAATAGATTGATCCGCAATGCCGTTCGGTCGCTTCGCTGACGAAATCGCCCACGCGAATCCGGATGACAAAGAAAGCGGCTAGGCAACTACCGGAGGGGTATTACATGAAGATGGCCGGGGTTGTTGTCGTGGTTCTGGTGCTGTGCGTACTGGGTGTTGGCAGCTACGTCTACTATTCGAAGTGCGGCGGCTTCAACAGCTGCAATAATCCGGTTTGCCAACACGATTGCTACGAAAATGGCAAGCGCGTCAGGTAATTGAACGGCGCACAGAGTGCGCGCCACGAATACTCTTGGTCCGGCGGTCGGCGTCGCCGCGCTGGTTGCGCTGAGCTTACGTCCTCCTCGACGCATTCGAGAGCATTATTCTCGCGCCTTGCACGGAAGAGCTGGTGATGCGCGGCTGGTTCTACACCGCTTACGCGGGAAGCTCGCCGCTTGGCCGACCATCATCATGCAAAACGCCGGCCTACAGAGCCTAGCGCTTTTCGGCCTTTTGCTAAGTTATTGAAATCATTGGCGCGCTCGAAGGGATTCGAACCCCTGACCCCCAGATTCGAAGTCTGGTGCTCTATCCAGCTGAGCTACGAGCGCGGCGGTGGCGAATAAAGCAGGTTCGGAGAAAAAGTCGAATCTGCGTTTGAGCGCCTTAAATGACACGACCAGCGACGGGCATTTCATCGTCACGAGGATGCTGGGCCGTCGTCTGCGCGCAACCGGGAATCGCGTAACCGGGAATCATGTCCGCTCGCAGCAAAGAACAAGCGCGGCTCGCGAGTAGGGATTGCTGTTTTCGCGGAATGGCCTCGGCCATCTGCTCCGCGCGAGGTGGAACAAAGTTCCGATTGCGGAACGGTTGCTCGTGTCATGTCTCCTTTACGGATGAGGTATTCCAAAGACTTTGGAACGGTGGGGGCCAAGGGTCCGTTGTTCGGCGAAGGACTGACAAGGATGGAGATTCCAGCATGTCGGACTTTCGGAACTCGGATCACCGCAGTGCGGACGATCCGCTGCAGCGCAACCAACCTTATGACCCTGATGCGCGTGCGATGAACGCGACGTGGGGCTGGGTTGCGGCGGCTGTATTCATCGTCGTGGTATTGGCTGTTGCCTTTGGCTTCGGTCACCGGCCGGAGTCGGGCACTTCGACCGCGTACAACGACACCAATCCGCCGGCGGCGACCCGGACGGCGCCTCCGGTCAATCCGGCGCCCACCACCGCGCCGGCGCCGACCGGAACGCCAGCCCCGGTGGCACCGGCCCCGAGCCCGGCGCCGGCCAGTGGCCAATAGCAGCGGCGCAGCAGTAGCGTAAGCCGCGAGCGAGGCGGCCCCGGCATCGCACCCGGGGCCGCTGCCGCATCAGCCGGCGGTCTCTCGCGCGATGGCGAGCGGCGCGCGTGTAACGCTGACGCCGCTCATCTCATTCAAGCGAACGAGATTGACGGTACCGGCGAATTCCGGTGAGCCGGAGTAATAGGCTGGAACATGGCCGTTGCCGACCTGCGCAGCCCTGTTCCAATGGCCCAGCGCGACATAGTCGGCGCCGGTTCCGGCAATATCGGCGTCACTGATCAGCCAGGATGGCTGCAGGCCGCTTCCAGACAGCGGTTGATAGTGGCCATGGCCGACGGCAATCAGCCAGCGCGTGGTGCGCGGATGCACCCCGGCAAACGGGCCCATATCCCCATAATCGCGGTGCGCGCGCCCCCAGATTTCGAGTCGCAGTTCCGGAAATTGTACCGCTTCGTCGTGCCGGATTCCGAGGATGTGCAGATTGGCGAGCGTCGCCATCGCCGCGTTGCCGTAGACTGCGTCAGCGACCGCCGGATCATGGTTGCCGGGCAACAGCACCACCGGCATCGCCGCGGCCTCGATCAGCGCGGCGGCACGCTCGATCAAACGCGGCGAGACGCGATGGCTCTCGAACGTGTCGCCGGCGAGGATCACGACATCGGCGGCCGCATCGCGCGCGGCCTGCAGCACCGCCGCAAGTCCGGCGGCGCCGTCGCCGTCATGCAGTCGCGCCGTATAATCATGATCGACGTGCAGATCTGAACTGTGAACGACGGTAACGTCGCCGGTGGGCGGCTGAGGCATGCGCAACGAAAAGGCAGGAGGAAAAGGGCCCCTGCTTTAGCGCATCGGCGGCAAGGCTGCCAAGCCGGCCGTCGTGTGGCTCGTTCGCGCGACTTTTTCAGCCGGTGCCGGCGCGTGCGACATTGCGCACGAAGCGCGCCCCGATTTCATAACCGAGACGCCACACCACCCGGTAAAGGCGCTCCCGGGGGCCGACGTCCACACCGGACAGCAACAGCACGAATTCATCCTGTACCTCGATGGCCTCGAGATGCAGACGCACACCGCCCTCGGAAATGTCGGTGATCAGGCAATCACGTGGCAGGGTGCCGCTGCCGAAATGTATTTTGGCCACGCGGTCGATGCGGCGGCGCAGCGAAATGCGCCGGTCCGACGCGGGCGCGGGTTTTGGCATCGCCATGGTGCGGCCCCCCTTCGACTGCGCCGGTGCGGCTTGGGACTGGCCTCGGTCAAGTGCACCGGCATTGTCTGAAAGACTACTTATCGGACTTCAATTTCGTGGCCGCTAAGGCGTTTGGGCTTCTTTTCCGCGTATTTCTCTCAAATGCCGGCTTTCCGCGTCAGGCCGGAACCGGATTGCCAAGCGCCGAATTGTCTTACAAACCATTGAGGAAGAGCATCCCCATGATTGATCATGCGAATCCAGGTGAGCCTGACCCGGCCGCGCGGCGCGAGCCGCTGGAGACGAACCAGCCCGATCCGATGCTGCAGATGAGCACCGGCCGGATGGGATCCGGAGGCATGTCGCTGGTCGCGATCGCCATTGTCGTCATCCTCGCCGTGGTGTTCTACGGCCTCAACGGCCGTATGCACGGGACCGCGCCGGCGCAGCAGCCCGCAGCCATGGCGAATTCCGGCGCCCCGCACGGTTAGTACCGACGGTGCGCCGCGCTTACCGTAGTGGTTGGCGGAAATGACGGCCAACCCTAGCGATTGAACGCCGGGTCCACCGGGACGCGATAGCCGTCGGCCAGGCGATTGGTTTCGTTGGCCATGCCGACCACCGCCATCAACTCGGCGAACATTGGCTCGGTCATGCCAGCCTTGCGGGCAGCAGCACCGTGGCTCGCCATGCAATAGGCGCAGCCGTTGGTTACACTCACCGCAAGATAGAGCATTTCCTTGGTGAGCGAATCCAATGCTCCCGGCGCCATCACTTCCTTGATGCTCTCCCAGGTGCGTTTCAACGTTGCCGGATGGTGGGCCAGATGTTTCCAGAAATTATTCACGTCCTCGACTTGGCGGGTGCGTTTTATATCGTCGAACACTGCCCGCACCTCCGCGGCAGCGTCCTGATACTCGATCGGCTGATGCGCACTCATTGATCCGCACTCCCTCACAGACATCCCGCTGATGCTGCATGTGGCCACCGCGCCGGATGCCGCGTCAATCGCATTCTCCTAAACTTGATCGCAATTCCGTTACCCCTCGGAAAACAGCTTTGCAGACTACGTAGAACCAATTCTGCACTCGTCGCTTAAAGCTGCGAGGATGCCCGGCGAGCACCGTACCGACGGCAACGACATCGCCTGGCAAGCGGAAGGGGAAACGTCTCATGCAGCGCCCTATCACCATGCTGATCGCCGACGATTCCCATGTGTCGCGGCAACTGCTGATGGATGCGGCGCGGGCATCCAAGCTGCCGCTGCGGCTGAGCACCACCGACAACGGGCGCGACTGCCTCACCCTGCTCAACGGCTCCAATATCGATCTCGCCTTCATCGATGTGCAGATGCCGGAACTATCCGGCACCGAGGCATTCTGGTCGGCCCGCAAACAGGGCATCCAGACCTTCGTCACCTTGATGTCGAATCCGCCGGCGACCGAAGCGGTGGAGATCGCGATCAAGCTGCGGGCTTATGAATTCCTGTTCAAGCCGTTTGGCGTGCAGGACGCGCTGGCCATCATGAAGACCTACGCACGCATCGCCGCGCGAACCAAGGTCCTCATCGTCGATGATTCATCGGCGGTACGGCAGATCGTGCAGAAGATCGTGCACGGCAGCGTGTTCAACTGCGCGATCACCGAAGCCGGCGACGGCGAAACCGCGCTGGCGCTGGGCCGCGGCAACGAATTCGATGTCGCGTTCCTGGACTGCAACATGCCGGGCTTGAGCGGACTGGTCACGCTGAAGCGGCTGCGGCTGGTGCAGCCGCCAATGAAGGTGGTCATGATATCGGCGGAACGAAATCTGGCCTCCGAAACGCAGGCCCTCGACGGCGGGGCTTGTACCTTTCTGCACAAGCCATTCACCTCGGCTGATGTCGACCGGGTGTTGCACGCCGCGTTCGGGCTGCGCTCACCGAATCTGAAATTAAATAGCAGCGAACCCAGCTTCGACGTCGCCATCGAAGGCAGCACCATCCGGCTGGCGCACCGGGACAGCGGACACATCTTCGAATATCTGTGGAGCCAGCGGCCACCTTATCTGCGCAACGGCATCATCCATGCAGCCCGCGCCTGCGATATCGCGCCCGCCCGGGTCGCTCCGGTCGCCGCCCAGGCCGCGCTGGCGCAATTGCGCACCGCCAACCTGCTCGCGGCCTGAAGCCGCCGCCTAACGCTCCGCTAACCTGTCCTTGGCATTCTGTTCGCGATCTGTTCGAATCGTCGGCTGAGTCGCGGGCGGGAGGCTGATCGTGGACGCATTGCCGGGAGACCAGCCGGAGCCGCCGGCGCTCGGCGCGCCGTCATATCTGGACAAGCTCAATGCGCAGCAGCGGCGTGCCGTCGAATACGGCGGCGCCCAGCTTGCCGACGCGCGACCGCTCCTGATCATCGCCGGCGCCGGCTCCGGTAAGACCAATGCGCTGGCCCATCGGGTGGCGCATCTGGTCATCAACGGCACCGACCCGCGACGCATCCTGCTGCTGACGTTCTCGCGGCGCGCCGCCGCGGAAATGGGCCGCCGCGTCGAGCAGATCACTGCGCAAGCGTTGCGCCAGCGCAATGCGGCGATTCTCGGCGCCATCACCTGGTCCGGCACATTCCATGCCATCGGCGCGCGGCTCCTGCGCGAGTTCGCCGAACGCATCGCCCTTGATCGGGGCTTCACCATCCACGATCGCGAGGACTCCGCCGACCTGCTCAATCTCATCCGCCATGATCTCGGCTATTCCCGAACAGAGAAG
>DATAVX010000055.1:0-3547 GCA_036267535.1 Steroidobacteraceae bacterium
TCGGAAATGCTATGTTCACGCAACTGATCAATGCGTGCCTGCGCCCCTTCCCAATCCTCCTCGGGAGTAATGTCGTTGAGACTCAGCTTCTGCAGCTCCACTTCCGTATATCCCAGCATGTCTTGCAGCGCTCGGTTGGCCGCCACGAAGCACCCCGCGGCATCGGTTAGACAGATGCCAACCGCCGAATTCTCGTACACCGCACGCCATCGCCGCTCCGACTCTTGCCGCGCCTGCTCGGCGCGCTTGGATTCCGATATGTCCCGACTGACCGTAGCCAAGGCGATGCGGCGGCCCGTTGCCGCGTCGCTGATGAAGAATATCCGCTGCTGCATCGGGATCGGGTGTCCGGTTTTAAAGTGGCGGAAACGGATTTCGCCGTCCCAATGCCCGTCCCGCGTCACAACAGGCAATGCCTGCTTTGCGAGTTTCTCGCGGTCCGCCTCAACGACGAATTCAAAGATGTTGCCGCCGAAGTCTCCCTCGAGACCCAGCAATTTCCTTCCCTGAGGGTTAACGAACTGGACCTCACCTTCAAGCGAGGCAATGCCGATGAAATCGGGGCTGGCTTCAACCAGCGAGGCAAGCTTGCGGCGTTCGTCCTCGGCCAGCTTGCTTTCGATCGTCGCCGCCGCGTGTCTGGCGAAAAGGTCGGTCAGGCGCAGATCATGTTCGGTTGGCCGATGAGGGCGCCGAAAATGAGTAGAGATGACGCCCAGCGGCTTACCGCTGCGATCACGGAATGGCGTGGATTGCACGGCGCGAAATCCCGCGGCGGCCGCAATCGCGCGGTGTGGAACAAAGCCGGGGTCAGTTTCGACATCTTCGATGACGACGCACGCCTGGCGCTGCAGGGCCCTGCCGCAGGCCGACGTGCCGTCGCGCACATCGCGGAAGTAGTTCAGAAATTCTTTGTCAAAACCTCGTTGCGCCACCACCGCAAGCCCTCCGGTCTCGGTATTGCACAATTGAACCAGGCCAAAATCAGCGTTGTGCAGGCCGATTGCCGCATCGAGAACCTCCTCGAGAATTTGTTGCAGTTCAGTATTTCCGGCCAACCGCGTGGTCAGCTCGTGCAGCCGGCTCATGGTTGACAATTCAAAGGCAAGGGCATCCTTCAGAACCAAGGCTGCGTCTTCAGCCCGTTTGCGCTCGACAATTTCGCGGCTCAGTTCTTCATTGGCCGCGGTCAGTTGCGCGGTCCGTTCGGCCACTCGCCGCTCGAGCTCGTCCGCCGCGCGCCGATGCGCTTTCAGCATGCGAGCTTCTTCCATGCCAACGGCGGCTGCGCTGCCCGCAACGCGTAGCAGCAGCATCTCGTTCTTCGTCGGAAAGTCCCTACGCTGCGATACGGCGAGTGCCACGCCCAATTCCTCATGCTCCCCAAAGCGAAAGGGCGCGATTCTGACGATCCCGTGCCCCAGCGGATTCGGTATTGAAACCGGCATGGTGGGCAAGTCGCCGCCGAGACAGTCTCTTAGATCTCGATGGAATTGTTCAGCGGAGATCGGTGGAACACGGCACTGCGGCAGTCGCATCAGCTCGATACTCGAGTCGATAAGCGAATCGCGCACGCACGCGTAAGCGAAATCCAGGTCCAGTATGCGAACTATCGCGTCGAGCAGTATGCCGACGATGTCATACGCTTGCTGTCCGCCCCAAATAGCCGGAAGCGCCTGAATGCCAATCAGGTCATTGATGCGACTCTGGAGATCTACCGCCTGCTTGTGATGCACGGGGTTTGCCGACCATTGATCCGAGCTGCGCCGGCCACTTGCCGCGGCGTTATCGCGAGCCAAAGTTCAGTCGCCGACTTTTGATTGGCGGCGCAGCGGTCTGCAACCGCGCTGCGGTGACTATAGGCGCGTGCTTTGCTTTTCGCAAAGCCCGCCCGAACCTTTAGATTGCAAAGGGATGGCATGGCGCGCCGGAACTGATCAGCGTCAAGGCGGCTGCGCCTTACCGGTCGCACGCTCTCAGGCATGACCCGAAACGCCGCATCCTGGTTTGTTGCCGCTCTTGCGGCACTGGCTGCCAGCGCGGGATGCGTTTCACAGCTTCCCCCGCCCCCAGCGCCGATGGAATCGTCACCACCGGAAACCAATGTGTATTTCTACCCCGTGCGTGGCCAGTCCCCCGCGCAGCAGGATCGCGACAAGTACGAGTGCAATACTTGGGCGGTGCAACAGAGCGGCTTTGATCCGAGCCTACCGAACGTACCGCCGCATTTGCATGTTGTTGTCTCGAACGCGGGCCCACCGCCGGGTTCGGCAGTCGCGGCGGGAGCGGTTACGGGTGCTTTTCTGGGCGCCGCCGTCTCCCGCCCCTGGCAAGCGGGATCCGGAGCACTCGTCGGCGCGCTAGCCGGCGCAGCGATCGGCGGCTTGGCCGAAAACGCCGCCGCCCAGCAGACGCGCGCCCAGCTGGCTGCTCAGGCCAACAACGCTCAAGCAGCAGCGCTCGAACAGAAGGCGAGAAATTATCGGCGGGCGATGAGCGCCTGCCTTGAAGGCCGGGGCTACAACGTCCGCTGACCGCGCGACACAAGCAACGCACTGAAATGGAGCAGGGTGATGAGATGACGACACGTTGGCGATTGCTTGCGCGGCGCCTGCTGAGGCTTGCCGCCCTAGTGCTGATGGCGGTAAGCGGCGCGGCGATCGCTCAGCACACTGCAGTTCATGCGGGATCGCATCAACACTTTGATGGCCGCTTTTCGCACAATCGGTATTACTTCGATCACGGCTACTCGGTTAATAGGCCCCCGGGCGAGCACCGGGAATTTCGCGGCGCCGATGGTGAGCGATACTGGTTTCACGGCGGCAACTGGTACCGTTGGGGCGGCCGCGATTGGGTGGTCGTGGGCGCACCCATCGGGGTATTCGTGCCTTCTCTGCCGCCTTACTTTACGACGGTCTGGTGGAATGGAAGTCCCTACTACTACGCCAACGACACCTATTATGTGTGGAACGATGCGGAGCAGCAGTATCAGGTCGTGGCGCCGCCCGAGGGCATGGATTCTGTCGGGACGACCCGCGCCCCCGCGAGCGACCAGCTTTTCGTGTATCCGAACAAGGGACAGTCCCCCGAACAGCAGGAAAGCGATCGCTACGAATGCCACCGTTTGGCGGTTCAACAAAGCGGCTTTGATCCGACCAAAGCGGGCGGCGGCGTCGCGCCGGAGGTCGCAGTGGCGAAGCGCAACGACTACTTCAACAGCCAGGTGGCGTGCCTTGAGTCGCGTGGCTACTCCGTACGCTAGGGTCAGCTGAGGGCGCACACCGTGCTAGCTACAAAAAGTACGTTGGCGCCGGCGGCTTCTTCAATCTTGATGCAATGCGCGAGTGCGCAGGCCTTGGATGATTACGCGTCACAGACGCCGCTCCAGGTTCCGAATCGGCCATCGACGGCGCTGTTTCATGGTGCGCAGGATAAGCAAAGGACGGAAATTCACTTCGACCCCACTACTCAGGTCGACGATCGAAATGCTCGTCCAGGATCCGAAGGGCTACTTCATTCCGAACATTCGCCGCGAGAATTTCGCGGT
>DATAVX010000056.1:0-17889 GCA_036267535.1 Steroidobacteraceae bacterium
CTGAGGGATTCGAACCCCCGACCTACGGTTTACAAAACCGTTGCACTACCACTGTGCTAAGCCGGCATGGGAGCGGGGGCCCATTATAGCGGACCCCAATCGCCGCTTCTTGCCGCCTTAGGCTTGTGCCGGC
The DNA here is from genome assembly GCA_036267535.1 of Steroidobacteraceae bacterium. Classification (GTDB taxonomy): domain Bacteria; phylum Pseudomonadota; class Gammaproteobacteria; order Steroidobacterales; family Steroidobacteraceae; genus Bog-1198. The sequence goes on from DATAVX010000056.1 coordinate 134, forward strand.
CGGCGGAACCGGCGCATCAACAGGTGATCGAGCGAGACAACGCCCGGCCCTGCAATCGCGAGCCACAGAAAAAGCGCGAGATATTCGAACTCGTCGAAGCCGAGCAATGTTTCGAGTGAATCGACGTCGGCCCATTTGGCGGCTTTGATGGCCACGATCATCGTGACACCCAGAGCGCCGGCGGAAATTCGCGTGAAGAGCCCCAATAGCAGGAACAAGCCGCCGAAAAATTCGATTCCCGATGTGAGCGGCGTAAAGAAGTGCGGAAAGGGAACGCCCCAGCCGATGAAATTTTCCGTTACTTGCGGAAGGTTATGAAGCTTGCCCCAGCCGCTCCACATGAACACCCAGCCCACGGTTATGCGGGCAAACAGCGGCGCGAGCCAGCCCAGGTGTTTGGCAACGCGCTCCGGCCATCCGATCAACCAGTCGATCACAAGCTGCATATTTTGTTCTCCTTGTTAGTGATGAGACCGGGCCCAAGCCGGAAACATAACGGTCGACTCTAGTTAGTGCCAGCTACCCACCGCATCGCGAGCAGCCTGATTGAGGGGCCGTGCAATTAGACCGCTCTGCGATACCTTGATCTCATAGAGGGCTCCGTCCGCCATGGGGAGGAAAGTGGCGCTGCCATACAGCGCGTCCATCCAGGGAAACCATGAGCGATAGCGGTGCACCAATTCCCATGGATCGATGCGGCCGGGCGAGTGCAATTCGTAAACGGTGCGAGGTTGGCTGCGCTCATCCTCGATATGCGTGTAGCGGCCGCTGATGCGTTCCAAGCGATAGGCGGCATCGAATCCGACCAGATTGGCGAAGGCATGCCATTTCAGGACGCGCGCATCGACCTGCCACTCATCCCCACGCAGCGGAAAGCTGGCGCGTTCGCCGTCCGGGTAGCTTAATTTCGCTTCGAACTGACGGTCGCCCTGCTTGGTAAATTGCAGCTCGCCGGCGGGCTGTTCGTAGCTCAGGCGTTGATAGCTGCGTAGGTTCGTGCCGATGAGCAATGCGCAGGCAGCGGCCAGGAAAAAGACGAGCGCGGCGCCGCCGTGCATCATTCCCCCCAGCACGCGCCGCCTTCGCAGGCGGCGGATTGCGGCGATGAAGAATAGGACACCGAAGAGCGCGCAGACAGCGATGAGTGCAGTGAATGTCATGGCGGATGAATCTTAGCGGGAACCGGAACCGAACCTCATGGGACTAACAAAACACTTAGCCCGGTTCCGGTGTCTCGTTGCAGACAGGTGTAGTTTGCTTTGTTTGCAATGATTTGCAAGTGCCGCCGACTTGCGCGGAATCTAGATCTCGGCGCCTGCAGGCTTGAGCAAGCAGTCGATGGAGGCTGCGGGCGAAATGGCATTCGATTGCACGAAGTCCACGCCCAACGCCGTCAGCCATTCCTGTTCTGCGGCCGTGTCGGTGCGCTTGGCCACCGTGTGCATTCCGAGAACGCGAGACATCTGCACGACTGCGGTGATGGCTGCCTGCGAGACCTTGTCGGTACGCATCTTCGATGTCAGGTCGGGGGCCAGTTTCACGTAGCGCACGCCGGGCAAGCGCAAGAGTTCAAAGCATTCGGTGCGCAGTGCGAAGTCATCGAGCACCAAAGGACAACCGAGGCGATGCAATGCCGTGGCGACGCCGCTGATCTTGTCCGCCAGCGTGAGCGCCGTGGGCGCGTCGATTTCAAACGCAATCGTCCCCTTGGGCAGCGACGATTTAGCGAGGCACAGCTCGACAAACTTGATGAAGTGTTCGTCGTGCAGCGCTGTGGTGGTCAGATTCACGGAGAACATGATTTCATTCGCGTGCCATGCTTCCGGATGGCGTATCAGCCAGCCGATGAGTTCCGTAATGACACGACGGTCGATCATCGATCCTAATCCGTTCTCGACGGCGGCCTTCAACATGGCGTGGGGCGCGGCGTTGGGTGCCTCCTCGGAACCCGAGCGCAGCAAGACTTCATAGCGCTTCAATCGCGTGCCCTTGCTCAAAGGCACGAGGCGCTGCACGTGCAGCACGATGGGACTTTTACGCATCGCGGCGTTGAGCCGATCTATTTCCGGCGGCACCCCCTTGTGGGCTTGGGGCTTCTCCGCCGGTTCCGGTGCTTCCGGCAATTCATGCGGTGCTGCGGCCGTTGCGACGGCCGGACGAGCGGGCGGAGCGGGGCGGGGGGGCGGAGCGGGGCGGGCGGGCGGAGCGGCGCGCGCAGCGCCTACGTGGCTGACATAGGTGGCAGGCCGCGATGCCTTTGCGGGGTTGCCGGCGGGCGCGCGGACTGTGCCGCGCGAGACGATTTGTTCCAATTGAGCAGCAATGGTTTTCGGACCGACCGATAGGGGGGCCGATGCTGCCGCTGGGTGCGCCGGCAGATATGCCGGTGCGGCCGCACGCGGCGCGTGGGCGGCAGGCGAGGCAGTGCGCAATGCCGCGGGTGCCGGTGAGCGAGCACTCGGCGCGGCTTCCGGTTCGGGCATCGCAGGTCCGCGATCCGGGCGCATGCCGGCGAACTGCACCAATGCCCGCTGCAATTTCGGGGTCATCAGTTTCGGTGCGCCCTGCGCGACGATGCGCGTGTCCATGACGATCATGATCAAGCCGACAATTGCGCGCCGCGCATTGACCGCGCGCACCATCACTGCGGAGCGTGAATCTCCCAGATCGAATGACAAGATCGGAGCCGCGGCGGGATTGCTGAACGCTTCGGCGGCCTCGCGAACCGCATTGTGCTCATCCGGTCCCATCGAGCTTTCGCTCAGCCACAGCACATCGCCTGCCTCGTCGTGCAGCGAAACGGCGTGACTACGGTTGGGTTCGACTGCCGCGCGTACTTTTTGACAAACGGCATCAAAATCGACCAGCGGACTGTCCGGCTGCATCAAGGGTTTGCCCTGTTCCATAAATCCGCTATTTGAGGTGAATACCCTATATCTACCGTACCGGCTCGGGCGTTGATGTGATCTCTTCGCCAAATCACGACAGAGGGCCCCCGCACCGCAACCGGTATTACATATCGTCGGCAAAACGGGGTGTCCGCGGGCTACACTGGCCCGCTATGACCAACCATGCGCCCAATCGGCAGTTCAAGTACTACGACTTTGTGATGGCCGCCTATGTCTGCGTATTGCTCTGTTCCAACTTGATTGGCCCTGCAAAAGAAACCACCATTCAAATGCCGTTCGGCACCAGCGTGACCTTTCTGGCCGGCGTGTTGTTCTTCCCGATTTCCTACATTTTCGGCGATATCTTGACCGAGGTGTATGGCTACGGCCGCGACCGCCGCGTGGTCTGGGCCGGATTCGGTGCCCTTGCCTTCGCGTCCCTCATGGCCGCGATCGTGGTGCATTTGCCGCCCTCTGCCAGATCGCTCGCGGATCAGCCGGCCGTGGAAGCGATCTTCGGCAATACCCCGCGCATCGTCGTGGCCTCGATATTCGCCTTTGTCTGCGGCACCTTCGTCAACAGTTATGTGCTGGCGAAGATGAAAATCTGGACGAAAGGGCGCTGGTTGTGGACGCGCATTGTCGGTTCCACTCTGTGCGGTGAGCTGGTGGATTCAGTCATCTTTTATCTCGCCGCTTTCTACGGGCGCATGCCATGGCCGCATTTGATCTTGATCATGTTCACTCAATACGCCTTAAAAAGCGGCTGGGAAATCGTTGCCACGCCTCTGACCTATCGAGTGGTCGCGTTCCTCAAGAGGGCCGAGCAAGAGGACTATTACGACATCCACACCAACTTCACGCCGTTCTCGCTGAAAGCTTGATCACCGCCGGCCTCGCGCCGGCCGTTTGGCCGCGCCCGCAATTGGCCGTGGCTTCGCCATGATTTGCCACGACTGCAGCCATTGATTGCCCGAATGCAGGTCCGTAATGGCTTCCATGGGACGGCGGTCGCCGTCTCGAATGGCTTCGGAGCGAGGAGTCTGTCATGAGCACGCGATATTCCAGATATTCCAAGTGGGTGTGGACGATTGGCTTGATGGGGGTCAGCGCCGCGGCCTTCGCCGATGAGCCGAAACCCCGGCCGCCGCAAGAGCCGGCCGGTTTCGTAGCAGGCGGCGTGATCGGGGCATTTGCAGCAGGTCCGATTGGCGCGGTGGTGGGCGCGGGGCTGGGCACCTGGCTCGGCAATCGTGTCCACCGAGCCAGCGAGGCGAAAAAGGCTGAAGCGCAGGTGGCCGTGCTGGAGGGCGATAAGTCGGCGTTGCAGGCTGACAAATCGACGCTGCTGACCGAGAAGAACCAGTTGCAACAGAGCAATCAAACCTTGACCGCCCAGCTGCAGGACGTGTCGCAGAAGGTGCTCGCAGTGCAGACCGCCAAGGAAGACGCTTCAGCGGTGCTCGATGGTCTCCAGGGCGACGTCCTGTTCCGCACCGGCAGCGCGGAAATCAATCAGGATATTGCGCACCAGATTCAAGTCTTGGCGCAGGCCGTGTCCAAGTCGCCTGAGTTGAAGATCCGAGTCGACGGCTACGCCGACCCAAGGGGCACGGCGGATACCAACATGAAGCTCTCGCAGGATCGCGCCAACGCGGTTCGCGACTTGCTGCTCGCCTCCGGACTCAGCGATGAAGCGCTCGAAGTCAATGCCTACGGTAAGAGCCAAAGCACCGCCGAAGACAGCGACGGTTATGCGCTGGAGCGCCATGTGCGCCTGACGCTGCAGATGGAATCGGGCGCGGCGGTGGCTCAGGTCGGCAAGAATGAGTGAGGCTTGAAAATCAAAAGCGCGGCCGGTGCGGCCCGGAGTGCAAGCAGGCTCCGGGCCGCACTTGTTTCGGCGCTCGCCCTAAGCCTACGATAGGGCATGAGCGCCCCGCCCAAGATCGTGATCCTGGATCGATATCAGACCGGAGAATCCGCGAATCCATCGCACGAAAATATTCTCGCCGGCATTCCGCGAACCCGGGTGTCGAATCAGTACACCGACGCGGACCGGGAATTCTTCTGCGGAATTTGGACGAGCACGGCCGGCAAATGGCGGGTTCGCTACACAGAGCACGAATTTTGCGTGATCATCGAAGGCCGCCTGCGCATTGAATCGGTGAGCGGCGAGAAACATGAGCTGAAGGCCGGGGACGCATTCGTCGTTCCCGCGGGATTCGAGGGCATATGGGAAGTCAGCGAGCCCTGTAAAAAGTGGTACGCGGTGTTCGAGCCAAAAACCTGACCGATCAGTCGGTTTCGCGGAGCACGGCTCCCAAGGTCTCGACGATGCGATCGATCTGCTTGGGTTCGATCACCAAGGGCGGCGCCATGGCGATGGTATCGCCCGTCTGGCGCAGCATGACGCCGCGCTCGAAGCACTTGAGAAACACATCGAAGCCGCGTGCGCCGGGCTTGCCCTGCCGGGTTTCCATCTCCACGGCGCCGATCAGGCCGTAATTTCGGATATCGATCACATGCGGCAAGCCGCGCAGAGAGTGCACGGCGTTTTCCCATTGCGCGCTCAAGGCGGCGGCACGCGTCAATAAACCTTCTTTGGCGTAGATGTCCTGGGTCGCCAACGCGGCAGCGCAGGCCACCGGATGCGCGGAGTAAGTGTAGCCGTGAAACAACTCAATCGAATTCTCCGGGCCCTGCATGAACGCGTCGTAGATCTTGCGCTGCGAAAAGACCGCGCCCATCGGAATTGCGCCGTTCGTCAATCCCTTGGCAGTCGTGATCAAATCCGGCGTCACGTCGAAAGCCTGGGATGCGAACGGTTTTCCGACCCGGCCGAAGCCGGTGATCACTTCGTCGAATATCAGCAATATTTCGTGCTTGTCGCAGATTTCCCGCAGACGTTTCAGGTACCCGGCCGGCGGCAGCACCACGCCGGCCGAGCCGGAGATGGGTTCAACGATCACGGCTGCGATGGTCGACGCATCGTGCAGCGCGATCAGGCGCTCCAACTCATTGGCAAGATGCATGCCCCACGGCGGCAGGCCGCGCGAAAACGCATTGTGTTCCAAATCCAGCGTGTGCGGCAGATGATCCACGCCGGGCAGCATCGAGGAGGCGTACACCTTTCGATTGTTGACCATGCCGCCCACCGATATTCCGCCGAAGCCGACGCCGTGATAGCCCTTCTCGCGGCCGATCAGGCGCGTGCGTTGGCCGGCGCCGCGCGCGCGGTGATAGGCGATCGCGATCTTCAGCGCGGTGTCCACCGATTCCGAACCGGAATTGGTAAAGAAGATCCGATCCAGTCCCGGCGGTGCGATCTTGGCCAGCCGATTCGCCAGTTCGAACGCGATCGGGTGACCCATCTGGAATGCGGGCGCAAATTCCATGGTCTCGAGCTGCTTCGTGACCGCCTCGGTGATTTCACGGCGGCCGTGCCCCGCATTCACGCACCATAGACCCGCAACGCCATCGAGGACCTCACGGCCATCTGCGGTGCTGTAGTACATGCCTTGGGCGCGCGCCAAGAGACGCGGATTGGCCTTGAATTGGCGATTGGCCGTGAAAGGCATCCAAAATGCCTCGAGTTCCGGATTGCTCGTGGCGGGTGTGAGTCGGGCATTCATGGGTTAGTCCTTAAAAGGCGCGGGGACAGCCCGATGATAAGGAAAATCGACACTAACCTCAATTTAGGCTGTTCCCGCATCCAATCTGTCTATAATAATAGACAGCATGAGTATAGACGTCGGTTCGCATTTGAAGGCTGTGCGCCAGATGTACGGCCTCTCGCAACGCGAGCTGGCGAAGCGTGCCGGGGTTACCAACGGATTGATTTCGCTGATCGAGCAAAATCGCGTCAGCCCTTCGGTAAGCTCGCTGAAAAAAGTGTTGGACGGCATCCCCATGGCGCTAGCCGATTTCTTTACGTGGGATCCGGGGGGCAAACCGCAGGTTTTTTTCCCGCGCGAGGAACTGCAGAACATCGGCACGGAAGAGGTCGCGCTGCGCTTGGTTGGCGGGCGCCTCGCCAAGCGCAGCATGTCCGTTCTGCATGAGCGCTATGCACCGAATGCCGACACGGGCGAAGAAATGCTGACGCATGCGGGCGAAGAGGGCGGTGTCATCGTCAAGGGCAGGATCGAACTCACCGTCGGCGGCGAAGCGCGCGTTTTGGGTGTGGGCGACGCTTACTACTTCAAGAGTTCCATCCCGCACCGTTTCCGCAATGTCGGGCGAGAGGAGTGCGAAATCGTCAGCGCGAGCTCGCCGCCGACCTTTTAATCCGCGCTTTGAGCCGCACATTCAGCCTCTTCAGGTAGCATATAAACCTATGAGCACGGTAATGGTGGCAGCCACCCAGATGGCCTGCAGTTGGGACCGCGACGCCAATATCGCGCGCGCGGAGAAATTGGTGCGCGAGGCCGCGGCTAAGGGCGCGCAGGTGGTGCTGCTGCAAGAGCTGTTTGAGACGCCGTATTTTTGCAAAGACCACATTGCCCGGCATCTTGAGCTTGCGCAGCCGCTCGACGGGCATCCCGCCGTTGAACACTTTCGCAACGTCGCGCGTGAGCTGGGCGTGGTGCTGCCCATCAGCGTGTTCGAGCGTGCTAACAATGCGTTTTACAATTCCGTGGCCGTGGTCGATGCGGACGGATCGGTCGTCGGCAGCTATCGCAAATCGCACATCCCCGAAGGTCCGGGCTATCACGAAAAATTCTATTTCTCGCCGGGCGACACCGGCTTCAAGGTGTTCGATACGCGCTATGCCAAGCTGGGTGTCGCGATTTGTTGGGATCAATGGTTTCCCGAGGCGGCCCGCGCCATGGCATTGATGGGTGCCGAGATTTTGCTCTACCCCACGGCCATCGGTTCGGAACCGCAGGACGCCGGCATCGACTCGAGCGGCCATTGGCAGCGCACCATGCAGGGCCACGCGGCGGCGAACGTCATGCCGGTGGTGGCGTCGAATCGAATCGGCACGGAGAAGGGCGAGAAATACACCATGACCTTTTACGGTTCCTCGTTCATCGCCTCGCCCACCGGCGAGAAGCTCGCGGAGGCGGATCGCGAGACCGAGTCGGTGCTGACTGCGGCGTTCGATTTGGACGAGGTGCGCCGCTATCGGCAAGCATGGGGTGTGTTCCGCGATCGGCGGCCCGATCTCTATTATCCCCTGCTGTCGCTCGATGGACGCGGCTGACACCCTCGCATTCGTCGATTTGGAAACGACGGGCGGCAATCCCGCGTACGATCGAATCACCGAAATCGGCATCGTGCGCGTGCGCAACGGCGATCTGATCGAAGAGTGGAGCACGCTGGTCAATCCCGAATGCCGCATATCTCCGTACATCGAGGCCTTTACCGGCATCAGCAGTGAAATGGTCGCGGATGCGCCGCGCTTCGCCGACATTGCCGCCGCGGTTTTCGAGAAGCTTCAAGGCGCGACATTCATTGCGCACAATGCGCGCTTCGATCAGGGATTTCTGAGAAGCGAGTTTCGCAAGGTCGGCGTGACCTATTCGGCCGGGGCGCTGTGCACTGTAAAACTGTCGCGCGGCTTGTTTCCCGGGCACGCGCGCCACAATTTGGACGCGCTGATCGAACGCCACGGCCTGAGCTGCTCAGCAAGGCATCGGGCGTTGGGCGATGCTAGAGTCCTGCACGACTTGTGGCAAAAACTGCAACGCGAAGTGCCTGCGGAGGCGTTTTCGGCGGCTGCGGCTCATGCCGTGCTCGCCGTGCCGAAGCTGCCTGCGCAGTTGCCGCCGGGATTGGATGATGAATTGCCGGAAGCGCCCGGCGTATATCGCTTCTACGGCGAAGACGGCACGCTGCTCTACATCGGCAGGAGCAACTCGCTGCGCGCCAAAATTCTCTCGCAGCTCAGCAGTCCGCGTCCGGGCTCTCGCGAAGCGATCCTGGCCACCAGCGTACGGCGCGTCGATTGGGTGCGCACGGCCGGCGAACTCGGCGCGTTGCTGCTCGAGTCGGATTGGATCAAGGCGCAGCAGCCGCTCTACAACCGGCATCCGCAGAGCCGCGAGCAGTGTGCGACCCTGCGGATTCCCGACGCGTCCGGCCGCGTGCGTATTCAAGCCATCGATACGCTCGAACCGGAAGATCTGGCGCAAAGTTTCGGGGTGTTCCATACGGCCAAAGACGCGCGCAAGGCCCTGGCGGAAATTGCCCGCGCCCGCCAACTGTGCCTAAAGGTGTTGGGGTTGGAAGAGAGCGAGGGCTCGTGTTTCGCGCTACAGGTCGGCAAGTGCCGCGGAGCCTGCACGGGCAAGGAACCGCTCGTTCTTCATAGCATGCGGCTGCAATTGGCGTTATCCGCGTTGAAAATCAAGAGCTGGCCGTTCCCGGGCCGCATCGCGTTGCGCGAGCGGGCGACCGGCGGCTTTGCGCCGGACGGTACCCGCGGCGGCGAGTTTCATGTGCTCGATCGCTGGATGTACCTAGGTTCGGCGCGCTGCGAAGAAGAGCTCGCAGCCTTGAGCGTACGGCAAACCTATCCCGGATTCGATGGCGATGTGTACAAGCTGTTGCTGCGCTACTTTAGGCATCACCCCGATCTCGACTGGCTCGATCTGCGCGCTGACAAAACCGCCGCCGTGCATTGGGCGTGAACGACAACGTCCGCTATTGGGTCGCGACCGCACCCGTGGGCGCCGCTTCCGTCCTGGCGGAAGAAGTCGCGCAGTTCGGCGCCGGGCAGATTCGCGAGCGCAGTCACGATGTGAAATTTCAAGGCACCCTGGAAGTGGGATACCGCACTTGCCTCTGGTCGCGCACGGCGACCCGTGTGCTGTTGAGCTTGGGATCCATTGACGCCACGAGCTCGAAAAACGTCTACGAGGCCGTGAAGCGCATGGACTGGCGCGAGCACCTGGCGCCGGGCGCAACCCTTGCTTGCGATTGCAGCGGCGGCAACGAATCGATCCGCCACACGATTTACGGCTCGCAACTGCTCAAGGACGCGATTTGCGACAATCTGCGCGACTCCACCGGCGAGCGGCCGAACATTCAGCCCGAGCGCCCCGACGTGCTGGTGCATTTGCATGTCGAGGCTGCGACCGCGTTGGTGTCGCTGGATTTCTCCGGCGAGAGCCTGCATCGGCGCGGTTACCGTGGCGAAGGCGGTCGCGCGCCGCTCAAAGAGAACGTGGCGGCGGCGGTGCTGCTGCGGGCCGGGTGGCCGCAAATTGCCGAGCAGGGTGGAATCCTGCTCGATCCGATGTGCGGATCGGGCACATTTCTCACCGAGGGCGCGCTGATAGCCGCGGATGCCGCGCCCGCCCTCGATCGGCAGTACTTCGGCTTCTTGAAGTGGCGGGGTCACGCCGCGGTACCCTGGGAGCGCCTGCGCGCAGAAGCTCTCGCCAGACGCGGCGCGCGCGTCGCACGCCGCTGCATCCTAGGCTCGGATATCGACCCTGAAGCGGTGCGCATGGCCATCGCCAATGCAGGCCACGCCGGCGTGACGGATTGGCTGCACGTGGAAAAGCGAGAGCTGAAGGAGTTGGTGCGGCCCAGGGGTGCGCCGGGCCTGGTGGTCGCAAATCCTCCCTATGGGGAGCGAATCGGCGCGGAGTCGGGACTGCCCGAACTGTATTCCGAGCTCGGCTCGGTCCTGCGCGAGCATTTTCAGGGTTGGCAGGCCGCAATCCTGACCGGCAATCCGCCGCTCGCCCGCAATCTGGGAATTTACGCCAAACGTACGCACCGCGTGTTCAACGGCAGCATCGAGTGCCGGTTGCTGCGCTTCGAGTTGAACGCAGCCAGCGCACAGCGCCCGGCCGAGGAAGTGCGCGCGGACTGGTCGAGCCGTCCCGGTGCGCAGATGTTTGCGAATCGCTTGCGGAAAAACCTGCAGCGCCTGGATGCGTGGGCGCAGCGCGAACAGATCGAGTGTTTTCGCGTCTATGACGCCGACATGCCGGAATACGCTTTTGCCATCGATCTTTACGGCCGCGAAACCCGGCATGTCTATGTGCAGGAATATGCGGCGCCGAAATCCGTGAATCAGGAAAGCGCGCGCGAGCGCCGCCGCGAGGCGCTCGCGGTGCTGCCCGAAGCGCTGGGCGTGTCTCTGGCCCAGGTACATTCGCGTGTGCGCAAGCCGCAGAAGGGCGCCGAGCAATACGAGAAGCGCGAGAGCGCCGCGGAACGCCACGCGGTCGAAGAAGGCGGTCTGAAATTCTGGGTGAATTTTCGCGACTATTTGGACACGGGACTGTTTCTCGACCACCGCATCATGCGCGGCATGCTGCGTTCCTGGGCCCAGGGCGCGGATTTCTTGAACTTGTTTTGCTACACCGGCAGTGCAACGGTCTATGCCGCCGCGGGCGGCGCACGCAGCACGACCAGCGTGGATCTATCCAACACCTATCTGGACTGGGCGCATGAGAATCTCTTGCTCAACGGCTTTCGCGGCGGCAACCACGAACTGTATCGCGCCGATTGCCTGGCGTGGCTCGAGGAACAAGAGCCGCGCGGGCCGCGCTTCGATCTGATCTTCCTCGATCCCCCTACCTTCTCGAATTCCAAGCGTATGGAAGGCGTGCTCGACGTGCAGCGCGACCACGTCGGCATGATCCGCAGGTCCTTGAAGCTGTTGCGCCCCTCAGGGCGGCTGGTCTTTTCCACCAACTACACGCGCTTCAAGCTGGATGCGGTTGCGCTTGCGGATTTCAACATTGAGGACTTGAGCGCGGCGACCATTCCGAAGGATTTCGAGCGTCATGCGCGCATTCACAAGTGTTTTGTTGTGCGATTCAAATAAGGTAACCTCTGTCGCATGAAAACTTCCTCGAGCCGTGCGCTCCCGGCGATCGTTATTGCGGCGCTGGCAAGCCCGTCGTTGCTGCCGGCGCAAGCCGCCGAGCCCGCCGCCAAAGATCCGATCAATCCGGCGCCCACGCTGCATGATTGGCAGGCGCTTGCGAAGCTGCCCGACTTCAGCGGCGTCTGGACCCCGGTCATCAGCGATCAGGTCGCGCAGGAACGCACCAACCCGCCTCCTTGGAAGCCGGAGATCGCCAAGCAGATCGATCACATGTATGCCGAGGAAAAGGCCGGCCGGCCCTTCCCGGTCATCGATCATTGCTTTCCCACCGGCATGCCGAGCTACATGCTCATTACGCACAACGCCTTTGAACTCTTGGTGACGCCGGGCCGGGTGACCTTGCTGGGCGAGGGCGACGGTAATCGGCTGCGGCGCATTTATACCGACGGCCGGGCGCATCCGGCGGATCCGGATCCGAGCTTCCATGGCAGTTCCATTGGTCACTGGGACGGCCAAGCGCTGGTGGTGGATACCATCGCACTGCTGCCGCAGGCATATCTTGCGGTCAATGAGGCGGTGGGCGTGCCGAACAACGGCGATATGCACATCGTCGAGCGTCTGCATCTTTTGAATGCCGATACGCTGGCGGATGATTTGGAAATCACCGCCAACAAGCTCCTGAGCAAGACCTGGAAGACCACGCGAAAGTACTATCGGCAGCGATCGCAGAAGTACGACATCGTCGAGGGTGTGTGCGAGCAGGGCAGCTACACGGAAGCCGTGGACAAGGACGGCAACTCCGTCTTCGCCCCCATCAAGTTCCACAATGGCGTGCCTGTGGGCTCCGATTCGAAATGACACCGCAACCCATGAATCAACTAATCAAATCTCTCTTGGGCGCCCTGATACTGGCCGCGACGGCCGCCGCTTCCTGGCCGGCCTATGCGCATCATTCCTTCGCGGTGTACGACCGAACCAAGGTTTTGACGCTCAAGGGCAACGTCAAGTCTTTCCAATGGACCAATCCTCACTGCGTCATTTGGGTGTTGGTGCAGCCGGAGGGCGGCGGCGCGCCGCAGGAATGGAGCTTCGAGACGACCAGCCCCGGCGTGTTGACGCGCGGCGGCTGGACCCGTAATTCCGTCAAGACGGGTGATCGGGTCAGCGTGGAATATTATCCTCTGCGCGACGGCTCGCACGGCGGCGGCTTGAATTCCGTGACGCTGCTCGACACCGGCCAGAAGCTGTCGGCAAGCTTTGCCGCCTCGGAAAAGCCCGGGCTGCAATAAGGCGGTTGCAAGAAATCGCGCGGGTACCGGAAATCGCGCGGGTACCGGAAATCGCGCGACTAGAAGAGATCGCGTAGCCGGTAATAGAGCATCGCCAGCATCAACGAGGGCCGCCGGAAAAGCCTGCCGCCCGGGAAATCCCGGTGTGGAATGCGCGCGAATACATCGAAGCGCTCGGCCGTGCCGGCGATCGCTTCGGATGCCAGCTTGCCCGCCAAGCCGGCGAGTGCGAGGCCGTGTCCGGAAAATCCTTGCAGGTAGTACACATTCGGCGCCAGACGTCCAAAATTGGGCGCGCGGCTCATGGTGATGTCGAGGTAGCCGCCCCAGGCATAAGCGATCTTCACATCTGCGAGGCTGGGAAAAACGCGCAGCATGCGTCGGCGCATGGATTCAGCCAGACGCGGCGGCTGCACCGAGCTGTAGCTGACGCGGCCGCCAAACAATAGGCGGTGGTCGCTCGAGCGCCTGAAATAATCCAAAATCCAATTGATGTCTGCGACGGCCGCATGCTGCGGCAAGAGATTTCGTGCGCGTGCCTCGCCCAGAGGCTCCGTCGCGATGATGTAGGTGCCGACCCCGAGTATGCGCCGCGCGAGCGTCGGCGCGACGGCGCCGATGTAGGCATTGCCGCACAACACCAAATGAGCACAGCGTACCGTGCCGTGCGCCGTGTGCACGCGCACCTCGGTGCCGCTCTCATAGCGCAGCACTTCGGAATTCTCGTGGATGATCGCGCCGCAACCTTCCGCGGCGCGCGCCAAGCCCTGGGTGTACTTGAGGGGCTGCAAGTGCCCGCTGCGCGTATCGAGGAGTCCCGCCAGATAGCGGCCACTGCGCACCTGGTCCTGCAGCTCATCGCGATCCAAGAGCCGCGCGGACGGGTAATCGTATTCTTCGCGCAGTTCGTGGTTCCATTCATCGAGTTCTTGCACGTGCCGCGGCTTCACCGCGACATGCACATGGTTGGGGTGGTAATCGCAGTCGATGTCGTGTTCGCGAATCAGAGATTGCGTCAGGTCCAGCGCTTCGATCGACAGGTTGAACAAACGCCGCGCATCCTCGCGGCCCACCTCGCGCTTAAGCTTCGGCTGGCCTATGCCTAAGCCGAATATCGTTTGGCCGCCGCTGCGGCCCGAGGCGCCATAGCCGATGGCGCGGGCCTCCAGCAACACGACGCGGTAACCTCGCTCCGCCAGATGCAATGCTGCGGAGCAACCGGCGATCCCGCCGCCCAGCACGGCCACATCGGCCGCCGTCTCCCCGCGCAAGGATTGGCGCGCCGTCCAAGCGTCATCGAGGGCGTAGTAAGAGGGGGCGGGCGGATAGGACAAGCGCATGGGTTTAGAGAGAAAAGTGTTTAAAATTTTAGGGCTATTGACATGAACAGGTGCCTGTGAGCCTACCTAGGTTTTCGGCCATATTGCAAGATTGACGCGCCGCACAAAACGAGCCTAAGTGCTGGAAATGCCTAAATCTTAGCTGTTTTTGTGTGCGAACTTCAGCCGGGGCGCGGTGGCTATGGTGTAATAGTCCTGTTCCTAGAGTTCGATCGTCCATCCGGACGTTTAATATATTAAACATGTCGCGCCTGCCGCTCATTGGAATTCCGGCTGACCGCCGGCTGTATGGAAAGCACTATTTCCACATGGTCGGCGAGAAGTACATCGAGGCCATTGCGCAGGGCGCGAATGCGGTGCCGGTGCTCGTTCCGGCTCTGGGACCTACGATCGATTTGCCATCGCTGATGGATGCCTGCGACGGATTGCTGCTCACGGGCAGTCCGTCAAACGTTGAACCACGACACTACGGAGGACCGGCCGCGAAGCCGGGGACACTACATGACCCAAATCGGGATGCTACGACGCTTCCGCTGATCCCTCGGGCGGTCGCCGCCGGCTTGCCGGTGCTGGCGATTTGCCGGGGATTTCAAGAGATGAATGTCGCCTTCGGCGGCACATTGAACCCGCGCTTGCACGAGGTGCCCGGGAACCTCGATCACCGCGACGATGAATCCTCACCGCTGGACGTGCAATACGCGCCGGTTCACGAGGTGCTGCTCGAGCCCGGAGGACAGCTGCGAAAAATTGCAGGCCGCGACCGGCTCAAGGTGAACTCCTTGCACTCGCAGGGCGTTGAGAGATTGGGATCTCATCTTGCGGTCGAGGCGCGTGCGCCGGACGGCGTGATCGAAGCCTTCCGCGTCGCCGATGCGCCGTCCTTTGCTTTGGCGCTGCAATGGCATCCGGAGTGGCAATTTGCACAGGACCCATTTTCGAGCGCGTTGTTTGCGGCATTTGGCGAGGCCAGCCTTCGTCGCGCGGGAGCAAGGTGACGCATGGCGAGCACGATTCAGCAATTCTTGAGGGAACACGGCATCTCGGAAGTCGAAGCGATCATTCCGGACATGGCCGGCGTCGCGCGCGGCAAGTTGATGCCCGCCGAGAAATTTGCCGAAGAGGAAGGTATGCGGCTGCCGGAGGCAATTTTCCTGCAGACGGTCACGGGAGATTATCCCGAGGATCAGAGCGCGATGAACCCCTCGGACATCGACATCGTATTGAAGGCGGATGCGAAGACGGTGCGGGTGGTGCCTTGGGCGGCCGAGCCCACCGCACAGGTGATTCATGATTGCTTCTACGGCGACGGCAGCCCGGTCACCATGGCGCCGCGCTACGTACTGCGCCGGGTATGCGAGTTGTACGAGGCGCAGGGCTGGGAACCGGTGGTGGCGCCCGAACTGGAATTTTTCCTGGTCGAGCCGAACATTGACTCCGACTATCCGTTGAAGCCGCCGGTCGGCCGCTCCGGCCGCCCGGAAATCGGCCGGCAAGCCTACAGCATCGCGGCGGTCAATGAGTTCGATCCGTTGTTCGATGACATGTACTCATTCTGCGAGGCGCAGGATATCGAGATCGACACGCTGATCCACGAATCGGGTGCGGCGCAGATGGAGATCAACCTGCTGCACGGTTATCCGATGGGGCTTGCCGATCAGGCCTTCTTGTTCAAGCGCACGGCGCGCGAAGCGGCCATGCGGCACAAGATGTATGCCACCTTCATGGCAAAGCCCATGGCGAAGGAGCCCGGCAGCGCGATGCATCTGCATCAGAGCATCGTCGATTCGAAGACGCGCAAAAACATCTTCAGCAATGCCGATGGCACTCCCTCGGCGCTGTTCTTCGGCCATATCGCCGGTCTGCAAAAATACCTGCCCAGCGCGATGTCGCTTCTCTGTCCGAACGTGAACAGCTACCGGCGCATCAGCCGTTACTCCATGGCGCCCATCAACGTGCACTGGGGCTACGACAACCGGACCGCGGGCTTGCGCGTGCCCATGTCGGGGCCGGATGCGCGGCGCGTGGAGAATCGGGTCGGCGGTGCGGATGCCAATCCGTATCTCGCCATCGCGGCCTCCTTGGCCTGCGGCTATCTTGGCATGATGGAAGGCTTGAAGCCCTCGGAGCCCATCGGCGGCAGCGCCTACGATCTGGCAATTGCCCTGCCGCGCACATTGGCCGAGGCGCTGCGTCTGCTGCGCGAGTCGAAGCCGCTCGTGGACTTGTTCGGCGACCGCTTCGTGCTGGCATTCGCCGCCGTCAAGGAAGCCGAGTACGAAACCTTTGCGCAGGTGATCAGTTCCTGGGAGCGCGAGCACTTGTTGCTCAATGTCTAGCGGAGCCTTAGGCTGCTGAGCTATAACTAGCGGACCTTAAAAACTTTGGGGAAGCCTCGGATGGTTTGCGTTCGTCGTCGGATGGTGAGCGTTCGTCGGGCGGCGATTCTGGCGCTTGGGCTGATGTTGGCGACGGGTTGCGGCGGAGGCGGTAAATCCTCAACCGAAAGGTCCGCCAACCAGGGCGCCGGCGACAAGGTACTGAACCTCTACATCTGGTCGGATTATCTCGCGCCGAATACCCTGTCGAATTTTGAGAGCCGGTTCGGCATCAAGGTGCATGCCGCATACTTCGACACCAACGAGACGCTCGAGACCAAGCTGTTGGCGGGCAACAGCGGCTACGACGTCGTCGTACCGACAGCCTCGTATTTCGAGAGGCAAATCAAGGCCGGCGCCTACCTGCTCCTGGACAAATCCAAGCTGCCGAATCTGCAGAACATGGATCCGCAGCTCATGTCCAAGGTTGCCTTGAACGATGCGGGGAACGCCCACGGCGTCATCTATATGTGGGGCACCAACGGCATCGGCTACAACGAGAAAATGATCAGGGCCCTCATGCCGGATGCGCCGCTCGACAGCTGGCGCCTGGTATTCGATCCTGCGGTCGCCGCGAAGGTGGCGAAATGCGGCATCAGTCTGTTGGACTCGCCCGCCGAAATGATGCGCGCCGCGTACAGTTTCATGGGCAAAGATCCGAATTCGCAGAGCTCCGAGGATCTGCAGCAGGCGCAAGCCATGCTCCTCAAAATCCGGCCGTACATCCGCAACTTCAGCTCATCGGAATATATCGAGGCGCTCGCCAACGGCGATCTGTGCGTAGCGGTGGGCTACAACGGCGATGTGTTGCAGGCGCGCGATCGGGCACGCGAGGCCGACAAGGGCATCGAGATCAAGTACGTCGTGCCCAAGGAAGGTTCGATTCTCTGGTTCGATATGCTGGCCATTCCTAAGGATGCGCCGCATCCCGACAGCGCCTATGCCTTCATAAACTACATGATGACGCCGCAGGTCATTGCGGATGTTTCCAATTTCAAGCGCTA
The DNA here is from genome assembly GCA_036267535.1 of Steroidobacteraceae bacterium. Classification (GTDB taxonomy): domain Bacteria; phylum Pseudomonadota; class Gammaproteobacteria; order Steroidobacterales; family Steroidobacteraceae; genus Bog-1198. The sequence continues at coordinate 17,827 of DATAVX010000056.1, forward strand.
TGCGAACGGCAACGCGGCATCTCGGTCGCTGGTATTGCCGGCGGTCAAGGATGATCCCGGCAT
>DATAVX010000057.1:0-114731 GCA_036267535.1 Steroidobacteraceae bacterium
CCGCCCAGATCGCGGAACTCGCGCGTCAAGAACACGGCACCCCGCCGGCGCGCGATCCGCGCCTCGATCTTGTCGCGCAATGTCATTCGATCTCGCATGTGTGGCCTGCAAAAACCCGACAATTATGATATGCAAAAACCCGACATTAGTCAATGATAAAAGTCATTCAGATCAATATCTTGTTATTTCAGTGTCTTGGCCTACTGGACGTCTTGGCCTTGTTCGCAAGGTTGAGATCGATACCCATGCAGAAGCAGCGGAGGGCCTCCGCAGCTCCGCGCGCGGGCACCACGTCCGTGCAACAGCTACTACCATCGAAGGCGGAGCGATAGTTACGTATGTGCTGTGCTCCATCCTCTGAAATGATGGCGCCTCTGGGAAAGTCGGGGCGGTTCACCCCCAAGCGCCTCAAGGCAACGTCAGTATGTGTTTGAGGAATCCGACGTGAAACACGTGCACTCGGTCAAATTTTGAAGTGCCGATGTCTTGCCTGATGGTCTGCTCAATGCCTTCCAAGCCACCGACAGCCCCGTCTGGCTCGTCGTGGATGGAGTACGCAAAGAGTTCCAGCCGTCCACTGCACTGGTAGGTCTTGTCCTTGAGCTTGGTTGTGATCTGTTCGAGCTGTGGCGGGCACCAATATCCGGCTGAGGGCGATGTGATGGTCGGCCCGTTGGCCTTCTTGAATCGAGCAATTGTTGCGCTGTGCAGGCCGCGCGGGAGATCATCTAAGTCGCCGTAGATGTCGCCTCGGAAGCCCGCTGGCCTCGCAAGCAATTCCCGTAGAACTCCTGTCACCAACTTGCCCCGATCCCTAGTGCCGGCATTCTCATCGAAGATCATGCTTATGTGTACGTCGGCCATTTCGGCCGATACCGTCGCCTGTTCTTCCGGCGTCAATGAACCAATGGCACGTTCCAATGCCTTCTCAGAGTTGTACATGTTGTTCAGTCGTCTACGGGTAGTGTCATCATCAAGTGCTACAAGTTCGGCGTTGTAGTGGCCGATGCCAGTCACCTCGCACTGGATATCGGGGGCGGGTGGTCGGAGTTGTTGGATCGTGCCTGGAATGACTGCGAGGCCGATCAGCGGTGCAAGAGCCTCGAAGGCTCGGCGTTCAGATTGTTCCTTGTTGAAAAACATTGTCATTTGTTGCGAGCGTAGCCGTCGCGGGTTCCCAGGACCACACTTCGACATTCGAGACGGTTGACGATTTGATGGGCCACGGGCTGGCGTTACACTGGCTGTCCATGGACGAACCCTCATTGCTGCAGGTCAACCCGAGGAATGCGCAGCAAAAAATGTTGAAACGACGGCTACGAATCCCGCATTTTATGAGCTGTGCCCGTGCGCTCGGAAACGGCTCCGCCGCGGCACGTGCCGACGCATCGACGGTCTCTGAGAATGTAAGTTCCCAATGGCGCTAGAATCCGCTCCTTGGCAGGCCGTTCAGGTGGCCATCGCTGACGCTCATAGTTGCTGTAGATTTTGGCTCCTACATCTGGGACAACAGACTGGAAAATGAGGCCGCTTCTCCTTTATCGCCTCTTGCACTTCGCGTTCTGTGAAAATGGCCGTTTCGAAATTATTTCCGCATTCCTTGCAGTGATATCGCACGAGTTTCGTCATAGCGTTGTCCTTATAGCTAGTTTAGTCCTTGTATTGACGCCTCAATGGAACCATCAAATCTTCGGCTAAGTCTGCTCGATTAAAGCGAAGCGCTGCTCGCGGCCGGTTCACACAAACCGATCGTGCTTCGTCTCTGTTGTAGCGGATCTGTCCCGAATTAGGGCTGGCGTCCTGCTCTGCTTGTGTTCGCCATCCCAAATGATCGGAGCCTTCGATGGCTGCCGCAATGGCAATATGCGTTAAGCGTTGAGTAGCATCAATATGCTCAAGGACCCAGGAGGCATAACCGATGACTCTATTGAACTGCTCCAGCACTGTCTCTTCGATGATGGCCAACATGAACCCTGAACGGTCGCGAGATCTCGACTGATTTACGATGGGCTGACGAAATACCAAAAACCCCCGCTCATTGAGCTGAATCCGAGCGCCATTTTTTTGCGCCAAAAACAGGTCCCCGTCATCGATGCCGTCGTCAACGCCGTCGGCGATATTAAAGAGTCGATGCTCGCCGAACAGGGCATGCTGCTGCAGCGCCTCCTTCAATGAATTGTCCTCGAGGCGAGCTGGACGCAATACCTGTTGAATCGGCCCACCAACGACCGCCAGCTTTAAAAAAGGTCCGCCACTACTTTGGCGGCGCGACTCTTCCGCGACCAGCTGCCGTGCATTCTCCTCCAACTGTTTTAGATCGAGGGGTGCTGCGGCATTCGCCAATTGGTGTTCATGAATCGCACGAATAATTTGGGCCTGCAGATCGTCTGCGTCGTCAAATCCAGCCCTGAATAAGCCGCTTTGCCAACCTTGTACATCGGCCACCAATGCGGCCTGCTTTTCGTCGAATGTCGCGCCGTTCTGGACAAAGGCGAGGATCGGCTTCTTGCCGCGAGCTTCCAAGTATTCTTCGTGGGTTGGAGACACGCGGGATGTGCCTTGTGTGGCACCATATTTCGATCCCAAGATCAGCACCACGAGGTCTGCTTCTCGGACGCCTTTGAGGCATGAGATTTGAGGAGACTGGGGCTGTGCGGCGAAATCCTCAGCCATTACTGCCGTGTGCCTTAGAGTCTCGATCGCAGACTTCGCCCGAGATCGGAACGGGCCAAATCCGCTAATTATGGAACTGATAAAAATTCTCATGATGCGAGACGCACGGTCCCGAGAATTAAGTTAGGGGAGCAGAAGGCCACGAGCCCATTCGGAGCCACGCCACTCATTGCATTTTTTCCTTAAATATCGCCGCCGATTCCATAACATCCGGCGGGGGCGCAACCACGCTTCCATGCGAATCCCTGAGGTTTCCCTTCATCATATGCCTGGGCCGGATCGGGAGTCAAAGATGTGCGGTTGTCCGTTCCTGAAGGGGCAAAAGCTATTGGCTCTGGGCGTCTCCCCGCGTGCGGGGCCGGGCGATGTCATATGGGTTGCGAGAAGACTGCGCACACCAAAACCGCCGCTTCAGCGGGGCGTATGCAAAGAACGTTCTTTCGCGAAGAGTCTGGAGCGGCGACGCTCGCCGCGGAGCCGGAACGCGCTTCAGCGCTTCTGAGGCCGGGATTTTGCCAAGGATGTTCCGCCGCCGTCAGCGTTCACGCTGACTTCAGAACCGGCGGCGGAACTTTGTTTGGCGGGCTCCCAGCCCGGTATGCCCTGCAGGATCAGATCGGCGTTCTTTGACGGGGTGATGTGGCCGTAGTGGTCTTCAATCATGCGGACGGATGTGCCCATTTGCTTGGCCAGGAAGTACACGTCAACGCCTTCCATGAGCCGGAACGTGGCGTAGGTGTGGCGCAGGCAATAAGATGAACGTGGGATCTTGGACGAACCGTACAGCAGTTTGGAGCCGGTCAGGATGTCTCGGATCCTCTTCGAGAAAAGGGTGCTGGACGACTTCCCCTCGAGGGTGGAGAAGACCGGATCATCGGGTCCTGTGGCCTTGCTGATTTCTTTGATGCGCTCGAAGTACGTTGCGACGCTCTGCGGGGCGACGAGTTCGCGGTATTTGTTCTTACCGCGCACGTTGAGACAGCAGAATTGGCGCCCTTGTTTGTCGATGCGCGCGTCCACGTCGCGCCAGCGCAGATTCCGGGCCTCGATCGTGCGCATACCGGTGTTGGCCATGATGAGAATGAAGTTGTAGACGATGATGCGGTACCACTTCTTTTCCTCGTTCTGCGCCTGGCTGACCCACTTTCGCGCGTAGGTATGCAGGTGGCGGTACTCCTGCGGGGTGAAGGCTTCTCGGCGCGCCTTGGAGTGCAGGACTTTCCCTTTGGGGACACTGCTGTTCGGCAGGAGATTCTTGTCGGCCGCATAGCGCAGAATGGCGCGGAAGGTAATCAGTTCATGGCGGATGGTGCCGTCCTGCACCGGCTCGTCGCGCGCGCCCTTGCCGGTGCGCTTGCGCCAGAGGGGGTATTCCTTCCATTTCTCTTCACCCATATGGGCGATCTGGATCTTGCCGCAGTACTCGATGAGATGGTTGCGGATATACGCATCGACCACCTTCCAGTAGGCGGCCGTAATGCGTCCGAGCTCGATCCCTGTCTTGAGCTCGTCGGAATATTTGAGCGCAACCTCTTCGAAGGTCTTCCCGAAGATTGGAACGTTGTGCTTTAGCCGGAAGCGGAGGTCGGCGTAGTGTTCGAACGCCTTGTCTTGTGCTTCTCGCAGGCTCTCGATTTTCAGAGCGACGGTCTTGTAGCGGTCCACCCCGGGGACCTTCATGCGGCAATACCATTTGCGGTGCTGGACGTCGCCGCGCCGGAAAACGATCAGGTCGTCCTTGAGCTTGGTGACGTCGGTGAGGAATGCCATGTCGAACTCCGTTTCTGTGCAGGATCTGTGAAGATCAGGCCGTCAACGTCTTGATTTTACATACCTGTGCAGGCAATGTGCAGGGAATGTATAAAATATTTATTTATATACAACAATAAGTTAGCCGGGAGTTCGAATCTCTCCGGGCGCGCCAATTTTCGTTCGCTCGATCAACCACTTGCCGCTCCGATCCTTACCCGGCCTTGCGTCGAAGCCAGGTGGTTGCGGGACTTTTGCGGGAATCGGTATCGCACACCTTTTCCGCGGCCTCGATCAAGTTCGTCAGTTCCGCCTGGGAGTAGTGCGTCGTGATTCGACCACTGCGATGACCCAGTAGATCCTGACGATCCTCGAACGTCACACCCGCCGCCCGAAGTCTGCGACCGAATGTGTGTTTGAGATCGTGGACACGAATGTTTCGAAACCCGGTAGGCGCCGGTTCCTGATGCTCCTTCTCCCAAGCGTCGGCCGCCCGCTCGCGCGCCGCCTTCCAAGCCGTGTTGTAGATCTTGGCCAGCGGTCAAGCCGCCGCGTCCTTGCCCGGTATGCGCACGAAGACATTCACCGCATGCAAGCCTCGTAAACTCTCGACGACGGACTTCGCGACCCGGTTGAGCACGACGAGGCGTTCCTCGCCATTTTTGATGCGCTCACCCGGAATGACGAATACCGACGTCTCGAGCTCCGGCACTTTCACCTCATACTCCCACTTCAGCCCGCAAACTTCCTTTTCCCTCAAGCCCGTATTGACTTTGAACAACACCATTCGCGCGACGTGGTCGGGCAACTCTTGAAACAAGAGCGCCTGTTCCTCGCGCGTGAGCGGGTAGGGCGGCCTGGCATCTTTGACTGCAAACAGCTTGATTTTCGCTGCCGTATCCAGCCAAGTCTTACCGGATCGATCTATCCACTCGGATGACGCCAGATTTAAAACCTTGCGCACGACGCCGAGCGCCAAGTTCAGGGTTTTTGTTTTAACGCCATCGCGCCGTCGCTTAGCGATGAAATCCTGCAGACTGCCCCATGTGCACTTGTTTCAACTTTAAGCCCCCGATGAAGGGATCGAGTTGTTTTAAGTGCAGCGCATCGTCCTTGATGCGTTTCTTGTGACTGTAATCCTGCAGATACTTCGTCGCGGCGACCCGGAACGAGCGCAGCTCCCGCGTGCCGTAGACATTTACCTCGCGAAGTTCGGTTACCCGCTTCGCAAGATATTCTTGGGCCTGCGCGAGGTCGCCTGTTCCAGTGCTTTCGCAAATGCGTGCTCCTCGGAACTGCTTGTCGATGTGCCAGGTACCACCACGTTTGGTGAGACCCGACGTTCTTTGGTTTCCCATAGCTTTCCCCTTTCAGGTTGAGCGGCGGGACGCCCGTTGCGGTTCCTATATTGGTCCGCCCAGGTGTCCAGGTCAACGCGATCAAAGGCGACACCTTGCACGCCGATCGGAATGGCACACAGCAAAGGGCGCACGTCGCGATTGAAGCGGTTTTTGTCCATTCCAAGATAGGATGGCGCGTCGCGCAGTCGCATGAAGCGCGGCGGAACAGAGGCGCGCGCCGCGTGCACTCGCATCGGCCGCCCCACCTTATTCGATGAACTCTCTTTGCCGCTCATCGCGAGATCTTGTTAGAAGTCGTCTCGCCAAGCGGTCTGTGGCTGTCATGTGCGACGCGGCTCATCGCCGTCGCCTCTGTGTGCGGACCCGCGAGCGCCAAAAAGGCAGCGACATCTGCTTGATGCCGCTGGGGCTCAAAGCCGCCGCAGCGTGCGCATTGCATCGCAAGGTCCGCAGATCGCGAGTCAACCAGTGAACGACATCGGATCGCAGCCAGCCGATGCCGTGGCCGTGGAACCGCCGCTTTCGCGGGAATCGGCCGAACAGGGCGAGACTCAAAACTATCCAGCAAGGTCGGCGTGTCAGGCGCGCGACATCGCGAGCGGAGAGGATCTGTTCCAAGGCCGGGAACCGCTCATTGACCCAAGGAGACAGAGAAACGTTTTTAGATGCACGCCCAATTGCGTGCTGTGCAGGCAAAGACTCGGCGGGTTTCATAAACGACCTTTAGGAAAATGTTCCGGTCGTTTAGGGTTAAGTTGTCACTTAAGAAATAGTTTGCACGACAAATGCGCAAGAGTCACCTGCGAGAATCGATGAAAATGAATCGATACGTGCGTCAGTTGATCAATTCGGCGAGAAGCTTGTGGGGGTCAGCATCTGTCAACCGACAGACATTGACAGACGTTCCAAACCCATGCCGGGCATGCCTCGGCATCCTAATCCTTCTTCCCCTCCAGGTTCCCACGCCCGCCATGGGCGTCAACGTCTGCTAAATATTTCAGTTTGGTGATGTGGAAATCGTTTGCCTCCTCGTTTTGATTCTTAAGGAGCCCGGAAGAAGGATCGCCCAAGGACTCCATGCATTAAAACAATGATATCGGGGGTCCTTTACGTGGGCATTGATTCGAATGCTGCCGTCGGCCCCGGATTTGTGATGATCGATGTAGTCCTGCGGCAGGCCGTCCAATTCGTCAGGCGCAGCTTCGACGACACTTTCATCATCGGTGATATTGCGTTGGAACATGGGCTGATCCCGACCGAGTTGGTCGTAGAGCTTCTTTAGCGTGCCTCGAGCTACGTCATCTTTGTCTACTCCGTTATTCCAGCAGCTCACGCTGCACGTAATAACGGGTAGCTGAATCGGCGTCTCGCACATCCATGCCGGCGAGTGCGCGATAAACGGCCGGATCTAACGAAAGTGCAGTTCCGCGCCATTGCTTTTTGCCTTCATGTGTGTGGCGATATCACGAGAGCTTTTGTCCGGGTGCAACTTCTCCACAACGTCCGCTAAGTCGGCGGCTGCGTTCAATTGCCGGATTAGATCGTCATAAAGAACGAGCGTGTTCTTCACAGTTCTTGCACCTGGGACAGCCAGTAGCTGATCGAGGGATCGTTGCGCCCCGCTAGTCGCCCAGTCTCAAGCCTCTGGAATGCGGCGACATCAGGTTGGGCGCTCCACGCTGGTGGCTGGTTCTGTGGCATTTGTTGAGCGACACAGGGAGCAAACAAAAACGCACTGGCGGCCAGAAGACCACCCTGTTGGAACCTCATGAATGAAGGCCCCCGGCACAACCAAAAGACAAGTTTCGTCTCGATCGCCGTAGCTCGTGGCCCGTGCTCTAAAACGGATGCGATGATTCCGGAGATCCTGTGATCGGTACTTGATAGCGCCGTCTAAAAGCGCCAGGTGATACCCCGACCTTGCGTCTAAAAACGCGGCTGAAGTGACTTTGGTCATAAAACCCGTTTGCAACGGCGATTTCAGCTAATGGTATGGAACCGCACGAAAGAGCTTCTGCTGCGGCCCGTACTCGCAGGTCATTCACAAAGTCGCCTAAAGTTTGCCGCACCTTTCTGGTAAAGAGTTGCCCAAGGTAGACAGGATGCAGATCGACTGCTTGTGCCACCTCGGCCAACGTCAAGTTGGAACGATAGTTCTCGGTAATGAAATCACGGGCTGCGCGTAAGGATAGAAGAGACCTTGGAATCTCCCTGGGAGCGGAAACGATCTCCGTGATAATGCTGACCGTCGCAGCTTCGATCTCGATCGGCAATAAAGACCGGCTTGCGGCGAAGAGCCGAAGAATCCGCCAGACTTGATGGGTCCCCGTCAGGTCGCGCAAGTGCGTCAGATCTACGCCGCGTGTGTCGATCCCATCAAACAAGCCCCTGTCGAAGGAGAGGCTTAATGCACGCATGCCGTTTTCGCCTACACCATGCGTATGATCAATACCCGGTGGATGATAGACACAGTCAAACGGCCTATAGTGGATAGTTTGACGGCCGATCCGCTCGTGGTACTTGCCCTGGACCACCAGGCAAATTTTGCCGCGCTCGTGTGCGTGGCTTGCGAGGTTCAAACCGGGAGCGTAGCAAACATCACTCAGCGCGAGCCGACAATACTCCCAATCTGTCACGAGCCGTTGTCCCGAGGAATTGAACCCCGCTAGCTGCACGGTCATTCGCCCTCCTCAGGTTCACGATTTAGAAAAACCAACCTCGTACCAGGTTATCGAAACCGGCTTGCATTGGTACAAGAAAGGTCGAAGAAATCGGCTCAAGATAATATTGGAGTTTGTCATATCGTGGTGTTCAGTCTCCGATCCATTACTATATCCCATGATCGGCGGCCACTCATGCGGCAGCAATACCGTTCGCTGCGGCAAATCGACCGTTCGCTGCAACCTGGAATCTTCCGTCCAAATGCAAGCGATGTTCTGGCTGCGGCTTCCAGTAGCGTCTCCACGCACTTCCGGCTTGCCGTCGCTTATGATTGGCCGATGGAACGCGTCCGCATGGAATTCCACCGCAGCGAGATTCAGCCAGCGTGGCTGGACGAAACAAGCGCGCACCTTCTTTTTGGCATCGGTCGCGAAGCCATTTTTAATTGCTTTTCATGATGGCCTCGCTAAGATCATTCAGGTCAGTCGTGATCACGCCGATGGCACGATCCGCTTGCCACGCCCGCTTGCCACGCTCAGTTACGCCAAAGCGCCTTCCGGCGGCGTGCGTTTTGGGTACATGCTTGCCCGCGCTCCTGACTATGGTTGATTCGAATTACGCGTCCCTTCACTTCCTGTGTGAGCTACGCCTGGATCGTGGGAGCTGCCCGCGACTCTTCTTAGAAAATCGGCGAGCGCTACGATCATGCTCACCGACGCATCGTTTTTCTGCTCGCGCACCAGCCTGGCGATGGAATTTAGCGCGTTAAAAACGAAATGCGGTTCGACCTGCCGCTGCAGGGCATTCAACTGAGCATAGGACAACTGCTCATTGAGGCGCGCCGTGTCGGTTTTCTGCGCTGCAGCCCTCGCTTTCGAATCGAGCACGTACGTTATTGCCAAAGTGGCACTGTATAAAATCAGGGTCGGCACGAGGCCTCCGGCGATTTTCAGCCGCCAGGCCACCAGGAAATGATTGATGTGAAAATCCGGCAACCACGGCTGCATCGTCACGTCGAGCATCGACGCCCAAGCGGATGCCACGAAGTCTATGGCAGCAATCAAGCCGATGTGCATCAGCCAGGTCCGCGGCGACCTCCAGGCCGGCGGAGATCGGCGGGCCATGACAATGACGATGGGCGTGGCCAGAGCCCAAGGCAGCCAATCAAATGTCAGAACGATGAACAGCTTTATCCACGAGTGGTGCATGCCCACGTGGCGCATCGCGAATACGTTCTGGGTGGCCTCCAGGATTCCGAGAGCCGCCCACAGGCCGGCGATCCACAGCCAGCCATATGCATTTTGGCGATTGGCGGTTTCCATAGATTTGCGATCGTACTCGCTGGCGCCAAGGCCGGCGCGGCAATGCAGTGAATCACCGACTGGCTGCAGCAAACGGGCGGGGGCGGACGCTCTCCGCGAATGCACAATATAGAAAAGCCGACCAACCCCTTACCAAGTTACCGAAACCGACTTGCATTGGTACAAGAAAGGTCCAAGCAATCCGTTCAAGATGATATTGGTGTATGTCATTTGGACAGCTTAGGCGCATAGCGATACCAACTAATTCAGGAACGGAAACGCTAATGAATTTTCGGATACCACCAAAACGCAAGTTTTCGCGGGGACCTTTAAAATGGGCAGTTGCGAGCATGTTTTTGCCTGCACTACTCCAGACTGTAGCGGCCCAGTCCCCACCGATTCCTGTTTCCGACGACACGGCGATAAAACAAACCGCTATGGACTACATAGAGGGATGGTATGAGGGTGATGCCATCCGAATGGAGCGCGCACTTCACCCAGAACTGGCAAAGCGGATGGTCTCGCTCGATAGCCGAGGACACAGCCGGTTAAACCAAATGAGCGCAATGACCTTGGTACAGTCGACACGCGCCGGTGGTGGGAAGAATACCCCGAAAGAGCAGCAACAAAAGGACATCACGATACTCGACCGATTCAATAACGCCGCTGTCGTGAAGATCGTGGCCTCCGGTTGGATCGACTACCTTGAAGAAGTCCAATTCGACGGTCAGTGGAAGATCGTAAACGTTTTGTGGGAACTGAAGGTCCCACCGCTGCCACCTCCGGCCTCTGGCAAATAGAATCATGACGCTTTCCGTCGCGCGTCTATACAATGATCCGAGGTCACAGTGGGCGCGGCCATACAAAAGCGCGGGGCGGGATCACTCTCTTGACATCTCAATGCACATTCTGCGAGCCGCGGCTCTTTGGGTCATTGGAACATGGGGGTCGCCGAAGTTTCATGGTCTGATTAGATTGGTTCGCTTATGCTCGCTTCTTGCGATTCGCGCTGCGATGTTCGCTGCGGCCTTTCGCAGAACTGACATGCCGACCAGACCGGGCATCTGTTGCCGCTCTTGAAGACCGCCGCCGCATGCAGGCTGCTGCGGAACCCCATATGAAGGTACGCTCGGAAATGATGCCGTCGGTTACCAACGGTGTCATCCGTGCACGCCGGAAACTTGACAGACGTAGGGCGAGAGGAAAGTTTCTTCTTTTTATGTGCCTACTTCTGAATGCTGTGGATACGTTCGCGTCGATTCGGTTTCTGAAGAGCCAGCCGGGGACGTTTGATTTTGCGGACCTGAAGAGCGTACCCCCGTCATTCGGCCAAGGGGAATTTACGTTTGAACTGTGGATTAAACCTGACAATGATTTCCCAGTAGGCCCTACAGACCGCGGGACGCTGGGACAGCTCACGAATTGGACGGTTCAAGACGAACGCCCGTATGGCGCTCCGACTTGGTGGTTTGCAGGTAACTTTCTGCTCGATGGGCATACACGTCCTGACGGCTTCTTCCCCAACAATACGCGCGAAGGCACATTTAGCCTCCAATTCTACGGTGGTGGACGCTTACGCTGGATGTTTGCCGACGACGCTGACGCCGTTCCGGTTGGTAAAGTGTGGTCGGTTCAAGCTTATCCCGCTTCGACCACACCTTCGTTACTTGATGGCAAGTGGCACAACGTGCAATGCGTTCGCCGGTGGGTGATGGAGTCGAAGGCACAGCTGGAGCTGTGGATAGACGGGATTTTGATCGCCAAGCAAGTTATTCCCATGCGCGTCAACATGCGGCAGTTCTGGGACAAGCTCCCGCACCCTAGAAATCCAAACTACGTCGGCGGGTGGTGCTGGGGGAGCGAAGTCATGACCGCCTGGGGCTACTACTTCACTCAGTACGAAGACTATAAAGGGTTGGTTGCTGAGCTTAGCTTCTGGGAGCGCGCGAAATCCGCTGAAGAAGTCCGCGATAAATGGAATGTTGCGGTTAATGTCGGAGAACCTGGAGTCGTCGGATACTTGCCCCTCGATGAGAATATAGATACTACCGCGCGTGACAAGATCGACATAAATCTAACTTTGATCTTGCACAACTCGCGACCGGAGTCGTGGTCCACAGAGGGACCGTTTGCCACAAGGTTGGCTCCTAGGTCCCCAGCCGGCCGCGGCTCTGATTCCTCAGGGTCGAGTGACCGCTTGGCCAAACCTGGAAGGTCGCGCGATAAATCCGGAGTTAATCAATCGTGACAACCAGCAGCACGATCCAACCACCGGTTGATGTTCGCCTGCAGCCCAGGCGGCTGGGCGTGAGATTCCGCAATGCAGAAAAGGACAAGCTGACATGAATAGAAGAGATTTCTTAGGCAAATCGGAGGCCTTCCTAGCCGCGGCTACGGTTCCCGTCGGAGCGATTGGTGGTCCAACTAGCCAAGATGGCGCGGCGAATGCGCAGGCGTCTGCGATGAAACCACTTACGCCTCCGAAAGACGGGGTCATTCCCGTCGCCTTCATCATCTCCGAGGGCGCGGTCGTGATTGATTTTTGCGGCCCTTGGGAAGTTTTTCAGGACACGAACAAGCCCGGTACCAGAGAAGCGTTGTTCGACTTATACACCGTTGCGGAAACGACGAATCCAATTCGCGCGAGCGCAGGCTTGCACATCATTCCTGACTACACCTTTGAAAGCGCTCCGGCACCGAAACTCGCCGTAATTCCGGCTCAGCGAGGGCAAACTCCGGCGATGCTGGACTACATTCGCAGGATTACCAAGAGTACCGACCTGACAATGTCGATCTGTACGGGCATGCAAGTTTTAGCCGATACCGGACTGTTGACCGGAAAGGCGGCGACCACTCACCACAATGCATACGCCAGGTTGTCAGAGAAGTACCCGAATATTCAGATGAAGCGTGGCGCCAGATTTGTAGAAGACGGCAACTTGGCATCTTCTGGCGGGCTCTCCTCTGGTATCGACCTCGCCCTTCATGTGGTTGAACGATATTTTGGCCGCGAAGTAGCGACGGCCACCGCCTATCGAATGGAGTATCAGGGCGAGGGGTGGAAAGACGCCAACTCGAATAGCGTCTACGCCAAATAGCAATTCCTATGTTTCGACACCCGGCGTGGACAAGCCAGAATGTGGCGCAGGATGTTACAGATAATGCAAAGTTCACAAGCTTCGCTAAAGCCGATGACGTGCGGACCGAGGTCGCCTGGCTGCGCACGCAGCCCGGCATTGATCCAAAGCGGATCATGCCCGTTGGCAACAGCGAAGGAGGATTGATCGCCCCGATGGTCGGGGCAAAAGATCCTTCCATTGCCGCTATAACAACGCTCGCGGGTCCCGGAGCATCTGGAATTGATGTCGCTCGGTATCAAGTGGAGCAGCCGGAATCGCCGCTTTCTGGCACATACATCGGCGGAATCATCGACAAAGCCAAGGCGCAAAATCCTGGCGTGAACCTAAAGGCCGTGCTGTCGACGTCCGACTCCTGGCCTCATGTTGGCGGCGTGCGCCAGGTCGTCGCGCTGGGATTGCCGGTTTACATACTCGATTTGAACAAACCACTTCTGGAGCGGCTGGTTGCCTCGCCTCGTCATCTACATCCCGACCTGCTCGCGCAATCTGCCCGGCCTCCCCAGTGGCGCATCGTGTCGCACAAAATCCAAGTGGGAACCGGCGCAAATCTTATGGAGCTCTATCCCTTGCGCGGTGCCTCCACCGAACGGCAATACATGGTGTATTTCCCGGATCATCAATTGCTCTATGCCAGCGATACCTTGGCTCTCAACAGCGATGGTTCTTTGTATGATCCGGAATTAATGCGCGAAGTGATGGAGGAAGTGAAACGGGAGAATCTCGCGGTGACCACGGTATTTGCTATGCATCAGGGCCCCGTGCCCTGGGCGCAGGTCGCTGCATTGATAGAGAAAGCATTGAAATAGGCGCAGAAAATCTTCTGGGATTTTTGTCATTGTTTGTGCGGCCAAGACGATCGTTCCCTGTTCAGATACCGAAGTGGTGCCGCGCGAACGAGAATGAGATCGATTCTGGCGGGGCTTGATTGGCGATCGGTGCCCAGAGGGGAGCGGCGCCGGCATTGATTGCTGGATCTCGACGATTTTGGCAATAGTCCTGGTAAGGAGCAACGAGATGTTTTCGCGACGAACCTTTACGCGAACTGTGTTGAGTTCCCTGACGGCCCTCGCGTTTGCCGGAGAAAGAACGGTGCGCGCGACTGTTGCCGCCACACCGTTGTTCAAGCCAGCGGCAATGGGCGAGCTTACCCTCGCTAACCGCATGATAATGGCGCCAATGACCCGTGGCCGTGCCGGAGAGCAACGGACGGCCACCGCATTGATGGCTGACTATTACGCACAACGGGCGGGCGCGGGATTGATCGTGACGGAAGGGACGGCGATTTCCGAGCAGGGTTATGGCTGGATTGGATCGCCTGGCATATACACGCAGGCCCATGCGCTGGGTTGGAAAAAAGTAACCGATGCAGTCCACCAGCGCGGAGGACGGATCTTCCTTCAACTGTGGCATACAGGTCGGGTTTCACACCCGGATTTCCTGGGAGAAAAATTGCCGATCGGGCCATCCGCGGTGATGGCCTACGGAAATGTGCACACGCCCTTAGGAAAGAAGCCATACGTGATCCCGCGCCAAATGACTCAGCAGGAAATATCCGGCACCGTCCGCGACTATGTGCGCGCCACCCAGTTGGCGCGTGAGGCCGGCTTCGACGGCGTGGAGATTCACGCCGCCTATGGTTATCTCATCGACCAGTTCATTCGGGACGGTTCCAATTTGAGGACGGATAAGTACGGTGGCAGCGTGCCGAATCGACTGCGATTCCTGTTGGAAGTTACAGAGGCGGTCGCGCGCGCCTGGTCAGCCGGCAGAGTGGGAGTACGACTTTCGCCAACGAGTGACATCAATAGCATGAGTGACGGCGATCCTGCCCGCACGTTTGTGGAGGCGACAAAAGAGCTCAGCCGTTTTGGCCTGGCATACCTACACGTTGTCGAAAGCGTTCGGCACGACCAGTCAAGGCCAGCGACGATGCCAATTGCCCCGCAGATGCGTGCTATCTTCAAAGGATCGTTTATTCTCAACGGAAGCTACGATGCGGCCACGGGCGCTGCGGCACTCGATGCAGGGGAGTCAGACCTGATTGCCTTCGGCAGACCGTTTCTTGCCAATCCCGATCTGGTGGAACGTTTCCACCAAGGTGCCCCGCTTAACAGTCCCGATCCAGCTACGTTTTACACGGCTGGATCTGCGGGATACACGGACTATCCAGCGCTCAATTCAAGCTCTTCGATCTGACTCTGACGAGAAGTCGCACGCGTCTGGAGTGGGGCGCAGTACACAAGTCGAAATTGGCACTTGAATCACGCTTCGCGACGCAGAAGCGAGCTCGCGCGGCTATTCCCGGTTGTACACAAGGATGCTCTCAGGCTTGCTTTGACCGACCAGGCGCACTGTCACCGTCAAAGTCTTAAGATCTCTAGAAAGCTGGATCTGCTTGGTGCCCGTAATATTGCCTTTGGATTTCTCTGTGATTTCCAGACTGTGCTCATTCACCCTGCGGCCCGAATATGCGGCGCCTTTATCCACCCCGTGCGCATCGAGATCCGGATGATCGTTCCCATCTAACTTCACTACCTTAGTCATTTCTTCATCGGATCGTTTAAATGACAGGCCGTCACCCTCGTAAGGCTGGACCTGCAGATCGATCCCTGCCTTTACTTTCGCGCTCTGGCTGTCCCACGTGCCAAGAAAACCCGAAGTTCCAGCGGTCCGCTCGTACACATAGGGCAACACCAAGGTCGAACCGTTGGGCAAAGGTTGCGAGAATAACGTCAGACCGTCCGGCAATATTGCGTGAAGGCGTCGTTCGGCGTCTTGCCATCTTCGGAAAGTGTCCAATGCGCTGTGAGAAGCGTGCGACCCTTCATCTTGCGGATGACCTCCCAGCTGTTGGGTCCTTTCACCGTGATCGAAAGGGTGGTTCCGCCTAAAGCGGGCTGGTCACTCCCATCGGCCACGACCGTGTCCGTTTGCCCGGGCCCATAGGTGAACGCGTATCTGTTTGCCCCCGCGGCCTCGAGCTTTATTTCGTCGATGAGCATGCTCTTGGACGGGTCCACTTTCCATTTTCCAACGAAGGGATTGTCGGCGGCCCATAGTGTGCCGGCCATCAGCAAGCCAGCCAGCAGCAACTGAAAAGTACGATTTAACATTTGATCTCCCGGTAGTGCGTATCCCGCGCTAGCTTTCGCGCCGAGGGGTCTACATGAATTTGAACATCGTCGATAAAAAGCTGCTTTACCGATCCCCATTTAACGAGCTAGCTGGCCATCTTTATCCATGCGATTCATCCGCGTTCATCGATGGCCCATTGTTAATAGCGTCGCGCAATGCGCGCCTACCCACCAGAATTGCTCGATGCTTGTTGCGTGTCGAAACATAAGAATCGACTATTTGGCGTAGGCGCTGTTCGAGTTGGCATCTTTCCACCCCTCGCCCTGATACTCCATTCGATAAGCAGCGGCCGTCAATACATCGCGGCCGAAATATCCTTCAACCACGTGAAGGGCGAGCGGTACAGCTCCTAATGTGCCTTGGGTCAATCACCCGCCGGCGTACGCACTGCACGTTGTGCCACCCGCCATCCCAGTAATGACTAAGGTATGGTCAGTTCAATCGTATCCCGCGCATTTTGACCGCATCCCAGATTTCGTGGGCGCCTTTGGTATCGTTACTCACCTAGGGCCATCCAATGACACACACACTCATCATTCTGGAACGGATTGCTCCGAGGTTTCTTGTACTAATGAAAGCTTCGTTACGACCTATGAATGTTTGCGCGGTGCTGCACTCCGCTCTCGTCGTTTCCACCTTGATTGATCATCGCGTTGCAGCCAACGGTCCCTCTGCTGCAGCGAACGGTATTGTCGCGGCGCACTGTGTCGTCCGATGATCAGAAACAGTTACATCGCTGAGAGCGCTGCAGTTAGGAGTTGAAACATGAACCGCAGAGAGTTATTGGAGCGCTCGGCCGCGCTCGGCGGAATCAGTGCATGGATTAGTTCAACTGGCGTTGCGTTGGGCTCGGCGACCTCCGCACCGCTGACACCGCCCGCTGCGGGCACGATTCCAGTGGCATTTGTCCTGTCCAAGGGCGCGGTGGTGATCGATTTCGCCGGGCCATGGGAGGTATTTCAGGACGTCAACGTCGCCGGCCGCAAGGAAGCTCCCTTTGATCTCTATACTGTGGCGGAAACCCTCGAGCCGGTCAGAGCGAGCAGTGGCCTGATGATCGTGCCCAACTACTCCATCGACACCTCGCCGGCACCCAAAATCATCGTCATTCCGGCACAAAGGGACGCCGGCAAACCTCTATTGGATTGGATTCGCAATGCTAGCAAGACCACGGACATCACCATGTCGGTATGCACTGGAGCGTTCGTCCTGGCAGCGACCGGACTGCTCGCCGGCAGATCCGCGACGACGCATCACGATTCGTATCGAGTACTCGCGATGGACAACCCCGACATTAGCGTGAAGCGCGGTGCCAGGTTCGTCGAGGATGGAAAAATCGCGAGCAGCGGCGGCCTGTCTTCCGGCATCGACTTGGCATTGCGCGTCGTTGAGCGCTACTTCGGGCGCGAGGTCGCAACACAGACCGCTTTCCGAATGGAATATCAAGGTCAGGGATGGCTGGACGCTGACTCGAATCGCATTTATGCGCAGCAGAACGTTAGTCCCGGACAGACGGTATGTACGGTTTGCGCAATGGTAGTCGATCCAAAGTCGGCGCCGTTCACGGTTTATCGTGGCGAACAATATTATTTCTGCTTGCCGTCCCACAAGGCACGCTTTGATGCAGACCCTAAGAAATGGTTGGCGGCATAGTGCTTCCATCGACTGCGACGAATGATTCTTCATTGGATGCTGAATCGACTATGGACACACACCCTGCAAAACTCATGGACGCCAGACCGATGCCGGCGTGGCTGCTGGTCGTAACGCGCCTATACCTCGCAGCGACTTATCTCCTTAGCGACCATGGCAACGGCACGGCGGGAGAAATGCAACAGCTGATTACGAGCTGGTCAGAGCGCGGCCGCTTCTGGTACCGGCCGTTTCTCTCTGAAGTTGTACTGCCTCATCTGGGACTGTTCACCAATCTCGTATTGATTGGCGAGATTTACGTCGGAGTTGCAATGCTACTGGGCTTGACGACCCGGCTTGCCGCCGTCGTGTCGATTTTTATGCTGCTTAACTATTTTTTTGCCAAATCGTCTGTTATCGGTATCCCAGGGATCGACACCGCCGATTTGGTGTTGTCCGTCATCGTTCTGGTAACGGCAGCAGGGCGCGCAGTGGGCTTCGATCAAGCCCTCCATCGGCGATTTCCGCGTGTCCCGATCTGGTAGTAGCCGTAATAGCCGTTGAATGGAGGGACGCGTTGCCGGGTGAAAAGTTTGCGGTTAGTGGCGGGGAGAAATCCTACGCTGACGACGAGTCAAAGTACCGGGCGAACGCTTATATCCACCGCTAAACTGCGATCGTTCGTCGCAGTCGACACCGAGCTGCCGATCACTCGGTCCCACTGCCAGCGCGCAATTGCCGGTACATGGGCCCGTCTCCCGACGGCTACATTGATCTCTCGGAAGACTCTTAACTCTCTGCTCCCTAGTCAACACGATACTGCGTCAGCCGCGCCAGCGAATTGCACTGCGAGCGCCACGCACAGAAGCACGCATGGGCCGACATTGGGAGTGCCTGCTACATCCGCGGTAGCCTCATCTCGAGAGTAGACCGTTGGTCTCATCAGTCACGGGCGCGAGCGGAGTCGCCCCGACGCGAAGTCAAGCCGAGCCGAGGCAGGCAAGGAACCGATAGGCACGCCGCCATCCTGCGATGGCATCGAGGCGGCACGAAATGGCCCGACGCGGCACGCTTGTTCAATCTATCAACGTACTAGGCCAGCATATTTGCGCTGATCGTGCGCTTCGAAATGATGGAGATGGAAGACTGCGAAGCCTGGCAGAATTGCCCGAGCACTATCGGCACCACAAGATTGACAGCTACCCGATAGTGGTCACCGGAATTGCGAGGCGGGACACTAGCGTTCTGAAGCTGGACAACTGTGAATTTGAAATTGTGTGCCCTGATGTCGAAATTGGTTCGGTGCGTCGAGTCTTGGGCGAAGATGAAAGGGCAGATATCGCCATCTCGCAGGCCGTGGGATTGTTGATGGGTAACACTAGTAGCGAAAAGCTAGTGTTTTAGTAGCTTTCCGCACATCTTGTAAGCTACTGATCGACCGTGGCCTGATGATCCCTCACCCACAAATGAGAGGACACAAAGATGGCTACCAAGAAACCGATGAGCTTCGAGATCAAGATCCTGAACGAAGGCACTGACGAGCTGTCCCAGGGTCATAGCGTGCGTTTGATTCAGTCCGCTTCGGCCGCCGGCTCTGTTGCATAGGACTACAACGTTGAGTTGCAGTACGCCGATTCCAGTTCCGGCCAATAGTGCGACGGTGCGCAGACCCTTTTCGTCCGCCCGGCATTTCGTCAGGCACTTTGCGATCTTTCTTATATTGCGACTGTTCACTTCGTGCGATGCTCCCAAGCATTGAGGACTTGCTTCTCTTTGTCCGCGGTAAGATAGTCGTCCCAATCCAGATGTTCACGCAATGAGCGAAAACAATATAGGCAATCCAGCGCGGTCTCCCGAAACGGTCTGGTTTTCCAGCCGACGCCAAACGCCTTCTCGCTGCTCATCAGAAATAATCCTGGCTGCGCTCCCACAGGCCGCCAAAGCGGAAAATTTCCGGAAAACGTGTTCAACGCTGAATCTGTTTCCAGACCATGCGCACGGAGAAATTCGAGCGGAATCCACTCAAAGCGCGCATCAGAACCCGTCGCGGCCTTGCAGGCATCAAGGAATTCCCGGAACCGCATGGGTTTGCCCGTCAAGTTGAACGTACCGGGCAGGGCGCGATCGATCGCGAGCACGAGGAACCGCGCCACATCTTTCACATCGACAAGCTCAACCGAGTCGCCCCCGTCGCCTGGGCCGATGTGTAGGCCGCCATCCTGGGCGCGTACTAACCAGGTCAAAAGATCCGGAGTCGTGTCGCGTGTTCCCTTGATGGGCCCGGGGCGTACTATCGTCGTTTTTTCGCCAACAATGCCATGTAGCCGTCGTTCGCTTTCTGCTTTTCCACGGTTGTAGGGCCGGCCCGAACTGTTCCAAGATTGCATGGGCGCATTCTCCTCGATTCCGGCTCTGTCGAATTCCTTAGAATCGTAAGCGGCGATAGACGAGACATACAGGTAGTGGCCGATGCGGTCCTTGAGGAACTCTGCGGCCGAAGCGACTACTGCGGGATCATTCGGCCAGACATCCACCGCAACATCGAACTGTCTGTGGGTCAGCGCGGAAAGATCTTGGTCATTAGCGGAGGCGCTGCGAAAACCTCTGAGCTTCTCAATATGTGGAAAGAGATCCGGATTCGTCACTCCGCGGTTGAAGAGTGTGACGGTGTGCCCAGCCGCAATCGCCGACTCGACCAACGCAGGTCCCAAGAACTTGGTGCCACCCAACACAAGAATGTGTTTCGGTGGAGTGCTCGCCAGCACTTTGGAGGGAAACAATGGCGCGCACGCCGAAGCAGCAATGGCCGTCAAAGATTCCTTTAAAAAAATCCTGCGCTGCATTTATTTGTCTCCTCAGTCCGGTAAACTCTTTAGCAGGTTGCGATCTATCGGCAGACGTCGAACCCGGACATTCGTCGCCGCGAAAATAGCGTTCGCAACCGCGGGTCCGATCAACATGGCCCCTAGCTCACCCACTCCGGCCGGTTCCTCGAGGCTGGGCACGATATGAACTTCGATTTCGGGCGCCTCGTTCAGGCGCAGCACCCGGTACTCATGAAAATTGCTTTGCTCGACACGCCCATGCTTGATCGTGATCTCACCCAAGAGCACGGCGGTGAGGGCGAAGTTGATCGCTCCTTCCGTCATCGCGCGTACGCCGTCGGGATTCACGGCGATTCCGCAGTCGATGGCGGCGACGACGCGTGCAACGCGTACTCTACCGTCAGGCTGCACCTCCACTTCTACAACCTGAGCGCTGACGGCGCCGCCGGACCGGCAAGCGATGCCCCGCCCGTGTCCTGCGCGCAAAGGCTTGTGCCAATCGGCCTTGTCGGCCGCGAGTTGCAGTGCCACGCGTAGCCGACGAGCCTGGGCGTCGTCCTGCGCCAGCAACCTCAAGCGAAACTCTAACGGATCGCGGCCAGTTGAATGCGCCAATTCATCGACAAAACATTCCCTGCCGAACACAGTGTAGGACTGCGACACGGATCGCCACCACGATCTCGGCACCACCGAGTCGATGGGTGCGTAGTCGACCCGGCAATTAGGCACGGAATAGGGCCCCACGTCGGCGCCATACCATTCGAGCGCTGCGATTGTGGCTGGATTTTTCAATTCCTCAGGAGATTCAACATAGTCGGTGTAAAGATTGGTGCCGGCGATCGGCGTGGTCACAACGCGTGTGTGCCAAGCCGTAAGTCCGCCCGCCGCATCGAGGCCGGCAGACATGCGTTGATAATTATACGGACGGTAGAAATCGCGTTGCATGTCATCCTCGCGAGTCCACACTAGCTGCACCGGCTGCCTCAGTTCCTTAGCGACCTGCCATGCTTCCGCCGCATAGTCCCACTGATATCGGCGCCCGAAAGAGCCGCCGGAAAAAGTCATGTGGACGATGACCTTGTCGACCGAATATCCGGAGAGCTCAGAAATCTCTCTTTGTATCTCATCGGCAAATTGGGTCGGTGACCAAACCTCGATGGCCTTGTCGCGCACGTGAACCGTGGTGTTCATCGGTTCCATGGTTGCATGCGCCTGAAATGGCGACTCGTAGGAGGCGCTAAAAATCCTATCAGCCGCTCCTATAGCACTGGGCGCGTCACCTCGATTGACTGCGACAAACATCGCCGGTGCATTCGCCGCTTTCAACGCATCTCGGTGCAAAGTCTGCGCGCTCTCGCGTGTGCCTGTTCCTTTCCCCCATTCGAGGATAAGCGCCTTTCTCGCTTGCATGGCGGCCCATGTCGATTCAGCCACGACGACCACTCCTCCGGCCGTGTTGAATCGGCGAGGCAATGGCGAGATTGGAAATACGGCGCGCACGCCCGGCATTACTTTGGCCACCGAGGCATCAAAGCCAACGAGCCGACCGCCGAAATACGGACAGCGCGCGATGACGGCGTAGAGCATCGAGGGAACTCTGATATCGATGCCGAACCTTGCGCTTCCCGTGACCTTGCTGCGCAGATCGACGCGTGGAATCGGCCGTCCAATCATGCGGAAATCCTGGGGACGCTTGAGAGGAATCTGCTCTCCGTCGCCCATGGGTAAGCGTGAGGCAGCCCCCGCTAGTTCTCCGTAACTGAGGGTGCGGTTGGTGGGTACGTGCACAATCGTGCCGTTGCGGGCCGCACAGTCTGTCTTTGGCACACCCCACTGCGCGGACGCAGCGCTACGCAGCATTTCGCGTGCCTGCGCGCCAACCTTGCGCAGCAAGGCGAATGAAGAGGCCACTCCGCCGCTACCGCCTGTGCGCAGTCCCTTGTAGATCGACGTAATCGTTGGCGCCTGTTCGATGTGAATTATCAACGGATCCACTTCGAGTTCCTCCGCGACCATCATGGCGCTGTAGGTCCACGAGCCCTGTCCTAATTCAGGTTTTTCGGCGAGGATTGTAATCTGATTGTCGGCGGTAATTCGCAGCCAAGCGTTCGGCATAAATGTGTCGCGCGCCGCGCTCGGGATCGGCTCGCTGCCTCGGGTGGATGTGGGCAACTGAAATCCCAGCAGTAGAAACGCTGGAACACTCGCGCTTCCTATGAGGAATTCGCGCCGACGCATCTGGCGTGCGCGCTTACCCACGGTTCTCCGCCGAGGCCCGCTGGATCGCTCGTCGAATTCTCTGGTAGGTTCCGCATCGACAAATGTTTCCGCTCATGGCTGCGTTGATCTGCTCGTCCGTAGGATGCGGAGTCTGGGCCAGCAGACTGGCCGCCTGCATGATCTGCCCGGATTGACAGTAGCCACACTGGGGTACGACTTCCATCATCCAGGCACGTTGCACAGGGTGACTTGCGTCTGCTGACAGGCCCTCGATTGTGGTAATTGTCTTTGATCCCACTTGGGCTATAGCCATCAAACATGAGCGAATCGCCACTCCGTCCAGGTGGACCGTGCACGCTCCGCATAGCCCCATACCGCAGCCGTATTTCGTTCCCGTGAGTCCCAAAGCATCACGCAGCACCCAAAGCAGGGGAGTCTGCGGGTCGGTATCGACTCCGATCTCGCGTGCATTAACCGACAGAGAAAAGTGCGTCAAAGCAAGAACTCCTAGAATGAGCTACGAAAGTACGGTACACGTGGCGCGTGAATTCTGGATCTTTTGTGGGATGAATCGTGGTTATTGAGTGATGAATCGTAGTATGAAAGCGGAAGCAAGACCGACGAGCGCAATTGAGATTAGGATGTTGTTATGATCGATGTCGGCTCATTGTGTACCAAGGGCAATCACGTGATGGAGGCGGAGGCAACGCAAAGAGCTCTTGCTCCCGTGGCGCCCGTGAAGCGTTGGATAGTAGCCGGCTGTCTCGTGCTGGTTATTGTCGTGTTTGCGACCCAATGGTACGCGTATGACGCCACGCGCCGGACGGCAAGTCCCTATCTCTACTATGTTGGATGGTCATGCCTAATGTGGGCATTGTCCCCCGTAGTGCTATGGTTCGCTCGTCGCCATCCCATTCGCAATCAGACCTGGCAGCGATCGATTGCATTGCATGTCGCCGTCGGCATCACGTTGAGCACCATGCAGGTTCTGGTGGAAGCTGGTCTCGGATGGCTGCGCGCGCAGCACGGACTATCATTCCAAGCAGCGCTCAGCCATTACTTCGTGCAGCACGTGCAGCTCTACTTGCTGACCTATTGGGCGCTGGTCCTGGCGGCGCAGTTTTATCGCCTGTACGATGAGTCCCGCAATCGCCAACTGCGCGCTGCTCGGCTCGAGACGCAACTCTCCGCAGCGCGGCTGGAGTCGCTACGCAGCCAACTACAACCTCACTTTCTATTCAACACGCTGCATGCTGCAGTCGGCCTCGTTCATGAGGATCCAGACGGAGCGGAGGACATATTACTGCGCTTGAGCCAGCTATTGCGCATCTCGCTTGTGGATTGCAGTTCAAACGAAATTTCGCTTCGGAAGGAGCTTGAATTTATCGAATGCTATGTTGACATCCAACAGCGCCGTTTCGGTGAGCGCCTGCGCGTTCAGCTTAGTATTGACCCTAGCCTCCTCGATTCCGCTGTACCCAGCTTGATACTTCAGCCACTAGTTGAGAATGCGATCCGGCACGGCATCAGTATGCATAAAGAAAGCGATCTCATTAGCGTAAACGCGCTTCGGGACGGGGGCAATCTGCGCCTGGAAGTCTGCAATCGCAGTAGTACTCTTAACGGAACGCCAGGCCAGCTTTTGTCGCAAGGGGTGGGGTTAGCGAACACTAACGCGAGACTGCGAGAGCTGTATGGTGAAACGCAGACTCTACAGCTCCTCAATCTTGAACCGCGCGGTGTCTGCGTCAGGATGGCGTTTCCTGTTCGGAAATGTGAGCCGGGCTAATGAAGCTACGTGCAATAGTTGTTGACGACGAGCCTATCGCTCGCCTTCGCATTCGCCGATTATTGGATGCTGAGTCTAACGTCGAGCTTATTGCTGAATGCGCGGACGGGGAGGCTGCGGTTGTAGCTATCTGCCGTGAAGGTCCGGAATTGGTTTTTCTCGATATTCAGATGCCGGAAATGGACGGATTCGAAGTCGTGAAACAGGTAGGCGTCGAGCGCATGCCTGTTACAATCTTTGTGACTGCGCACGATCAGTACGCGCTTCGCGCTTTCGAAGCGCATGCGCTGGACTATCTGCTCAAACCGTTTGGAAAAGCTCGATTTACCGAAGCTCTGAATCGCGCCAAACAACATGTCGCCGGTCTGCATAACAGCGAGACGATCAAGAGAGTCTTGGAATCCTTGGGGCAAGCGGCGAACCGCTACCCAGAGAAAATTCCGGTTACTGAAAGCGGCCGCATCGTTTTTATAAATACTTCGACAATCGATTGGATCGATGCTAACGGCAACTACGCCCGACTACATGTAGGCAATCAACAATATGACATCCGCGAAACGCTAGTCAGCATTGAGCACAGGCTCGACCCACTCGAGTTCTTGCGCATTCATCGCTCGACCATCGTCAATGTGCGCAGCATCAAAGAGATTCATCCTTGGTTTCGTGGGCATCATCTCGTTGTGTTGAATAACGGTCAGGAGCTGCGCATGAGCCGCTACCAACATGAGGTCGCGAGGCGGTTGGGCGTGCGACATTTCTGAGACGACAGCGATCGGAAACATTCACCTAGGCAGTCGAAGCCGATTTATTCAGCAAATGGCGAACATTTGTTTTAGCATGGGCGCGCCTGAAGACCGATAAGGTCAAGATCCTCTATTTGGTGACGCCTGACAGCGCCACGCCGATCGAATCGACGTAGTCGGCCGTTCAGGAACTTCATGAGGAAGGTCTGTTTGCGGAGTTCGGCGTCAGCAATTTCAGCGCATGGCAGGTGGCGCAGGCTTGGGAAATAGCCGCGCGCCATGGATGGATAGGGCCGAGCGTCTACGAAGGAATGTACAACGCCATCACGCGTGCGGTCGAACCGGAACTGTTCAAGTGCCTCGGCAACTATGGCATCCGCTTCCATGCTTACAATCCGCTGGCTGGCGGTGCTTTCAGCAGGAATTTTGCCGATGGCGCTGCGGTAGCTGCCGGCTCGCGTTTCGACAGCTCAACTGCTCAAGGTAGGCTGTATCGCGATCGCTATTTGAACGATGCCTATCTCGATGCCTTGGCGGAAATTCACCGATCGTGTGAAGGCCATGGTCTTGACGCTATCTCCGTGGCGCTGCGCTGGCTGATTCATCACTCCCAGCTAAACGCCGAGCGCAATGATGGCATCATCATCGGTGCCTCGTCGTTAGAGCATCTCCGGCGCAATCTCACGGCCGTGACCGAAGGTCACGTTGCCCACCGAGGTCCTGGCTGCGATGTCGATCTTCCGAAGATCGATGAAGATCGAGCGCTTACGCTGAAGTCTCGGCGGCCGACATACTTCTGCAGTTCGCGGTCCTCGGCCGCACCGATCGCTGCGTACAGCCGCTGAATCTTTTGGTTGAGTGCGGGCATATCCATTCCTCCATTTTACCGCGGCGCGAACTTCGAGCCCGGTCGGAGCGTCAGCCGAGCCAGCAAGATCAAGCGGGTGATCAACGCGCACACTTGCATCAGCTCAGTCGGCCCCGAGCAGGAGAGCGATCAGCCGGCGTGGTGTCCGAGCGCATAGAGACTTGCCATCGAAAAAAAGTCCCGACCTTCTGGTGTTTACAAACCAAGTTCGATTCCACCAAAAGCACCAGGAGGTTGCGGGACTTTTGCGCGAGTCGGTCCTGCTTTGTGGTGCTCCGGGGTACGATTTGCAACGGACGTCCGGCGAGCAAGGTTAATAAAATCAATTACATACCAAACATCAAAACTCTGCCTTTTCGACCAGATCGAGCTACGAACCAGGAGGTCGGGAGTTCGAATCTCTCCGGGCGCGCTTTCTTATCAAAAACTTACACGCGCTCAATTTACCGACCATGGCGAAAACGTAGCGTTTTTTGCTACGTTTTTTCACATGCGGCCCCCTCCTCGATGAGCTTCGATGCCTGCCGCTCGATGCGTCCCTCAGGTCGTGGAAGCGGAAGTCCTCGATGCCGGGGCGTTGCTTCGCCTTGTCCCACGCGGTGGAGCTTTGCTTTCCAGCATCGACTATGAGGCAAGAAGAGATTTTCTGGGAACGAGTTCCGAGTAAAAATCGTCGGAACTCTTACAGCGGCTTGTACGCCGTGATGGATATCGTCGTAAGTATTCGCGCCAGATTACCAGATTAAATGTTCGGCTTCGTTCGAGTTCCGCTGAACAGCAGTCGCTCGCTGCACGGCGGCGAATCATCCATCAGCCGGCAAGCCCAAGGAATACGGTAAGCGCTCGGTCAACCGCACGAGATCCTCGTCACCTAGTTTTCCAACGCGTTTTCCCAGTCGGGTTTTCGGCACGGTGGTAACTTTGTCAATCATCAGTCTTGAGGAATTCTTTAGGCCGTTGCGATCAGTGGGTTCGATGACCATGCGCAGTAATGGTGCTTCCGTCGGATCTGTCGTGAACGCGCAAAGAGTGATTGAGGCCGTTTGACTGAACCGGTGTTCCTGCACGATGACCGCCGGTCGCGGCTTCCCCGTGTAGCTCGCACCACCCGACAAGGTCCAGATCTCACCACGTTTCACTCCGCCGATTCCAACGAAACAGCGTCAATAAATTGTTGATCCGCGGTTGCTCGCTCGCTCGCGGCCACTGCCTTGGATTGCTTGCGAGCAGCGGCAACGAAGGAGCGCGCCCACACGTCAGGCACCCAGATCTGTACAGGCCGCAGTCCCTGGGCGCGCAGCCGTTCGCGATGCAACCTGACCTTGTCGCGCGACGACCGGGAATTCTGCAGCATAGTAGTCTCCGTTGGTTACATGTAACCATGGCATACGATACCGACTCCCTGCAATAGAGTTCAATGGCGCCGTCGCGTCGCGTTTCTGTCATTTAGACGGTCCGCTTTCGGGTCCTTGCCATCACTCGTAAAAGCATCGGCCACTGTCCGTTCATCAACGCTCGATCGATTCTCGGCCGATTGCCCGCTGCTCGTGCGAAGGTGCTGAACGCCAAGTCCGCGCTCGACCACGCCCGACGCATCGACCTTGTCGGTGGCAACTGATCCAGACGCGCCAATGCATTCTGTTCGCCGTGATCCAGAACGGCGAGTTCGCGCAGCGGCAAGCGCCGGCCAAAGATCAGCTGTCAGAGGACGTACGTGGAGTTTTATGACACGGTGTTCTTTGGTAGTTCCTGCAGCGGCACGCATGGATTTCGCTGACTATGCCGCGAGTCGGCTGTCGAGGTTCCGCTCAAGGCTGAGCCGCCACGGCAAAGATCATCGACTCGATTGACGGGATGATCGGCGATGCGCTCTATAACATGTCGCAGGTAGGCTTGCGGATCGAGGCCGATCATTTTTGCAGAGCCGACCAAGCTGCAGATCACAGCCGCCCGCTCAGCACCGGCATCGGAGCCTGCGAACAAATAATTTTTTCGTCCAAAGGCCACCGCGCGCAGCGCGCGCTCGGCAACACCGGTTACGGGCGAACGCCCGCCAGTTTATCTGCCGGATGGTCCATTGCCTCGAGGTCTTCCGTCTTCCAACCGCCTCCGAGGCTCCGAATCAAACCGACGCTGGCCGCCAGTTCGCGCGATTGCAGCGAGAGCAAGACTCGCTTCGCCTGCAACGCGGCGGTTTGCGATATGACGACTTCCAGATAGTCCACCGCGCCGTTGACGTAGCGATTGTTGGCTAAATCCAATGCACGCAGCGCTGCCGCGGCGGCATCGCTCTGTTGGTTGTATTCCGTTTTCGTAAGCTCGATGAGCGACAGATTGTCCTCAACTTCTTGGAATGCGGAAAGCACGATGGCGCGGTAGCGCTCGGACGATTCGTCCATGACGGCCTTCGCGCGCTGCACTTCGGCCCTATGCGCCCCCGCATCGAAGACGGCAAGCAGCGCCTGCGGACCAATCAGCCAATAGCGGTTGGGCGAGGTGAGCCAGCCGGTTGAACCGGTGCTTTCAAATCCGCCCTGCGCGGTCAGCGTGATCCGCGGGAAATAACCCGCGCGCGCCACGCCGATCCCGGCATTGGCGGCGGCCACGCGCCGTTCCGCCGCCGAGATGTCCGGGCGGCGCTCCAGCAAGGTTGACGGTACGCCAACCGGCAGGCCGGGGACCGCAGCCAGCCGGCCGGAGAACGCCACCGAGAACGATGATGGTGATTCGCCCACGAGACGCGCGATTGCGTGCTCGGTGAGCGCGCGCCGCGCCGTCGTATCGGTGATCTGAGCGGCGGTCGAATCGAGTTGAGTTTCCGCGCGCGCGACATCGAGTCCCGAGGCTGCGCCGCCGGTATGGCGGGAGCGAGTGAGCTCCAACGCTCGCTGATACGCGGCCTCTGTGTCCTTCAACAATTGCAGCTCCGAGTCCAGGCCGCGCAAGTTGAAGTAGTCGATCGCCAGTTCGGCATGCAGACTCAGGCGTACCGACTCGAGATCGCCGGCGGAGGCCTGGGCGCTGGCGCGGCCGATGGCAGCCAAATCGCGTACCCGGCCCCATAGGTCGACTTCGTAAGACAGCACCGCGCCCACAGAGTAGTCGCGGTATTCGGCGGGTTGTGCGGGAGATCGAAGCGGCCGGTTGTCGGACTGCCGATCGTGAGTGACCAGGGCTCCAGCGCCGAGCGTGGGATAACGGCCCGCATTCGCTTCCGCCGCAAGTGCGCGCGCCTGGGCAAAGCGAGCCGCGGCGGCGCCAATATCGGGATTGGCCGCATCGACCTTCGCTTCCAGCGACGTCAAGGTGGGATCGTCGTACCGCAACCACCACGCGCCCCGGGACAACGCATCACTGGGAGCCGCCGCGAGCCACGAGCCTTCTTCCTTGTAGGCCTCCGGGACCGAGACCGTCGGCACGTGATAGGGAGGGGCCAGATGACAGCCGCTGACGGCGATCGCTGCCGCGCAAGCGACCGACCTTCGAGTAATAGCGCATCGATTCATGGGCTCAACCTGCCGGGGCCGCTCGCGGCGCCGCCGGCCCTGATTCGGCCACTCTCACTTCATCGCCGTTGACCAACGAGTCCGGCGGGCTGTCGATGACCCGGTCGGATGGAGTCAAACCGGTCAGCACCTCCATCTCTGTCCCGAAATCCCGTCCCAGTGTGATGCTCTTCATCTTCACCCTATTGCCGGAACCCAAGGTCGCCACCTCGAGGCCATCGCGGCGGAATAACAGCGCGCTGATCGGCAGCCGCAGCACTCCCTGTTGGGGCGCGAGCTTGAAGCTGACGTCGACGTAAGACCCCGCCAGTAGTTCACCCTTCGAATTGTCCGCGACCAGTTCGACCAGCATGGTGCGCGAATTTTCGCTGATCGAGGCGGAGGTGTCGGTGACCACGGCGCCGAATGTCTCGCCCGGACGCTCCGGCACGCGCAAGAGCGCGGTTGTCCCCTGGCGCACCTCGCCCGCATAGCTTTGCGGAATGTCCACATATACCCGTGCCTTGTGCGTATCGGCAACGCGAAACAGTTCTTGGCCTGCCCCAGCGCCGGCATTGATGAGTGCGCCCACATCGGTGCGGCGTGCCGTGACGACACCGGCAAAGGGCGCAACTATTCTCTTGAACGAATAGGTCGCCTCGAGTCTGGCCACGTTGGCTTCGGCAGCCGCGACAATAGCTTTCTTGGCTTCGTAATCGCCCGCCTTTTCGTCGGCTTCTTGCCGCGGGACCGAATCGGATTCCAACATTTTGGCCCAGCGGGCCGAGGTCGATGCCGAAAGGTGCTCATTGGCTCGCGCCGTCGCCAGATCGGCCTTCGCCTGAAGCAGTTGTTGATCCAGCTCCGGGGTTTCGATTTCGGCGAGCAACTGCCCGGCTTTCACATGCGCGCCGATGTCCACATACCATCGCTTGAGATACCCGCTCACTCTCGCATAGATCGGCGCATCGATATAGGCGCGCAGTGTTCCGGGAAGAACGAGCTCTTCGGATGATTTTGCCCGGGTCAGCTCAATCAGCGCGACGGTCGGCAGAGCGCGTTCTTCGGTCCAGTGCTTGAGACGTACGCCCGCGCCGGCTCGTGAGGCGATGCCCCAAGCGGCCGCACTCAGTGCAATGATCAGCGCTCCGATGCCGACGATACGAAGCCGGTGTTTCAATGACTGCTGTTCATTTGCATTGTTCATACGAACCTTACCTTCCGAATCATTTCTTCCGAATCATTCCGATTGAAGCGCCGGACCGGTCGGCGGCAGCAACGCATCTTCGCTCGAGTCCACGGCGCTCCTGCGCGGCCCATGCACAATCCCGAACAAGAGCGGCACGAGGAACAAAGTTGTGATCGTAGCGAAGGCGAGGCCGCCGACGACGGCGCGGCCGAGCGGAGCGTTCTGTTCGCCGCCCTCGCCAAGACCCAATGCCATTGGAGACATGCCGATGATCATGGCGAGCGCCGTCATGATCACCGGTCTGAACCGCACGAAACCGGCTTCCAGTCCGGCTGTGACCGCATCGATACCCGCGGCAAGCCGCTCGCGAGCGAAGCTCATGACCAGAATGCTGTTGGCAGTCGCCACGCCCATGCACATGATCGCCCCGGTCAAGGCCGGCACCGACAGCCGTGTACGCGTGAGGAAGAGCATCCAAACGATGCCGGCGAGCGCCGCCGGCAAGGCGGCGACAATGACCGCGGGATCGAGCCAGGACTGAAAATCAATCACGATGAGCAGATAGATCAATACGATCGCCGCTACGATGCCCCAAAGCAAGCCCTCGTAAGATGCGTTCATGGTCTCAACCTGGCCGCGCATGAGGACGGTCGAACCCCGGGGCACCTGCGACGTGGTCGCATCGAGAATGCCTTGAATCTTGCCGGCCACCGCGCCCAGGTCGCGGTCCTGAACCGCCGCGAAAATGTCGATCACCGGCTGCACGTCATAGTGCGACACCACGGCCTCTCCCTCTCCGCGGGTGATCGTGGCGAGGCCCCCCAAAATCTGCGCTGCGTGATTGCCGCCGCCGGTCACCGGAATATTCTCGAGGGCGGACAAGCTGTCGACCCGGTATTGCGGTACCTGCGCGACCAGCGGGTAGGAAACATGGTTTTGCGGGTTCACCCAGAAGCTGGGTGCGGTCTGCTGGCTGCCCGACAGGGAGACCAAGAGGCTGTTCGCGATGTCGCGTTCGGTCAGACCCAGCTCGCCCGCGCGGGTGCGATCGACATTGACGCGCAACTCCGGCTGATTGAACGATTGCTGTATGCGCAAATCGGCAATGCCGGGAATGTGCTTGATTTGGTCCATCACCTTTTGCGCATAGATCCGGTTCTCATCGCGCTTGAAGCCGATCACTTGAACGTCAATTGGCGCGGGCAAGCCGAAATTGAGGATTTGCGAGATGATGTCGGCCGGCAAAAACGCGAACGTCGCGGTGGGGAATTTCTGCGGCAACAGTTCGCGAAACATCCGCACGTAGTCCGCCGTTGGGCGGTGATCGGGCTTTAGGGTGATTAAGATATCCGCGTCGGCGGGACCGGTGGGAGCGGAATTGCTGTACGAAATGTTGATGCCGCTGACCGGCAGGCCGATGTTGTCCACGACCGCCTGCAATTCGGCGGGAGGCACAATTGAACGGATTTCACGCTCGACCAAATCGCAGAGGCGCGCGGTCTCCTCGATTCGCGTGCCGGTAGGCGCGCGCATGTGCAATTTGATTTCACCCGTATCAACTTCCGGAAAGAAGTCCGAACCAAGCCACGGCAGCAGAGCGAAGGAAAGCGACACCACCGCCACGAAGCCGATCAAGAACATCTTTCTGTGGGCTACCGCAAGCTCGAGCGATCGCCGGTAGAACTCCCGGGTTGCGGTGAAGCGGTGCTCGAAGCCGCGTTGAAACCGCACCAGAGGTCCCGTCCAGCCGCTGTGCAACTCTCTGGCTTGTATGTTGGTGAGCGCGTGCTGCGGGTGGCCGGCCAAGTGCGGATGAACCACCGAGTGGGGTTGCAACAGATATTTCGCCAGCGTAGGCACCAAGGTCCGCGACAGGACAAAGGATGCGATCAGCGCGAAAACGACCGCCTTGGCCATCGGCACGAACAAATACTGCGCCACGCCGTTCAAGAAAAACATGGGAACAAAGACGATGCAGATCGACAGCAGCGAGAATAGCGCCGGAATGATGATTTGATTGCCGCCATCGAGAATCGCGTGCTCAACCTCCTTGCCCTGCTCGAGATGCCAATTGATATTTTCGATCGTGACGGTGGCATCGTCGACCAAAATGCCGACAGCCAACGCCAGGCCGCTCAATGTCATCACATTGATGGTTTCGCCGATCAATGAAAGGACCGTGATCGAGGACAGAATTGCCAGCGGAATCGAGGTGGTGATGATGAGCGTCGAGCGCCAGCTGCCGAGGAACAGCAGAATCATCAGGGCGGTCAAGAGCGCCGCGATGACTGCCTCGCGCGCCACGCCGGATACCGCTGCCTTGACGAATGTCGATTGATCGCCGACCAACCCAATATTGAGCGCAGGAGGTGCGCCTGCTTTGATCTTGGGCAGCAGGCTCTTGACGTGATGGATGATATCGAGCGTCGAGACGGAGCCGTTCTTTTGTATCGTGGTCAGCACGGATCGCCGGCCATTGACACGCACCATGTTCAGCTGCGGCGAGAAGCCGTCGCGCACGTGCGCCACATCGTGCAGATAAATGGTCGCGCCGTTGATGGTCTTGATGGGAAGATCGTTGAGGTCTGCAAGAGCCGTCGGGCTGAAGTTCAGCTTTACGGTGTACTCGTATTGTCCGAGCTTTTCCGTTCCGGAAGGCAGTACCAGGTTCTGCGCGAGAATCGCCGAGGTGACGTCCGCCGGAGACAGGTTTTGCGAGCGCATCGCATTCGGATCCAGATCGACCATGATCTGCCGGGCCTTGCCGCCGTAGGGCGAGGGGACCGCTGCCCCTTCCACCTCGGCAAGTTGCGGCCGGATGAAATTGTTCGACAGGTCGTACAGCTGCTGATCGGACAATGTCTTCGACGACAGCGCCAGCTGAAGTATCGGAACACTGGACGCGTTATAGGAAAGTATTTGCGGCGGTGTGATGCCCGGCGGCATGCGCTTGAGCACCGTCTGGGCGATCGAGGTGACTTGGGCGAGCGCGCCGTCGACGCTGACGTTGGGGTGAAAGAATACCTTGATGACGCCGACGCCGGGCAGGGACTGGGATTCGACGTGGTCGATATCGTTGACGGCGGTGGTCATCTGCCGCTCGAAATACGTAATGATGCGATCGGACATTTCCGAAGGCGGTAGTCCGTTGTAGGTCCATACAACGCTGATCACCGGCAGCTTGATGTTCGGAAAAATATCGACCGGCGTTCGCAAAATCGACAGTATCCCGAAGATCAGGATCGCAATCGCCATGACGAAGAAGGTGTATGGCCTCGACAGCGCGAGCCGAATTATCCACATTTGGAATCAGCCTCTTGGCGCCGCGACGGCCTTAGTGAAGTGACTTTGGTCACCAGCGGATAGTGACCAAAGTCACTGTGTATCTGGCGACCCATGCGCTAGCTGCCGCCTTTCTTGGGTGCCGGCCCATGGCCACGCGAAAGTATCGCAAGACCGGTGCGGGTGTTGGCGTGCAACTTGTCCATAATGCGGCTTACGTAGTTCTTCACCGTTCCTTCCGCCAGCGATAGCGCTTGACCGATTTGCCGATTGCTCATGCCCTCCGCGATGAGCTGCAGCATTTTCTCTTCTTTGTCGGTCAGGGATTCAACGGTCGCCGCCGCAGGATCGGTGTGACCGCGGGCCGGCGGCCGGGCCGGCGTGCCGGCAACAAATTCTCCCGATCGCGTGACTTGCGCAAGGCGGCGAAACTGATCCATGACTTTGCGCGCTATTTGCGGCGTCAACCGGGATTCACCGCGCTTCAGCGCGCGAATCGTTTCGAGCAACTCCTCTTCAACGGCATCTTTGAGCAGATATGCCTGCGCCCCGGCTCGAACGGCTTCGAATACCGTTTCATCGTCGCTCAAAGTGGTCAGCACGAGAATCTGGGTGTCGGGCAGCAATTGCTTGATCTCGCGCGTGGCGGCAACGCCGCCTTTGACAGGCATGTGTAGGTCCATCAAGATCACATCGGGTCGATGCAAGCTCGCTTGCTCCACCGCTTCAACTCCGTTACAAGCCTGCCCGACCACTTGCATATCGGGCTCCAGCGATATCAAGAGCGATACCCCGCGCCGCACGAGCGCCTGATCCTCGGCAATCACGATCCGAATGGCTGACGTGCCGATACCGGCTTCAGAACTCACTGTGCGCACCCATCTCGACTTCCGTACGTTGCAGGCGTTGAGCCGCCATACTGCAACCAAGCCTTTGTCCTTTGGAAGTGACTTTAGTCACTTTCGGCGCGATTTGAGGCGCTCCCCATGGGGCGGAGCGGAGGGGCGGCTGACGCGGCCGGAAACTACTTAGATCTGAATATGCCTTTGATCGCCAAGGTCGCAGGATCAATTACCGCCAGCAGCGGATGCCCCCGGCCGGTAAGCGGAATCGCGTCGGGCTGATCATTGGCGAATCCCGCGGCGTACATTTTTTCCTTCAGCTTTTTCTTCTCGCTCTTGGCAAAGTAAGCGACGTCGTCGACTTTCTTCAGCTGCGCGCGCAGCGAGGGCAGGCCATCCTGCCAGCGCTTGAAATATCTCGGCATGGAAATGACGTCGTCGCCCCCAGTGATCGCCGACGCAACAATATTTTTGCCTGTCTCCGCATCCTGGGGAAGCGGCGCCCAAATCCAGCGAGGCAAACTATACCAATGCGGCGCGAACGCGGGATTCTGCACCCTGCCCAATTGCGCCTCGTCGGCATCGATGTCGTAGGCCTGCACCAGCTGCAGGACATTTTCAGAGAACGCATAGTAAAGCGGCCGGCCGTTCCACAATGATACGGTTCCGTAGGTGAGAGCGCAGAGCTGCACCGCCACGATGATGCCGATGTCGCGCACCAATTCGCGTCGCGGCTTGCCCTGATCGGCGATGATCAGGGTGAGCGTTGGCCCGAGCACCACATCGACGCATATCATTACGAGCACGACGCGCGTGACGTCGGTCAGGTACCAGCCCGGCCAGCGATACCAACCGAAGTAGAGCGATCCGAGAATGAGAATTAGTATGGTTGCACTAGACAGGAAGTGCAGGGCAAAGGCTTTCAGTCGGAAACGCATATCCAATCCCATTCACCGTTACACAATTTTAGCGCGAACCTCCGAGATTCGAAGTCTAGCGGGTCGAGCCGGCGGGATTGGGGATTGCGTCGATATTTGTGGACTGTGCACTCTCCAATCGAGAGATGACGGACGGCACGTCCGCCGTCGGCACCGGCCGGCTGAACAAGTAGCCCTGCGCCTGATCGCACTTCATGTGCCGCAGTTTCTGCAACTGTTCGGCGGTTTCCACGCCCTCTGCAATGGTCTTCATGTTGAACGAACGCGCCAGCGATACGATCGTGGAAACGAGCGTGGCGAGGCTCGGCGTATCCGCAATACTCTGTACGAAAGACTTGTCGATTTTCAGCGTGTCGACCGGCAGCTTTGCCAGCAGCCGCAACGAGGAATAGCCGGTCCCGAAATCATCGATCGCAACGCCGAGGCCGGCCTCTCGAAGCTGAGTGAGCTTGCGGATGGATAACTCCAAGTCGTGCATCAACATGCTTTCCGTGATCTCGATGTCCAATCCCGCGTTGCCCGCTCGCGAGGTAGCAAGAACGGCCAGCACCCGGTCCACGAAGTCGCGGCGCCGCAATTGCAACGGCGAAACGTTGACGGCCACGCGAAGGTTCTGCAGACCCGCCGCTCTCCACCTTCGAACGTCCTCGGCCGCTTGCAGTAAAACCCATTCTCCTACATCGACGATGGCTCCGGATTGCTCGAGCATGGGAATGAACACCGAAGGCGCAATGATGCCGTCCTCGGAATCCTTCCAGCGCAGCAGCGCTTCGAGACCCTGCACGTGGCCGCTCTTGAGGTCGACCTTGGGCTGATACTGAATCAAAAATTCCTCGTGTTCCAGGGCCCGCGTCAGCCGTGCCTCCAGAGCCAAGCTTCGCGATGTGGGTCGCTGCGTGACGAGCCCGTACATCATGTATTTTTCATTGTCTTCGCGCGCGGCTTTCAAAGCGGCTTCTGCGTTTTGCACCAGGGCGTCCGCGGTCTTCGCGTCGTGCGGATAAACGGCAACACCGGAACGAATCGTCGGCCGGAATTCCTGCCCGTCAATTTGAAAGGGCTCGCTGAACAGCGGCGCGGCGGCGCTCTGCAGGACCAGTCCCGTATCGGACGGGTCTCTGCTCTCGGCAATGCTGATCACGAACGTTCCGCCGCCGAAATAACCGACGCAATCGGAATCCGTGTAGGTCTGCTTGAGCCGCGCAGCGATTTTCTCGATCAGGCTGTCGCCCACGTAGCGCCCGAAAGAGTCGTTGATTGCACCCAGCTTCTGCACATCGAAGACCACCACGGTATGAGCGGCGGCCGGCGCATCCTTCGCAAGCGTCTGGGCCAGGCGTTGACAGAATAATGGCCGCTTGGCGAGGCCGGTCAGGCTGTCGAAGTAGGAGAGAAATTGAACCGCTGCGTCCTTCTCCAGATACTGCAGCGCGAAACTGATGTTGGCGGTCAATTCCAAAAGCACTGCGACTTCCGCAGCATCGAACACACCGGGCTCGGTGCTGAATAGCCTGATCACGCCGATGGTCGCATCGCGGATTTTCAAGGGCAGGGCAGCGACCGCGCGGTAGCCCAACAGAATGGAACTCTCGCGAAGCTGTGTGTTCGGCGCTTCGCGATGCAAATCGTTGTGGACGGTATACATGCCGGTGCGGATCACGTCCTCCATCAAGTCTGATTGCGGCCCGATGGGGTCCATGACGTAGGCTGTGCCGTTATGCGGCTGCGAATCCAGTCCGGCGCACGCAAGCTGGCTCAAGGTCTTTGTGCTTGAATCAACGAGACTGATGGCGCTGCGTTGGTAGCCGCCCTGCTGAACGGCGATGCGGCACACTTCGTCGAGCAGTTCGGTACGGCTCTGTAAACGCAGGATGGCAGAACTCGTGCTGCTCAGCATGCGGTAGGTCCGAGTGAGCCTGCGCAGCCGCTCTTCCTGTTCGGTACGCACCTGCTCAGAGTGCCGCCGCTCGGCCCGAAGCGCAGCTTCGCGCAGCGCCCGCTCAATGGCGGAAGAAAGCCGCGACAGGTTGCTCTTGAGGACGTAGTCGGTTGCGCCCCGACGCAAGGCGTCGATCGCTCTTTCCTCGCCGATCGTTCCGGACACATAAATGAAGGGTGTATCCGGCGCATGCACCACGGCCAAGTCCAAGGCGCGCAGTCCGCCGAAATCGGGCAAGGAGAAATCCGACAGGATCAGGTCAGGCTTGACACGATGCAGGGCCGCAATGAACTCGGGCTCAGTCTGGACCCGATTGATCGTGCAGTTGAGGCCTGACTTGGCCAAATGCCTCGCGAGCAGCTCGGCATCCGCCACGCTGTCTTCGACGACCACCAGCTGCAATTGGATCTTCATCGTAAGGACATCGGCATCAACTTAAGAATCATGAGGTTACCTAATCGGAAGTGTGAATTGGAAGCTGGCACCGGCGTCGGGGGAACCCTTAGCCCAAATACGACCGCCATGGCGGGCGATGATGCGGTGCACAATCGCCAATCCCACACCGGTGCCTGCAAAGTCTTCGCTGCGATGCAGGCGCTGAAATACGCCGAAAAGCTTCTCGGCGTAGCGCATGTCAAAACCCGCGCCGTTGTCGTCCACCTGATAAATGGTTTCGCCGCTATCAATGCGGCCGCTGACGCTGATTTTCGGTTTGGCCCGCTTTGCACTGTACTTGAGAGCGTTGCCGATGAGGTTACACCAGACCTGCCGGATGACGACTGGATCGGCGTCGGCCGGCGGCAGCTCCGAGATGTCGATCTGCGGCTCAGGTCCCGTGTAGAGCGCTCTGACCTCGTTGGCGGCTGAATCGGCCATCAGTGTCATGTCGACGCGATCGAGCTGCAGCGCGGATCTCCCGGCCCGTGAGAATTCGAGCAGGCTGACGATGAGTTCGTCCATTTTCCGACTGCCGGCCCGAATGATACCGATGATTCTGCGGCCTTCATCCCCCAGCTGTGCGGCGAAGTCGCTTTCGAGGATTTCAGCGAAACCATCCATGGAACGCAGCGGTGCGCGCAAATCGTGGGAGATGGAGTACGAAAATGATTCCAGGTCATGATAAGCGGCGGCAAGCTCCGCGGACTGCTGCTTCTCGCGCGCCTGCAGCTCGGCGTTTTCCCGCCGCAGCCGCTGCACGTCCAGCGCGCGCGAGATGATGGGCAATATCACATTGAGTTTGAACGGCTTGAGAATGTAGTCGAGCGCGCCTCCTTGCATGGCGCGCACGGCCGTGTCGATGGTGCCGTGACCCGTCATCACAATTGCACCGAGCGACGGATCGATCGCCTTGACCGCATTGATCAATGTGATGCCGTCCATCTCGGGCATCATCAGATCGGTCAGCAGCAGGTCAAATCTACCCGCGGACAAAATCTCCAGGGCCTGCCGGCCGGAGCCGAAACCTTCCGCGACGTAGCCCTCCAGCCGCAGCGTGTCGCAGAGCGCGCGCAGTTGCGCAGCTTCGTCGTCCACGATCAACAACCGGGCGCCGCTGGGTGTCATGCGACGAGCTCGGCGAGGGCCGCGCGCAGCTCGTGCAGCCGCGGCGGTTTGGCCAGAACTTTATCGACATGCGCAGGCGCATCATTGGTTGCGATGAGCCGCTGTCCCCAGCCGGTGAGCAGCACCACCGGGGTGTTGGGCGATACGCCTTTGACCGACGTGGCCACTTTGCGGCCGTCCACATGCGGCATGCCGAGATCGGTGACGACGATATCGAAACACTCGCCCCGCTTGCTGGCGGCGGTGAACGCCTCGATGCCCTCGCGTCCGCCGTGGGTCGCGGTAATGTGATGACCGTCCTCCTGCAGCGTATCTTGCAGTGACTTGATCAGCAGCGGATCGTCATCCACCAAGAGAATGCGCAGCCGGCGCTTCACCACGGCCGCGGCCTGGGCTTTGGGCGTTGCGACAACGGATGAAGTGTATGCGGGGAAATTCAGACGCACGGTGGTTCCCCTGCCGACAGCGCTGTCGATCTCGAGTTCCGCGCTGTGACGCTGAACCATGCCGTACACCATTGCCAGCCCGAGGCCGGTGCCGCGTTCGCCCTTGGTCGTGTAGAAGGGTTCGAGGCAGCGCCGCCGCGTGTCCTCGTCCATCCCGACGCCGCTATCGGTGACCTCGATCAGCACCCGGGTCTCTCCGTCCGCAACGACCGCCTTGCGCGTTCGCACCGCGAGCGTGCCGCCGTTCGGCATGGCGTCGACCGCGTTGAAGATCAGATTGGTAAGCGCGTCCCTGATTTCGTGTTCGGCGCCCATGATCTCCGGAATCGAATCCGTCAGATAGGTCTGCAGGTCCACCATCGCGCCGCGTGCCTGGGGAAGATCGCTCCACCGGGGCCGGGTCAGATCCACCACCTGCTGAACCGCTCGATTGATCTCCACGCGCTCGAGCGTGAGCTGTGCGTCGCGCTCGCGATAGAACTCACGCATGCGCGCGACGGTTCTTGCAACATCTTCGATCGCGCGTTGAATGGTCGTTAGATAGTTGCGGGTGCGCTCGCTCAAATTAGGTTCGCGCTCGAGCAGTGATTCCGTATAGAGCGAGACCGGAGAGATGGCATTATTGATGTCGTGTGCGATACCGCTGGCCATCTGCCCCAATGCGCGCAAGCGCTCCTGCTGCAGGACCGTATGCTGGCTTTGGCGCAGGTCGTCATAGGCCTGTTGCAAAGCGCCGTAGAGACGAGCCTGGTGGCTGGCCAGGGCGACATGTTCGCTCAGCTGCTTCAGAAACTCGCATTCGCCGCTGCTGAAGGCGCCGGTACTGCATCGAGCACACACCAACACGCCGAACACCTGGCTCTCGACGATGAGCGGGGCGAATACCACGGATCGCAGTTGCGAGGCCGCCAATCGTTGAGGAAAAGGGAAGGGCACCTGCACCACATCGGGCTCGTAAACCAATTCGCCGGCAACGCAGCGCGACAGACCGTTCGCGTCGATCGGCACGACCGTGTCCGGCATCAACCCCAATCTGTCGGCGAAGCCGTGGCCCCTTGCCCCCAGCCCGCTGACGGTGAGGGATTTGGCCGTCGGGTCGTGCAACAGAAAGCAGCCGAAGTCGATCGGCAAATTCTCTTCCAGACTTGCGAGTACCACCTGAAAAATGCTCGGCAAGTCCTGCCGCTCGCCCGTGGCGCGCGTGATGTGCTGCAGGAGGCTCAAGCGGCTCAATTGCGCGTGCAGTTTGCTTTCGGAGCCTTCAATCTGCATCAGCATGTGATTGAACGCGTCGGTGAACAGGTCGAATTCGTAGGCTCCGGTGGGGGCTGCGCGCACCGTGTAATCTTGGCGCTCCGCCACCGCGCGCGCCGTGTCGGCCAACGCCAGAATGGGCTGCAACAAGCGGTACTGCAGCCGGCGGGATATCAGATACGCGAGCGACAGGGAGATTCCCGCGACCAGCAGCAGGATGACGCCGTACAGTTCGATGCGTGAATACATCGCGTTGAGGTCCGACTCGACGTACAACACTCCCAAGCGCTTTGATCCTTCCGCCACGGGCTGATAGCCGATCAGCGCGGATCGGCCAAAGGTATAGCCGCTGCCCGGGTGAGACGGCAATTTGTCCGCAGCCAATCCTTGAGGGTAGGTGGCAAATACTTTGCCGCGGACATCGTACAAGGCGGCGGCGACGATGTGCGGATCGGACCTAAAGGCGGTCAGTACGCTCGCCGCATCGTCTGAGTTTTCGAACGCCAGGGCGGCCGTACTGTTGGTGGCGATGGCCCTGCTCAAAATTTGCAATTGCTGAATGCTGGTCTGGCGGAACGTCAGGAATTCATAGGCGCAGAAAGCCGAGGAGGTCACCAGCAGCACCACACCGCCGGCCAGAAAAATCATGCGCATCAACGTGCGGCGGATGGGTGCGGATGATCGCTTCATCTTGACTCCTTGGCGTCCGAGCCGACGATATCGGCGGGCCGAAGCAGCTTGGAACTGATGGTCAGTCCGGCGGCGCGCGCAGCGTCCACATTGATGTGCAGCCGAATTCGGCTATTTTCGGTCGCAAACTGGATCATGACGCCGCGTTGCGCGGCGCCGTCGGCCTGCGAAACCGTCAGTGTGCTGTGGTGATCCAGCGCAGCGAGCAATTGCCCCAGCCGTCCGATCTCGGAACGATCGATGAAAAGGATCTGGCAATTCTCGACTTCCGAGGCGCTTTGGAAGCGGCGCACCGTGAGCGGATGGCCGTTGATCTGCTCATTGCGCACCGCCTCGTCGAGACGCGCGCCGAAGGGGTCGTTTCCCACGATGCCGATGACGAAGGGATCCGAGGGCG
This sequence comes from Steroidobacteraceae bacterium, assembly GCA_036267535.1. GTDB lineage: Bacteria > Pseudomonadota > Gammaproteobacteria > Steroidobacterales > Steroidobacteraceae > Bog-1198. Next base: position 42,123 of record DATAVX010000057.1, read on the forward strand.
CGGTGAAGGTTTGCGCGGGCCATTCGACGAAACGCGAGAAATTGAACAGAAAAACCGCCTGCACCTGATTTTCGGTGGGCGCGTCGGCGGCGCTCGAGGCTGGCACGCTCAAAACTAAGCTTACGCCCGCTGCCAGAAGCAGCCGCAGTATCCTCTTCAGTACCGCCATGCGAATTTTCCATAGACGCTGCGCTCGATCTGAGGCCGGCCCGCGTCCGGAAAAGCATATTCGGGGTGATGATTGTGGAGCAGGTTTTGGCCCACGAGTGAAAGCTCGAGGCGATCGCTGGCATGCCACGCCACGCGCGACTCCAGCTCAAAATAGGCGGGCACGGTACCCAGTGTAGGACCGTTGTTCGTCAAAAGCGTGTCGACCCAGCGCAACCCGGCCGCCAGTTCCACATGCCTGGGAAGAGTAATCGCGGAGCGAATCGAAAACTGATGTTCAGGATCCGCGGTCTCGTTGCGTCCGCCGGCCAGGTCGAATTGGCCCGGTTCGACGTGCAAGTGCTCCCGCAGCAGGGTGTAGCCGGCGTGCAGCGACCAGATCTCTGAAATCTGATAATCGCCGTTCCATTCAATGCCGTAGGTATGACCTTCCAAATTGTTGGCGAAGAAGAACGGCAGGATCGTGCCCGGGGTGATGCTGGTACTGCGCACATCGTCGTATTGATTATAAAAAGTCGATACCGAGGTGGAGAGCCTTGAATTCAACTGGGCTCGATAGCCGACTTCATAGGCGAGCAGCGCCTCGGATGTGAAGTCGGCGCCGCCCTTGAGAATCACGAAATACGGCGGCGATCCTTCGGAGAGATCGTGATCGATGCGGGACGGCGTGCGCACCGCGCGTGAAATGGCGGACCATAGGGACTGATTCGAGTTCAAGGTCCAACTCAAGCGGGCATCGGGCTCGAATTCAAAGCCGGTGTAGTCATTGTGCTCGAGCTTGGTGCCGAGCGTGAAGGACAAATTCTTGCGCAGGGCGATCTCATCCTGCACGAACGCGCTGAAGAGATTTTGGCGCAACACGGGGGGCAGGAAGCCCACAGCGGGCGCCGCGATTACGGAATCGTGCGTCAACCGATAACCTAAGCCCCAGACCACCCGGTTGTGCGTACCGATCGGAAATCGATGCTGAAAATCCACGTCATAGGTGGTCAGGTCATCGTACAAGACGCCGGGCGGCGTGAATATCAGGCCTCCCGATTGCAAAGACGGGAAGGGATCGGCCAGGTGCGTCTGATCAATATAGGACTGAAGCGACAGGTCGGACTCATCCGACAAGGTTCGCGTCCATCTGCCCAGCAGGTTTTGGCCGCTGGCATCGCCGGTGCCGCCGGTCTGCACGTTCTCATGGCCATCGTAATAGTCGCCTTGCAGCGTCAAGCGGTCGCGCGACGTCGCTTGCGAGTCGATGCGAAAGCCCGTCCGCCCCTGCCGCCATGCGTCAGGCTCCGGATTGCCGGTTGCGAGGACGGCATCGCCGCGATCGAAATACTTGGCATAGACGCGAAACTGCGTGTCCGCGCCCAACGCTCCGCCATAGCGCACGGCGCCGAACTCTCGGGGCTGCGAACCGCCGCCGCCTTCAGCGTAGAGTCCCTGGGTGTCCTTCGCGCTTTTGGTGATGATATTGATCACGCCGTTGACGGCGTTGGCGCCCCACAAAGCGCCGCCGGGTCCGCTGATGACCTCAATGCGGTCGATGTCCTCGAGCAAGTAGTCCTGCGCATCCCAGAACACGCCTGAATACAGCGGCGTGTACACGGTCCGCCCGTCGATCATGACCAAGAGTTTGTTGCCCAAGTTCGTGTTGAATCCGCGCGCGCTGATCGCCCAATCATGCGAATTTTTCTGCGCCACCTGCAGATTGTCCGCCAGGCGCAAGGCCTCCGGAATGCTCGTGGCTCCGGAGCGCCGGATATCTTCTTGGGTGATCACTTGGATCGCCGATGCCGCCTCGATCAATTTCTCGGCGTGACGGGAAACGGAAGTCACCCGAAGATTCATCAGGTCCTCGACATTGAGCTGCTTCAAGTCGCCGATGGTGGGGCCGGCGCCGTCGGCAGCCGCTGCCGAGCCGATGCCGGCACACAAAGCCAGGGCACCAATCAGCCAATTCCTTCTGATATTTCCTGACACGAAATAACCGTCCCTTAGAGCCGCACTCCTGCGTCCCATGGAGACTGCGCTTCCATGAAGTCCATGAAAACCCTAAAAGCCAAGACTTGTGAGTGTAGTCTCAGATTGTTTGAAACGCGGATGGTATCGGTATTTTTGCAATCTCCATGACACCGTTACGCGATTCACAATTGTGGGAAGGCAGCGGAAAATGCCGCAAATCTGCCTCAAGATCCTTGTTTTGCGGACGATAACCGTCGACTAGGGAGCCGCACGCCTGCGATGGCAAATGCGCGATCCTGCAAGGAAACATTCATGACCGCGGGCCAAAAACCGGATACGCAGCGAAATCACGCGAAACACCGCGATGCTCCGGCGCAGGAGCGGCCGGCACCGGAATCCGAACTGATCGCCCTGCGCGCCGAGAACGAGATTCTGCGGGCACAGTTGTCGCTTCGCGATCATGCGCTCGACGCCACACCCTCCTTCTTCGTCATCACCCGGCAAGAGGACCCGACGCCGGTCATCGTTTACTGCAACAAGGTCGTGGCGGAACAACACGGCCATCGGCGCGAAGAAATGGTCGGCAAACCGATCACGTTCCTGACGCAGTGGATGGGGCGCAATTCCGGGTATCTCGAGGATGCCCAGGCTGCGCTGCGCGCGGGGCGTACTTTTCAATACGAAGACGAGGTCACGCGGCGCGACGGCAGCACGTTTTGGCTCGGCGTGTCCATCAGACCCTTGTACGACGCAGCGGGGCGATTGACACACTCGGTGGCGGTCGGCGCCGACATCACGCTGAAGCGCATGGAAACCCGAAAGAAACAGGAACTTCAGGACAAGCTCGTGGCCGAAATGCAAGAGCGCGAGCGGATGGTGATTGAACTTCAACTGGCGCAAAAACTGGAATCGGTCGGGCGGCTGGCAGCCGGCATCGCCCATGAAATCAACACGCCGATTCAGTATGTGGGCGACAGCGTGTATTTTCTGCGCAGCGCCTTCGATGATCTTGACAAGCTTTTCGAAACCACGAACCAGGCAATGATGCTGTTGCCGGATTCCACCGAGTGCAGGACCTATCAGCTCGAAATTGCCGAGGCGGCGAAGAGATACGATTTGGACTATTTGCGCATCGAGGTTCCCAAGGCGTTCACGCGGACTTTCGACGGCGTTGAAAGAGTGACCAACATCGTCAAGGCGATGAAGGAGTTCGCGCATCCGGATGCCAAGGAACAGAGCCCGGTAGACCTCCTGCACGCGCTGCAGACCACGCTGCTGGTGGCCTCCAATGAGTACAAATACGTCGCCAAGGTGCGGACCGAATTCGAAGCGCTGCCGCCCGTGGTTTGCAACGTCGGCGAGCTCAACCAGGTGTTTCTAAATCTCATCGTCAATGCAGCCCACGCCATCAAAGATGCCGGCAAGGACGTCGAGGCGGGCGAGATCACGATTCGAGCAGCTCAAGAAGGTGAACAAGCGGTGATTTGCGTGAGCGACAATGGCTGCGGCGTGCCGGCGGAGAACCTCTGCAAAATCTACGATCCCTTTTTCACGACCAAGGAAGTCGGCCGGGGCACGGGCCAGGGACTCGCGATCAGCCATTCCATCGTGGTCGACAAGCACGGCGGCGAAATCAGCGTCGCCAGCCAAGTCGGCGTCGGTACGCAATTCACGGTCAGGCTGCCGATCGCCGGACGCAACGGGCGATTGTCCCCATGAAGGACATTTTATTCGTCGACGACGAGCGCGACCTGCTCGACAGCGTACGAGCGCGGCTCTACAAGCATCGGCACGACTGGAACATGCAATTTGTCCTGAGCGGCGAGGCGGCCATCGCGGCGATGGAGCAGCATCGGTTTGATTTGGTTGTCTCGGACGTGCGCATGCCGGGTATGGACGGCGGCCAACTGCTCACGGTCGTGAAGCAGCGCTGGCCCAACGCGATGCGCATCATCGTGTCGGGCTATTCCGACCCGGTGCAGGCCGTGAGGCTCACCTCCTTGGCGCATCAATACGTGGCGAAGCCCTGCGACGGGCGGGAATTGGAAAACATCATCGAGCGCTGCTTTCATCTGCAGGATTTGCTCGGACAAGAGTCGCTGCGCAAACTGGTCGGCCGAATTGCGAAGCTGCCCGCCATGCCGAAGACCTACGGCCGTCTGCAGGCGGCCCTTGCGCAGCCGACGGTCACGGCGGCTGAAATCGGCGACATCGTCAATGCGGACGCGGCGATCGCGAGCAAAGTGCTGCAGCTCACCAACTCCGCGTTCTTTCGATTGCGCAAGCCGATGGTGCGAATCAAGGACGCAGTGACCTACCTCGGCTTCGCAACAGTGCGCAATCTGGTCCTGTCGGCCGAGATTTTCTCGAAATGGCAGCCGGCCAAGGGTCTCGCGGATGTCGACCCGGATCTGCTGCAAAATCACGCGCAGTGCAGCGCGGCAGCCTGCAAGGCGCTCGCCGGGGGCCGGGCATCGTCCGATGACGCCTGGCTGGCCGGTTTGCTGCACGACATCGGCTACTGGATATTGGTTCAGGAGTGCCCGCAGGATCTGGCGCGCGCGCTCGAGCTCTCGCGTGCCGAAGGCCTGCCCTTGCTCGAGTGCGAGCGGCGCATCACGGGCGCGACCCATGCGGAGATCGGCGCCTATCTGCTGGGACTCTGGGGATTGCCCTACGCCATCGTGGAGGCGGTCGCCTGGCACCACACGCCCAAAGCGGTGACGACGCACGGCTATGATCTGCTGGGCGCACTGGCGGTGTCGCACGCGTTGCTCGATCCCGCCAACGCCTATGCGATCCTTCCCCCCTCGCAACCGGATCAGAGCGTGGATGCCGACTATCTCGCCGGTCTGAATGCGCCCTTCGACTGGCAGGCAGCCATGAGCCGCGTGGCGAACGCTTTACGGCCAAACTAATGCAACAAAATCACGGCAGACATATGAATCGCGAAGAACTCCCCAGCATTCTCTGTGTGGATGACGAGCCCCGGATCGTGGACAGCTTGGCGGTGCACTTGCGCCGCGACTACCAGGTGTTCGCGGCCAATGGCGGCAATAGCGCGCTGCAAATGCTCAAGGAGAAGGGTGCGCCCGCCGTCATCGTCTCCGACATGCGGATGCCGGGAATGGACGGTGCGACGCTGCTCAAGCACGTCAAGCAACTCTACCCCGAGACGACGCGAATTCTGTTGACCGGAGAGCCGGGGCGCGACGCCGCCATAGCCGCAGTCAACGAGGGCCAGATCTTCCGGTTCTTGACCAAACCCTGCCCTCCGGACCAGTTGCGCAGCGCGATTGAAGCCGGCGTGATGCATCACCGGCTGCTAATCGCTGAAAAAGTATTGCTGCAAGAGACCCTGATCGGCTGCATCAAGGCGCTGATCGACATACTCGCCATCACCAATCCGGTTGCTTTCGGGCGGGCGACGCGCGTGAAGCGTCTCGCTACCGAATTGGCCGCATCCTTGGGCAAGCCGAGCTTCTGGCAGCTCGAAGCGGCGGCCATGCTCTCTCAGATCGGATACATATCCTTGCCGACCGATCTGGTGGAGAAGCTCTACTACGGTAAGCGGTTGACGGCGGACGAAAAGGTGCTCGCCGATGGCGCACCGTTGGTTGCGCAAAAGCTCCTGGGCAGAATTCCGCGGCTCGAACCGGTCATGGAGATATTGGCCGCGACCCATCAGGCGAAGGTCGAGCAGTCCGATGGATTGACCAAGCTTGGCGCCGCAATACTGAATCTGGTGCTCGACTATGACGCGAAGATTGCGCAAGGTCATGGCCCCGAGGCGGCCCTGTCATCCGTGCGTGCACAATCGGTGCGCTTCGATGCCAAACTGATCGAAAATCTCGAATCGCTGGTGGGTCTGGCCGCGGGCGCCCCTGAGATCAGGGAAGTGCCGGTAGGTAGGCTGACGCCGGGAATGGTGTTCATGGATGACCTCTACACCCATGTGGGTACGCTGCTGGTGCCGAAGGGATTCGAGGTTACCGAGGCTTTCCTCGAGCGTGCGCGTAATTTTGGACCCGGCATCCTGCAGGAAAAGGTGCGTGTGCTCGCGGCGGCAAAGTCAGCTTGAGGTCGCGAATTTCACGATCGCCTCGGCCTGCACCTCCAGCGAGTCAACGACAGGGCAGGTAACGGCGGCGGCGATCACCGAGAGCTCGCTGCACCCGATCAGCAATACATCGCATTGCTCGGCAAGCTCGAGGGCGATGCGGCCGAGCGCCGTCTGGATTTGCGATCCCGTATCGCCGCGTTTCACGGCCTTGATCAAGGCCATGACCTCATCCTGGCGGACGGGCCGGACGACGGCGATGCCGCGGTCGGAAAAGGCCTTCGCGTACAGCTCTGTCGCGAGCACGGCCGAGGATGCCAGTAAGCCGACGCGCGCGATGCGCGGCGAGCCCGCAATTTGCTCGACGGTCAGGTCGATCATGTCGAGCAGCGGAATAGTGACTGCGCGTCGAATCGAATGCGCATAGGCATGCGCCGTGTTGCACGGAATCGCCAGCGCGTCGGCGCCGGCGCGCTGCAGATTGACGGCGATACGGATTAATTCCGGCGTGGGGTCGGCCCCGGTTCCCTCGATCAAGTGCGCAATGCGCGAGGGAATTTTGGGGTTGCTCTCCACGAGCAAATGGATATGGTCCTGATCGTCCTGGGCCGGCGTTTTCGCCAGCACGCGGCGCAGCAGATCCAGCGTGGCCTCCGGCCCCATGCCGCCAATGATGCCGACGACTCGATGCATGGAGGTCACTTCAGGCGGCTTTGGATCGGCGGGCTGCGCCGAAACCAAAGTCATCGACATAGCCGAACAATCCCACGCTGCCGCCGGTGTGGAGAAACACGACGTTTTGTCCTTTCTTGAACATGCCCTTGGCCGTGAGATCGAGGAAGCCGGCCATGCCTTTGCCCGTATAGACCGGATCGAGCAGGATACCCTCCAGGCGTGCCAGGGTCTGTATGGCATCGAGGGATGCCGGCGTCGAGAAACCGTATCCCTTGCCGACATAGTCGCTGTTCGCGACGACATCTTCGCGCCGGACCGCACCCGGGATGCCGCAGAGCTCGGCCGTGGCGCAGGCCAGCTTGAATACATTTTCTTCCTGCCGTTCACGGGGCGCCCGCACCCCGATACCCAGCAGCGGCACTCCGGATCGAATGCCGGCCAGGCCCGCGATCAAACCTGCCTGCGTGCCCGCGCTGCCGGTCGCATGCACCACGTGATCGATCCGAAGACCCAAGTCGTTGGCCTGGCCGATGAGCTCCATCGCCGCGTTCACATAGCCTAATGCTCCGGTCGGATTCGAGCCGCCGCCGGGAATGAGGTACGGCTTGCGTCCCTCGCTTTTGAATCTTGCGGCGACTTTCGCCAGTTCGCCGTTCATGTCCGGATTGGCGGTGCAGCGCTCGATGCTTGCACCGTGCAGATGGTCGAGCAGCACATTGCCGCTTTCGGTGTAGTCGTGATCCGTCTTGCCGGTGCGATCCTCCAGCAGAAGGTGGCAATCGAGGCGCATTTTCGCGGCGCAGGCAGCGGTCTGGCGCGCGTGATTCGACTGCGTCGCGCCTTGTGTCAGTACGATGTCGGCGCCTTGCTGCCGTGCCTCGGCGAGCAGAAACTCCAGCTTGCGCGTCTTGTTGCCGCCGCTCGACATGCCGGTGCAATCGTCGCGCTTGATCCAAATCTCGGGGCCGTTGAGTGCTTTGCTCAAGTTCGGCAGATGCTCGAGCGGGGTGGGCAGGTGCGCAAAGCGAATTCGCGCAAAGCGTGCAAGGTTCATTGTTTACTCTCACATTTGGAAACGGGATAGGTGCTTCGGCATAGACATTCTGAGGCAGCGGTCTGTTCCACCGTGTCGTCGGATCGAGGCCTCAGCGGCCGTACTGTCCGCCGGCGTCCGCGGACACTGTCCGCGGACAGCGTACGCACCGAACGAAAAAATAATATTAGCTCAAACAATGGCTTATTGTACCCGAGGGACATGGCACGGCCCTTGCTACATGCTCGGCATGGGACGAATGTCATGGTTGTGGGGCATGTTGCTATTGGCGGCGCAAGGCGCCGGTGCCAACGATTTGAAGCAATTCTACGAGCTGGCACTGACCCGCGACACCACCCTGCAGGCAGCGCATTTTCAGCGCGACGCCTTGGTTGAAGCGCGGCCGCAGGCCCTCGCGCAGTGGCTGCCGCAGCTCTCCGCGAACGCCTCGGCCGTGCGCGAGCGTGCCAGCTTCGACGCCGGTCCGGCGCTCGGAACTCAAGCCGCCGATTGCGCCATCAGTTCGACCGCCACGACGCAACGCTGCTATGGCACGGCGCGTACCCTAGGGCTCAACCTGTCGCAGACCCTGTGGAGCTTCCAGTCCTTCAGCCTGGTCAAGGAAGCGAATTTTCAGGTCGCCGCGGCCGAAGCCAGCTACCAAGGTGCAGAGCAGAGCTTGCTGCTTCGGGTGGCGCAAGCCTACTTCGGCATCCTCTCCGCGGCCGATCAGCTCGCCACCAACGTTGCCGAACGCGAGACCTTCACCACGCTTCTGAATCAAGCCAAGTCGCGTGAGCAGACCGGGGTAGGGCCGCGCAGCGACGTGGAACAAGCGCAGGCCTTCTTTGATGCGACGGAACAGAGCGTCATCGATGCCCGCAACGCGCTCGACGATGCGAACCTTGCGCTGTCGCAGATCGTCGGTCAGCACGTCGACAAGGTAGCGCCGCTGCGCGAGGACATTCCGTTGCTCTCGCCGCAACCCGCGACCGTGGATGAGTGGGTGGCCAGCGCGCGGCAGGACAACTTCGATGTACGAACCGCACAGCTCAACATGGAAGCGGCCTCCAAAGATATCTCAGTGCAGCGCGGCCGTGCCTTGCCGACGATCTCGCTTACGGGCTCAGGCTCGAAAATTACCCAGGACGATGTGCTCGGCGGCAATCAGAAGCTCGACACGGTCGGCGTGTCCTTCAGCTGGCCCATCTTCCAAGGCGGTGCGGTTGCTTCGGCGGTGCGCCAGTCCCGCGCGCTGTTTCGCCAGTCCCAGGTCAACTACGAGGCGCTTCAACGCACCACCGAGGTGCAGACACGCGCGGCATTTCGCGGCATCGTGACCGGCATTCAGCGCATCCGCGCAGCCCACAGGGCCGTGGACTCCGGACAGGTCGCGGTCGATGCCATGCGCCGCAATGTGGAATTCGGCACGGGCAATGAATTCGAATTGCTGAATGCGCAAAACAATTACTATGCGGCGCGGCGCGCTTACGCGCAGTCGCGCTATGACTATCTGACCAACGTGTTGACGCTCAAACAACAGGCCGGCCGCTTGACCGAACAAGACCTCGTCGCCATCGATAACCTACTGATAGAGAGCGCCGCATGAGCATGCGCCTATTACCCAAGGAACCCATCATGCTTCGCGATACATCCGCGCAGGATCGCGTGATCGAGCCGAAAAATGTTCTCAAGCGGCACCGCAAGCTCATCATTGCCGGACTGATCGCCGCGGGCGCGCTCATCACGCTGCTGGTGATTTTGATGCGCTACTCCGGCGCCGGCGTCTCCGTGGATCGCTCGCGCGTGTCGATCGCCACCGTCGAGCGCGGCAACTTCGTCCGCGACATCGCCGCCGATGGTCAAGTCGTGGCAGCCGTCAGTCCGACGCTCTATGCCAATGCGCTCGGCACCGTGACCCTCAAAGTGCATGCCGGCGACACCGTCACCAAAGGCCAGACATTGGCCGTGCTCGACAGCCCGGATCTTACCGCGAAGCTGTCGCAGGAAGATGCCACGCTGGTGGGTTTGCGGCTCGATTGGGAGCGCGCCAGGCTCGATGCCGAGCACAAGCTGTCGCAATTGAAGGATGCCTATGATCAAGCCGAGGTCGATCAGAAGACGGCGCAACGCGAGCGTGATCGCAGCCGCAAGGCCTACGAACTCGGTTCCTATTCCGAACTGCAGGCCTTGAGGGCCGAGGACGCCCTGGAAAAGGCGCAGTTCGCCTTTCAACAAGCGAAAAGCACTTACGAGGCGCAGCCGAAGCAGAATCGCTTCGATGTCGACAGCAAAAAGGCTTTGCTCGACCGGCAGCAATATCTGGTGGACGATTTGAAGCGTCAGGTCGACGGCTTGAACGTCAAGTCGCCCGTGGACGGCCAGGTGGGCCAGGTTCAAGTGGCGGACCGCGCCAGCGTCGCCAAGGATGCGCCGCTCTTGACCGTGGTGGATCTGTCGGCACTCGAAGTGGAAATCAAAGTCACGGAAAGTCTCGCCCGCGACTTGCGCCCCGGCATGACGGCCGATCTCGAGGGCGGCGGCCGGCACTGGCAGGGTCTCGTCAGCGGCGTATCGCCCGAGGTCGTCGCCGGCCAGGTCACCGCCCGCTTGCGCTTCGGCGCCGAGAAGCCGGCCGGCCTGCGTCAGAGCCAGCGGCTGTCGGTGCGCATTTTCATCGACCGCCGCGACAATGTTTTGATGGTCGATCGCGGCTCCTTCGTGGATCAGGAAGGCGGCGGCTTCGCCTACGTGGTTCACGGCAACGTTGCGGAGCGCACGCCGGTGCAATTGGGCGCGGCCAGCATCGCCAAGGTCGAAATCTTGAGCGGACTGCAAGTGGGCGACCAGATCGTCATCTCCGGCACCGATGCCTTCAACGGCGCCAAGCGCGTCATCCTTACTCATTGATCAACTCAGCCTCGTGAGGCCACACCATGCTTAAAATGACCCACCTCTCCAAAGCGTACCGAACCGAAGTCGTCGAGACTTATGCGTTGCGGGACTTCTCGATCCATGTACGCGAGGGCGAGTTCGTCGCGGTAACCGGCCCTTCAGGCTCGGGTAAGACGACCTTCCTGACCATCGCGGGGCTGCTCGAGGAGTTCAGCGGCGGCGAATATCAACTCGACGGCGCCAATGTGCGCGGCTTGAACGACAACCAGCGCTCGAGGCTGCGAAACGAAAAAATCGGTTTCATCTTTCAGGCCTTCAATCTGATCACCGACCTGAACGTGCAGGACAACATCGACGTGCCGCTGCGCTATCGGGGCTTCAACGGCGCCGAAAGACGCCGCCGCATCCAGGAAGCGCTGGGGCGGGTGGGTTTGTCGGCGCGCTCGCGCCACTACCCGGCGGAACTGTCCGGCGGCCAGCAACAGCGTGTGGCCATTGCGCGAGCGCTCGCGGGTTCGCCGCGGCTGCTCCTGGCGGACGAACCGACCGGCAATCTCGACACGCAGATGGCACGCGGCGTGCTGGATCTGCTCGAGGAACTGCACCGCGACGGCGCCACCATCGTCATGGTGACGCACGATCCGGAACTCGCGGTGCGCGCGCAGCGCGAGGTGCACATCGTCGATGGACAAGTGGTGGATTTGGCCGCCCAACCGCGCCTGGTCGCGACTGCGAACGCCAACACATAGGAGACTAACGTGTTCAATTACTACTTCGGTCTCGCAGTCCGCAGCTTAAGGCGCAACATCGTGCTCACCGTGCTGATGATCGCCGCGGTGGGCGTCGGCATCGGCGCATCGATGACGACCCTGACGGTATTTCGCGCCATGGACAACGACCCCATCCCGCAGAAATCGCGCCAATTGTTCGCCGTGCAGATCGACAACTGGGGCCCCGACACCAAGAGCGTTGCCGCCGGCGACAAGGAGCGTTTCCAGGAGCAGCTCAGCTATATCGATGCCGTCGCGCTCATGAATGCCAAGGCCGCGCACCGGCAGATCGCGATGTACAAAACAGGCGCCGCGCTCACCCCCGCCAATCCGCAATTGCTGCCTTTCCAAGTGCAGATCCGCGCGACCTACACGGATTTTTTCCCCATGTTCCAGACGCCATTTCTGGCGGGCGGAGCGTGGAGCGCGGATGACGACAAGAATCACGCCGATGTTGCCGTCATCACGCAAAAGCTCAACGACAAGGTCTTCGGCGGCGGCAACTCCATCGGCAAGACCATCAATCTCGACAACCACGAGTTTCGCATCGTCGGCATCCTCGCCACGTGGGAACCGACTCCGCAGTTCTACGATTTGAACAACGACACCTTCGCGGAGGGCGCCGCGATCTACCTGCCGTTCACACGCGCCATCGACGGCCAGATGCCGAGCTGGGGCAACAACAACTGCAATGGCGATATTGGGCAGCCCGGGTGGGAAGGGCGCCTGCGCTCGGAGTGCGTCTGGATACAATTCTGGGCCGAATTGCCTACGCCCGCCGCTGTCGAGAATTACCGCACCTTCTTGAACAACTACGCCACCGAGCAGCAGCATCTGGGCCGCTTTCACTGGCCGGCCCATACGCGGATTCGCGACGTGCGCGAATGGCTGGCGTACCAGCACGTGGTGTCGGATGAATATCGGATTCTCGTTCTTGTCAGCTTCAGCTTTCTGTTGGTCTGCCTGCTCAACGCGATGGGCCTGATGCTGGCCAAGATCATGGGCCGCGCGGGCGATATCGGCGTGCGCCGCGCTTTGGGCGCCAGCCGCCGCGCTATCTTCGGCCAATGCCTGATCGAGGCGGGCGTGGTCGGACTGGCGGGAGGCTTGCTGGGATTGGGACTCACGGCCTTAGGATTGCTGGGCCTGCGTTCATTGCTGTCCGAGGAAGTGAGCCGTCTCACCCACTTCAGCACCGCCGACATCATGATTGCGATTGTCCTGGCCGTGGTCGCCACAACGCTGGCCGGTCTGTATCCCACCTGGCGGGCCGCGCAAGTGCAACCTGCGTGGCAGCTCAAAGCTCAGTAGGAGGCTTTATGGAATTTCGACCCATTCTATCTGCCATGCGCCGCAACAAGGTCGGTGCCATTCTGATTGCCGTGCAAATGGCGATCACCCTGGCAATCCTCTGCAACGCCTTGTTCCTGATCGAGCAGCGCGCCGGCTGGAGCAAACGGCCTACAGGCACCGATGAACCCAATGTGGTGGTGATCGAAAATCAGTGGGTGGGCAACCCGCCGGATCTATCGGCACGCTTGCAAGGGGATCTGGCGGCATTGCGTTCGCTGCCGGGCGTGCAAGATGCGGCATCATCCAACACCTACCCCTTGAGCGGCGGCGGCTCGACCACCGGATTGAGTCTTAAACCCGATCAGAAAAATGCGACCGCGCCGGCCTCCATTTATTTCGGCGACGAACATACCATCGCGGCTTTCGGTCTCAAGTTGATCGCCGGGCGCAACTTCAATTCCGATGAAATCGTGGACAAAGTGGGTTACACGGACATCAAGCCGCCCGCCGGCATCATCATCACGCGCGCACTCGCCGAAACACTCTTTCCCGGCGGAAGTGCGGTCGGCCGGAGCATCTACGTGGACCAGGGTCAACAGGGTCAGATTCCCATCGTCGGTGTGATCGAACGGATGCAAGTGCCCTGGACCGGAGCGGGCGGGTGGGGCAGCAAATTCAGCGAGAGTTCCCTGCTCATGCCTTTCCATTTCTTGAGTTCCTATCCGACCTACTACATCGTGCATGCGCAGCCGGGCCAGGCCGCGGAGGTGATACAGGCCGCCAAGAAGAAGCTCTTCGACATCAGCCGCGCGCGGGTGGTCGAAAAGACGCTGACGTTGACGACCGCGCGCGCGGAGGCCTACAAGGACGACAAGGGCTTGATAGTCATTCTCGCCGTGGTTTGCGCATCCCTGCTGGCGGTCACTTCGTTCGGAATCGTGGGCCTCACCAGCTATTGGGTGGCGCAGCGGCGGCGCCAGATCGGCATCCGCCGTGCCCTTGGCGCCACGCGCAATGCCATCATCCAATATTTCCAGACCGAGAATCTTTTGATAGCGGGAGCCGGTGCCCTGATCGGCATCGGCTTGGCCGTGTCGCTCAATCTGTGGATGGTCAATATCTTCGCGATGCAGCGCTTGAACACCGGCTACGCACTCGCCGGCGCGATCGTCGTGCTGGTTCTGGGACAAGCGGCGGTACTGTGGCCGGCGCTCAGGGCCGCATCGATTCCACCGGCACTGGCGACGCGGGCTGCTTGAGGCCGGCGGCGGCGCATGTTTCGCTATTATTTCAATCTCGGTCTGCGCAGTCTGCGGCGCAACGTGATACTGACGGCGTTGATGATCGCGGCCATCGGCGTCGGGATCGGCGCATGCATGACGGCACTGACGGTCTTTCGCGCCATGTCGGGCGATCCGATTCCGCAGAAGTCGGGCCGCCTGTTCGCTCCGCAGATCGACAATTGGGGCCCGGACAAGCACACGGGCGGCCCGGTGGATCACCTGGAGACGCAACTCAGCTACATCGATGTCATGGCCCTGATGAAAGCGCACGAGGGCAAACGTCAGACCGGCATGTACGCCACGCTGCAGACCCTGAGACCGCCGGATCCGAAGCAGAAGCCGACCAAGGTGTTTGTGCGCGCGGCCTACGCGGATTTCTTTTCCATGTTCGACGTACCCTTCAGGTACGGCAGGGCATGGTCCGGGTCGGAAGACGAGAATCGCGCCGCCGTGGTGGTGCTCAGCCGTGAGATGAACGACAGGCTGTTCGGCGGCGCCAATAGCGTGGGCAAAACCGTTCGTCTCGACAATGAGCCCTACACCGTCAGCGGCGTGCTGGACGAATGGAAACTCCTGCCGCGTTTCTACGATCTGCACATTCGCCCGTTCGGTGATGCCGACACGATATTCATGCCCTTTACGCGTGCCATCGACAAGCAAATGGCCAATGTCGGCAGCACGTCGTGCCAGGGCGACGTCGGCGTGGGCTGGGAGGGACGCCTGCGTTCGGACTGCGTCTGGCTGCAATTCTGGGTGGAACTCCCGGCTGCGGCGGATGTGCAGCGATACCGCTCATTTCTCGATAACTACGCGGCCGAGCAACAGCGCTTGGGCCGATTTCACTGGCCGCCGCACACACAGCTGCGCGATGTGAACGAATGGCTCAAATACCAGCACATCGTGCCGAGCGAGGTCCGCATCCTCATATTGGTGTCCTTCGGTTTCTTGCTGGTCTGCCTCATGAATGCCATGGGCCTGATGCTGGCGAAACTCATGGGCCGGGCCGCCGACATCGGCGTGCGGCGTGCCTTGGGTGCGAGCCGCGCCGCCATCTTCGCGCAGTGTCTGATCGAAACCGGCGTGGTCGGACTCGCGGGCGGTCTGCTGGGTCTCGGCTTGACCGCGCTGGGTCTTCTGGCCGCCCGCTCGCTGCTGACCAAGGAATTCGTTTCACTGGCGCACCTCGATGGCGCCGATATGGCGATTGCCGTTCTCCTGGCCGTCGGCGCCACGGTGTTGGCCGGCCTGTACCCGACTTGGCGCGCCGCGCACGTGCAGCCCGCCTGGCAGCTCAAAGCCCAATAGGGGATATCATGGAACTGCGTCCAATACTTTCCGCCATGAGCCGCAACAAATTCGGCGCACTGCTCATTGCCGCACAGATGGCGGTTACCCTGGCATTTCTTGTGAACGCGCTCACTCTGGTGCAGCAACGCATGGCCTGGAGCGGACGGCCCTCGGGAATAGAGGAGGCGAATATTTTCATGATGCAGACCGAGACCGTCGATCAGGCAGGCGATCTCGCCGCGCGCCAGGCGCGGGACGTGGCTGCGTTGCGCGGTCTGACCGGCGTAGTCGATGCCTATGCCACAAACATGTTTCCCTTGGAGGGCGGCGGCCAGATCGAAAGCGTCAATCTGACCGCCGACCAAAAGACACCCACGGCATATGCCGCGCACTACATGGGCGATGAGCACATGCTGCACACCTTGGGATTGAAGCTGGTGGCGGGCCGGAATTTCACCGCCCAAGAAATCGCGAATCGCAGCGAGACCGATTTTCCGCCGCCGAGCGGCTTCATCGTGAGCAAAGCGCTGGCCGCGAGGGTTTTTCCCCAGGGGGACGCTCTCGGCAAGATGATCTTCGTCGAGAGCGACAACAAGTCATCGCCGATCATCGGCATCGTCGATCGCCTGCAAGGTCCCATGACGGCTGCCACCGGCTTCGTCAGCACCTTCGAAGAGAATTCGGTCATCAGTCCTTATCATCTGATCGGCGCATCGAGCACTTACATGGTGCGCGCGCAGCCGGGACAGCGCGATGCCGTGCTGAAGGCGGCCGAGTCCCGGTTGTATGCACTCGATGAAAATCGCATTCTGCACAGCAAGTCCATGCAGCAGATTCGTGCCGATGCCTACCGCGGCGATCATGGATTGATCGTGCTGCTCACCTGTATTTGCGTTGCGCTGCTGGTGGTCACGGCATTCGGCATCGTCGGGTTGACCAGCTATTGGGTTGCGCAGCGGCGGCAACAGATCGGAATCCGGCGCGCTCTGGGCGCCACCCGCCGGGCCATCGTGCGGTATTTCCAAACCGAAAATCTCATGATCGCAGCCGCCGGCGCCGCGACCGGTATCGCCTTCGCCATCGCATTGAACCTTTGGATGGTGCGCAGTTTTGAGATGGTGCGCATGGACAACAGCTACGCCATTGCCGGCGCCGTGATCATCCTGCTGCTCGGCCAATTCGCCGTGCTCTGGCCGGCCCTGCGTGCTGCCTCGATTCCGCCCGCGTTGGCGACCCGCGGGGGGTAGGCCCTCGACCTCAAGGGTGTGAATCGGCGCGCCACCCGCTAACATGGCTGCATGCGTACGGTACTCGTCATCGATGACAATCCGGCAGTCGTTCAGGCGCTGTCGTTGCTGTTCGGCTTGCACGACATCCGGACACTGACGGCTTTTACGCCGCAAAAAGGCTTGGCCGCCTTGACGCAGGAACGCGTTGATCTGGTCATCGCCGACATGAACTTCAGCGCCGACACCACCTCGGGAGAAGAGGGAGCGGAGCTGTTCCGGGCGCTGCGCGTGCAGCAACCCGATCTGCCGGTGGTGCTATTGACCGCCTGGACTCATTTGGAATCCGCCGTGCAATTGGTCAAGGCGGGCGCGGCGGACTATATCGGCAAGCCGTGGGACAACGACAAGCTGCTGGCGACGGTCGAGAATTTACTGGAGCTGGCGGAGAGCACGCGTGAGCGCCAGCGATTGCAGGAGGAGCAGCGCCGCCGGCGCGAACGCTTGGCCGAACAATACGAGCTTTGCGATATCGTTTTCGCCTCGGACGCCATGGAGCGGGTGGTGGAACTCGCCTGCCGCGTGGCGCGTGCCGATGTTCGAGTGCTCATCACCGGCCCCAATGGGGCGGGCAAGGAGCGCATCGCGCAGATCGTGCATGCCAACTCCGCGATTCGCTCCGGGCCGTTCGTTGCGGTCAACTGCGGCGCCATTCCCGCCGAGCTGATCGAGGCGGAATTGTTCGGCGCCGAAGCAGGCGCCTTTACGGGCGCCAACCGCGCTCGCAGCGGACGTTTCGAGGCGGCGAACGGCGGGACGCTGTTCCTGGACGAGATCGGCGATTTGCCGCTGGCAGGTCAGGTCAAACTGCTGCGGGTGCTGGAGACCGGGCAATTCGAGATGCTGGGCTCGAGTAAAACGCGCACGGCGCAGGTGCGCATTTTGAGCGCCACCAATGCCGATCTGGCCGCCTTGATCCGCGAGGGACGCTTTCGCGAAGATCTCTACTACCGGCTGAATGTCATCGATATCGCCGTGCCGCCGCTGGCCGAGCGCCCAGCCGATATCCTGCCGCTCGCGCGGCACTTTCTCGGCGAGGGATTGCTGTTGAGCGAGGATGCGGCGGCGGCGCTGCAAGCGCATGACTGGCCGGGCAACGTACGCGAGCTGCGCAATTCGATCGAACGCGCCAAGCTCTTGGCGCGCGAGCGCGTCGTCGCGGCGTCGGACTTGAACCTGCCTGCCGCGCCGCGCGCCGCGCCGCGTGAAACCGAACATTTCAGCAAGGAAGTGCTGGAGGCGAGCCTTCGCGAGGCCGGCGGCAACATCAGCCGGGCGGCCCAGAGCCTGGGGCTCTCCCGGCAGGCGCTATACCGCCGCCTGGAGCGCTTCAACCTGCGTTCCAGCGGCAACTGAGCGGATTTGCCGTGAGTCTCAAAGCCAAGCTTGCGGTGCTGCTCATGCTCATCGTCGCGGCTACGGCGGCCTTGAGCGGCTGGGCCACGAGCTGGTCGGGCAATGCGCTATTGGTCTGGCTGGTGATTCTGGGGGCCTTCCTGGTGCCCGTGCTTTGGCTGTCCTCGTTCATCATGCGGCCGATTCAGCAGATGCTGCGTGCGCTGTCAGGAACCGTGGCGAGCTACCGGGAGGGGGATTTCAGCCTGTCCTTGGTGGCCGATCGCGACGATGAGCTTGGCGAGCTGATGACGGCGCACAACGAGCTGGCGGCGGCGCTGCGCGAGCAGCGCGCGCACCTGGTGCAGCGCGAGCTGCTGCTGGATACCGTCATGCAGAACTCCCCGGTTGCACTGGTGCTGGTCGATGCGAACGACCGCGTCGCCTACGCGAACATCGCGTCGCGGCACCTGCTCAGCGGCGGACGCAGCCTGCAGGGTTTGAAATTCAAAGACGCGCTGACCCAAGCGCCGGCAGCGCTGAAGGGGGCGGCGGCAGAAGAGGGCGACAGCTTGTTTTCGACCGAGATCGACGGCGTTGAAGAAACGTTTCACCTGTCGCAGCGTGCCTTCATTCTCCAGGGACGCACCTTCCGGCTGTACCTGCTCAAGCGCTTGACGAGGGAACTGTCGCGCCAGGAGGTCTCGACCTGGAAAAAACTCATCAGGGTATTGAGCCATGAGCTCAACAATTCTTTGGGGCCGCTGTCCTCGCTCGCGCACTCCGGCGCCGAAATCGCGCGGCGCGGCGACTTGGCCGCGTTGCCCGCCGTGTTTTCCGCAATCGCGGAACGGGCCGAACACTTGCACCAATTCGTCAGCGGCTATGCGACATTTGCAAAACTGCCGGCGCCGCGCCCGGCGCGCGTGCCGTGGCAACAGTTCGTCGCGGACCTCAAAGGACAGCAAACCTTCACCCGCTTAGGGCCGTTGCCTGACTTGCCCGGCTGGTTCGACCGGGTGCAAGTCGAGCAGGCGCTGATCAATCTGCTCAAAAACGCGCACGAGGCGAACGGAGACTCGGCCGAAGTCGAACTCTCGATCGTCTGCGCCTGGACCGGCCAGCACATCGAGGTGCGCGACCGGGGCTCGGGCATGAGTCAAACCGTGCTGGCCCAGGCGCTGTTGCCCTTTTATTCCACCAAACGCAGCGGCACCGGACTGGGGCTGGCGCTGGCGCGCGAAATAGCCGAGGCGCATGGCGGCCGCATTCAACTTGCCAACCGCGACGGCGGCGGTCTGACTGTCGCCTTGGATCTGCCGTGGAGCTCGGACAGCGTCGATGCTGCGTTGAGCTGATCCCGTGGGAACGATCTATCTCGTACGTCATGGACAGGCAGCATTCGGCACCGATCACTACGATCGGCTGACCGACATCGGCTTCAGCCAGGCGCGGTTGCTCGGCGACTATTTCCGCCGCCGCAATATCGTCTTCGATGCGGTCTTCACCGGCACATTGCGGCGCCAGACCGAAACCGCGCAGGCAATTTTCGAAGACCATCCGCAGCTTGCGGCGCCATCCTTGCAGGAAACCTTTCGAGGCCTGGACGAGTACAAGCACGAAGCCGTGATGATGGCGCTCACCGGCAATTTTCCGGCGCCCGCGCTCGCCGCGGCACGGCGTGATCCGGTCGCGGTGCGCGAGCACTTTCGAGTGCTGCGCGACGCTCTGCTGGCCTGGGCAGAGAACCGCACCACGCCGCAAGGCATGCCTGCGTGGCAGGAATTCCAAGACGGCGCCGTGGCAGCCTTGATCGAAGCCCGCCGGCGCTTTCCCGACGGCAATGTTCTGATCGTCAGCTCGGGCGGACCGATCGCTGCCGTGGTGGCGGCCGCGCTGAACGCGCCGCCCGCCGCGGCCGTGGAGCTGAATCTGCGCATCCGCAACAGCTCGCTGACCGAATTTGCCGCTACGCCGCGGCGCCACACTTTGATCAGCTTCAACGGCCTGCCGCATCTTGACACTCATGCTGATCCGACGTTGACCACGTACGCGTAGGGCGCGCAAACTCGCCGCAACAGCTTTGGGGAGGGTGCCGCGTGAAAAAAATCGCGGTTTGTGCCGGAATCTGCCTCATGTGGGCTCTGCCGGCCGGTGCGGAGGAAGTCCATTCCCATCCGCCGCCGGAGAAGCTGGGCAAGGTGTCTTTCCCCACCTCCTGTGCCGCGCGTGTCGAGCATGATTTCGAGCGGTCCGTCGCGCTGCTGCACTCATTCGCTTACGCCGCTTCGGAACAGGCATTTCGAAAAGTAGTGGCGGCGGATCCTGATTGCGCCATGGCCCACTGGGGCATCGCCATGTCCCACTACCATCAGCTTTGGAGCCCGCCCACGGCCGCCGAGCTGCGCGATGGCGAGATTGAAGTCAAGCAAGCCGCCGCTCTTGAAGCCACGCCGCGCGAGCGCCGGTTCATCGCCGCAGCGGCCGCTTACTATGCCGACCCGCTCCAAGCGCCGCCGTTGCGCGCGAAGGCCTATGCGGCTGCGATGGCGGAGGCCGCACGCAGCAGCCCGAAGGATATCGAGACGCAGGTGTTTTATGCCTTGTCGCTGATTGCGACCGCGCCGCCCGAAGATTCGACGCATGCGAATCAGAAGCGCGCGGCTGAGCTGCTGGAGGCGGTTTATCGGACGCAACCGGATCATCCGGGTGCGGCGCATTATTTGATTCACGCCTGCGACAGCGCGGAGCTCGCGCCACGCGGGCTGGCTGCGGCGCGCGCCTACTCGAAGATCGCGCCCTCCGCACCGCACGCGCTGCACATGCCCTCGCATATATTTACTCGCTTAGGCCTGTGGGACGATTCCGTCGTGTCGAACAAGGCTGCGCGAGCGGCGGCGCACGATCAGGGCGATCAGGGCGAAGAGCTGCACGCGATGGATTATCTGACGTACGCCTACCTGCAGCGCGGACGCACGGCCGACGCGGAACGCGTGGTTGCGCAGCTGCGTACCATGGGGGCGACGGCGGGACAAGGCAGCGATTTCAAAGTGGGCTATGCGGCAACGGCCATGCCGGTGCGGCTCGCGATCGAGCGCCACGCTTGGGGCGATGCGCTCGAATTGCAGACGCTGCCGGGTTCGGCGCCGCACGTCGCCGCCATCGTTTTCTGGGCGCGCGCCATGGCCAACGCACGAGGCGGACGCCCGGGCGCCGCCGGTGCCGACATTGCGCAGATTGCAGCGGCACGCGAGCAACTCGAGGCGGCCGGCAACGGCTACTGGGCCACGCAAGTCGACGTCCTCGATAAGGAGGCGAGAGCGTGGCAACTGGCCGCATCCGCAAATTCCGCCGATTCGGTGCGCTTACTGCGGCAGGCGGCCGACGAAGAAGACGCGGTTGAAAAATTGCCGGTTACGCCCGGTCCGGTCGTGCCGGCGCGCGAGCAGCTCGGAGAACTGCTGCTGCAGCTCAATCAGCCGGCGGATGCTTTGCGAGAATTTCGAGCCGCGCTGGCGCTGGCTCCAGGCCGGCGCGGCGCCCTGCTCGGCGGCGCGCAAGCCGCTGAGCGGGCCGGAGACGCCCACGCGGCGCAGGAGATGCGCGCCAAGCTCTAGGAGTCTGTCTGAGTATTCAGCGTGAGCCGCGTTGGCAGCGCGAGGGACAGGCTCCCAGGCTTGCGGCAGCTGCGGCGACGCCGTCGATCTCAGCCGGGGTCAGTCGAAATCCGCGGCCAGCTCCAAATGCTCGCGGTGGTGAAACATCCTGTCGATCTGCGCCGCGGTGGTTCTTCCCAAGGATAGCGGCGGCAACTCGTGGCGCGCGAAGAAGGCGGCTTCGCTGGTCTCATCGCTGGCGCGGGCTTGGCCTCCGACGATCTCGCAGATGAAGAACATCTTGTAGATGGAGTCGAGGTGATGAGCCGGGTGGCCGCTGCGCTGGTAGTCGTAAACGGCCGCGAGCTTCAGGGCGCGCGCTTTGAATCCTGATTCCTCGGCGATTTCGCGCACCACGCATTCGCCCGCCGACTGATTGACGTCGGCCCAGCCGCCGGGCAGCGTCCATTTGCCGTCGCTGAGTTCGCGCACCATGAGAACGCGGCCGTCGATGAAGGCCGCGCCGCGCACGTCGACTTTCGGCGTCGCGTAGCCCTTTTCCTGGCGAAGCAAATGCAGAATCGCCTGGTCCTCGGCCGAACCTTGCGCCAACAGCAGCGCGGCCAATTCCTGCAGCCGCCGGTAGCGCTGCTGATCAAAGCCGTCGGCGGTAAAGGCGAGGCCGGTTTGAGCAAGGGCACGCACTTCGCGTGCGATGGTCAACCATTGCGGTTCCTCCGGCATCCCAGCGGGTATTCTTTAGCGCGGCGCGAAGAATTCAGTGTACGAGGCGATGCGCTCCCCATTCACCTGCAGCACATCCACCAGCTCGGTGGCTATGGTGACGCCCGTGACCTTGGAGAAAATGTCGGCGCGCCAATGCGCCACGGCGCGCGGCATTTCGACCGTCAGCGACAACAACTGATAATTCGTGAGACGAAACACCTTCACCATCATCGAGAGCCAGGGACGGAATTCCCCAAGGTTCTTCGCCCGAATGGCGATCGACTTGTCGGCGCTGGCGCCTAAGATTTCATATCGGCCGTCATCGGCAAATACCCGGCACATGCCGGCAAGATCGCCGCCGAGCCGCGCTGCGTGCAGCTGCTGAATGATGCGTTCCGCGACCATACGCTCGGACACGTGCGTTTCTCCTAGAGGTTAGGCCAGGGCCGCGCGAACTTCGCGGCCGATCTGCTCGAATGCCGTGCGCGCATAGGGAATGACGGCTCCCAAACCATAGAAAAGATGAATCATACCTGGATGGCAAGTGTAGGACACTTCATTGCCCGCTTGGGTCAGGCGCTCAAAATAATTTCTTCCTTCATCGCGCAGAGGATCGCATTCGGCGGTGTGAATCAGAGTCTTCGGCATGCCGGCCATCGATTCGGCCAGCAGCGGCGAAACCCGCGGATCGGAAGGCCCGGTGCCGGCCGGCAAGTAGTACATCAAGTCATGATCCAGGGTTGCCTGATCCACCAGGAAGCCGCTGGAGAACTCGCGCTTCGAGGCAGTGATCCGGCTGTAGTCGAGAATCGGACATAGGAGCAGCTGCAGGCGCAAGCGAGGTCCGCCCGCTTGGCTGAGCGTCTGGCAGGTTGCCGCGGCCAGCGTGGCGCCCGCCGAATCCCCGCTTAACCCCAAGCGCGCGGCGTCGATGCCGAACTCGGACGCATGCTCGAAGAGGTAGCGCGCGGCAGCCGCGGCGTCTTCCAATGCGGCGGGAAAGCGGTGCTCGGGCGCGAGGCGGTAGTCGACCGATGCCACTCGCACCGCGCAGCACTGCGCCAGCGCGCGTGCAATGCCATCATGGGTTTCCAGGCTGCCGGCGACCAAACCGCCGCCATGAAAATAAATGAGGCCGGCGAGCTTGTCGCCGCCGCTCAACGGGGAGTAGAGCCGGATTCGCAATGCGCCGCCCGGCCCGGGAAGGATCCGATCCTCGACGCCTTCCAGCGCGATGGGCGCACCTCGGAATTCCATGAGCGAAGCGAGACCGGCACGCCGTTCCTCGACCGTGGCCGTGCGTGCGTCAGGCGGATTACCGGCGGCGAGGAGATTCAAGAAACGCTTGACGCGTGGATCGAGAGGCATCAGCGCCCGGAGTTGTTTTTTCTAAAGGGCCAGCGCAGCCCGCGCCGCCGTCGGCCATTTCTTCAGGTCCAGGCCATGATTCGCGAACAACGCCACCGCCAAGCGATCGATGCCGAAAGCCACGCAGCTGGTGTGCGCCAGCTCGCCGCTGTCGTCGCGGATGCCCCACACTTGCCCGAAATGCTCGCGGTGATAATTGAAGCTCATGCACGCGGTGGGCGAGGCGCTCGGGTAGTACGGAATCAACAGCTCGAATTTCAGCGCCTGCTGCCGCTGGCTTACCGCCATGACCTGCCCGACGCGCCCGAAGAAAGGATCGTTCGCGACGTCGATGGTGTGCGGTAATCCGAGTTCGGCGGCCAGCAACGGCGCCTTCGCCATCCATTTCTCGCGAAATTCCACGATCTCCTCCGGTGCACCGATCCTGACGAACTCGCGCATGCGGAAAGATTGCAGCCGGTCCAGGCTCAATGACGGCTCGTGCCGGAAAACGTCCGCCTCGATGTCGAACTGCAGTCCGCCCCGGGGCAGTTTGCCGCGCGCCGCGGCGATCGGATACACGGGATAGCAGGCGGCAGGAGACAGCACCAAATCGGACGAGGTCAGTGAAGTGGTCCAGTCGCCGCCGTTGTCGTGGCGCTCCACCGCAGAGCGGATCGACGCCTCCGAGCCGTGCAGCGCGCACACGCAACCGAGCAGATTGGGAAAGCTCTTGAGGTAGCCGGATTTCTCCAGCTGCGTTCGGCTCATGACGGGCGGGAAGCGCATGATTTCCGCATTCGGGTCGCGCTGCCGGGTGATGTATGCCTCGAGTTTTTCGACCAGATCGACATACGGCGCGGTGCGTGCGTAAACACCGTCCACGCCCATCGGCCGGAAAAGTTGATCGGCAAGATGCGCGAGAGGATACGGCGAGGGGCTGTCGGGCGACACGGCAGGCTTAACCACTGATCGAACTCGGCAGCGGCGTCATCAACGACGTCGTGGCGAGGTTGCTCAAGATGCGGTCGTTGCTGATCATGATGGGCGCCGAAAGCACGTCGCGGAGCAGCCGGCCGATGGTGAATTCGGTGTCGTTGCGGTATCCCGACAGTCCGCAGGCGCGCAGTGCGGTCATTACCGTGGTCACCGCGAGTTCCGACACCTGTACTTTCGTCAAAGTGATCATCGCCTGGAATTCCAACGAGGAGATCGCTTTTTCGTCGGACATGATCGATTCGTAGCTGCGCAGGCTGGTCGCGAGCACGCCGCGCAGGGTGCGCAAGCTGGATGCGGCCTGCGTGAAGTGCGCGGCGCCCGGCGGTGTTTGGCCGTTGGATTGCCGCACCACATGCCGCACGAAGGCCTGCGCCTTGGTCGCTGCAGCGGCTGCGATGCCGGCCCAAACCGAGCCCCAGAGCAGATGCGCGAACGGCACCATGGTCTGGGCGTGAATTCTCTCGTAAGGTTCCGGCAAAATCTGTCCGGCCGCGGCGCGCGCGCGCAGCGTGAAGCCTTCGCTGTGCGTACCGCGCATGCCGAGCGTGTCCCACACCTGCAGCCTTTCGAGCGTGTAGTCGGATTTCAACAGGACCAGCAATACCTGATCGTTGCCCGGCGCATCAGCGGCCCGGCGCGCGGTGGTAACGATGCCGTCCGCTTCCACCGCATAGGAAATGACGGTCGCCTTGCGCTCGAGCGTGATCTGCGCGCCATCATGTTCGACGGCGGCTTCGCTGGAGCGGACATTGCCGCCGGCCTGGCCTTCCGTGGTGGAGGAGGCCATGAGCAGTTGCTCGGCGGCGATCCGCCGCAAAATGCGCTCATGCGCGGCATTGTTTTTGAAGTGCCGCACGATGCAGGCCATCTTGATTTGATGCATCGCATAAATCAGGGCAGTCGAGGAGCAGGACTGGCCGAGGATGTAGCAAACATCGGCGATTTCAGCAATGCTGGCGCCTTCACCTTCCAACGATTGGGGCACTTGAATACCGAGCAGGCGCTGCTTGCGCAACTCCGCGAATGCTTCGCTCGGAAAGCGCGCCTCGGCGTCGACCGCGGCGGCATTGGCGCGAGCTACGTCGGCGGAAGCTCGGGCACGGGCCGTCAGGTCGCTTTGGCGGGCACTCGGGATGCGGGTGCCGGGAAGTCGATGCGTCTCTATTGCCATTTCAAATTAGCCTAGGGGGCCTGTAATCGGGCGATTATGCGGGGGCAACTCTACCCCGACAATAACTAGACCGGAAATATATCGTTACTTAGTGACATTCGACTCATTTTAAAAACATATGTAAAACCCGCATCGTATTCCGTATCCTGCGCTACACGGTATTATCGGCCCTGGTTTTTCGGGAGCAGCATCGAGTGGATCCGCAGGTGAAGGAGGGGGTAAGCGAGCGGCTAATTTCGCTTGTCAGGGCGGTTTTGGGGGCAGGCGGCGTCATGCCGAACCCGTTTCCGCTGGATGCCCAACTGAGCGATCTGGGGATCAGTTCCCTGAAAATGGTGAATCTGATGCTCGCCGTCGAAGTGGAGTTCGATATCGCCATTGCCCAGGGCGACATCACGCCCGAAAACTTCCACTCGTTAAGGTCGATCGAGATGCTGGTCGACCGTACCTTGGCGCAACGCGCCTAAGCGCCATTGAGCGCCGCGACCAGCGCATCCACGTCAGCCATCGCGGTTTCGCCATTGGTGGCGCAAATTCGAACCACATCCTGACCCTCGAATGTCGTCGGCGCGACCCAGGCGCGTCCCGAAGCCACCACCCGGCGCACCAGCGCCCGTACATCACCCATGGCGGCAGGCGGAATCGCGTCCAGAACGGCCAGCGGCGAGTCATTGACGATGCGCCAGCCTGCGCCGATGAGCCGCTCTTTGACGCGCTCGATCACCTCGACGCCGCGTTCGACATGGGCGCCGAGACCTTCCCAACCGGCGGCCGCCAGCGCGAGAAACAGCCGCAATCCTAAAAACCGCCGCGACCATTGGACGCTGTTCAAATAAGGGTCGAGCCCTGAGATGCTGGATGGCATGAAGCTGGTCGAGGCGTGAAAAGCCTCGGACAAGAGATCGGCGCGGCGCGTGATGAACAGAGCGCATCCCATGGTCGCCGCCAGCCACTTGTGCGCATCGATGGTAATCGAGTCGGCCCGCTCGATGCCGGCCAGCACGCCGCGCAGGCGATCCGATGCCAGCGCCGCACCCCCCCAAGCCGCATCGACGTGGAACCACAGCGACTGCTGCTTTGCGATGTCGGCGCACGGATGCAGCGGGTCGATCATGCCGCCGCCGGTCGTGCCGGCGGTGCCGACGATCATGACGGGAACCGCTCCCGCGGCGCGATCCGCATCGATGCTCCGGCGCAGCGCTTCGGGATCCATGCGGCCGCGGCCGTCGGTTTCGACCAAGCGCAGCGCGGTGCGCCCGACGCCGGCTTGATGCGCGATTTTCAGCCACGCGATGTGGCAATCCTTCGACGTATAAAATTTTATCGGCCCGCTGAAGGTGCGCACCCCCTCGGCGGCGTATCGCGGGTGGGCTGCGGTCAGTGCACAGATCAACGAGGTATAATTCGCCTCCGAGCCGCCGGTGGCGAAGTGTCCGCTCGCTTCATCGCCGAATGCCGCGCGGCGCGCCACGGCGCGAATCACATGGTTCTCCAGCGCCACGGGCACGGGAGAAGAAGCGGAGCTGGCAAGTTGTGGATTGAATGAACCGGCGAGTCGATCCGCGCATTGCGCCGGGAAATTTGCGCCGGGATTGAAGAGTCCGAAATAGCGCGGATTCGACATCTGCACGATGCCGTGTTCCAAGCGCTCGATGGCCCAGCGCAGCGCATCCTCGAGCGGCCGCGCCTGCTCGAAATCGAAGGACTCGAGCTCGGCGCGAAACTTTTGCATGTCGAGGGTCGGCGCGACCGGCCCTGCCTTGACCCGTTGCAAGGCCGCGTCCAGCTCGATCGTCAACCAGTCGCCGATCCGCCGGCGCTCCGCGGGGCTGGGAAATAACGCCGCAACGGCGTCCGGCAATGATGAGGGTTTCAAGCCGCAGCGCCGAGCGCCTGATCCAAGTCGGCGAGGATGTCGTCGATATGCTCGATCCCGACACTCAAGCGGATACTGCCCGGCCCCACGCCCGCAGCCTGCTGTTCCGCGCGCGTCATCTGCCGGTGCGTGGTCGATGCGGGGTGGCAGGCGAGGGATTTCGCATCGCCCAGATTGACCAGGCGTTTGAACAGCTTGAGCGCGTCGTAGAAACGCATGCCCGCGTTGAGCCCGCCGCGAATTTCGAAGGTCATGAGCGAACAGGCGCGGCCGCCGAGATATTTCCGTACCAACGGATGATAGGGATTGTCGGCAAATCCCGCGAAATTAACCGACTCGACCCGGGCATCGGCGCGCAGGAACTCGGCAACCTTGAGGGCATTCTCGACGTGGCGATCGATACGCAACGCCACCGTTTCTATGCCCTGCAGCAGCAGGAATGCATTCATCGGCGAGAGCACCGCGCCCATCGCGCGCTGATAGACGCTGCGCAAGCGGCCGATGAAGGCGGCGGCACCGTAATGATCGGTGTACACCAAGCCGTGGTACGACTCGTCCGGTTGCGTGAGCATGGGATAGCGCGCCGCATTGTCGGTCCACGGGAACTTTCCGCAATCGACGATGATGCCGCCGAGCGTCGTGCCGTGACCGCCCATGAATTTCGTCAACGAATGAATCACGACGTCGGCGCCATATTCGGCCGGGCGCACCAACATCGGCGTGGCCACGGTGTTGTCGACTATCAACGGCATGCGGTGGCGGTGTGCGACGCCCGCGAGGGCTTCCAGATCGCAAACATTGCCCGCCGGGTTGCCGACCGTCTCGCAAAATATTGCACGCGTATCGTCGTCGATGAGCGCCTCGAGATCCGCGGCCCGATCGGACTTGGCGAAGCGGACTTGAATTCCCATTTTCGGCAGAATGTGCGCGAATAGGGTGTAGGTCGTGCCGTAGAGTTGCGGCACCGTGATCAGATTTCGCCCCGCTTCCAACGCGTTCATCGAGGCATAGAACAGCGCGGTCTGTCCCGAAGCCACGCTTAAGGCTGCGACGCCCCCCTCCAGCTCCGCGACGCGCTGTTCCAGAACATCCGTGGTCGGATTACTGATGCGCGTGTAGCGGTATCCGGGAACTTCCAGATTGAACAGTGCGGCGCCATGCTCAGCGCTGTCGAAGGAATAGGCGGCCGTCTGGTAGATCGGCACAGCAACGGCTTTGGTGGTGGGATCGGAGTCGAAGCCCCCGTGAATTGCGATTGTTTCCCGCTTCATGCTGGTAAATGCTGGTTAATAGACGTTGGTTAATAGATGCGGGTTAATTGTAGATGTGGGTTAATTGGACGCGCCAGTGTATCTCGAACGATGCGGGTAGTCGTGGTATGGTTCGCAATTCGCAAGATGATGGTCAAATGGCTACTTCCGTGACGCAGTCCGGCGAGCCCGACGCAAAGTTCGCTCGTGACGCGTGGCTTCGGGCGCTGGCAAAGACGGCGAAGATCGCTGAGCAGGGCATCACCCTGCCTGCGCTGATCGAGCGCTTGGCGTTGGAATTCGATTCTGCGCCGGCGCTGTCGTCCACCGAAGCCTCGATGACCTATCGGCAGCTCGGAATCCGCTGCAATCAATATTCGCGTTGGGGTATTGCGCAAGATCTTAAAAGCGGCGACGCCGTGGCGCTGCTGATGACGAACTGTGCCGAGTATCTGGCGGTCTGGCTCGGGCTGACGCGCATCGGCGTGGTGGTCGCATTGATCAATTCGCAGCTCGCCGGCGATGTGCTGGCGCATTCGATCAAAATCGCGGAACCGAAGTTTCTGATCGTGAGCGCAGACCTCGCGGCGCGCGTCGTCCCGATCCTGCCGCGTCTGCCCGCAGGCATGATGTGCCGAGTGTTCGGATCGAGCCGCGAGTTCTCGCCGCTGGATCCGGAGCTCAAGCCGCTGCCGGGAGACCCGTTGCGGGCGGCTGAATGCGCCGCTGCATCGATCGATGCCACCGCGCTTTACATCTACACATCGGGAACGACCGGTTTGCCGAAAGCGGCCAAGGTCAGCCACTACCGCCTCATGCAGTGGAGCCATTGGTTTGCCGGAATGCTGGACACGCGGCGCGATGACCGCATGTTCAATTGCCTGCCGCTGTATCACAGCGTGGGCGGCGTCGTGGCCACCTTTGCGACGCTGGTGAACGGCGGTGCCGTGGTGATCCGTCCGCGTTTTTCGGCATCGGATTTTTGGCGCGATGTGCGCGATGAACGCTGCACGCTGTTTCAGTACATCGGCGAGTTGTGCCGCTACCTGCTCAACGCGCCGCAGCAGCGAAACGAGACCGGGCATGTCCTCAGGATTGCCTGCGGCAACGGACTGCGGCCCGAGGTTTGGATGCCATTCCAGAGCCGCTTCAAAATTCCGAGGATCCTCGAGTATTACGCCTCCACGGAGGGAAATTTTTCTCTCTATAACTGCGAGGGACAGCCCGGCGCCATCGGACGCATACCGGCCTTCTTGGCCGGCCGCTTGCCGGTGGCGCTGCTGCGCTTCGATGTCGACAGCTCCGAACCGTGGCGCAACAGCGACGGCCTCTGTGAGCGCTGCGCGCCTGACGAAGTGGGCGAAGCGGTGGGCCTCATGCCAGAATCAGACGGCGAACGCGCGGGCCGATTCGAAGGCTATGCGGACGCCGAGGCTTCGAACCGCAAAATTCTGCGCAATGTCTTCAAGGAAGGGGACGCCTGGTATCGCACCGGCGACCTGATGCGGCGCGACGAGCGCGGTTTTTACTACTTCGTGGATCGAGTCGGGGAAACCTACCGCTGGAAGGGCGAGAACGTTTCGACCGCGGAAGTGTTGACCGCTCTCACGGCAAGCCGCGGCGTGCTCGAGGGCGTGGTCTACGGGGTCAGCGTGCCGGGCGCCGACGGCCGCGCAGGCACTGCGGCGTTGGTGGTGAACGCGGACTTCGATCTTGCCGCGTTCCGCGCCGAGACGGCATCGCGCCTGCCGCCTTACGCCCGGCCGGTTTTTGTGAGGCTGCTGCCGGCCCTCGAAGCCACCGGTACCTTCAAGCCGCGCAAGCAGGATCTCATGCAGGCGGGATTCGATCCACACCGCATCAAGGATCCGCTGTACTTCGATGACGTGCGGGCGCAGCGTTACGTAACCCTCGACGCTGAGCTTTTCGCCGCCATCGCAGCCGGCACGGTGAGAATCTAGCCGCTCAGGGCGGCGGCGCGAGCGGCGCCGGCCGGCATTTGATCGACCGGCAGGCGAGCCGCCGCGCTTCAGGTCGGCGCGGGTTCGCTGATTTGCGCTACCGCCTTCGCGACCGGGATTTGCACGGTGAGCATCGTGCCGCCCGAGGCCGGGCTGCGCACGTCGAGGCGGCCGCCGAGGGCGCGGACCCGATGGCGCATCGAGGCCAGTCCGTGGGAGGCGAGCGCGGTGGATTGCGCCGCGTCTATGCCGATGCCGTCATCGGCAATGCGCAACAACAGCGTCTCATCATCCATATCGAGGCTGATGTCGACCGACTTGGCTCCCGAATGCTTTAAAATGTTGCTGAACGCTTCCTGTGCGATTCGAAACAAAGCGATCGACGCTTCGGATTTGAAGTGCGGTTCTTCATCCGGATAGGACTCGGTGCATTTAAGTCCGGCGCTGCCGCAAGTCTCCTTCATCTGCCAGCGCAGCGCCGCGAACAGGCCGACGTTATCGAGCAGGGTCGGACGCAGCTCCTCGATGATGCGACGTTTCAGGTCCACTCCCGCCGAGAGATTCTGCTGCACCCGATGCAGGCGCTGCTTCAGGTCCGGATCGCTTTTCGCGTGGTGCTGTTCCGCCCATGAAATATCCATGCGCGCGCCGACCAGCAATCCGCCGAGTTCATCGTGCAACTCGCGCGCCAAGCTGGCCTTCTCGCGCTCGGCCACGTTCTGCAGATGAGTCGACAGCTCAACCAGTTCGCGCGTTCGGTCCTCCACCTCGCGCTCCAGCTGCGCCTTCTGGTCGCGCAGCTCCGCGGTGAGCACCGAACGGCGCTTGATATCCAAGAACACCAAACGGGTTGCGACACCCACCAGAAGGATGTTGAAAATCGTGCCGGCCAAGGTTATCCAGCGGTTCAAGGCCAGGGAACTGTCCCAATGCACCGCCGACGCATGGTGTTCGACGCCCTCACGATCGCGCAGCCGCTCCAAGGTATCGCCGATGATCGCCCCGGTATCGGAGCCGACGCTGGTCTTGAGCAGCGTAATCGCCGCGGCCGTGCCTTGAGCTTTCTGAATGGCCAGTATCATCGACAGATCGGCGAGGCGTTTGCCCATCAGCACCTGTAGGTCGCGCACGCTGGCACCGGCATCGCTACCGGCATACGCCGCGCGCAGGTTGTCCAGCCGCGGCTCGACCTCCGTCACCACCCGATTATAGGTATCGAGGTAGCGTTTATCCCCGGTCAGCAAGAAAGCGCGTTGCGCGCCGATGGATTTCGACAGGGAATTCTGCAGCTCATCGATGCTGTGCTCGCGCGCCGAGGATTTCTGCAGCCGCTCGCCCGCTTCCTGGAGGCGTGCCTGGCCCTCTCCGGTCACAAAAAATAAGGCTGCGAGAAAACTGACGATGAGGAACGGCGGAATCGCGACGTACCAACGCCCTAAACCGTCCAATGCATCGCTGAGGATATTCACCCGAATCATTTTGTTAACAAAACGTTCCGCTGTCCATCGCCGCGTTGAAAGTTTGCTGCAACGCGTGCCGGCCTTTTGCGGCATTTTAGCCGCCGGATGCCATGCGTGGCGGGGACCGAGCTTGTGCTCAGTGCGCCGGAGCGCGCGTGTCAGCTGCGCGATGTAAGCTTTACAGACCCCGAGGTATAGAGCTTCGGCTCGCCTAGAAGGTTCCCAGGCTCACGGTGTCGGTGACGTCGTCGACCGCGAATGCCACGGGAAAGGCAATGATCGGCACGCGCGCCTTGCCCTTCATCCAAGCGGTAAAGGCATCGAGCGGCATCGGTCTGGCGTAAAAATAGCCCTGTGCGATGTCGCAGCCGAACTCGCGCAGGGTATTGGCGGCGCTCGAGGTCTCGATGCCTTCGGCGACCACCTTCAATCCCAGGCCGTGGCCCATGTCGATCGCGGAGCGCACCACGGTGGCGAATTCGGGATCCGATTCCAGGCTCTGCACGAAGCTGCGGTCTATTTTCATTTCATCGACCGGCATGCGCGCCAGATGGCTCAATGAGGAATAGCCGGTGCCGAAATCATCGATCGACAGACCCACGCCCAAGGCGGCGATGGCATCGAGCATCTGCAAAGCGCGGCTCGGATCTTCGATGAAACCTGTCTCGGTGAGCTCCAGGGTGAGCAGCGAAGGCGGCAATTGATGGCGGCTCAATAGCGCGGCGACGCGTGAATCGAAGCGCGAGTCGCCGATGTCCTCGGAACTGATGTTCACCGCCAGATTCAACGCCATGCCGGCGCGATGCCAATCTGCGGCTTGTGCCATCGAACGATCCAGAGTCCAGCGGGTGAGCCAGCGGATGAATCCGGTCTGTTCGGCGAATGGGATGAAGTCCGGCGGCGTCAACAAGCCGCGAATGGGATGCTGCCAGCGCAGCAGCACCTCGACGCCCGCGACGCGGCCGTCACGCAATTCGATCTTGGGCTGAAAGTACAGCCGCAATTCGTCGTGCTCGACCGCGTGGCGCAGCTCTCCCAGCAGCGAGAGCTGATCCCGCGCGGCGGGTTTGAGCGCCTCTTGATAAATTGCCAAAGCGCGCTTCTCGCGCCGCGCGCAATCCAAAGCCAAATCCGCGCAGCGCATCAGTTCGTCATGCGAGGCGCCGGGTTCGGCGGACAGGACCAGTCCCAGGGTGGCGCTGATGTCGATGGGCTGTGCTTCCACGATGACCGGCTCGGCAAGCGCCAAGAGCAGCGAGGTTCCCCAGGCGTGCAGATCCTCACGATCCGCGAGCTGCGTGTACGCGGCAAATTGGTCGGCGGCGAGGCGCGCGACCGCCGATTTGACCGAAGGCACGGCGGCAATGCGTGAGGCTATTTCAGTGAGCACCGCATCGCCGACCGAATATCCCAAATGCTCATTGATGCGGCGAAAGCGGTGTAGATTGATCACCGCCACGCCGATCGGCGAATCCGCTGCCTCACGCAGCGCTTCACCCAACGCTGCGCTGAACGCGGTGCGATTCATGAGTCCGGTCAGCGTATCTTCGTATGCCAGCCGCCGGATGGATTGATCCCGGGTTTGCACCGCCGTTTGCATCAGGTGCAGTCCTTCGGCGAGAACACCCAGCTCGTCATCGCGCTGTACGTTGCTCTCTGCGTCGTATGTGCCGGCGCGCATGCGGTCGACGACCAGGGTGAGGTCCTGAAGCGGCCGCGTGATGTTGCGCGCCAGCCAGAACGCGGCCAGCGCGAAGGCGACCAGGCTGACCCCGGCAATGACGAACAGCACCTTGGTGAGGCGCTCGAACGGCGCGCGCGCATCCGCCAACGAACGCGACAGAACCGCCACGATGGCGCTGTTTCCGGTCTTCGACAGTTCGATGCGGCGGGTGACCACATCCGTGGTCCGCAGGCTGCCATCCGGCACCGTGCTGATGAGGTTGCTCCAGCGGCCGTCGGAATCGACGGATAAGGTCACGGCCAGTCCCGTGATGTCGGCCAGTTCGCGCGCAGCCTTGGCGTCGAATTCGAAGCCCATGGCAATCCAGGCCACCGGCAACGGGCTGCGCACCGCCACCGTCACGATTTGGTAGACGCGTCCCTTGTCGGCCATCAGAGTCGCGGCGCTGCCTGCGGAGCCTGCCGTTTCCTGCAGGGCGGCGATCGGGAACGGCGCGCCGGCAGGCAGATGCGTGCCCGAGGCTGCGATCACATTGCCGCTCAAGGTAGTGAGCACCACCATGGCGGCGCCGATGCGCTCGCCGCTGTTCTCCAGTGCGGATGCCAGGGTATCGGTGTCGCGCGCGGCGACGGCTTCACGGAATCCATAGTCGGCGGAAACCGCTTGCGCTGCTTGGGTGAGCTGCCGCCGGTTGCTCTCGAGCAGCCGCGAGAACACCAGTGCGCCGACATCCAGCTGGCGCTGCACCTCGCGCCCCGCGCTGTCGCGGTTGGTCGCCAGCACCGCACCCAAGGCAGCCGCCAGCACCGCCGCCAGCAGCAGCAGAAAAGTCACGGCAATCCGGGTGCGCAGCGCCAACGCCTTTTTCTCCCACTGCTGACTGGTAGGCTACAGACGTAAGGTTAAGCGGCTGCCCGGAACGGGGCTGTGCGCTTGCACACAATATCCTGTAAGGCAACGGTCATCGCAGACGTGACCCAAGTCTCAATCGCTTACACTGAGCCGTTCATGCCCATCGTTCGCCTCGACAAAGTCTCGCTCAGCTTCGGCCTCAAACCCTTGCTCGACAACGCCAGCCTGCAGTTGCGCCGAGGCGAACGTGTGTGTCTGCTGGGACGCAACGGCGAAGGCAAAACCTCGCTGCTGCGCTTGATCGACAAGCGGCTGACTCCCGACAGCGGCGAGGTATGGGTGCGGCCGGGAGCAAAGGTCGCGAGCCTGGCGCAAGAGGTGTCCTCGGGCAGCGAACATTCGGTCCGCGAGGTGGTGCTCGGCGGCGCCCTGCGCAAGACCGCCGAAGACGAGTGGCAAGCCCAGCTGCAAGCCGATCAAGTGATCTCGCGTCTGCAGTTGACCGGCGCTGCATTCATGAGCGACTTGTCGGGCGGCTGGCGCAGGCGCGTGATGCTCGGGCGCGCGCTCATCGCCGCGCCTGATGTGCTGCTGTTGGACGAGCCGACCAATCATCTGGACATCGAGGCGATCACCTGGCTCGAGAACATGATGCTGGAGTACGCCGGGTCGTTGCTCTTCGTCAGCCACGATCGGGCGTTTGTGCGCCGGCTGGCGACGAAAATCATCGAGCTCGATCGCGGACAGCTGCGCGTGTGGCCGGGCAGCTACGACGACTACGTGCTGCAAAAGCGCGCCGCGCTCGAGGTTGAGGCCAAACATGCGGCCCTGTTCGACAAGAAACTGGCGCAGGAGGAGGCCTGGATCCGGCAGGGAGTGGAGGCTCGGCGCACGCGCAATGAGGGCAGGGTACGCGCGCTCGAGCAGCTGAGGATCGCGCGCCGCGAGCGGCGCGAGAGGATCGGCAGCGTCGAGCTGCGCGCCCAGGATGCCGCCCCGTCCGGCAAGCTGGTGTTCGAGGCCAACGACGTCAGCCTCGATTTCGGTGCAGCACCCGTGATTCGCGATTTTTCGGTGCGCATTCAGCGCCAAGACCGCATCGGCATCATTGGACCCAACGGCTGCGGAAAGACCACGCTGATCAAGCTGCTGGCCGGCGAGCTTGCGCCGACTGCCGGAACCATCAGGCGCGGCAGCAATCTGTTGCCGGCGTATTTCGATCAGCAGCGCGAACAGCTGAATCTGAGCGCATCGATCGCGGACAACGTGACCGGCGGCAGCGGCGATGCGGTGATCATCAACGGCCAGCCACGCCACGTTGCCGGGTACCTGCGCGACTTCTTGTTTCCGCCTGAGCGGCTCAATGCTCCGGTGAGCATGCTGTCGGGCGGCGAGCGCAATCGGCTGTTGCTGGCGCGCCTGTTCGCGCAGCCCAGCAATCTATTGATCATGGATGAGCCGACCAATGATCTCGATGCGGAGACATTGGATCTGCTCGAAGAAATGGTCGCGGACTACAAGGGGACGCTGCTCTTGGTCAGCCACGACCGCGCGTTTCTCGACAACGTGGTCACCAGCACGTTGGTATTCGAGGGCGGCCGGATCAACGAATACGTGGGCGGCTATACCGATTGGCTGCGTCAGCGCCGGGTTGCCGCAGCGGATCCCGCGGCCGCCGCATCCAAATCCGCCGCAGCGGGCAAACCGGGCAAATCGCCCGCAGCCGGCGCCGCGACCGCGCCGAAGCCGCGGCGCCTCTCGTATAACGAGCAGCGCGAGCTCGAAGCCCTGCCCGAGAGAATTCAGCGCTTGGAAGCTGAACAAGCGCAGCTCACCGCGCTGATCAGCGATCCTGTCTTGTTCCAGCGAAATCCGCAACAGGGCAGCGAGGCGCTGCGGCGTCTGCAAGCACTCGGCGAGGAACTCGATGCCGCGTACGCGCGCTGGGAAATGCTCGACACGGCGAGCGGTGCAAACCGTGCCTAGCGGCGCGGCCGCCCACCCCTCAGCAGATCGCTCGGATTCGGAAGACTCGCGCCGCCGGCATCGGGGATGACCAGCGAGGAGGCCTGCTCGCGGCGCAGTTCCTGCAATTCCCGCATGGTTTGCTGCACGGCCTGTTCCGCGGCCGCGCCAAATTTTTCCACCGCCGCATCCAAGGTCGTTGCCTCGAGTTCGAAGCTGATCGGCACCGCTCCCATGGGCGTCATCACCTGCGCCTGTCCTACAAAAATGACCGGCCGCGTGGTGTCGGCGCCGCCGTCTGCCGTC
Organism: Steroidobacteraceae bacterium; assembly: GCA_036267535.1. GTDB lineage: Bacteria > Pseudomonadota > Gammaproteobacteria > Steroidobacterales > Steroidobacteraceae > Bog-1198. Next base: position 79,357 of record DATAVX010000057.1, read on the forward strand.
ACCGGAGTCAATCGCCGGATCGTACCGACTTTGCGATCGGTGAAGGTGTCCTCGCGATAGACTTGATTCGCGTCCATGGCCGCCTGTCGAGCCTCGTTGCCGGAACTCATCGCACACCCCTTGTCGATTCGAATGGCACAACCCTAGCAGTTTTCAGCCTCGCCATGCAGGCCTGATACGATACCGAGCTTGGCACACTCGACCTCAACACCGAAAGTTTCCATCTGGAGCACTCTGTTAGGCATTGCTCTGTTGGGCGTGGCGCTGTTCGTGCTGCATCACTTGCTGGGCAAATATCACTGGCGCGACATCTTGGACCGGGTGCAGGCGATTCCGAACACCAAGCTGCTGCGCGCGGCATTTTTCACCGTCGCCGGATACAGCTGCCTGACGTTGTACGATGCGCTCGCGGTGCGCTTTGCCGGGGCGCGCGTGCCCTATCCGCGCGTTGCCCTCATCTCCTTCATGGGATATGCCATCGGCCACAACGTCGGCTTGAACTCGATCAGCGGAGGGGCCGTCCGCTATCGCGCCTATACCGCGCTCGGCCTGAGCGCCAAGCAGATCGCCACCATCATCGCCTTCGGCACGCTGACTTTCTTCTTGGGCGCGAGCCTGCTGCTCGGCCTGTCGCTGCTGTCGAATGCCGGAATATCCGGATCGGTGCTGCATGTGCCCGACTGGCTGGCGGTCGCCGCCGGCTGCGCGTTCCTCGCCGGCGTCAGCGCTTATCTCTGGCTGGTCTGCACGCGCCACGCGCCGCTGAAATTCCGCCGCTTCGAGGTTCCCGTGCCCACACCGCGCGTGGCCTTTGCGCAAATCGGCATCAGCTGCGTCGACATGCTGTGCGCGACCAGCGTGTTGTACGTGCTTCTGCCGCGCGAAGCGTCGATCAGCTTCGGCGCGTTCGCGGCCGTATACCTGATCGCGCTTGCCGCCGGCGCCGCCAGCAATGTTCCCGGCGGCATCGGCGTGTTCGAGTTCGTGCTTCTGATGCTATTGCCGCAGGTGCCCAAGGACCGCCTGCTCGGCGCACTCATTGCATACCGCGCCATCTACTATTTCGCGCCGTTCGCCATCGCGCTCGTTCTGTTGGGCGCTCATGAGGTTTGGATACATCGCGCGCCCGTCGTACGCCTGGGGCGCCTGCTCCGGACATTCTTGACGGCCGTAACGCCCCAAGCGATCGCCATCGCGGTATTTCTCGCCGGCGCCGTGCTGCTCTTTTCGGGCGCGACCCCCGCGCTGGGTACGCGTCTGGCGCTGCTGCGCAATTTCGTGCCGTTGTCGGTGCTGGAGTTGTCGCACCTCATCGGCAGCGTGGTGGGCGTCGGCCTGCTCATCATCGCGCACGGCCTGTATCGGCGGCTGCACACCGCCTGGTGGATTACGATTTGGCTGCTGTGCTCGGGAATCATCGTGTCCTTGCTCAAGGGTTTCGACTACGAGGAGGCGACCGTGTTGGGGTTGGTGGTCATCACTCTCGTCTCGGCGCGCACGCGCTTCCGGCGCCGCGCTTCGCTGATCGAACAGCACTATTCGAGCGCGTGGATCGTGGCCTTTTTCTTGGTGTTGTTGATGGCGGGGTGGCTGGTGTTGTTTGCCTATCGGCACCTGCCCTACGACAACGAGCTGTGGTGGCAATTTGCCTTTCACGCCTCGGCGCCGCGCAGCCTGCGCGCCTCCTTACTCGCGGTCATGATTGCCGCTGCCTACGGATTGTGGCGCGTGCTGCGGCCGGCGCCGCCGCGTTTCTCGGCGCCGCAGGAGCAAGATCTTCAACGCGCGGCCGAGCTGGTCGCGAACGGCGAGGACACCACGGCGAACCTTGCGCTGCTGGGCGACAAGAACCTGATGTTCAACAAGGACCGCACCGCATGCATCATGTTTCAGACCTCGGGCAATAGCTGGGTGGTCATGGGCGATCCCATCGGGCCGCCGCAGCTTGGCGAATCCCTGGCATGGGATTTCCTGGAGGAGTGCGACAGCATGGCGGTCTCGCCGGTGTTCTACCAAGTGACCCCGGAGCGATTGCCGTTGTACGTGGACTTGGGCCTGAACTTAAGCAAGCTCGGCGAAGAGGCGCGGGTACCGCTCGAAAATTTTTCGCTGGAGGGTGCTGCGCGCGCTGATCTGCGCCAGGCCCAGCGCCGCGCGGTGCGCGACGGCGAGACGTTCGAAATGGTCCCGCGCGCTGAGGTGCCGGCGATCCTGCCGGAACTGCGTGCGGTGTCGGACGCTTGGCTCGCCGCCAAGAATGCCGCGGAGAAGCGCTTCTCGCTGGGATTCTTCGATGAGCGCTATGTCGCGCACTTCGATGTCGGGGTGGTGCGTCACGATGGCGCGGTGGTCGCCTTCGCGAACCTGTGGCGGGGCGGTTCGACCGAACTGTCGGTGGACCTCATGCGCTACAACGACGCGGCCCCGAAGGGCGTGGTCGACTACATGCTGATCGAGTGCATGCTGTGGGGCAGGGCGCAGGGCTTCCGTTGGTTCAATCTGGGCATGGCGCCGCTTTCGGGGTTGGAGGAACACGCGCTCGCGCCCACCTGGCACAAGGTGGGACGCATGGTGCAGCGCTACGGGGAGAATTTTTACAACTTCGAGGGCCTGCGCAAATTCAAGGAGAAATTCGATCCGGTGTGGCGCCCGCGCTATCTGGCGGCACCGGACGGGCTGGCCATGGCAGGCGCGCTGCTGGACGTGACTGCGCTGATATCCGGCGGCGTGCGCAAGGTGCTGCGCAGGTAGGCGCCGCTGTGCGGGTAAGGGCCGCTGCGCAGCTAGGCGGGCGAGCCCTAGATAAATTGCGCCTCGATTTTTTGCGCGACTTCGCGCATTTTCGGCAGGAATTGTTCCACCGCCATGCGCAATGGAACCGCGGTCGCTGCGTACCGAACCGTGACGGTCGCAAGGATCCGGTCCCTGGCGCGCACGGGTATGGCGAGGCTGGTTTCTTCCGAGACGCGGCGCGCGCGATGCGCCATGCCGAAGCCCTGAGTGCGTGTCTCGGTCATCAGGCGCTCCACTTCAATTCGATTGCGCGCCAGGCGGTCCTCGGGCAGCGAGGAGCGCGCGAGCAACTCCAGCATCGCATCGCGCTGTTGCGCCGAGCAAAAAGCCAGGTAAGCGCGGCCTGCGGCCGATGCGAGCATGGGGACGCGTACCCCTGCGCTGTATTGCTCCAAAGCCAGCGGGCTTTGACGGTCCGTGGTCTCGCGAATCATCATGGTGGAACCGGACGGGGTTGCAACCGCGACCGGCCAGACGATCTGTGCGCCCAAGGCCGCGAGCAGTGGCTTGGCGATGTGCGCGACCAATGCCTCGTCGTCGAAGCCGTCGGACAGTGCGCGCACCATGATCGTTGGGCGATAGCAATCATCGTGCGAATCGCGGTCCACATAACCGGCGAGACGCAATGTTTCCAAAATTCGATAGGTCGTGGTGCGCGGCAGACCCACGGCGGCGGCGAGGGTATTGATAGCGGCCCGCTCCAGACGATTCAGTTCGGTCAGGACGTCCAGGCCGCGATTCAACGCACGGATGGGGCGGGTCGAATCCCTGGCGGCGTCTTCCTGCGCGTCGGCGCGCGGGGCAGAATGCGGGGTAACTTGTGCGTGCATCATCCCTCTATACCTTCAAGCTGGGACCGTTTTAGCTTAAAAAACAAGAACATGCGCATAGCCGAACCACTTGCCGCCGGCGCCGTCCGCGCCCCGAGACGAGTCCGATCATCAACGCGGGTTGCTCAGGGCTTGGGTCTCGTACATAAGTACCTTTTGGAGCGAATCTGGTTGCTTGGAGCTTCAGGATCTCGCTGCCGGGATCTCGCTGCCCGGCGCATTCGGTTACAATTCGCGCCGCTTTGCTGAAGGACAAGGATCGAGTTTTGCATGTCGGAACAATACGTTGAAACGGTCATCATCGGCTCGGGTCCAGTCGGACTGTTTCAGATCTTCGAGCTTGGCCTGCTGGGTATCAGCACTCACATCATCGACTCGCTGGGTCAACCCGGCGGCCAGTGCACTGAGCTGTATCCCGATAAGCCGATCTATGACATCCCGGCGCTGCCGGTCTGCGGCGCCCAAGAGCTGATCGACCGCTTGCTCGAACAAGCCAAGCCGTTCAAGGCCACCTTTCACCTGGGCCAGGAAGTCACCGAATTGCGCGTGCTCGGCAATGGTAAATTTCACATCGCGACCTCCACGGGCACTCGGCTCACTGCCGGCGCCGTCGTCATCGCCGGCGGGGTGGGCTCCTTTCAGGCGCGGCGTCTCGCCGTGCCGGGCGTGGAGCAATTCGAAGGCAAGAGCATCCATTACCGCGTGAAGTCGGCCGGTGATTTCTTCAATCAGCACCTGGTGATCTGCGGCGGCGGCGATTCGGCGTTGGATTGGACGGTGGCCTTTTGCGAAAAGGCGCGCTCCTTGACCCTGGTGCACCGGCGCGCGGAATTTCGCGCCGCTCCCGCCACGGTTGCGCGCATGCGCGATCTGGCGGCGGCGGGCAAGATGCGGTTTCTGCAGGGCAATGCCGTCGGCATCCAAACAGACGGCGATAAGCTGACCGGTCTGAACGTACAAACGGCGGAGGGTGAGACGCGCGCGCTGCCGGTGGATCATGTGTTTGCATTTTTTGGTCTGCACCCTAAGCTCGGACCCATTGCCGAATGGGGTCTGGAAATGGAGAGGAAGGCGCTCAAAGTCGACACCGAAAAGTTTCAGACCAGCATTCCCGGAATCTTCGCCATCGGCGACATCAATTCGTATCCCGGCAAGAAGAAATTGATCTTGAGCGGTTTTCACGAAGCGGCCCTGACCGCCTTCGCGATTCAGCATCATCTGTTCCCCGAGAAGCGGCAGTTTTTGCAGTACACCACCACCAGCCCGATCATGCAGAAGCGCCTCGGCGTGGCCGGCACGGACAACTAGGCCGGCGCGTCGATGAACCAACTACTCGAAGACCTGATCAAGGTCATGACGCTCGAACGGCTCGAAATCAACTTATTTCGCGGGCAAAGCCGCGACATCGGCAGTCCGCAGGTGTTCGGCGGCCAGGTACTGGGACAGGCCCTGGTGGCGGCGACGGCGACGGTGGAAAACCGGGAGGTGCATTCGCTGCATGCATATTTCCTGCGCCGCGGCGATTTCAACCTGCCGATCGTTTATGAAGTCGATCGCGCTTGGGACGGCAAGCATTTTGCCGCGCGCCGGGTGGTCGCAATTCAGAACGGCCAGCAGATATTCAACATGTCGGCGTCCTTTCAGATTCCGGAGGCCGGCCTGGATCATCAATTGCCGATGCCGGATGTGCCCATGCCGGAAAGTTTGCCTGACCTGGCGCAATTCCGCGCCTCGCTTCAGGGCTTGCCGCCGGCACTGCTGAAAATTCTGGATCAGAAGCGCCCGTTCGAATTCAGGCCTACCGAGATACCGAATTTCACGCGCCCGGAAAAGAAGCCGCCCTTCAAGCATGTCTGGATCCGCGCGGTCGACAAGCTCCCGGATGACGAGGCGCTGCATCGCTGCTTGTTGGCGTACGCATCGGATTTTCAATTGCTCGACACTGCGCTCAAACCGCATGCGCTGTCGATGATGCGGGACAAATTGGTGATCGCCAGCATCGACCATGCGATGTGGTTTCACAGGAGTGTGCGGGTGGATGATTGGCTGCTCTATGCCATGGACAGCCCCAGCGCCTCAGGAGCCCGCGGTTTCACGCGCGGCAGCGTGTTCACGCGCGACGGACGCTTGGTCGCGAGCGTCTCGCAGGAAGGATTGATACGGGTGATGTCCTGATGTTCAAGGCCATTGTCGTCATCGTCGTCGTGATTGCGATTCTGCTCGGCGGAATGCTGGCATTGCGCAGCAGCCGGCGCACCGGCATGCCGAGCGAGGACGTCTTGAAGCGGGCCACGGAGCGGGCGCGCGAGCAGGCGGCCAAGGACGAGGCCGAGCGCTAAAGAGCCGGAGAAAAGCTAGCCCTCGCGGTTGGATAGCGTGCGGGAGGCTTCCCACACTTCGCGCGGCAGGGTGAACAGGTGGCAGTCCCACCAGCGATTCTTGGCGCGGCGGTGCTTGCGGTACACCGCCTCCCAGCGCATGCCGATTTTCTCCAGCACGCGGATCGAGGCCGCATTGTTCACATCCACGGTGGAAATCACCCGTTGCACGCGCAGATCGAAAAACGCCGCGTCGACCAAGGCCAGCGCAATTTCGGTGGCGTATCCGTTGCCCCATTGCCCGGCGTCGAGCATGTAGCCCAAGTCCACGGCATTGCTCTCCACCAAGGACAGATCGCAGGCGCCGATGAGCTTTCCCGAGGCACTTTCTTCGACCGCCAACTCGAACCGTGTGCGCGGCAGCTGGCGTTGCGATGCCAGCAACTCCTCCAGATAGCCGGCGGTACTGTCGGCATCGCGCGGCCCGAAAAACAGGTAGCGGGTGACCCGGGGATCCGACGAGTAGGCGTGCACCGCGTCGAAGTCAGACGCGACGAATTCGCGCAGAGTCAGCCGCGCCGTGCGGACCGGCACGGTCAGCTTGCGCACAACACCTTGCCCGGATTCAAGATTCCCTTTGGATCGAGCGCGCGCTTGAGCGCATGCATGACGCTGAGCTCGACCGGATCTGCGCGGCGAGCGAACTCTTCGGCCTTGAGCCGTCCGATGCCGTGCTCGGCGCTGATGCTGCCGCCCAGGCTCTCGACCAGGTCGAACATGGCGAGCTCGAGCGCATGGGTTCGCGCAGTGAACTGCTCAAGGTCCGCGCCCGGCTTTTGACTTAGATTGAAATGCAGGTTGCCGTCGCCGGCGTGCCCGTAGGAGACCACGTCTCCTTCCGGCGCGAGGCGCTGCGCCAGTTCGCCGCCCCGTTCGATGAGCTCCGGGATCTTGGAGACCGGAACGGACACATCGTGCTTGATGCTGGCGCCGTGGCGGCGCTGGGCTTCCGGCACCGACTCGCGCAATTTCCACATCGCCTGCGCCTGAGCGAGCGAGGTCGCGAGCATTGCATCCTTGATGATGCCTGCGGACGCCGAATTTTCGAGCTCGGCCGTCAAAAGAGCATTCAAGGCTTGATGCGGGTTCGGCGAACTCAATTCCACCAGCAAGTACCAGGCGCAATCGAATCCCAAAGGATTCGCGACTCCGGGGACGTGTTTTACCGTCATTTCCACACCGATGCGCGGGATCAGCTCGAAAGAGGTGACTTGATCGCCTGCAGCCGTGCGCAGCCGGGCGAGCAATTCGAGCGCCTGGTCAGGCGCATCGATACCCGCGATGGCGGTCGCGGTGTCGGCGGCAAGCGGAAACAGCTTGAGCGATGCGGCAGTGATCAATCCTAGGGTGCCCTCGGCGCCGATAAACAAGGATTTGACGTCGTATCCGGTATTGTCCTTGCGCAGACTCTTGAGCGCGGACAGCACTCGTCCGTCGGCAAGCACGACTTCGAGCCCGAGCACCAGGTCGCGCATCATTCCGTAGCGCAAGACGGCAGTGCCGCCGGCATTGGTGGACAGGTTGCCGCCGATTTGCGCGGTTCCCTCGGAACCCAAGCTCAATGGAAAGAAGCGGTTCGCATCGCGCGCGGCGCTTTGCGCGCCGGCGAGGGTACAGCCGACCTCGACGATCATGGAATAATTGGCCGCATCGATGTTGCGGACGCGATTCAGGCGCTGCATCGAGACCACGATCTGTGTGCCGCTCTCATCGGGCGTAGCGGCGCCGCAGTAGCTGGTATTGCCGCCGTGCGGCACCACGGCGACTTCATCGCGATTGCACAGGAGCAAAATCTTGGCGACCTCATCGACGCTGCGGGGACGCAGCACCAGAGGCGTCTTGCCCCGGTACAGGCGCCGAAAATCGGTGAGGTAGGGCGCCAGGTCCTCGTGCGAATCCAGGAAATTGCCTGGACCGACCGCAGCCTTCAGTTCCGCCAGCGTCGCGGAGCTAGGCGGGCGCGGCATGGACGTAGTACACGACTAGAGGCGCTTGCCGCCGCCGTCGCGAATTGCGGCGGGCACTGGTTTCAAGTCCCAGATCACTCCAAAGAACGACATCAGTTTCAAAAGATAGAACGTGACGTCGAACTCCCACCAGTAAAACCCCTGGCGGGCCGATGCGGGATAGTGATGATGATTGTTGTGCCAGCCTTCGCCCAAAGTGATGAGCGCCAGCCATGGATTATTCCGGCTCGCATCGCCGGTCTTGTAGCGCTGGCGGCCGAACACGTGGGAGAGCGAATTTATCGTGTAAGTGCCGTGGTAAACCAGCACGGTGGAGATGAAGAATCCCCATACGAGCATTTGCCAGCCGCTGGTGTGCAGCCCCGGTGCGACATGTTTCAAGAGCACGCCGAGCAGGAAGACGCCGACCCCCAAGAGCGTGGGAACGATGACGTCGAAGCGATCCAGGAAGCGAAGCTCGGGGTATTTCAGCAGGTCCTTGACCCGCGACAAATCGGCCGCGAAGTGCTTGTGGGACATGAACCAGCCCATGTGGCTCCAGAAAAAGCCGTGCTGGACGGGGGAGTGAACGTCCTCGGGCTTGTCCGAATGCACATGGTGGTGGCGATGGTGCGCGGCCCACCATATCGGGCCGCGCTGTACCGCGGAGGCACCCAGCATGCCGAAAATGAACTGCCCGACGCGGGAGGTCTTGAAGGTGCGATGCGAGAAATAGCGATGATAGAAGCCCGTGATGGCGAACATGCGCACCAAATACAACGCCAGCGCCGCAACCAGTGCGATCCAGCTAAAGCCCACCCATATGACCGCGAGACAGGCGGCGTGCATCAGCAGAAACGGCAGCACGCGGGCCCAGTCGATGCGGCGTTCCGCATCGACTGCCTTAGGTTCGCGCGGCCGCGTCGCGAAGTCGCTGTTGCCGAACCAGCGGGAGAGCTCGTGACCCACGCGTACCGCAGTGGGAGACTCGATCGCGATTTCATTCTCTGGCGTCATGGGATTCCTAGGTCTTCAAGGCCGCAATTCGCTCGTCCAACGGCGGATGGGTCATAAACAACCGCATGATTCCATCCGAGCGGCCCGTGTTGATTCCAAAAGCCTGCAGCTGCTGAGGCATCGGCTCACCCTGGCTGCGCTTCAGAACCTGCAACGCATCGATCATATTACCGGTGCCGGTAAGATCGGCGCCGCCCCGATCGGCACGAAACTCTCGCCGCCGCGAATACCAGCATACGATTACGCTCGCGAGGATGCCCAGCACGAACTGCGTCAGCATGGTGGTCAGGAAAAATCCGATGCCCGAACTCCGGTCGTTGCGCAGAATCGCTCGATCGACGATGCCGCCGATGATGCGCGCGAGAAAAATCACGAATGTATTTAGCACACCTTGCAACAAAGCCAGGGTAACCATATCACCGTTTGCAACGTGCGTAATTTCGTGACCCAGTACCGCCTCCGCCTGCGGCCGCGACATGTTGCGCAGCAGACCCGTGCTCACTGCGACCAGCGCGGCGTTGCGACGCGCGCCGGTGGCAAAGGCGTTCATTTCCTCGGCGTCAAAGATGCCGACCTCGGGCATGCCCAGATGCGATTGCTCGGCCAGACGCTTGACCGTTCCGACCAGCCAACGTTCCAGCTCGGAGTCGGGGCTCGCGATGACGCGCACGCCCATCATCCGTTTGGCGGTCCACTTGGACAGGGCCAGCGAAATGAGCGATCCGCCGAAGCCGAAAATCGCAGCAAACACCAGCAGCCCGCCCGTGCCGCCTTGCATCAAATGCACACCGAAGAGGTTCTCGAGGATGAACAGCACCAGGCTGAGCAGTGCGAGGACCGCGATATTGGTGAGGACGAAGAGAAAAATGCGTTTCATGGGGCTTTTGATCAGGAAAAAGAGCCGCAATATGTAACCGGGCGAGGTTATGGTCGGGACGTTAGGGCCTAATTTCAAGCCGGCGATTCGGTCGGCCTGCGAGGGCGGTCCGCGCTTGGCCGCCATGCGGACAAAGCGCCGCTATCTATCTGTAAAATCGAACATTAATTTTCAGAGTTAGGGCATGCAATATAGGGATTACTACGAAATTCTCGGCGTGACTCGCGGAGCCGATGCCGACGAGGTGAAGCGCGCATACCGCAAGAAGGCGCGCAAATTCCACCCGGACGTGAGCAAGGAAAAGAACGCCGAGGAGAAATTCAAAGAGGTCCAGGAGGCCTATGAAGTTCTGCGCGACGCGGACAAGCGCGCGGCCTATGACCAACTCGGCCGCGATTTTCGCAATGGCCAGCAATTTCGGCCGCCGCCCGACTGGTCGCAGCGATTCGGGCAGGGCGGCGGCCAGCGTTTCTCGGATTTGAATGGCTTCAGCGACTTCTTTTCCAGCCTGTTCGGCGGATCGGGATTTGGAACGGCTGGACCAGGCTTCGGCACGGCCGCTTCGGGCATGGCCGGTTCCGGTCAACCCGATGCGGAGGCGGGCCACCTGGATGTCACGGTGGAAGAGGCGTTTTCCGGTACCAAGCGTCGAGTCGTGCTCAACGAGCACGGCCGGCAGCGTCAGGTCGACGTGCAGATCCCCGCGGGCGTCTCGGAGGGCCAATCCTTGCGCATACCGGCCATCGGCGGCCGCAGTTCGCTCATCTTTAGAATCAGATTGCGGCCTCATCACGTGTATGAACTCATCGGCAAGGATGCGCAAATCGAACTGCCCTTGGCTCCTTGGGAAGCCGCACTGGGTGCAAAGATTGCGGTGCCGACGCTGGGAGGAACGGTCGAGCTCACGGTGCCTGCCGGCGCCCAGTCGGGCCAGAAACTTAGGCTTCGCGGCAGAGGCCTTCCGGGCAACCCCGCCGGGGATCAGATCGTGACCATCAAACTGGTGACGCCGGCCGCAACGACCGCGACGGCCAGGGAAGCCTACGAGCGCATGAAAGGCGAATTCAATTTCGATCCGCGGGCCGACTGGCCTTGAACGTCAACCGCCGGTCAGCACGTCCTCGCGCAGGATAGTATCCGGCGACATCATGGTTGCCTCTTGGCGTTCGCGCGCGCCTTGCACGCTTTGCGGCTTCACGAACAGAGCGGTCACCTCCGGGTGCGCGCTGCGAATTTGCTGCTCCAGATCTACCACCGCGCGTTCGATGTCCGGTGCACGCATGTAGTCGAAGAAATCGATACTCAACGTCGCCACGACGCTGTTCGGCGCCAGGTGCACCGTGACGATGCTGTTGGCATTGCACACGCCGGGCACGCCGCCGGCAATCCGCATGATGGCATCGCTCAACGGCGGGTCGGCGCGCTCGCCGATGAGCAGGTCCTTCGATTCCTGCGCCAGGAATGCCGCGACGCCGGCCAGGATGAGGGCAATCAACAGCGACGCGATGCCATCCCAGCGGCCGTCCTTCGTGACGATCGCCGCAGCGGTACCGGCGGCCGCGACCAAAATTCCCAATACGGCGGCGGAATCCTCGAAAACGACGATGAACGCCGGAGGGTCCTTCGATTGGCGAAAGGCCTGCCACCAGCCCCGTTTCGGGTTCGCTTGGCGAAAGGCCCGCGTGCCGACGATCCAGGAGATTCCCTCGAACAGCAGCGAGGCGGCGAGAACGATGTAAATGACCAGCGGTCTCTGGATGGGTTGCGGCACCAGCAGCCGGTGGATACCCTGATAGGCTGAAACCCCGGCGCCCAGTGCAAAGATCAGCAATGCCACCACGAAACTCCAGAAATACAGCTCCCGGGCATATCCCAAAGGGTGCTCGCGGTCCGCGGGCCGGCGCGATCGGGCCATGCCGTACAGCAGCAGCAGTTCATTGAGGGTATCGATCAGCGAATGCACGGCCTCGCTCAGCATGGCCGCTGAGCCGGTAAGGGCTGCGGCGACGAATTTCGCGGCTGCGACGGCCAGGTTTCCGGCAAGCGCCGCCCAAACCGCCCTCGAAGTACCGGTTTTCGCCATACCGGATTCAGGGAGCCTGTGTGAGCATTCCGCGCAACACCGCAGACGCCCCTTGCAGAGCCAACCCTTCGGGAGCGGACGGATTTGCCTTCATTTGTCGTTGTCGCCTCCTCATTGGCAGCATACCCAACTTCGTCGGCTCCGCCTCGACTGAAGGCAAATCCGTCACGCTCGCGGCCACGCGGAATGCTCAGACAGGCTCCTGGCTTGAAGAATCGGCCCGCGGCCCCACTTCCCCAAGATCCGTCATAGATTCAAGGCCATGACTACAGAAACCGAAGCCGCGGTCCCCAAGCCGCAAGTCAAAGAATTCCAAGCGGAGACCAAGCAGGTGCTGCGCTTGGTGATCCATTCTCTGTACTCGCACAAGGAGATATTCCTGCGCGAGCTGATATCGAACGCCTCCGATGCCTGCGAGAAACTGCGCTTCGAAGCGATTGCCAAGCCTGACCTCATGGGCAGCGATTCGCTGAGCGTTACCCTGACGCCGGACTCGAGTGCCGGCACCTTGAGCGTCGAAGACAACGGCATCGGCATGAACGAAGCGGAGATCATCGACAATCTCGGCACCATCGCCCGCTCCGGCACCAAGAAATTCCTGGAAACCTTGAGCGGCGATTCGGCCAAGGATGCACAGCTCATCGGTCAATTCGGCGTCGGCTTCTATTCGGCTTTCATCGTTGCAGACAAGGTTACGGTCACTACCAAGCGCAGCGATGCGCCCGGAGTGCGCTGGGAATCCGATGGCGAAGGCCAGTATCAGATCGAGGCCGCCGGCAAGGCGGATCGCGGTACGCAGGTCATTTTGCACTTGCGCGACGAGGACAAGGAATTCCTGGAACCCTCGCGACTGCGCCAGCTGGTGCGCAAATACTCGGATCATTTGAGCATTCCGATCACGCTGAAAACCGGCGATGCACAAGAGACCTTGAATCAGGCCAAAGCGTTTTGGACGCGCCCAAAGCCGGAGCTCAAGGACGAGGATTATCAGGCGTTCTACAAACACATTGCGCACGACTCCGAGGACGCGCGGGTTTGGGCGCACAACAGAGTGGAGGGGAATATCGAATACACCTCTTTGCTGTACCTGCCGAAGCGCGCGCCGTTCGACCTGTACGATCGCGAGCAGAAGGGCGGTATTCAACTCTACGTCAAGCGCGTGTTCATCATGGACAGGGCGGCGGAGCTGCTGCCGCCCTACCTGCGCTTCATGCGCGGACTGGTGGATTCCGCCGACCTGCCGCTCAATGTGTCGCGCGAGCTGCTGCAGAACAATCGCACCGTGGAGAAGATCAAGGCGGCACTGGTCAAGCGTTCGCTCGACATGCTCGAAGAGCTGGCCGCGAAAAAGCCCGACGAATACGCGGAATTTTGGAACACCTTCGGCATGGTGTTGAAGGAAGGCATCATCGATGATCCGGCCAACAAGAACCGGATCGCGAAATTGCTGCGCTTCAACTCGACCGCGCAGAGCGCGGATGCGCCGAGCGTCGCGCTGGAGGAGTACGTGTCGCGGATGAAATCCGATCAGAAAGCCATTTATTATCTTACCGGCGACTCATTGGCGGCGGCACGCAACAGTCCGCATTTGGAAGGCTTTCGCGCCAAGGGCATGGAGGTGCTGCTGCTGACCGACCGAATCGATGAATGGGTGGCGGCGCATTTGCATGAGTTCGAGGGCAAGACGCTCGCCAATGTCGCGACCTCCGCCGCCGACGTGGCCTCGGCGATTGAAACGCCGGAGAAAGCGGCCGCTGAAACGGCATTCAAGGAAACGCTGGATCGTCTCGGCAAGAGTTTGGCCGGCAAGATTGCCGGCGCACAGGTGTCGGCGCGCCTGATCGACTCTCCCGCCGTGCTGGTCGCGGGCGAGTTCGGCATGAGCTTGCGCATGGGCCGGATTCTCAAGCAGGCGGGCCAGAACAATCCGTTCGCGACGCTGCCCATCCTCGAAGTGAATGCGAAGCATCCGCTCATCGCGCGCCTGAAAGACACGGCTGACGAGGCGGCATTCTCCGATCTCGCCCACGTGCTGTATGACCAGGCGATGCTGGCGGAGGGCGGTGAGCTGGATGACCCGGCGACATTCGTGCGGCGCGTGAACCGGCTCATCGTCGAAGGGCTGGCCGAGCAGTCAAAGATCATTCTGAGCTAGGAGCCTAAGCATCCAAATGCCGCAGTGGGCCGCAAACGATGGTGCGACGGCGATGGGAAGCAATCCCGAAACGCCGCTCGACGATGCACCGCTGCTGGACGCCTATTCCGGCGCGGTGATCGGCGCGCTCGAGCGAGTGGCGCCCGCCGTGACCTTCATCGAAGTGATCGGGCGCACGCGGGCCGCCGGGCCGCGCAGCCGCCGTCCGCAGCAAGCCAGCGGCTCCGGTTTTCTGTTCACGCCGGATGGATATCTACTGACCAACAGCCATGTCGTCGACGGTTCCGACGAGATCAGCGTGCGCCTGAACGACGACACGCGCTTCAACGCGGACCTCGTCGGCAACGATCCGGATTCGGACTTGGCGGTGCTGCGCATCGGATCGCCCGGCGCGCTGCCGTATGTCGAGTTCGGCGATTCCGCACGCCTGAAGGTCGGCCAGGTTGCCATTGCCATCGGCAATCCACTGGGCTATTCGAAGACGGTCACGACCGGCGTCGTGTCCGCGCTCGGCCGCACTTTGCGCGCCCGGTCGGGCAGGCTCATGCACGATGTCATTCAAACCGATGCAGCCTTGAACCCGGGCAATTCCGGCGGACCGCTGGTCGACTCCAAGGGACGGGTCATCGGCGTCAATACGGCGATGATCCCGCAAGCCCAGTCGATCTGCTTCGCCACGGGAATCAATACCGCAAAGTGGGTCATCGGTCAGATGTTTGCCCATGGCAGGGTACGCCGCGCCTATATCGGAGTGTCCGGGGCGACCGTGCCGATCGCCACGCGCGTAGTGCGGCATTTCAGCTTGCCGGGCAACACCGCGGTGCATGTCGCGGATGTCGTGCCCGGCAGTCCCGCCGCGCTGGCCGGCGTGCAGACGGGCGATCGCATGGTCGCCCTCGACGGCGTGCGCATCAACGGCGTCGACGGACTGCAGCGCACGCTCGAGGCAAGCCTGATCGGGCGCGAATGCGAATTGCAGGTGTTGCGCCGCTCGAGCGTGATCAAGACGACCATACGGCCGGTTGAGATGCCCGCCTATCGGTCCGGCAGCAAATAACGGCATCGGAGGAATTGCGCCTATGACTCCCACGCATCCGGTTACCCTGGCGGTTCCGCCCGAGCCCACTGATCATGCGCAAGGGTCGGAGCATGCGCGGTTGATCGTGGTCGAGTACGGAGACTTCGAGTGTCCCAGCTGCAAGGTGGCGGCGACCACGCCGTCTTTACTGATGGAGCGCTTTCCCAACCAAGTGCGTTTTATTTTTCGCAATTTCCCCTTGGAAGAGGCGCATCCGCATGCACTGCTGGCCGCCGAGGCGGCCGAGGCCGCGGCAAGCCAAGGAAAATTCTGGGCCATGTACGATGTGTTGTTCAGCAATCAAGCGCATCTCAAGAGCGCGGACCTTGCGCGCTATGCGAGTGAACTGGGGATGGACATGGCGCGCTACGCGGCGGAAATGGACGATCACATCTACCTGCAAAAGGTGCGCGAGCACATTGCGGGCGGACGCTTGAGCCACATTCGCGCGACGCCGGCATTCTTCGTCAATGGCGTGACGCAAGATATCTCCTTCGGCATGAAGGCGCTGCACGACGCAGTGGCGGCCGCGGTGTCGCACCGCTGACGGCGATTGCCGCGGCGGCGTCAGCTCCAATCGTCTCCGCCGCCGCCCAGACCCCCGCCGCCATCGTCCCAGGAACCGGGATCATTGGCGCCGAAGTCGTTGCCGCCCATGTCGCTGTTGTCGTAGCCGGGCTCAGCGGCGTCGGCGGACGGAATCACGCCGCCCTCGCGTCGGCCACCGTCCAAGAAGTGATGCGCCAATTCTTCACCGGCAACGACACCGGCGCCCACGGCGAGGCCTGAGGCCAGACCGCCGGCGATACCCGAGCCTAAGCCGCCGCCCATCGGCGCGGGACCATAGCCCGGCCCGTAGCCGGTCGGTGTGCCGCCGACGCCGGGACCGGCGGCCGGATACTGCGTATAGGGGGTACGGCGCCGAAACAGCGCCATCAATGCCGCGACCACGATCAGCCCTATGAGCAGAGCGCCCCAGGGGAAATGCGGCGCGGTGCGCGGCACCGAAACGATGTGCGGGCCCAAGGAACGCGCGGCGGGATTCGAGCCGAGTTGTGCCTTCAGTTCTTGAACCGATCGCGGGTTGAACTCCGTCAATCCCGGATTGAGGCGTTCTGCCGAACCGAGTTCAAGTCGAGCGAGCGAGGCCTTGCCCGCTTTGGCGTACAGCTCCGCCTGCACGTAGTGGGCTTTGGCGCTGTTGGGATGATGGGCGAGCACCTGGGTGATCATTTGTTGGGCCTGATCAAGATGGCCGGCAGCGGCAGTCTCGTAGACCTGATTCATCGTCGGATCAGCAGCTTGCGCAAAGCTCGGCGACAATAGCGCGAAGGTCGCCCCTAGCCCAAACGCAGCAGCGGCAAGAAATAGTTTCCGCATAGCAAGCCCCTAGCGGGTCGAATTGACCCTTGCCCGAGTTAGATATGGGCGTCCCGGCGAAGTTCAACGGACCCGGGAGGAGGGAAATGTCGGCTCAAAGCCACGACGCTTTAGATTACGCCGCGGCGCTTCTGGTCGAGCTCGATGGATTCGAACAATGCCTGAAAATTTCCCTCGCCGAAGCCCTCGTTGCCCTTGCGCTGAATGATCTCGAAGAAAATGGGACCGATCGCGTTCTTGGTGAAAATCTGCAGCAGGATGCCGGTCTTCTCGTTCCCGTCGATCAGAATCCCGCGCCGCTGCAGCTCGGCGATGTTCTCGCGGTGTCCGATCACGCGGGCATCGACGCCCTCGTAATAAGTTGCCGGAGTTTCTTGGAACTCGACACCGCGGCTGCGCAGCGCATCCACCGTCTTGTAGATGTCGTCGGTACCCAGCGCAATGTGCTGAATGCCTTCGCCCTTGTACTCGTTCAGATACTCCTCGATCTGGCTCTTGTCGTCCTGGCTTTCATTGATGGGGATGCGAATTTTGCCGCAAGGCGAGGTGAGGGCGCGCGAGAACAAACCGGTCTCTTTCCCTTCGATGCTGAAGTAGCGAATTTCTCGGAAGTTGAAGAGCTTCTCGTAGAAACCGGCCCAAACGTTCATGTTGCCGCGCTTGACGTTGTGCGTGAGGTGATCGATGCGCAGCAGGCCGGCCGGGACGCGCGGCTCGGTGTCGATGACGGGCAAGAAGTCGACATCGTAAATGGTGCGATCGCCGTAGCGGTCGACCAAGTAGATCAAACTGCCGCCGATTCCCTCGATTGAGGGAATATTCAACTCCATGGGGCCCGCGGTAATCGGTCCCGGTTCCGCACCCAGATCCAACGCGCGCGCATACGCCAAGCGCGCATCGGCGACGCGAAACGCCATGGCGCAGGCGCAGGGACCGTGGGCGCGGGCGAAGTTCTGCGCGAAGCTCTCGCTTTCAGCATTGACGATGAAATTGATGTCGCCCTGATTGTGCAGCGTCACGTTCTTGGAACGATGCCGCGCGACCGCCGGCAGCCCCATGCGTTCGAACAGCCGGCGCAGCAATTCCGGATCGGGCGCCGCATACTCGACGAATTCAAATCCGTCGGTACGCATGGGGTTGATGAGGCTCAGCTCCGCATTCACGGCGAGAGCACCGCTTTGCTTTGCGCCGCGATGGCGGTGCCGAACACGTAATCCCACAGCGGGCTGGTAACGCCGAAATTACCGCGCTTCGGCGAATGGTGATGGCGCATATGCCAGGCTCGAAGGTCGCTGAAGTAGGGCGAGCTGGGCTTGCGGGTGTGATGATGAATGACGTGGTGCACGTAGCCGTACCACCAGTAGCCCGTCATCACACCCACCGTAAGACCGTTAGCAAGATTGAACCCGGTCCACCACCACAGCGGCAGCAAGATGACGCCGAGCCACACCGACACGCTGACCCACGAAGGGGTGCCGATAAGGTCCAGGGGCGCACGGTGGTGCAGGCCGTGCATGGGCGAGAACACCGGCATGCGATGCAGCGCTATCCGGTGCAGCACGTATTCCAGCAGCGACCAAAACACCAGTCCCAGCAGGCAAGCGCCCAGCCAATCGCGCCCGCCGTGCCAAGTGAAATGGCGAAAATTGCTTGCCGTCAGTCCGACGACCGCGATCGGATACACGACGAAATCGGAGTAATAGCTGAATTTGCTGAGTTGCATCGTTGCACCTCGCTTTTTTGCGGAATGTGCTATTTGACCACGAATCCGGGCAAATGTTAGCGGAAGAACGCGTTCCGCGCACTTTCTTCTATTGATCGCTTGGTAGAATTTCCAGCTATGCGAAAAACCTTCGTAATCGTGGGGGCGGGATTCTCCGGCACGGTGCTGGCCGTCAATCTGCTGCGCCGGCCGCCGGCCGCAGGCGCCGAAATCGTGCTGATCGAGCGCAACGATGCCATGGGGCGGGGCGCGGCGTACGCCGCACACGAATTCCCCTATCTGTTGAACGTGCCGGCGGCCCGGTCCTCGGCCGTTTCGCGGGATCCGCTGCAATTTCTACACTTTGCTCAGGGCCGCGTGCCGGACGTCGATGGCGAGGATTTCCTGCCGCGTGCTCTGTACGGCGAGTACTTGCAAGAATTGCTCCACAATGCAGAGCGCGATGCGCTGCCGACTGTCCGCTTGCGCCGGGTGCACGGCGAGGTGACGGGTATCCTGCAAACCGATGGCGCAACGCCGCTGGCCGCGCAGTTTGCGGACCGCGCCCCGATTTTTGGGCACTTCATCGTGCTGGCGCTCGGAAATCCGCCCGCGCTCCTGCCGCCCTGGGCGGCGGCGCTGCGCGGACACGCGGCGTTCAGGCAAGATCCGCGTGATTTGCCCGAAACACCCACGGCAGACCAATCGGTCCTGATCGTCGGCAATGGATTGACGATGGCGGACGTAGTTTCGGCATTGAGCCGGCACCCCGGCCGGACCCCGACCCTGCACACGATTTCGCGGCGCGGGCTGATCCCGAAAACTCAGACCCAGTTTCGCGCCGGCGCGATGCGCGACAGCGGCGAGGCTTTGCTGGGCTCGACTCGCTCGCTCAAGAGACTGCTGCGCGCCTGCAGGACCTTGGCCCGCGAGGCGGAGAGTCTGGGCGGCGATTGGCGCGAAGCCATCTCGTTCATTCGCAGTTTCGCCCCCGCGCTGTGGCGCCAGCTTGCGCAGGCCGAGCGGCGCCGCTTTGTGCGGCACCTACAGGTGCACTGGGACATTCACCGGCACCGCCTGCCGCCGCAGCTTTCGGAGCGCATCGAGAATCTTAGGCGCAGCGGCAAATTGCAGATCCATGCGGGCCGCATTCAGGACGTGGCCGCGGCTGCGCGCGGTTTGCGCGTGGCATGGCGGCCGCGGGGCAGCGGAGCGGCCAGCGAGATGACGGTAGGGTTGGTGGTCAATGCGACGGGACCCAACTACGACATCGAACGGTCCCTGGATCCGCTCGTGAACTCGCTGCGATCGGCCGGTTTGATCTCGCCGGATGCGCTGAAGCTGGGTATTCGCAGTGCGCGGTTTGGAGCCTGCGTGGATGCGCTGGGGCATGTCAGCCGGCAGCTTTATTATCTGGGGCCGCTGCTGCGGGCCGAGCATTTGGACGTGACCGCGGCGGCGGAACTGAGCACGCACGCGGAGCAGCTCGCGGCGCATCTGGCCGAACGCTAGATCAGCTTCCTGACGCCGGCGAGCAGCCGCTCGAGCTCCTCGCGTGCGTTGTACATCGAGACGCCTGTGCGAAGCACGCCGCCACGCTCGCTCAATCCCAGCACTTCCACCGTGCGCGCGGCATAGAAGTTTCCGTCCCAGACGCAAATGCCTTCTTTCCCCAGCGCTGCCGCCGCCTCGGCCGCGCTCGCTTTTTCCAAGGTGATCGACACCGTCGGTGCACGCGCTCGACTGCTGAAATCCGGTCCCCAAATCTTTACCCCGGGCAGTGCCCGCAACGAATCATGATAGAAACTGGCAAGCCCATGCTCGTATTCGGAAATGCAAGTCATGGCATCCACGATACGTTCCCGCAAAGTCTTGCCGCTGCCCCAGGAAGCGATGTATTCCACGGCGGCGCGCAGCGCGTCGATGGCGGCATGATTCAATGTGCCGGTCTCGATGCGGTAAGGAGCGGCCGGGTCTTGCACCCGCAGCCGATCCGTGGGCAGCCGGTCGAGTGCGCCCGGCCGTGAGTACAGCACCCCGACGTGCGGCCCATAAAATTTGTACCCCGAGCAAAGCAAGAAATCCGTGCCGAGACTTTTGACGTCCATGGGAAAGTGCGGCGCGTAATGCACCGCATCCACCACCAGCAGTGCGCCGACCGCATCCGTCAGACGCCGCGCCAACGCGATGTCATTGACCGTGCCCAAGGCGTTTGAGGAAGCGCCGACGGCGAATATCTTGGTGCGAGGCGTGATCTTGGCCGCCATATCGTCAAGGTCCAGCCGCCCGCTGGGCAGCAGGCGCACTTCCTGTACGATGGCGCCGAGCTCCTGCAATCTCAGCCAAGGTCCGCGATTGGCCTCGTGGTCGAGCTCCGTAATGAGCACTTGGTCGCCTGCCTTAAGCGTATGACCGATGGCGGCGCTCAGCGCGTAGCAGAGCGTGGTCATGTTCTGGCCGAACGAAATGCAACCCGCGCTCTCGGCGCCCAAGAATGCGGCAAGAACCTCGCGCGCCCGGTCCAATCGCCGGTCGACTTCCTGTGAAGGCCAAAATAGTCCCCGCGTGTTGACATTGCAGGTGGCGTAGAAGTCCGCGAAGCTGTCGATGACGACCTGCGGCACCTGGCTGCCCGCCGGTCCGTCCAGATAGGCCAACTTCAATCCTTGCGGGGAACGCGACAGGGCGGGGAAGTCCTTGCGGCAGCGAAGAGAATGTTCAGCGGTGAATGGCATAGTAAAGTATGCCATGGAATTTTCTCCGCTGGTCGATCGAATCAAGGGCGAGAGCGTCGCCGCGTGGACCATTCACTACGAGGCGCGCGAAGCGCAGCTGCGCGGCGAGGATGTGATCGTGCTCAGCATCGGCGATCCCGATCTCGACATGCCGGCAGCCGTGCTCGATCGGGCGATCGACACGTTGCGCGCCGGCGATGTGCGCTACACGCCCGCTGCGGGCCGGCGCGTACTGCGCGAAGCGATTGCGAAAAAGCACGAGAGCCGCACGGGACAGCCGGTGGGCGCCGATAACGCCATTTTTCTCTCAGGTGCGCAAAACGCATTATTTGCCGCATCGCTGTGCGTGGCGGGGCCGGGCGATGAAGTGCTGGCGCTCGAACCCTTGTATCCGAGTTATCCGGCCACCATCAGAGCATCAGGCGCGCAGCTCGTGCGCGTGCCGGCGCCGGCGGGCGGCGGATTCAGGCCGGACTTGGCAGCGCTCGAGGCAGCCATCACGCCGCGCACCCGCGCCTTGTTCTTTGCCACGCCCAACAATCCCAGCGGCGTGATCTTGAGCGCGCAGGAACTGGACGTCATCGGCGATCTTGCACGCCGGCATGCCTTGTGGATCGTTGCAGACGAGGTGTATGCGGGGCTCGCCCCGGACGGCCGCGTTCCAAGCCTTGCGATACGTCTGCCGGAGCAAGTCGTGACGATCAGCAGCCTGTCGAAGTCGCACTCGACCCCGGGACTGCGCGCCGGCTGGTTGGTCGGTCCGAGGGAATTGGTGAAGCATGCGGAATCCCTTTCCATGTGCATGCTGTTCGGCCTGCCGGGATTCATTCAAGAGGCGGCGCTCACGGCGCTGCAAGGCTCGAATGCGCCGGAACTGCGCATTCGCGAGCTATGCAGCGTGCGGTGCGATTTCTTGCTCAAGGGCCTCGCCGGTGTCCCCGGTATTCGTTGCTGTGTTCCGGAGGCGGGCATGTTTACGCTCATCGACGTGCGCGGCACCGGCCTGTCGGGCTACGAATTCATGAGCGGATTATTCGAGGCGGAGCGCGTGTCGGTGCTGGACGGCGGCGCATTCGGTGAGGCCACCTCGGGGTTCGTGCGGCTGTGCTTCGCCACCGATGCAGCGACGCTGCGCGAAGCCATGCTGCGCATCCGCCGCTATGCCGAGTCTTTGGCGAGAGACTCAAATCCCCAAAGGCAGCGCGGTTGATTCTTTGATGACGGTGACCGCGACCGAAGAATTGACCGAACGCACGCTCGGAATGCGCGACAAGTAATCGAGATAGAACGCCTCGTAGGCCTTTATGTTCTTGGTGATGATTTTCAGAAGAAAGTCCCATTCGCCCGTGAGCGTGTAGCACTCGAGCACTTCGGCGCGATCGCGGATCGCTGCTTCGAATTCCGCGAGCGCGTTGCGGCCGGTGGTCGCCAGTTTGACGTGCGCGAAGATCGTGACATCCAGCCCCAAAGCATTCCGGTCCAGCAGCGCGACGCGTCCCTTGATGACGCCGTTTTGTTCCAGCTGTTGGATGCGGCGCCAGCAGGTCGTGGTCGAGAGCTTGGTTTGGGCCGCCACTTCGGCCGCCGACAAGGCGCCCTGCCGCTGTAGAATGTCGAGAAGGCGCAGGTCGAGGCGATCAACGGCAGAACGGTTATTTTGTTCCATAAAACTCCATAATTCAGAATGAATATACCGGATTATTGGGCCGATCGCTAATGTTTACAACATTTAGGGGCGTGTGTCGTAAATTATGGAGATGATCAAAAAATCCCGGTTGCATCTGCCCCGTGTTCCCGCACGTCCCGGCGAGACCCCCGATTTCAGCTACGTTCAACTCTCGCCCGCCGGCGCCGTGCCGCGGCCCGAAGTCAATTCCCGCGCCCGCGACATGGCTTCCCTGTCCGTCGATCTGGTGCGCGTGCTCGATGATCAGGGCGATGCCGTGGGTCCATGGCATCCCCATCTGGAAGCCGGCGAACTGCAGGTCGGTTTGCGGCACATGCTGCTTACGCGCATGTACGACGATCGCATGCAGCGCATGCAGCGCGCCGGCAAGATCTCGTTCTACATACGTTCCTTGGGCGAGGAAGCGATTGGCGTGGCTCAGGGGATGGCGCTGCGTCCCTCGGACATGCTGTTTCCCGCATACCGACAGCAGGGACTGCAAATCGTACGCGGTATTTCGCTGGTCGATCTGATGTGCCAGCTGTTGTCCAACACCAAGGACATGTGCAAGGGGCGTCAGCTGCCCGTCATGTATCACTCGCGAGCGAATAATATTTTCTCCATCTCCGGCAACCTCGCCACCCAGTTTCCGCAGGCCGTCGGCTGGGCGATGGCGGCCGCCATCAAGGGCGAAGATGATCTGGCGGCAACCTGGATCGGCGAGGGCAGCAGCGCCGAAGCGGATTTTCATCACGCCCTGTTGTTCGCCGCGGTGTACCAAGCGCCCGTCATACTCAACGTGGTCAACAATCAGTGGGCCATCTCCACGTTCCAGGGCTACGCCGGCGGTGAACAGCGCTCCTTCGCCGCGCGCGGTCCCGGTTACGGCATGGCGGGGATCCGCGTCGACGGCAATGATTTTCTGGCCGTATATGCCGTGACGCAGTGGGCTGCCGAACGCGCACGCACCGGCGGCGGTCCGACGCTGGTCGAACTCGTGACCTATCGCGGCGCCGCGCATTCCACCAGCGATGATCCGGCGCGCTATCGCGCCAAGGACGATGCGGAGCATTGGCCTCTCGGCGATCCCATCCAGCGGCTCAAGCAGCACTTGATCAAAATCGGCGAATGGTCCGACGCTCAGCACCAGGCCATGAGCGCTGAGCTCGAGGCACTGGTGGCATCGAGTTGGAAGGAAGCGATCACCTTCGGCACCATGACCGAGGGACCGAGATTGAATGCCGCGCTCATGTTCGAGGATGTGTTCAAGACTATGCCGGAGAATCTCAAGCGCCAGCAAGCTCTGAGCGCCGCGGAACAGGCGTAACGCTCCATGGCTAACATGAACATGATCCAAGCGTTGAATTCAGCCATGGACATCATGTTGGGCAGGGACCCTGCGGTGGTGCTGATGGGCGAGGACATCGGCTATTTCGGCGGCGTGTTTCGCGCGACCGAGGGCCTGCAACGCAAGTACGGCGAACATCGGGTGATCGATTCGCCCATTGCCGAGGGAGGCATCATTGCCACGGCCCTCGGCATGAGCGTGAACGGACTGCGCCCGGTCGCCGAGATTCAATTCGCCGATTACATTTATCCCGGCTTCGATCAGGTGGTGAGCGAGCTGGCGCGCATCCGCTATCGCAGCGCCGGCGATTTCTTCGCGCCGGTCACGATCCGGACCCCCTGCGGCGGCGGAATTCGCGGCGGTCAGACGCACTCGCAGAGTCCCGAAGCCATCTTTACGCATGTCAGCGGCATCAAGGTGGTCATGCCCTCGAATCCATATGACGCCAAGGGCTTATTGATCACCAGCATCGAGGACGATGATCCGGTGGTGTTCTTCGAGCCGAAGCGGCTGTACAACGGGCCCTTCGACGGCGACCCGAACAAGCCGGCGGTGCCCTGGAGCACACACCCCAAGGGTCAGGTGGACGAAGGCTATTACAACGTGCCCTTAGGCAAGGCGGACATCGTGCGTCCCGGAGCGGACCTGACCATCATTGCCTACGGCACGATGGTGCACGTTGCGCTTGCGGCCGCCGCGGCACTGAACATGGACGCGGAGATCATCGATCTGCGCTCGCTGGTGCCGCTGGATGTAGACACGATCTGCACGTCGGTCAAGAAAACGGGCCGCTGCGTCGTCGCTCATGAGGCCACGAGATTCTCCGGCTTCGGTGCGGAAGTGTCCTCGATCATTCAAGAAGAATGCTTCTGGTCGCTGGAGGCACCGATTCAACGCGTCGCGGGCTGGGACACGCCCTATCCGCACGCGTTCGAGTGGGAGTATTTCCCCGGCCAAGCGCGCGTCACGGCCGCACTCAAAGCTGTCATGGAACCTGCATGAGCCAATTCACCTTCAAGATGCCGGACCTGGGCGAGGGTACCGTGGATGCTGAGATCGTAGCCTGGCATACCAAACCCGGCGACATGGTGAGCGAAGATCAGCTCATCGTTGAGGTGATGACCGACAAGGCGGCTGTGGAAGTGCCCGCACCCGTGAGCGGCCGCGTGGTCTCCGTCTCCGGCTCGCCCGGCGACAAAATCGCGGTCGGATCGCCGCTGATCGTGTTCGAATTGACCGAGGCATCTAAGCCTGCCGCGCCGCCGGCCCCAACCGCGGCGCCCAGGACAGCTGCGCCGGCACCGGCAGCTGCGCCGGCACCGGCAGCTGCGCCGGCACCCGCAGCTGCGGCGGCACCCGCATCTGCGGCGGCACCGGCAGCTGCGCCGGCAGCCGTACAACAGGCTGTCGCTGCTCGTCCGGGGCGGGTGATGACATCGCCGGCCAATCGCCGTCGTGCCAGCGAAGCGGGGATTGACCTTACTACCGTGACGGGCTCGGGGCCCGGCGGCCGAATACTGACCGCCGACTTGGGCAGCGCGGCGCCGCATCGTGCGGCGGCCGCCACGGCGGCTGCGGCCGACACGACGGAAATCAAGGTGATCGGATTGCGTCGACTCATCGCCGAACGCATGAGCGAGGCCAAGCGCAATATTCCGCACTTTGCCTATGTCGAAGAAGTCGATGTCACCGAACTCGAATCGCTGCGCATGCATCTGAATCATTCACGGCCGCCGGAAGCAGGTTCTTTAAGCTATCTGCCGCTGGTGGTGATGGCCCTGACTCGTGTGCTCGAAGCCTTTCCGCAATGCAATGTGCTGTACGATGCCGCGCGCGGCGTGCTGGTCCGGCACCGCGCCGTGCATGTGGGCATCGCGACGCAGACTCCCGACGGCCTGAAAGTGCCGGTCGTGCGTAACGCGCAATCACTAGGACTGTGGGAAGTCGCCGCGGAAATCCGCCGTTTGGGCGAGCGTGCCCGCACCAATAAGGCGACGCGCGAAGAGCTGGCCGGCTCGACCATCACGGTCACCAGCTTGGGCAAGCTCGGCGGCATCGCGTCCACCCCCATCATCAACGCGCCTGAAGTAGCGATCATAGGACTCAACAAAGCGGTCGAGCGGCCGGTCGTTTATCAGGGTGCGGTGGCGGTGAGGCGAATCATGAATCTGTCTTCTTCCTTCGATCATCGCTTTGTCGACGGCTATGACGCCGCGGCGATGATCCAAGCCTTGAAAGAGCGCCTCGAACACCCCGCAACCATTTTTATACCCACGGTGAAATCCCCATGACCTCTCAACCTCAGCGACCCCCGTTCGGCACCCTGCTCGCATCCCACATGGCGGTTACGCATTGTCGTGACGGCAAGTGGAGCCAAAGCGAGATCAAAGCCGTGGGATCGGTCGAAATCAGTCCCGCGGCGCATGTGCTGCACTACGGCAGCACCTGTTTTGAGGGCTTCAAGGCGTACAGCCGCCCGGACGGTTCGGTGCATCTCTTTCGCATGAAACGGCACATGCAGCGGCTGCTGCAGAGCGCGCGCCTGCTGATGCTGCCGGAACCCGACGTGGCTCAGGTGGGGGAGATGGTGCGCGCGGTGATCAAGCGCTGCCGCGATGCCGTCCCCGAAGCGCCCGGCGCGCTGTATCTGCGTCCGATCTTGTTCGGCACGTCGCCCAATCTCGGCGGCGCGACCACGCCGACCACCGAGGCGATGCTGGTGGTGCTGGCCAGCCCCGTGTGGGATTACTTCGCAGGCGGCGCGAAGCCACTGCGCATTCTGGTCGATGATCAGACCACGCGCACCGCCCAGCATATGGGCATGGTGAAAACCGGCGGCAATTATGCGGCCGCGCTCGGACCGATCGTGAATGCGCGCGCAAAACACCAGGCAGACCAGGTACTGTTCTGTCCCGGCGGCCAAGTCCAGGAGACCGGCGCCGCCAACTTCATGCTGATCCGGGAGGGAGAGCTGATGACGCGCAGCTTGGACTCGACCTTCCTGCACGGCGTCACCCGCGACTCCCTGCTGACCATCGGCCGCGATATGGGCTATACCGTGACGGAGAAGAAATTCGACGTTCTGGAGCTGCTCGACTGGGCGCGCACCGGCGAAGCGGCGCTGTCAGGCACGGCAGCGGTGCTCGCCGGCGTCGGCACGCTGATCTATGCGGATATGGAACATCAGGTGGGCAGCGGTCAGATAGGACCCGTCACCACGGCGCTGCGTGCCAAACTGGTCGCGATACAACAGGGCGAGGAACCGGACCGGCATGGCTGGCTGGAGCGCGTCTAGTACTCCTCGCGATCCTCTTCATCCTCGTCGTCCAGATCGTCGTCGTCCTCGTCGTCTTCATCTTCGTCCCAGTCTTCGTCCTCTTCTTCGTCATCGGCGTCTTTCTCGGCCTTGGAGCCTGACCAACCCTCAGGCTCCTCGGTCAACTCCAGATCCAGCTCCGCCCAGTCGTCCACATCGAGCTCTTCGGTATCGCCATCGAGGTGTTGAATCTGGACGGTTTCCCGGTCCTCATCGACTTTCAGCACCTGAAAGGTCTCGTCGTTTTCCAAGTCGTCATACCACTGGCCGACTGTCGGTTCGTACTCTCTGCCCACGGTTCATCCTTCTTTGAAACAGGTGCTCGATAAGAGCTACGAATATTAGGTGAGGCCACTCCGCTAAGTAAATGGCAATATCGTGATCCTATGACCGCCGCCGACCGCAAAGTTGCCGCTCGCCGATTGACCGACGCAAAACGCGTGGTCGTCAAGGTCGGTTCCGCCCTGTTGGTGGATGGCGACAAGGGGCGGTTGAATCGATCCTGGCTCGAAAGCTTGGCCGCCGATGTCGCGGCCTTCTGCAAGCGGGGTCAGGAGCTGATCTTGGTTTCCTCGGGTGCCATTGCGTTGGGCAGGCGGCACCTGAATTTGGATACCGGCAAGTTGAAACTCGAGGAGAGCCAGGCGGCGGCGGCGGTCGGTCAAATTCGCCTGGCTCATGCCTACAAAGAACTCCTGGATGCTCATGAAATTGCCGTAGCGCAAATCCTCCTGACCTTGGGCGACACGGAGCAACGGCGCCGCTATCTGAATGCGCGCAGCACCCTGAACACGCTGTTGGCCTTAGGAGCGGTTCCGGTCATCAACGAGAACGACACCGTCGCAACGGCGGAAATCCGCTACGGCGACAATGACCGGCTGGCGGCGCGTGTGGCCCAGATGATCGGCGCCGATTGCCTGGTGCTGCTGTCCGATGTCGACGGACTCTACACCGCGGATCCGAAACAAGACCCGGATGCGCAATTCATCGCACGTGTATTGGAAATTACGCCGGCTATCGAGGCAATGGCGAGCGGCGCCGCAGGCGACTTGGGCTCGGGGGGCATGCACACCAAGATTGCCGCGGCAAAAATCGCCTTCTCCGCCGGGTGTCATTTGTGTATTTCCTTGGGGACGGACGAGCACCCCTTGCGGCGCATCGAGGAGGGAGGCCGGTGCACCTGGTTTGTACCGACCTCGACGCCGCTGGCGACCCGCAAGCAATGGATCGCGAGCACGCTGAAGCCCGCGGGAGCCATCACCGTCGACGATGGCGCGGTTCGTGCATTGATGGGCGGCAAGAGCTTGCTGCCGGCCGGCGTCACGCGGGCAGTGGGGCGATTCGACCGCGGCGACACGGTCAGCATCATCGGACCCGACGGGACTGAGATAGGGCGGGGCATCTGTGCGTATTCCGACGTGGATGCGGCGCGCATCATCGGCCGCAAGTCCGCCGATATCGAGACGGTGCTGGGCTTTCGAGGCCGCGACGAAATGGTGCATCGGGACGACTTGGTGCTGCTCAGAATCCTGTGAACGACCTCGCCGAGCTGATGCAACGTCTCGGCCGTGCTGCCCGCTCGGCCGCACAGCAGCTGGCGTTCGCCCCGGCGCAGCAAAAGAATCGCGCCTTGCTCGCCGCCGCGTCGGCGCTGCGGACCTCGAGCGGCAAGATTCTTAGCGCCAATGCAGCGGATTTGCGCGAAGCGGGTGCGGAACTCTCGGCGGCGCTGGTCGATCGGCTGCGCCTTGACGAGACGCGCGTGGAAACGATGGCGCGCGGACTTGAGGATATCGCCGCGGCGCGCGATCCCATCGGTGCGCGTTTGGCCGAATGGCCGCGGCCCAACGGCATGTTGATAGAAAGGATTTGCGTGCCGCTGGGCGTCATCGGCATCATTTACGAAAGCCGGCCGAATGTCACCGCCGATGCCGGTGCGCTGTGCCTGAAATCCGGCAACGCGGTGATCCTGCGCGGCGGTTCGGAGAGCGCGCGCTCGAGCGCCGCCATTCATGAGTGTCTGCAACACGGCCTCGCCGCCGCGGCCCTGCCCGATGGCTGCATTCAACTGGTGCCGACTACCGACCGCAGCGCCGTGGGCCACATGCTCGCAGGCATGAACGAGAGCATCGACGTGCTGGTGCCGCGCGGCGGCAAGAGCCTGATAGCACGCGTGCAGAGAGAAGCGCGGGTACCGGTGATCGGACACCTGGAAGGAGTCTGCCACGTCTACATTCATGGCGGCGCGGATCTGACGATGTCGACCCGCATCGCAGTCAACGCCAAAATGCGCCGCACCGGAGTTTGCGGCGCAGCTGAGACATTGCTGGTGGACAGGGCTTGCGCGGCGACTCACCTTGGGCCCTTGGTGCAGTCCTTGCTGGCGGCGGGCTGCGAGGTGCGCGGCGATGAGCCTACCTTACGCGTCGATGCGCGGGTGAAGCCCGCCTCCGAGCAGGATTGGTACGCGGAGTACCTCGATGCCATCATTGCGGTGCGCGTGGTCGACGGCTTGGATGCAGCGATCGTCCACATTGCGCAATATGGGTCGCAGCACACCGACTGCATCGTGACTCAAGACGCGGACGCGGCCGCACAGTTTCTCGCCAGGGTCGACAGTGCCATCGTGCTGCACAATGCATCCACGCAGTTTGCCGACGGCGCGGAGTTCGGGATGGGGGCCGAGATCGGCATCAGCACGGATAAATTTCACGCGCGCGGCCCGGTGGGCCTCGAGCAACTCACCAGCTATAAGTACGTGGTACGGGGCAGCGGCCAGGTACGAGATTAGGGCCCCCTGCGCACCGTTTCGCATATTGAAGCCTTGCGGCCTTCCCCTAACGGCCCCTTATGTAAATTTGTCGGGCATCGCACAGTTTTCAAGGCTTTACGCTGATGCAATGCCCCGAATGCTCGAATTGCTGCCCTACTCGTTGGCCGCCGCGGCCGGTGCCGTGGCGATGGCCTTAGCCGTTGGCCTGCGCCGGCGCGGCATCCAGAACCTGCAAAGCAATCCCCGCCACGAGCTTTCGCGCGGCCTCGATCTGCCCGAACAAACCATTGCCGAGTTGCAGCGATTTCGTGCGGTGGTCGACCGTTGCGTCGATTCGATCTACATGGTCGATCGCGAAACGCTCAAGTTCGTGGATGCGACGGCGACGGCCTCGAGCCGCACCGGCTATTCGCACGAAGAACTGATGAAGATGGGCCCGCTGGATTTGCTCAAAACGAGCCGCGAGGAGCTGACGCGCACTTACGACGAAGCCATCGCCGCGGGCCCGCAGGGCATCCGCAGCGAATCAGTGGGGCAACTCAAGGATGGCACCGAAACTTTCGTGGAACTCAGCCGCCAGGCCGTGCGCATCGACGGCCGCTGGATCATCGTGACGATCTCGCGAGACGTGACGCAGCGAAAACTGCGCGAACTGGCCGCGCAGCGCTTTGCCCGCATGTTCGCTGCATTGAGCGATACCAACGAGGCCATCATGCGGGTCAGCTCGCCTGAGGATCTCTTTCAACGCGTTTGCGAGGCCGCCGTGCACGGCGGCAGGTTGCTGGCCGCGAGCATCTGCATCCCGAGCGAGCATTCGGCCGACGCACGCATCATTGCGGTGGCCGGTGCCGGCGCGGAAAAATTGCGCGGCGTGCGTTTGTCCATCGACCAGTCCACGCCCGAAGGCCGCGGATTGGTCGGCACGGCGTATCGCACGCAGGCGCCCTGCATCAGCAATGATTTCCTCAGCGATGCGCGCACGGCGTATTGGCATGAGGTGGCGCGGCAAGCGGAGATTGCGGCCGGGGTGGCGCTGCCGCTCATTCAGCACGGCCGCAGCATCGGAGTTGTATTGTTATATTCGGCGGACAAGAACGCTTTTGACGAAGAAGCGGTGCAGCTGCTCATGCACATGGGCCGCAATGTCGTGTTCGCGCTCGACAACTTCAAGCGCGAAGCGGAGCGCGCCGTCGCCGAGGAACAGTTGCGCGCCGCCGACGCCAGGCTCAAGCGCGCCACGCGCGGCGCCAATGACGGGCTTTGGGAGCTCGACGTGGCGAGCCGTGAGATGTGGGTCTCGCAGCACTTTGCGGAAATGTTCGGCTGCGAGCAGCAGGAATTCTTGGGCACCCGGCAGAAGTTCTTCGAGATATTGCATAACGACGATGCGGCGCGTTTGCGCGAGGCGATTGAGCGCAGCATTCAGCAAGACGTGCTGGTGGATGTCGAGGTGCGCGCCAAGACGCGGACCGGCGAAGCGCGCTGGTATCGCGTGCGCGGCGCGTTGGAGCGCAATGCAGAGGGCGCGCCGATGACGGTATCCGGCTCGCAGCGCGACATCACGCAGCGCCAGCAGTACGCCTTGGCGCTGCTCGAGGCGACCGAAACCGCGGCGGCGGCGAACAAGGCCAAGAGCCAGTTCCTCGCCAATATGAGCCACGAGATTCGCACGCCGATGAACGGCGTCATCGGCATGATCGAATTGCTGCTGGAGACGGAACTGAATCCGATGCAGCTGGACTATGCGACGACGGTACGCGACAGCGCCGCGGCGCTCCTGACCGTCATCAATGACATTCTGGACTTTTCCAAGGTCGAAGCCGGCAAGCTCGATCTTGAACTGCTCGACATGGATATGCGCGACACGGTGGAAGACGTGGCGCGTTTGCTGGCCATCCAGGCGCATGCCAAAGGGCTCGAGGTCATCGCCCTCATCGATCCCGGCTTGCCCGATCTGGTTCGCGGCGATGCCGGCCGCCTACGGCAGGTGCTGCTGAACCTCGGCGGTAATGCGGTCAAATTCACCCAAAAAGGCGAGGTGTCGATCGAATGCAGGGTGGTACAGAAAGATGATCGGGGCGTCATGGTCCGCTGCGACATTCGCGATACCGGCATGGGGATTCCAGCGAGCCGCGTCGAGGCCCTGTTCACGGCCTTCACGCAAGTGGATGCCTCGACGACGCGCCGCTTCGGCGGCACCGGCCTAGGGTTGTCCATCGTCAAGCGGCTCATCGCGCTGATGGGCGGGGAAGTCGGCGTTTCGAGCGAGGAGGGCGCCGGTTCGACGTTCTGGTTCACGGTGCAATTGGGCTTGGCGCAGGACACGACCAAGGCACGTCCGGCGCCGCCTACTCAGCTTCGCGGCCAGCGAATCATCATCGTCGACGACAACATGACGAATCGCAAGGTATTGATGGGCCAACTATCGTTATGCGGAATGGATGCGGTGTGCGCAAGTTCCGCTGATGAAGCCTTGAGCCTCATGCGGCATGCGGCCTTGGCCGGGCGCCCATTCGAAGTTGCGTTGCTCGACCATCAAATGCCCGGCTGCGACGGCGCGACCTTGGGCAAGACCATTCTGGCGGAGCATGCGCTGCGAGGAGCGCGTTTGATTCTGCTGACCTCATCGGGCCAGCGCGGCGATGGGCGCATGTTCTCCGAACTCGGGTTCGCGGGATATTTGCTCAAGCCGGTAACGCACCGCGATCTCACCGATTGCCTGATGATGGTGCTCGGCACGCAGGCCGAGGGCTGGCGCCTGGCCACCCAGCCCATCGTGACGCGCCATGCGCTGAGATCGCAGCGGTTGCGCGAGACGCATCACATTCTGCTCGCCGAAGACAATGCGGTGAATCAAAAAGTCGCCTGCCGTATCCTGGAAAAACTGGGATTCCGCGTCGATGTGGCCGCCGACGGACAAGCCGCCTTCGAGGCATGGCAAAGCGGCCGCTATCAATTGATCCTCATGGACTGCCAGATGCCCGTGATGGACGGGTACGAAACCACACGGAAAATTCGCGACCATGAATCCGGCGGCAAGCGCATTCCCATCATTGCGCTGACCGCTCATGCCATGAAGGGCGCCGACAACGAGTGCCGCGCGGCAGGCATGGATGATTACTTGTCGAAACCCATCGATCGCGATCAGCTGCAGAGCACGCTGCAACGCTGGCTGGGCGATCCGCAAGATAGCGCCGCTGCGGACGAGCACGCCGCGGGATAGTCAGACTATCCGCCGCCATCCTCGGCACCGATCTTGCCCGCGACGCTGTTTTCGCCTGCGGCGCTGATTTCGCCCGCAACGCTGATTTCGCCCGCAACTATGTGGGGCGGGGAATAGCCTTTCGGTCCGTGCTCGATCAGCACGATGCCGCAATTGGGTGCAACGTGGGCCTCGCCCCACCGGCCGGTGACATATGCCCACAAGCAGGTCATCACACCGCCGTGACTGACCACGACCACATCCTTGCCGGGATGCGCGGTGGCCAACCGATCGAGAATGGGTCCGACGCGCGCCTGGACCTCCTCATAGCTCTCGCCGCCTTGAGGCTTCCACGCCCACGGCCGCTGCGGATCATAGTCCGGTTCCGTCAAGAATGAATCGTAAGAGCGTCCTCGATGCGCTCCGATTTCGCGCTCGTGCAGATTGGCCTCGAACTCGAGCGGCAGGCCCAATGCACCGGCGATGATGCGCGCCGTCTCGCTCGCGCGCCGGTACGCACTGGTGATCACCAATTCCGGCCGGAACCGCGCCGCGATGCGCTGGGCCGCTTGTTGCGCCTGGCGGTAGCCAAGTTCCGTCAGCGGCAAATCGTGCGGCGAGACGGCGAATATGCGCTCCCGATTCCCCGAACTCTCGCCGTGCCTAACGAGAATCAATTTGCTCATGCGCGATGCGTGTCCCTAAGATCGGCGAGCCGCTGCAGCCAGTCGCGGACCGCCGCCACGTCCGGCAGATAAAATTGTCCTTGCACCCGATCCCCGACGCCCACGGAGATGCCGCCGTGCGCTTCGACCATCCCGAATCCATCCTGATCGGTGAGGTCATCGCCGACGAACACCGGCCGCCGGCCGCTGAACGGGGCCTCCTTCATGAATGCCTGGATCGCCGTGGCCTTGCTGAAGCCCCGGGGCTTGATTTCGAACAGCATTTTGCCGCCCTGAATGTGGTAGTTGCTGCCGAGCGGCTTGGCGATCGCGGCAACGGCCTCGCGCAGCACCTGCTCGAATTGCGGCGCCATGCGAAAATGAAGTCCAATGGTTCGATCCTTGTCCTCGAGCAACGTTCCGGGGTGGGCGTCGACCAGAGCCTTAAGGGCGGTGCGCGCGGCATCGAGCTGCGAGTCGACAAAGCTCGCCCCCTGGATCGTGCCGTCGGCCCGGCGCCGCTCCACGCCATGCAGGCCGGCGGCCGGCAACCTGAGCGGCGCAAACATTCGATCGAGCCATGCGATCTTGCGCCCGCTGACGAGCGCGACGGCACCCCCTAAGCGTTCTGCGATTTCACGCAGCAGCGAATTGATCCTAAGATCGGCGCTGGTCTCTGAAGGCGTGTCGGTAAGCTCGACCAGCGTGCCGTCGACATCCAAAAACAAACACCAGTCGAGTGCGGGCGGCGGCGGTGATTGCTTCATGTGCCAAAAACATAACTTACGCAGTCGCGGCTGCCAATGCTTTGCCGCCATTTATTTCAATGTAAGTTTTACACGAAATTCATTGCTTAAAAACCAAGACTGTGCACTCGAAGTTCTGTATTTTGTGATTCAACGCTGCGCCTTGTTTGAATAACGGAGATGCGATGTTTCGCTCGATCATGCTGCGATTCGTCCTGCCGGTCGCACTTGCTTCATGCGTCGTGGCGTACCTTGGTTTGCCCTACATCCAGCGGCTGCTGGCCGAGTGGTTTCGGTCCGACGTTGAATTGCGCGCGCAGCTGCTGATGCATTCGATGGAGGAGCCGATCACCGACCTGGTCGAGAACGGCAGCGAGGCGCGCCTGCGGGTTTACCTGGCGAAGATCGCGACCGACGAACGCCTGCTCGCAATATTGGTGTGCCGGCCCAGCGGCTCCACCATTTTCAAATCCGAGCGCACTCCGCCGGCCGTTTCGTGCGAAGCGGAGGCCGTCACGAGTCCACCCCGGTCCCACATCCTGCAGCTTCCGTCGGGGTCGGTGCAGATATCGCGCTTCGACTTCGATTCGGCGCAGCCCAAGCCATTTCGGGTGCTCATGCTGCACGACCTGAGCTTCGTGGATCGGCGTCAGCGCACGGCCCGAGACTTTGTGCTGGCATTTGT
>DATAVX010000058.1:0-2454 GCA_036267535.1 Steroidobacteraceae bacterium
GCCTTGATGGCTTCGTTGGTATAGCGGAGCTTGTGGTACTCCTCGAAGTACGGCTTCAGTCCTTTGAGGATTTCGATCGCGTCCGGGATGGTCGGCTCGTTGACATCGATCTTCTGGAACCGTCGCACCAGCGCGCGGTCCTTCTCGAAATACTGGCGGTATTCCTTGTAGGTGGTCGAACCCATGCAGCGCACGGTGCCGGAGGCGAGCGCCGGCTTGAGCAGGTTCGAGGCATCCATGGCACCACCGGAGGTGGCGCCGGCCCCGATCACGGTATGGATCTCGTCGATGAACAGGATGGCGCCCGGATAGGCTTCCAGTTCCTTGATCACCTGCTTGAGCCGCTCCTCGAAGTCGCCGCGGTAGCGGGTGCCGGCGAGCAGCGTGCCCATGTCGAGCGCGAACACCGTCGAATTGCGCAGCACATCCGGCACCTCGCCGTGGACGATGCGGCGCGCCAAGCCTTCGGCGATGGCGGTCTTGCCGACGCCGGCCTCGCCGACGAACAGCGGATTGTTCTTCTGCCGCCGGCACAGCACCTGGATGGTACGGTTGATCTCGGCGTCGCGGCCGATCAGCGGATCGATCTTGCCCTCGCGGGCCTTCTTGTTGAGGTTGACGCAGTAAGCGTCGAGCGCATCGCCCTTCTTCTTCTGCTCGTCGCCCTGCTTGCCCTCGTTCTCTTCCTCGGAGCCGCGCACCGGGCGCGCTTCCGACATGCCAGGCCGCTTGGCGATGCCGTGGCTGATGTAGTTCACCGCGTCGTAGCGGGTCATGTCCTGCTCTTGCAGGAAATAGGCGGCGTGGCTCTCGCGTTCCGCAAAAATCGCGACCAGGACATTGGCGCCCGTCACCTCTTCACGGCCCGACGACTGCACGTGGATCACCGCGCGCTGGATGACGCGCTGGAAGCCGGCGGTGGGCTTGGAATCCTCGGCGCCATCGGTGACGAGATTGTCCAGCTCGGATTCGAGGTAGGCGATCAAGCTGCGGCGTAGCTTCTCGAGGTCGACATTGCAGGCCCGCATCACGGCCGCGGCGTCCTGGTCCTCGATCAGCGCCAGCAGCAGGTGCTCCAGCGTAGCGTATTCGTGATGGCGCTCATTGGCGAGCGCGAGCGCCCGATGGAGCGACTGTTCGAGACTGCGCGAGAAGGTTGGCATTTTCAATTTCTCTTCACTTGTATTGGACGCGTTCCCCCCAAAGCCCGGTCTGCAAGAATCGTTCCCCCAGAATCACTTCTTCTCCATGATGCACTGCAAAGGATGCTGATGTTTGCGGGCAAAGTCCATGACCTGGGTCACTTTTGTCTCCGCCACCTCATAGGTGAACACGCCGCATTCGCCGATTCCGTGCTGGTGGACATGCATCATGATCCGGTGGGCGCTCTCGTGGTCCTTATTGAAAAAGCGCTCCAGCACGTGAACCACGAATTCCATCGGGGTGTAGTCGTCATTAAGCAGTAGCACCCGGTAGAGGTTCGGCCGCTTGGTCTGCGGCTTGGTCTTGGTGATGACCGCGGTCCCGGGTCCGTTCTGGTCGCCTTTGCGCTTGCGGTCATCATCGGCCAGTCGGACTGGCTGCGCAGCGGGATGAGAGTCAATCGACGGCATTGCCTGGTCTGTCTTCCGAATTCGTTCCCGGCGCGGTTTGTCCGCGAGGACCGGCCGGGAGCCCTCACCCCCGGCGCTAGCGATACACTATCATAGAGTTTGAACCGCGCGCCTGCCAGATCGCAGACCCACCGCATACCATGGAACTGCCTCCCGGGCAGGAATGGCTGCTGCTGGCCGCTCGCCTGTCGGGCGCCATTGCGCTGCGGCACCACGGTCGCCGCAATCGAAGTTCGGACCGATCGCCTCAAAGTTGGCGCGCCCCTTCTGCTGAGCAACAGAGACCAGGTCGCAAAGCTCGATTTGCGCCAATGCTCCGATTCAACAGCAACGCGTCATCGCGTCATTCGGTCCCGACGCCTGTGCCGGATATTCGCGGCGGAGAACTCTGCCGAAAGGAGATCATTCCGCCGCGTAAGATATGTCGCGCCGCCGGCCGCGCAATGGCTGCGCGTCCGTAGCCGTCGTCACTAGATTGCCGCGCCTTTGGCCATCACGTCTCCGAACGGCTTGTAGGCTTCCTTGGCGAGATCGGCATACAGCTCACCGAGCTTGCTCGCCTCGGCGACGAAGTCTTCGTACGAGGACTTCAAGTACGCGCTCTGAATGGCGATCGCGTTCTCCAGGGTTTTGGCGCCCAAGAGCTTCTCCCATGCGGCGGCGGAGCCTTCCGCCGACTTTTTGGTGTAATCCGCGAGTTCGACCGCAATGGCCTGGGCGTTCTTGGTCCAGGTGCCAAAGCAGTTCATCGCGATATCCATGCGGTCCTTGCCAAACTTCTGCATCTCTTCGGTGCTCATAATGTCCTCCCAGCGCGCGGCGCGCGCTGTTTTCCGGGTGG
>DATAVX010000059.1:0-32858 GCA_036267535.1 Steroidobacteraceae bacterium
GCCACGACATCGTGCGCGAGTACCGTGCCGCCCGATCGATAATCGGCTTGGTGCCTCAGGAACTGAGCACCGATGCGTTTGAAACCGTGTGGGCAACGGTCTCTTTCAGCCGCGGCCTGTTCGGCCGCGCGCCGAACCCGCAATTCATCGAAAGCCTGTTGCGCGACCTGTCGCTGCTGGACAAGCGCAACAGTAAAATCATGACGCTGTCGGGCGGCATGAAGCGGCGGGTCATGATCGCCAAAGCGCTGTCGCACGAGCCGCAAATATTATTTTTGGACGAGCCGACGGCCGGCGTGGATGTTGAACTGCGCCGCGACATGTGGTCTCTGGTGCGCGGACTTCGCGACAGGGGCGTCACCATTATCTTGACGACCCACTACATCGAAGAGGCCGAGGAGATGGCCGACCGCATCGGCGTCATCAACAAGGGCAAGCTAATGCTGGTCGAGGACAAGCGGCAGCTGATGAAGAAACTCGGCAAGAAACAGCTGACGCTGCACCTGCGGACGCCGCTGCTGGAAATTCCTGAGACCTTGAAATCTTGGGCGCTGGAGCTCAAGTCCGACGGCCAGGATCTGGTCTATACGGCGGCCGGCACCGACAGCGTCGATATTTCCATGCTGTTGAAACGCTTGGGCGAGCTGTCAATCGTGATCAAGGATCTGCAGACGCATCAGAGTTCTCTCGAAGACATCTTCGTCAACCTAGTGAGCGAGCGCGCATGAGCAACACGGCCGCACCAGCCGCCTTCAATCGTCACGGCGTATGGGCCATCTATAAATTCGAGGTGGCACGCGCCCTGCGCACGCTGCTGCAGAGCTTGGTGACTCCGGTCATTACCACCTCCCTGTACTTCGTGGTGTTCGGCGCGGCCATAGGCTCCCGGCTTACCACGGCAAACGGCGTGAGCTACGGCGCGTTCATCGTGCCCGGACTCATCATGCTCGCCCTGTTCACGGAAAGCCTGTCGAATGCGTCCTTCGGCATCTATTTTCCGAAGTTTACCGGCACAATCTACGAGCTGCTCTCGGCACCCGTCTCCTACGTGGAGATCGTCATCGCCTATGTCGGCGCGGCCGCTTCGAAATCGATCGTGCTGGGCCTGATCATTCTGGCTACAGCCTCGCTGTTCGTGCCGATCAAAATCCTGCATCCGGGGTGGATGGTTGCCTTCCTGCTGATGACGGCCGCTACCTTCAGCTTGTTCGGATTCATCATCGGCATCTGGGCGAAGGGCTTCGAGCAGTTGCAGTTCATTCCCATGCTGGTCATCACACCTCTGACTTTCCTGGGCGGCGCATTTTACTCGATCGACATGCTGCCGCAGGCCTGGCGCACCTTCAGCCTCTTCAATCCCATCGTTTACTTGATCAGCGGATTTCGCTGGAGCTTTTACGGCGCCGCCGATGTCAGCGTCGGCATCAGCATGGCGATGACGGTGGGCTTCTTCCTCGTCTGTCTCGCTCTGGTGGCCTGGATATTCAAGACGGGCTATCGCCTGAAGAACTAGCGGATTTACGCAGCTGCCGCGCCGTCCCTGCCGGCGGCATTGCAATTAGTTAACCGCTATGTTAACATTATCTCACTCAGTTAATATTTGATTCCGGAGGTGCGAGATGAAGCCGACCCCTAGCGATTGGCCGCGCATGGCGAGCGCGGTGGTGTACCAAGACGCGGTTGCCGCGATCGAGTGGTTGTGCGATGCGTTCGGCTTCGAGGTGCGCCTAAAGGTCCAAGGCGACCAAGGCCAGATAGAGCACAGCGAATTGACGTATGGCGAGGGCTTGATCATGGTCGCCCAGGAGACCCCGGAATCACCGCGGCTGTGGAAGCGCGCCATGCGCAGCCCGAAGACCATGAAGGGTACGACCACCCAATCGATCATGTTTTTTGTCGATGATGCCGACGCATTGCGCGCATGCGCGCGTCCACGGAGCGCAGATCTTCGAAGAGCCCGCCACGCATGGTTACGGCGCAGACTACTGGTCGGACCGCAGTTATGGCGCCGTCGATCCGGAAGGGCATCTGTGGTGGGTGACCCAGCGGCTGCGCAACCCGACCTGAGCGCAGCACGGCACCAATGGATCGTTCCTCCGAAAATCACCTGAGTGCGGCATTCGGCGCCCTCTCCGACGCCTCGCGGCGTCAGATGCTCCGCCTGCTGCTGCAAAAGCCGCGGCGCGCCGGCGAGTTGGCGGAATGCATCCACATGAGCCCGCAAGCCTTGAGCCGGCATTTGCGCGTTCTGCGCAAGGCAGGCTTGGTCACCGATCGCGGGATCGAGCGCGATGCGCGAGTGCGCATTTATAGCGTGCATGAAACGGCTTTTCAGCCGGTGCAGGATTGGATGGCGCAGGTGGAAGGCCTATGGCAGCGCCAGCTGCAGGCCTTCAAGGCCTTCGCCGAGAATCCGCGCCGTACCGCCGGACTCAAGGAATGAGCGGCGATCGTGCGCGCGTCAGCGTTGCGGTCGCGATTCCGCCGGCGCAGGCCTTCGACGTCTTCACCGGCGACATCGATCGTTGGTGGCGGCGCGGCTTAAAGTTTCGCAGCTCAGCATCGCGCAGCAGTCTGCTATGCATCGAACCCAAAGTCGGCGGACGGCTGTTCGAATCATTCGATGCGGACGGCACCGGACACGTCGCCGGATGATCGGCTTGTGGTGGGGAGAACAAATGAGTTCGCTGCGTGTGCACTGCGCAGCGCTCATAGCCCCAGCACAAAGACCTTGCCCGTGACCTTCTTGGTCGGCCAGATCGGCGAGGTCATTCCCGCCGCAACCGCGATCTTTTGCCCGACTCCGGTGTCGTAGGTGATTACGCCGCCGCCGATCGCGCCGCCGAGATCCTTGGACCAAAGCTGCTTGCCGGTGCCGGCGTCGATCGCGTAGAAATTACCGCCCATATCGCCGAACAGCACCAACCGCCCCGTGGTCGGCGTGACGCCCCCAAGCACTGGAAACGGTGCGTGAAACTCCCACTTGCGCTCGCCCGTGTCGGCGTTGCTTGCCGTGAGCCAGCCGGACCATTTTTTCGGATCGTCTTGCTTGCCGAATCCCTGCGTTGCGCCGCTCCAGGGTTTGCCGGCCGCCGTGCCGGCCAGTGCACCGGCGGGCACGGTCTGCACCGTCGTGCACCAATCGACCTCGCCTGCAAAAATGAGATTGTTCGCCGGGTCGAACGCGGGGCCGTTCCATTCCGCTCCGCCCTGCGCGCCGGGGCAGAACCGCGTTCCCTGAGGCGTAAGCGGCGCCTCCGCATTCGCGATCGTGGTCTGTGGCTTGCGATAGATGAGCTTTGCGGCATTTAAGTCGATGAGGTACAGATGTCCATCTTTCGGCGCCTCCGCCAACATTCGATGGCCTTTATTGCTCAAGAACAACGCCGGCGGCGAGGACACGTCCCAATCGTGAAAGTCGCGTTTCACGAGCTGAAAGTGCTGTTGGTAGGCGCCGGTCTTGGCATCCAGCACGACGACTGAATTCGCGAGCAGGTTTTCGCCCTGCCGGGATTCTTTATGGAAATCCGGGGCCGCGTTGCCGACCGGAACGAACAGGTGCCCGGTCACCGGATCCAGCGAATAGGAAGTCCAGGTGGCGCCGCCTGTGATCGGAAAGCCTTTGGCCTGTTTCCACGTTTCAGCGTATTTGACCTTCGGCTCGGGCGCCGCAGGTCCGCGGGCAACGTCCCCAGGCCCCTTCGGCACCAGGTAGAACTCCCACACAATGTGGCCATCCTTATCATCGAGCGCATACATGCGCCCTTTCACGCCCTTGTTGTCGCCGCCGGCATTACCGATGAAAACCAAGCCGTTCCATGCAATCGGCGCCGCCGACACCGATTCGCCCTTGGCCGGATCCGCGATGGTCGTCGACCACATGCGCTTGCCGTTCTTGGCATCGTAGGCGATCACCCTGCCGTCGGCGGTGCCGCGAAACACGCGATGGTCCAGCCACGCAACGCCTCGATTGACCTTCAATTCACCGGAAGCAGAGTCCTCATGGCTGCGCCAATTCAATTTGCAGCTATTGGGATCGATGGAAAACGTGTCGCGTTCCGTGGCGGCAAAGAGTGCGCCGTCGACCTGCACCAGTCCGGATTGGAATGAGAGTTGTTCGCCGGTATCGAAGCTGCACAGCACTTTGAGTCCGACGACATTCTTGTTGTCGATTTTCTCCAGAGTCGCGTAGCGGTCCGATGTCAGCGTACGGTTATAGCTGGGCCAGTCATTTGCGGCATGCGTCAGCGATGCACTGCACAGAAGTGCGGCACCGGCGATGGCTATTTCAGAACGCATGGGGATTCCTTGTTCTTCGGGACGAATCCGTAATGTGAGGTATGCGCCGGCCGCAGTCTAGCGTGCCCGGAGTGCGCCTGATGTCAGCGCCTACCTACAGTCAGTGGTACAAGTGCCGCCGGGTCAGGGGCAGCTCGGGATTTCCGACCGCGCGCTTGGCGGCCAACACCTGGTAGATGCCGATCTCTCCGGACTCGAACTGCAGAGCGCAGGCTGCCATGTACAGCCGCCACACCCGGTAGGTCGCTTCGTTCACGTATTGCAGCGCCAGCGCTCGATTGGCCTCGAGGCGCGCAACCCAGTGCCGCAAGGTCATCGCGTAGTGCGGCCGCAGCCCCTCAACATCGGCAATCTCGAATTTTGCATGCTCCATGACGCGTTGCACGTTGCTGATGGTGTCGAGCTGCCCATCAGGAAACACATAGCGGTTGATGAATTCCGTGGATACCGACCTCTCCCACCCCTCCGAATCGTGCGTTATGCCATGGTTCAGAAATAAGCCGCGCGGCTTGAGCAGGCGATGCACGGTTGCGAAATACACGGGAAGATTTTTGAGGCCGACATGCTCGAACATACCCACGCTGGCCACCTTGTCGTACATGGCCTCTCCGGGCAAATCGCGATAGTCCAGAAGTTCCACGCTGATGCGGCCCTCGAGTCCTTCGCTCGCGATGCGCTCGCGCGCGACCTTCAGCTGCTGCGGACTCAACGTGACCCCGTGTGCGTGCACGCCGTAATGGCGCGCCGCGTGGATCACCAATGCGCCCCAACCGCAGCCGATGTCGAGAAATGTCTCGCCCGATTTTAGCGACAATTTCCGGCAGATATGCTCGAGCTTGGCCTGCTGAGCGGCATCGAGGTCCATGTCGGGAGCGTCGAAATACGCGCATGAGTAGACCATCGCTCGATCCAGCCAAAGGGCATAAAAATCATTCGAAACATCGTAATGGAAATGGATTGCCTCGCGATTTTCCGCTTTCGAATGCGCTTTGATCCGCGGCGCATCGGAGGGTCCAAAGAGCCGGCCCGAATGGCGCGCGGCCGCGTTCAGCATGCGCAGTCGCAGGGCTGTGACGGCAGCCAGAAGCTTCTCGCCGCGCGGCATTTGCAAAACATCCAAATGATCCTTGATGCTCAAAGCAGCAAAAAAATCCCCTTCTATGTCCAACTCGCCCCGGAAGTAAGCGTCGGCGAGAGCGAGCGGATCACGTCCCAGGACCGCGGACCAGACCGCCTCCGGCGTGCGGAACACCAGCGTGAAGGCAGACTCGCCGTCCGACGCACCGCCGCCGGCGCTGATCGTCGTGCCGTCCCACAGCCGCAAAGTCAGGCGCTCTGGGTAGCGGCGAAACAAGCGCATCAGCAATTTGGCGGCTTGTTGGCGGCCGCGGAATTCGGCGGCCTTACCATTCGTGGCTGCTGCGCTGCTTGCCTGACCTGCCTCAGGCGGCGCGGAGCTCAGTGCGGTTTCAGCGTGCATTTGATTATTCATATAGACACTCCCTGCGTGTGCGTATACGAGGTCCAGCAATTTGCGTACCAGCGCGCAAAATTGCGCGGAAAGCAGGCTTTCCGGCAATTTGCACGGGTATTTATTACATAGTCACTCCAAAACTTTCAGACGGTCGGGCCTTTACTTGCCGCCGCCGTTCTTGGTCTTTTCGATAAAGGCGGCGACATTGGCGTGCAGCGCCTTCAGGTCCGGCTCGTGTGCGTACACCATATGACCGGAGGTATAAAAATGCATTTCGATGTTGCCTTCCAGCTTTTCCTGTATCGGCAACTGGTGCAGCTCGTATTCCGCGGCGAAATACGGCGTCGCCAAATCATAATAGCCGCCGTTCAACTGCACCTTGAGATTCGGGTTCTGCTTCATGGCGACGGCGAGATCCGGCATGACGTTCACCGGACCCGGCACCTTGGTGGGCGAACCGGGCGGCTGATGCTCGAACTCCCAACGGTTGCCGATTTCAAAGTACTCCGCTTTGTAGATTTTCTTTGCGCCGAATTTCAACGCCGTCCTCACATAGTCGTTGAAGGCCGAGACATAGGCGGAAGAAATGGCCGCGGACTGCGGATCGTATTCGGC
Organism: Steroidobacteraceae bacterium; assembly: GCA_036267535.1. Taxonomy (GTDB): domain Bacteria; phylum Pseudomonadota; class Gammaproteobacteria; order Steroidobacterales; family Steroidobacteraceae; genus Bog-1198. The sequence goes on from DATAVX010000059.1 coordinate 6,389, forward strand.
TTCCTTGCTCATGGGATCGAGCGTCGGTCCCGCGAATCGCGTATCCAAGCGGCCGGCCGTGATTTCCGCCCCCAGCAGCGTCTTTTCGAACTCGCCGCCGTTGACGCGCAGATTCGCCCGTTCGATATAGTCGGCGGGCAGTCCGGTATAGTCGTGCAACTTGGCCGCGATTGCGGATTTGCGCTGCGCCGGCAGGGTCGAACCCGCCGCCAGCGCCTGCAAGTAATCCGTCATCGCAAACGTCTCCACCTCATGCAGAAACGGTTCGAGCGCGGCGGGCTGAGTTTGCAGCTTGTGGTGGTACCAGGCAGTGGCGGCATAGGTCGGCAACGCCAGCGCATAGGGCAAGTCCATGCCCGGATTGAATTGCGGGGCGTCGACGCCATCATCGAAATTCAACACCTGCGACAGCAGAATCACGCCGTTGAGGTCCAACGATTTTTCGTTCTGCAGCACATACGCCAAGGCCGCTGAGCGCGTCGTGCCGTAGCTTTCGCCGAACAGGTATTTCGCCGAATTCCAGCGATTGTGACGCGATAGGAATTCGACGATGAAATTGGCAAAGGCATGCGCATCTTGATCGATGCCGAAGAACGCCTTTTCTTTGTCCGCTCCCCGCATATGGCCGAATCCGGTTCCCGGCGCGTCGATGAACACCAGATCGCTGGCATCGAGCAACGTGAATTCGTTGTCGATCAGCCGATATGGGGCGGCGGGGCTATGCGTATCGTCGGCGGTCACCACGCGCTTCGGGCCGAAAGCGCCCATGTGCAGCCAGACAGTCGAGGAACCCGGGCCGCCGTTATAGATGAATGTGATGGGCCGATGACCATCTTCCTTGTCGCCCCGAAAGTACGCGACATAGGACATTCCCACTTCAGGCGGCTGCGGCGGCGGCGGACCGGTGCGATCCTCCTTCGGCAACGGTGGGTCATCGTCCAGCGGATCTTTAACGTGCACCACCAAAATGCCGGCCTCCGCCTGGTAAGCCATGGCGTGGCCGCCGACCGTCACCGAGCCTGAGCTACCCTGGTGCTCATCTTTGAGGTAGCGCGGCGACTCGGTCGGTTCCGGCACCAAGGCAACCTTGGTATCCGGGGCGTCGCCGGCCGGTTTTTCGGAGGCCGGCCGGTCGGCGGCCGAGGAAAGCCCTGCGCCGAGCGAGAGGCTGAATAAGGCGGCGAAAAGGAATGGGCGAGGACTCAAATCCATTATTTTTAAACTCCCGGACTCTAGAACTTCGCATTGTAGCGCCGGGAGGGGCTGTTTGATGCCTCTAATATTCAAATCGATAAATCAGGCCGATGCTGCTGCCTGGATCATTATCCGGTGTCGTTCCTTGGACCGATGCCGTGCCGTTGCCCAGCCGGGTTTGCAATTTCAAATGCCTGGTCAACTCTACGTCCGCCTCGAGTTGGCTGGTGCCGGCGGTGCTTTGCTTGGCTTCAATGTAGACCCGTTTGGAAACGTAACGCCCTGCCTCGATGCTGGCCCCGGAGTCCTGTCCGGTTTGGGCATTCGTGGTGCCAGCACCGATGCTCAACCGGTCCAAACCTAAGCTCTTTTGGATCTTGACCAAGGGATTGAGGCTGCCGTTGCCGCCCACGCCGCTCATCGATGCGAGCGCCGCCCCGACCTGCGCCAGCTGCAGAGGGGTCAATTGTTGGGTGGGCGCACCAAACAGCAGCAGTGCCATGATCTCATCCTGCGGCTTCGCGGGCGTACTGCTGAAATCGAACACCGGCGCGTCCGCGAGTCCCTTGATGCGCAACGTGGCCGTGGTGTCGGCGATGGTGGTTTGCGCGGTAAAATCCAGTGTCGGATCGATCTTACTTTGCAGCCCCGCGCCATTGAAGCTCACATGTCCTTCAGTGAAGTTCAATCGACCCGTGGCGAGCGAAAAAGTACCCCGTTCAAGATCGAATCCGCCGCTCACCAGCGGCGCATCGGTCGTACCCTTGACGTGTAGATCGCCGCGCATCCTCGCGTCCAGCCCGCGCCCCTCCACCTGGATGTCCTGAGGAGCATGCACCGCCACGTCCAGACCGATGATGAGCGGATGCTCCGCGGCGGCCGGCTTCTTGGTGCCCCGCCGACGCACGTCGAGCACGGCGACATTCAAGGGCAGACCATTTGGGATGCCGATCAAGGTCCGATTGAGGTGCATGCTTCCCGCAACATCGAGCCGCTCGCGCGCCGTGCCCTTGATGGTGAGGTCCGCATTGAAATTTGCCGTGATCAGCTTGCTGACCAACGGTTGCGCATTGCGGGCGGTAATTTGCAGATCGACCGGCATGCCTTTCTGCAGAAGACCTATGCTGCCGCTCATCGACACCGTTCCCGGAGCCGCCGACGCGGTGAAGCGCTTGATTTGCAGCGTTCCTTCATTGCCGACGATTTGCGCAGCGATATCCGTGAGGCTCACGCCGCGCCCATAGTCATTGACCTTGCCGTTCTTGAGATCGAGCGTGCCGCCGATCTGCGGCGCCGCCACCGCGCCGGTCACCGTGGCATCGATGTCGAGTTGGCCGGAAGCATGCTGGCCGCGTGCCTCGAGAAAGGCGTTCATCAAGCCCACATCGACCTTGCCGTTGATTTTCATGTCCACTTCACCGTCCGCCGCGAGGGGGGCTTTACCCAGCGCTGTGAGCCGCGAGGCGGAACCGGCATCGAGGCGCGCATCGATGTCGGCGGTGTGTCCCCGCAGTCCGGCGGTGATGCGCACGTCTGCCGGCGGCAATCCCAGCGCGGCATCATCGGCCGACTGTATACCTAGGGCGTTGACCGAGATCTCCCCCACCGGCGCGCTCAAGCTGCCGTGCAAGTCGGCGTGCGCGTCGATGACTCCCGCCGCCAACAGGTTCGGAACGAATACATTGACCAGAGCCGGCTGCACTTGGCGCAGCGACAGGCGGGCTGCCAGCGGCAACACCTGTCCTTGCACATCGAGCTCCGCTTTCTGCGCGCCCAATTTGAGCGAATCGACCGCCACGCCGCCGCCCAGATAAATGCGCGCCGGTTCCAGCAGACGCACTTCCTGGCCTGCGTACGAACCCAGCGCGCTCGCCAACGAGATTTCCTCGGCATCCAAATTGAAATTGCCGCTCGCGCCCAGAGTCACTGCAGCGCCGTTCAGGTTCGGCAGTTGCGCGCCGGCTTTGAATGCAAACGAATCGGTAAACCCCCCGCCGGCCACGTGCACGCTGCCGGCCACACCGGCCAGCTTCAAATCCTTGGCATCGAACTCGAGTTGAGCGCGCGTGCGCTGTCCGTCGGGGCGCAGCGTGACGTTGCCCGCGACGCTGCCGGCGATGTCCGTACCCAGCAGATGTTGTAAATCCTGCAGCCGCGCGACGGACAGAGCGAGCCGGCCATGCATCTGCGCCTTGCCGGTCGCCCAGCTCATGTCGCCGTCGGCATGCGCGCTCTTCCAGGTAGCCTGCTGAATGACGGCATGCAGCACCCGCTCGGCGCTGCGCTCCATGGAAACGTTCAGCCGCAACGGCGAGCCATCCAAGGAACCTTGCGCGGCAAGGGTGCCGCGGGGAGCGGAGGGCAGACCGCGCACTTTCACGTCAGCCGACAATTTTCCGCTCGGCGAGCCCCGCACCGAGAGCGTCGAATTCAAGCTTGCATTGGCTGCCAGGCCCGTCGTCGGGCCCTGCACGGAGCCCGACCCCGTCAAACTGCCGGCCAACGCCGCGGATGCAGCGCTTAAATCCGGCAGCGACAGGTACCAGCGTGCATCGATGGCCTGACTGCTGACACGGCCTTGTGTCGACAACAGCAGCGCGCGCCCGGTCAACTTGGCGCTCTCAATGTCCAGCGCACTGTCCTTCAGCGTTCCGGTAAACTCCAATCGCGCGCGATCACCCAGCGCGCCGGCCCAAACCTGTTTTCCCGGCGTCAGGGCGGCGTTCGCGTCGAGCTTGATGCGGGTGCCGGGATAGCCCGACAGACTCGCAGTGATGAGGGCGCTGCCGCGTAAATCCTGCCCCGCATACGCCGCGAATGGCGCAACGTTGGGCAGGCGCAATTCCAGCGAAGCGCTCTTCTCACCCGAGATTACGCCTTGACCGCGCAAGGAGAACAATCGATGCGCAGCGGTGACGTCCAGGTGCGCGGGTTGATCGAGACGCAGGGACGCATCGATTTTGAGGGGATCCGCTTCCAACAGGCGCGGCTGCGAACCCGGCACTCTCAAGCCTTGGACCGAGGCGTGCAGATTAGCCTTGCCTCGAGCCGCGTCAATCTCGGCCGACAACGCCGTCGCCTGCATCTCACCGGGTATGCGAAGCCGCGTGAGCTCAAGGTGTCCCTCGGCCGTGGGCGACTTGATGCTGCCATGCCATCGGCCACGCAGCGTGCCCTTCTCCCATGCCAAATCCGGCCGCGGCGACATCGAGCCTGCGTCGAATGCAAAGGTCAGCTCTGCCGACCGGTCGACCAAATTGAGCGTGCCCTGCGCATGGCCTTTGAGTTCTCCCGCCTCCAGCGTCAGCGCGAGGCGTTCCGCGGCTCGCGGACCGGTGAAGTCAAGGGTCGCATTCACGGCACCCAATCCCGGCAACGACAGGATATTCTCCAATGGACCGCCGGCGGGCTCGTGCAATTTGAGCGCAGCATCCATGCGCTTCTCATCGAAGCCCAGTCGCAGCTCGTACTCCCCGTCGCCGTCGATGCGGCGTGCGGAGGCATCGAAGAGCATGTCGCGCACCGAACGCAAGTGCGCGCTGCCGTTCGCCTTAAGCGATGCCGGTTGTCCTGCGAGTTCGGCGCCCAAATGCACGAGATCAAAGGACGCTTGCGCCACATCGATTTGCGGCATCGAGGCTTCTTTATTGCTCGGCCCGCTGGACGAACTCTGCGGCAGGCGCTGCATATCCACACTGGCCGCGTGCAGCCTATCAATTTGCAGCCTGCCTTCAAGGTAGGTGAACGGCGTCCAGTCCAGTTCAATTTTCTTCGCCGTGAGCCAGATGCCGGCAGCGTCCATGAGACGCAGCTCCTCGAGCGTCAGATGGCTCGGTAGCGAGCCGCCCAGTCCGGACAATTGCACATGCCCGCTCGTGAGCCGCGAAACCAGTTTCTCGATTTGGACGCGGCCTCCCGCGCTGTTGCCGACGATGAGAATGGTGCCGATCGCGAGCACCAGGAGCAACGTCAAGGCGCCCAAGAACCATGCGCTGATTTTGAACGCGCGCCGCATTAGAACGCCTGCCCGAGCCCGATGTACACCTCGAACGAGTCCTCGCCTGGGCGACGGCCGATCGGCACCGCGACGTCCAATCTAATCGGTCCGATGGGCGTGTAGTAGCGCATCCCGGCTCCCGCGCCAAAACGCAAGTCGTCAGGCAGGGGTTTCAAGCTGGCGCTCACCTGCCCTGCGTCCATAAACGCAACGACGCCCCAACTCGTGTACAGCCGCTGGCGAAATTCGATACCCGCCGCGGTAATCGCCGTGCCGCCGGTGGGAATACCGGTGAACGGAAACCTGGGACCGACCAATTGGTAGCCGTATCCGCGAATCGTGCTGGTGCCGCCGGCGTAGAAGCGCTGATCCGGCGGCAGGCTGAACTCGCCGGCACCCTCGGCAACACCGAGCAGCGCACGGGCGGCGATGATGCTGCGGCCCGGTTCGAGGGGAAAAAGGTTATGCAGGTCATAGTAGGTGGCGACGCTCACCTCCGAGATCAAGAAGGTCGCGTTGGGATGCCCGAGAGCGACAGTGGGGGTCAATTTCAGCGAACCGCGAAATCCATGCCGTGGATCTTCAAGCGCTGAGGTGAGATCCGTGGAGTCGTAGTTAATCGCAAATGGCAGCGCAACCAACGTATAGTTGAATGCCTGCGGAACACCCACCACCACCCCTTGATCGTTGGTTTTGACACTGGTGATTTGCGAAATCTGTTCATCAGTGGTGGAAAGACCTGCATTCACGGACCAAATGCTCGACAGTTTGCGGCTTAAAGTGACGCTGGCGGTCTTGGCGGTTTGATCGTAGGCCTGCAGCTGCTGCTTGATGGCGCTGACCGCGAATTGCAGTGATTGGTCGCGATGCATAAATTCGGGAATGAGATATTTGACACTCGTGTCGTAGCCCGTTCCGGTGGTATCGCTGCCGCCAAGATTGATGACCGACGCTGCAAAGGTTAGTTGCTCCGCATTGCCAAAAACATTACGGTCGGTCCAGGTCGCGCCGCCGCTGCCGCCAAGATCGCTCGAGTAGGCCGCGCTTAGGTTGATGGCATGCCGCAGTCGTTCGCGGATTTTGAATATTATCGGCACGCCGCCCGATTCGTCTGGTTTCGAACCGGTCTGCACGCTCACCTGGCCGAACACGTTGAGTGCCAGCAAGTCGCGGCGCGCCGCCTCGATCGCCGACGGCTTGTAGAGATCGCCGGTATGCAGCAACAGCCTTCTACGCACCAGCGACTCGTGCACACGCTGCAGGCCCTCAACGTGGATCTCGCCGATGTTCACTTTGCGGCCGGCGACGACATGAAAACTCAAGTCCAGCACCGGAGCGTCGGCAGCCTCATAGGCGACCGGCGGGGCCACTTGTGCAAAGGCATATCCCTGCTCCTGAAGCGCGAACAGCAGCCGCGAGCCGCCCGCGAGCACCGTCGCGGCCACCGCCGGCTGGCCGGTGTTCAAGCCCAAGGTTTCCCGGGCGTTGATCGGCGGCGGGACTTCGCCATCGATATCGACGCGCCGCAAATGGTAGAGCGTGCCTAGGTTGAAGCTCACCGCCACCTTAGCGGCGCTGCCTTTCGGCAGCGCGGTGAGCGCATCGCCCAAGCTCGGGTCGGTGAGCAACAGTCCGTTGATGTTGATGATGATGTGCGACTCGTAGTACCCAAAGCTCTCCAGGGCGGTCTTGAGGCGGTCGGTGTCGCTGCGCGCGCGAGCAATCAGGCCGAACGGGCTGACCGGTGCCGAAGAACGCAGCGACAGCAAATCGGAGGTGGCCTTCAGAGTGTCATCGATGTCGTCGTTGCCCACTGAGGCGAGATTGACCTGGTATGGTTGCGGATCCGCGGCGCGGGCATTGCAGCACCATAAAAATGCGCTCAGAACACAAAACGCGGAGAGAGTCGATTTCATGCCAGCCGTCTATTTCGTCCAGCGGTAAATTTCATTCCAGCCGCTAGGCTAGCAGGTCAGGCTGGCAGGTCCGAGCGTCGTCTCGATCTGCCGCTGTCGGCCGGCGCCTACAAGAACTACGCCGTCCTCGGAATATTGGCCCGCCCGCTGGAGGCATACGCTCGTCTCTCGGCAATATCGAACCCGAAGGAGTGCACATGGGCGACATCAGAACTGAAGATGGCGACAACGTCCCTGGCGACAGGACCGGCGAGTCAGATCTGCGGGGCGGTCCGTTGGACGGCTCTGAGCGCAAGAAATCGGTGGCGCACACGGCATACGAAAAAACGCGCAATCCCGACGCGACGTTGCACATGGATGACGAGGAAGACACCTTGTACGACGATGGACTGGAACTCGATGACAGTTCTGCTCCCCTGACCGGCAAGGACGGACGGGACGACACTTAACAGGCACCGAGGCTTCGCCGCGGGCGTCCCGCCTACTGCAACGCGATCAGGATGGCGGCGCCGGCGGCAATGCAAGCACGCCGCGACATCTTGTCGTTGCCGGCTTACAGGATCGCATTCACCACCGCGTGCGCGAATGCGGTAACCATGCAGATGCCGCTCAGCACCGCTCGAAGCACGATATTCATTTTTGCATTTGCGCCGTGTAACTTAAGATATTAACTGATCTTAACAATCCAACCACTCGCGTTTAACTGCGTTTCGGCCAGCGTGGCGGTGATGAATAGCCCTCCATCCGCAAGGATCCTGTGTGCCTGCGCGCTTGCAGCGCTTGCCGCTTGCAGCGTGGGGCCCGCTTATGAGCGGCCCAACATTCCCCTACCGACTGCCTGGAGCGAGGCGACCCCCGCTGATGGCAGCGGAATCTGGCCGAGTTCCGATTGGTGGCAGGGCTTTGGTTCCGAGAAACTGAATGAATTGATCGCCGAAGCAGAGCGCAATAACGACGATCTGGCGGTCGCGATCGCTCGGGTACAGGAGGCAGATGCGCAGGCCCGTATAGCAGGCGCACCGCTGCTGCCCGCGCTGGACCTGACAGCAGATGCGTCCCGCCAGCACGCTCAGATCACGGGCGAAGGTCTGCGCACCTTCAACACCTTTAATCCGGTGTTGAGCGCGAGCTATGAGCTGGACTTTTGGGGTAAGAATCGGGCGCTGAAGGCCGCGGCGCGCGCCACCGCCATTGCCAGCCACTATGACAAAGAAACCGTCGCGCTCACCGTCATCAGCAGCGTCGCCACCACATATTTCCAAGCGCTTCAGTTTCGCGACCGACTGCAGGTCGCGCATGAGAATCTCGCCAACGGCCAGAAAATACTGAACGGCTTGCAGCTGCAGAAAAGCGCAGGCATCGCCACCGGACTCGACGTCGCCCAGCAGGAAACCGCGGTGGCGTTGCTGAGCGCGGCGATACCCCCGTTGCGGCAGCAGCTGCGCCAATCGGTGAACGCCCTGGCGGTTCTGATCGGCAATACGCCGGAATCGATCGGCGTCGACACCGGATCCCTGGCCGGCTTGACGAGCCCGCCGGTGGCCGAAGGCCTGCCCTCGCAGCTGCTCGCCCGCCGTCCCGACGTCGCCGAATCGGAACAGCAACTGATCTCGGCCAATGCCGATATCACCGTAGCCCGAGCCGCCCTGTTTCCGAGCATCCAACTGACCGCGGGCGGTGGTTACGAAAGCTCCGCGTTGACCTCGCTCATCAGCCCCGCCAGCCGCATCTGGTCGATTTCGGCGGGCCTGACGCAGCCGATATTCCACGGCGGCGCGCTGCGCGGCCAAGTCGTGTTCAGCAACGCCCGTTATCGGGAACTGCTGAGCACCTATCACAAAACCGTCATTTCCGCATTCAGCAACGTCGAGAATGCATTGGTCGCGGCGCAGCAGACCCAGGAACAGCAGACGCGCCAGCAGGAGGCGGTGAATCGGGCGCGGCGCGCCTATCAATTCGCGCAGACTCAGATGTCGGCCGGCACCGTCAATATCTTAACCGTGCTCAACACCGAGAACGCTTTGTTCAGCGCACAGGATGAGCTGGTCCAGGTCCAATACTTACATTTGCAGTCGATGGTGGATTTGTACACCGCGCTCGGCGGCGGATGGCAACTAGGGTGAGGTAGATGAGACAATTTTCGATCCTGCAAAAGCGCGCCTTGGTAGGCGGTGTCTGTCTGGCGGCCGTCGCGCTCATTGCGTGGCGGGTGCTCCTGTATAAGCCGGCCGATGCCGCCACGCGCACCGCGCCGGCGGCCATTGCGGTCGATATTGCCGCCGTCAGTCACACCGACGTGCCGATTTATCTCGAAGGCTTGGGCACAGTGCAGGCCTTCTACACAGTGACCGTCACTGCGCGGGTCGATGGCGAACTGCAGAAGATCGATTTCACCGAGGGCCAAACGGTGCACAGGGGAGATCTACTGGCGCAGATCGATCCGCGGCCCAATCAAGCTGCCTTCGAACAGGCGCTTGCCACCAAGGCAAAGGACGCGGCGATGCGGGAGAATGCGCAACGGGATTTGGAGCGCTACACGCTGCTGCAGCCACAGGATCTCGCCAGCAAACAGACGGTCGACACGGCGCGGGCCGGCGTCGATCAGCTCACGGCGCAGTTGAACGTCGATCAAGCGGCGATCGACAGTGCACGCACCCAGCTCGATTACACCCGCATCACGTCGCCGATCAATGGCCGTACGGGTATTCGGCTCATCGACCCCGGCAACATCGTGCGCGCCGCGGCCACCACCGGTATCGTGGTGGTCACCCAGATGCAGCCTATCTCGGTTATTTTCACGCTGCCGGAAGAGAACTTGAGCGCCGTCAGCGCCGCCCTCGCCCAAGGGCCCGTGCAGGTCACAACGGTTTCCCGCGACGGCAGCAAAGTTCTCGATGAGGGCACGCTGATGCTCATCGACAATCAAATCGATCAAGCCACCGGCACCGCAAAGCTCAAGGCCACTTTCAGCAATGCACACAATACGCTGTGGCCCGGCCAATACGTGAATGCACGGGTGCTGCTGCGAACCGAGCGCGACGCGCTGACGGTGCCGAGCCCCGCCGTGCAGCTCGGCCCCAAGGGACCCTTCACCTACGTCGTCAAGAGCGACTCAACCGTTGAAGTGCGCCCGATCGAGTTGGGCGAGGAAAGCGGCGGCTTGACGGTCATCAAGAAGGGCATAGCCTTGAACGAGCGCGTGGTAACCAGCAATCAATATCGGCTGCAGGACGGTGTACACGTGCACGACAACGCGGCGGCGCCAAAAGCCTCATGAGTATTTCCGAACCCTTCGTCCGCAGACCGATCGCCACCTCGCTGCTGATGGGCGGCATTTTCTTGGTGGGCCTGGTGGTGTTTCCATTATTGCCGGTTGCTCCACTGCCGCAAGTGGACTTCCCGACCATCTCCGTATATGCCAACTTGCCCGGCGCCAGCCCCGAGACCATGGCTTCCTCGGTGGCGACGCCGCTCGAGACGCAGTTCGCGCAGATTTCCGGCTTATCGCAGATGACCTCCACCAACGCGCTCGGCACGACCAACATCACGCTGCAGTTCGACTTGGACCGGAACATCGATGCGGCTGCACAGGATGTGCAGACCGGCATCGACGCCGCCGGTGGACAACTGCCGAAAAACCTGCCCTCGCCGCCCAACTACAGAAAGGTGAACCCGGCGGATTCCTCCATCCTCATTCTCTCGGTGTATTCGGACGTTCTGCCGGTCGTGACGGTCGACGACTACGCGGAAAACATTCTCGCGCAGCAGATCTCCCAGATCCCGGGCATCGCTCAAGTCAACATCGGCGGCCAGCAGAAACCCGCCGTGCGCGTGCAGGTCGACCCCGCCAAGCTCGCGGCGTTGGGTTTGCAAATGGAAGACGTTGCGAGCGTCATTTCCACGGCCACGGTGGATGCCCCCAAGGGGTCGATCAACGGACCGACGCGCAGCATGACCATTTACGACAACGATCAGCTGTTGAAGGCCGCGCCGTGGAACGACGTGGTGGTGGCGTACAAGAACGGCGCCGCAGTCCGGATTCGCGACATCGGCGTGGCGGTCGACGGCCCGGAAAATAGATATCTAACCGCCTGGCAAAACGGCCGCAACGGAATCCTGCTGCTCATTTACAAGCAACCTGGCGCGAACGTCATCGATGCGGTCAAGCGCGTCGAGAACCTGTTGCCTCACGCACTTGCCTCCGTGCCGCCCTCGATCAAGGTCGACACCGTCGCCAACCGCACCACCACCATTCGGGCGTCGGTGCAGGATGTGGAGATCACGCTGGGCATCACCATCGTGCTGGTGGTCCTGGTGATCTTTATATTTTTGCGCAGCGCCTGGGCAACCATCATCCCCGGCGTCACCGTGCCGCTCGCTTTGTTCGGCACGGTGGCCATGATGTACGTGCTCGGCTTCAGTTTGGACAATCTATCCTTGATGGCCTTGACCGTGGCGGTGGGGTTCGTCGTCGACGATGCCATCGTCATGTTGGAAAACGTCTACCGGCACATCGAAGCAGGGCTGTCGCCGATGCAGGCAACCCTCAAGGGCGCCGGCGAAATCGGCTTCACCATCATGTCGATGAGCATTTCCCTGGTGGCCGTGTTCATTCCGCTGCTGCTCATGGGCGGCATCATCGGCCGGTTGTTTCGCGAATTCGCTCTCACCATGACCATGACCATTGCGGTCTCGGCGTTCGTGGCACTGACCCTCTCGCCGACCATGTGTGCCTTGTTCTTGCGTGACGAGAAGCACGCCAAACACGGCAAGGCCTATATGCTTGTTGAGCGCGGCTTCGACAAGATCCTCGCAGGCTATACCCGCGGCCTCGATTTCGTGCTGGATCACAAACGCGCAACCCTCATCACTTTTCTAATTACCCTCGCGGCGACCGTGCTGCTGTATATCTATATCCCGAAGGGATTCTTTCCGCAGCAGGACACCGGCATCATTTCCGGATTGACCGATGCGCCCCAGGATATTTCTTTCGATGAAATGGTGCGGCGGCAGCATCTCATCACGGATGTCGTAGCGAAAGATCCGGATGTCGCCAGCTTCGGCACCGGCATCGGCGGCAGCCGCCCCATCAACACCGGATTCGTCATTTTGGGACTGAAGCCGCGCAGCGAACGCAGCGCGACGGCGGATCAGATCATCAATCGCCTAAGGCCGCAGCTGGCGAAGGTTCCGGGCATCACCCTATTCATGCAGGCATCACAGGATCTCAACGTGGGCGGCCGGACTTCGCGCACGCAGTATCAATATACGGTGCAGGATTCGGATATCAACGAGCTCAACGAATGGGCACCGAGGCTTTTGGGCGCGCTGCAAAAGCTGCCCCTGCTGCGCGACGTCGCGTCCGATCAGCAGACCGCCAGCGGCATGCTGTCGCTGACCATCGACCGCGATCAAGCCGCGCGCTTCGGCATTCAGCCCGCGGCTATCGATCAAACCTTGTACGACGCCTTTGGCCAGCGCCAGGCCGCGCAGTTTTTCACGCAGGCCAACAGCTACCATGTGGTGCTGGAGATCACGCCCTCGCTGCAGAGCGATCCCGATTCGCTCAAGAAATTGTATCTGAAGTCGCCGTTGACCGGCGAGATGGTGCCGCTGTCGGCCATGACCAAGTTCGACACGCAGCACGTGACCTCGCTGTCGATTCAGCACCAGGGTCAATTTCCCGCGGTGACGCTGTCGTTCAATTTGGCACCCGGCGCGGCACTGGGCGATGCCGTCAATGCCATCACACGCGCTTCGGTGCAAATGCATTTGCCGGCCACCATCACCGGCAACTTCCAAGGCACCGCGCAGGCTTTTCAAAGTTCGCTGAAAAGCCAGCCATACCTGATATTGGCGGCGCTGGTGGCGGTGTACATCATTCTCGGCATGCTCTATGAGAGCTATATTCATCCGCTGACCATTTTGTCGACGCTGCCGTCCGCCGGCGTGGGCGCACTGCTCGTGTTGCTCCTATTCCATATCGATCTGTCGGTCATCGCACTGGTCGGCATCATCCTGCTGATCGGCCTCGTCAAAAAGAACGGCATCATGATGGTGGATTTCGCGCTGCAAGCTGAGCGCGAACTGCATCTGTCGCCGCACGACTCGATCCGCCAGGCCTGCCTGCTGCGCTTCAGGCCGATCATGATGACCACGATGGCTGCACTGCTGGGCGCCGTACCGCTCGCCTTGGGAAACGGTACAGGCTCAGAGCTGCGACAGCCGTTGGGATATACGATGGTCGGCGGTCTCATTTTGAGCCAGGCGCTGACCCTGTTCACCACGCCGGTCATTTACCTGTACTTGGACGAATTCAGCATGCGGATGCGGGGCCGTCGAAGGAGGAAATACGCTGAAGCTGAACTGACGGCCTCTTCCAAGGAGCCGCAATCAGCGCTCGGGGACCAGCCGTGAAGATCCTGCTGGTCGAAGACAACGAGCGGGTCGGCCAGTTCGTCATCAAAGGCCTGCAAGAAGCCGGGCACACCACCGACCATGCAGCCAACGGACGCGACGGGATGTTCCTGGCGGCCAGCGAGCCCTATGATGTCATCATCATGGATCGCATGCTGCCCGGCGAGATCGATGGATTGGCCATAATCGAGGTGCTGCGCAAGGCCGGCAAGCGCACGCCCATCCTGATCTTGAGCGCGCTGTCCGAAGTCGATGACCGGATCCGGGGACTGCGCAGCGGCGGCGATGACTACCTCACCAAACCGTTTGCCTTCGGCGAACTGCTCGCGCGCATCGACGCGCTGCATCGCCGGGCACAGGGCGTCGATCATGAGATTCCTCTGGTGGTCGGCGACTTGCACATGGATCCGCTGACGCGCAAAGTAAGCCGCGGCGACCGGCCGATCGCGCTGCAACCGCGCGAGTTCAAGCTGCTGGAGTACCTCATGCGGCATGCCGGCCAGGTGGTGACGCGCACCATGCTGTTGGAAAACGTCTGGGACTACCACTTCGATCCGCAAACCAATGTGGTCGACGTGCACATCAGCAAGCTGCGCCAGAAGATCGACGCGGAGTTCGAGCGCCCGCTGCTGCGCACCGTGCGCAATGCCGGCTACACGGTCACGGCCGATGACTAGCATGATGCGCTCATCCGCGCTGTCGCTTGCCTTAGGGTATGTGGCGTTAGGCTTGACCGCCTTGGTGCTGTTCGCGGCGCCGCTTTGGTACGCATGGCAGGTCACGATTCAAGACGGGCGCGCTGAGATTCTTCAGGCCGATGCGCAGCGCCTCACCGATATCTATCGCCGCGACGGCGGAGAAGCACTGAAGAGCTACATCGACACGCGCGTCGGCATGCAAATCGCCGGCGAGAGAATCCTGTTGCTCACCGACGCAGCGATGCATCCGATCTCGGGCAATCTTCCGGCGTGGCCTGATACGGTGCCGCCGAAGCCTGGGAACTATACGATTCGATTCGACACCGGCAAGCACGCCAATCAGGAAGCGCTGGTGCATGTGACCATCCTCGGCAACTTCAAGCTGCTGGTCGGGAGAGACAACGCCCTGTTTCGGCCGTTGCAAACTCGATTCTGGTATGGATTGACCGCCGCAATCGCGGTGCTATGCATCGCCGGCTTACTGGTGGGTCTCATCACCCGCCGCGCATTGATGTCGCGCATACACAGCATCCGCCAAACGGTCTCGGCGATCATTCACGGCGACTTGAAGCACCGCCTGCCGACGCACTTGAGCGACGATGAGCTCAATACCTTGTCGCGCACCATCAATGGCATGCTCGATCAAATCGAATTGCTGGTGCATGGCGTGCGCAACGTTTCGAACTCCATCGCGCATGATCTGCGTACGCCGCTGGCGGAGCTGCGGTCGCGGCTCGAGGAATTGTCGCTCATACGCCCTTCCGCGGAGGAAGCCTACGCGGAAATCGACGGCGCCGTGGCCGACGTGGACCGGGTCATTCGCATCTTCGACGCACTCTTAAGACTGGCCGAGATCGACGCCGGCATGCGGCGATCCGGCTTTGTGCCGCTCGACGTGGCGGACCTGGCTGCCAACGCGGTCGAGTTCTACGAACCCGCAGCAGAGCTTAAGAATATCGAATTGACGGTGCGATCGGCCGGACCGCTGCCGGTGTCCGGCGATCCGGTGCTGCTCGCGCAGGCGTTGAGCAATCTGATCGATAACGCGCTCAAATACGCGCCCGAGGGCGGCTCGGTCGAGGTCGCGGTAGAAAGACGCGGCGATCTGCGCGCCGAGATCTCCGTTACGGACAATGGTCCGGGAATCGACGACGCGGAAAAAACCAAGGTGATGCAGCGCTTTTATCGCGGCGATGCCAGCCGCGGCACACCCGGCGTCGGTCTCGGATTGAGCCTGGTGCAAGCCGTCGCCAAGCTGCATGGCAGTGCGCTCGAGCTGCGCGATAACGCGCCGGGCCTGAAGGTTGTCATGATGCTGCCTATGGAGCGTTCGGGTCCTTCGCTACGCGAGGCAATCCCGCCTGAACCGAAGGCCGGCGCGCCGGTTGCACCGCCGACCCTGGCATCACTACCCTAGACAGACCCTAGCCGCTTTGCCGTAGACTTGAGCGCATGCTCGTGGGCTGTGCTGCATATCAGGACGGTAAAAAACTCGGCGATATTTCCGTCGGGCAGATCCAGGATTATCTGCATCGCGCGCATTGTTTTGTTTGGGTGGCGCTCAATGATCCATCCGCAGCCGAGCTTGCCGAAATGCAACTGGCCTTCGGGCTGCATCCCTTGGCCGTTGAAGACGCGCTGCTGGGCCATCAACGGCCGAAGATCGAGGAATACGGCGACAGTCTGTTCGCCGTGCTGCATCTGATCGAGCCGTCGGGCAGCGACTATCACGTGGGTGAACTCGGCGTCTTCGCGGGTCCGAATTATCTGCTCTCGGTGCGCGGCCGCGCGCAAAAAGGTTTTGCCGAGGTGCGCGCCCGCTGCGAGCAGGAACCGCAGCTGCTGCGCCAGGGACCGGGATATGTCTTGTACGCCCTCATCGATGCAGTCGTGGACCGCTACTTTCCGATTCTCGACGCCCTCGAAAGTGATTTGGACGGCATCGAGCAGCGGATATTCGCGCCGGAGGGCGCCTCCGCAGGCGCGCCACGCGACAACATCGAGGCGCTGTATGCCCTCAAGCAGCATTTGATGGTGATAAAACATGCGGTGGCGCCGCTCCTGGAAGGCGTCTCAAACCTGTCCGGCGCGCGAGTGCCGGTTCTTTGCGTGAAAATCGCGGAGTACTTTCGCGACATCTACGATCACCTGCAGCGGCTCAATCAGGAGGCTGATTCGATCCGCGACACCATCGCCACGGCCATATCCGTGAATCTGTCCATGATCACGCTGCAGGAAAATGAGACCATGAAGCGGCTCGCGGCTTATGCAGCGTTGTTGGCCATACCCACCATGATCGCCGGCATCTACGGCATGAACTTCGAACACATGCCGGAATTGAAGTGGCGCTACGGGTACGCAATTTCCTTGGCGGTGATGGGGACGATCGACGTGCTGCTGTATATGCGCTTCAAAAGAACCAAGTGGCTGTAGCCGCCATAAATTCTCGATTACTCGGCCTTCTGCTCGCCTCCGTGATCGACATGCTGGCTTTCTGTGCCTTCTTGGGCGCCGGGCAGCCGCTGCGCGCCAGCAACGCCTACGCCTTCGCCATCGGCTACGCCCTCAGCTTGTGGTTGCGCCGGCGCGCGCTCAAGGCCGGGCACACGGCCAATTCGAGCTCATTCCGGCACTGCGTGGTGGCAGGATTCATGGCCGTGTTTTTACGCGCCGGCGTCCTCGCGCTGCTGGTACAACGCGTTGGTTTGGCGCCGCAATTTGCGATCCTGTTCGCGGTTGCGCTGGGGCTCGCGATTACCACGCCGCGCTGGCGCAATTTCACAGCCGGATTGATCCTGTACGCCTTCGTATTGCGCCTGGTGTATGCGGGATCAGTGGAGCTGATGCCCGAGGAGACCTACTACTGGAATTATTCGCGTCATCTGGACTTTGGATATCTGGACCATCCCCCGATGGTGGCGTGGATCATTCGAGCCGGGACCGCGCTATTCGGGCAGACGGAGTTCGGCGTTCGCGCCGGCGCCCTGTGCTGCGGGCTCATCACCTCGATCTTTGTTTACAAGCTGGCGCGCAATCTGTTCGGCGAGGCGGCGGCGCTGGCGGCATTGCTGCTCACCCAGGCACTGCCGTACTTTTTCCTCTCGGGACTGTTGATGACGCCCGATGCCGCGATGCTTGCAGCGTGGGCCGGATCCCTATACTTTCTCGAGCGCGCGCTGCTCGGCGGTCAATCCCGCGCATGGTTGGCTGCCGGCCTGTGCCTCGGGATCGGAATGATCTCGAAATATTCCATCGCATTGCTCGGCGTGGCGGCGGCCGCATTCATGCTATGGGACCGCGAGGCGCGCCGCTGCTGGGGGCGCCCTGAACCCTACCTCGCCGCCCTGCTCGCCCTGGCAATCTTTTCTCCGGTCATCATTTGGAATGCGCAGCACGACTGGGCGTCGTTCGCATTTCAAACGTCGCGCCGATTGGCGGAGCAGCCGCAATTCGCCCTGCACAAGCTGATCGGTTCCATTCTGGTATTGATCACACCGATGGGAGCGGTGGCCGCCGTGGCACTGCTGCGTCGGCCGGCCGCAGTCGCAACGGTGCCCGGCGCAAATCGGCGGCGGCGCCTGCTGGGTCTCGCCATACTCGTTCCGTTGTCGGTGTTCGCTGCCTTCAGTTTGCGCCATGAAGTGAAGCTGGATTGGACCGGCGCGCTATGGACGGCGGCGCTGCCGGCGATGGGTTTCGCGATGACCAAGCATGCCGGTATGGACCGATTCAGCAAAGGGGTTCGTGCCGCATGGCCTCCGACCATTCTTGCCATGCTGCTGATTTACGGCGCCGGGTTGCAATATTTGGTTCTCGGCTTGCCGCGTCTAGGTTACGACAAGCACATCGAAGCGATCCCCGTCGGCTGGCGCGACTTGAGCGCGCACATCATCGACGCAGCGGACACCTACGCCCGCGAGACGGGCCGCAAGCCGCTCATCGTGGGCATGGATCGATACGCCATTGCCAGCGAGCTGGCGTTTTACGGCGGTTCCCGCGACCCCTCCGGATTGGCAACCGCCAACAGCCATCTGTTCGGCGGCATGGGCCTCATGTACGCACGCTGGATGCCGCCGCAGGCGCAAAACGGCAGGGATCTGCTGCTCGTCGCCTGGAGTCCGGCCGAACTCGAGGATCGAATCATCGATGCGCGGGTCGAGCGTTTGGGACCCATTGAGGATGACGTGCTGATGCGCGACGGCACCGTGATTCGTCATTACTATCATCGTCTGGCCTTGAACTACCGTTTTCGCGCCGGCCAATAAATGATTAATATAAAGCCATGATGCAGCGTTACGTCTGTTTGTTGCTCGCCGCTATAAGCACCTGTTTCTGGCAGGGGGAAATTTGCGCGGCGCAGACGCCCGAGCAACAGAAGATGTGGGATGCGCAGCGGACACAAGCGCAGGCGGAGCAGCAGGCCAAGGCGGAACGCTTGGCGGCGCAACGTGCCGCGCGCAAGGCCGACCCCATGGCCTGGGTCAAGACCTTGAACCCCTTGGGCGCCGGCGGATGGCAATTCCGGTCCGTTGCACCCGATGGGTCCTGGGCATCGTTCAGCACCGAGCACCAACTGAAACGCTCCGGTCACCTCGTGACTGCGTGGCTGCGGCAGGAATATCCGGAGCCGCAGCGAAGCAACAGCGGCGGCATTTATTTGAGCTACGTGGAAAAACTACAGTACGACTGCGCCAACGAACGGGCTCGCGCGCTATTGATCATCTACTACTCCGAGAACAACATCTCCGGCAGCGAGGAAAGCGATGCCACCGACGTCAAGCAGGCGGTGTGGGTCCCCATCGTGCCGGGCACGCCCAGCGAAAACATCTATCAATGGGCGTGCACGGCCGCCGGCAAGGCGCACTGATCAAGAGCCGGGCGGATTCGCGGGGCAGCAGGCGCGTCAGCGGCAGCCGTCTCCAAATCACATTTATATCTTGACGTAACAATATGATATATAAATAGATTTAGTTTGATCGAACGTCGCGCCGGCGTGGCCGGCAGGGCTTACGGAACACCGCGATGTGCTGAATCGGCAAGCGCTCGTCGATGCGCTCGAGGCAAGCGAAATTGCTGCATGCGATGACGTTTTTAGGATTCAAATTCGGTTCTTCTCAATAGGCAACCACCATTGGGAGACACGCAAGATGAATCCACTCAGCCACTTAAGATCCGTACTGATGTTGGGCGCGGCCCTCGCCCTAAGCGCCCAACCGGCACGGGCCGATGATCCGGTGGTGCAATCTTCGAAGCAGAGCCGCGCCTTCGACGCCCTGCCCCCAAAGCCGCTGGAGCAACGCGTTCCGGTAGCGATCTATGAATTTCACAGCGGCGTCGATAGCGTCCTGGTTGGCGCGGTCACGGACATCTTCACCACCGCCTTGATCGAATCCAAGCAATTTCGCGTGGTCGAGCGCAACCGGCTCAATCAGGGCGTCATGTACGAGAAGCAACTCAACGGCGCCGGACAGGCGACGGGCGATGCAGCTAAACATCAATTGCGCGGAGCCCGCTATATCTTTGAAGGCACGGTAAGCGAGGCGAATCCCGGCGCCGATCAAAAGCAGGGCGGCATTTCTATCGGCGGCTTGAGTCTCGGCGGCGGCAAGAACAAGGACACGATCGCCGTGGATGTGCGGATCCTGGACGCGAACACCGGAGATGTGCTCGACTCGGTGAGCGTCAGCAAGGTTTTGAATGATACCAGCGTCGGAATCGGCGGCACCGCCGCCTTCGCCAACACCCTCGCGTCAATGAGCGGACGATCGGCGAATCCTCTGACGCCGGACGTCAACTATCAAACCGCCCACAAAGAAAGCGTCGACAAGGCGCTGCGCGCCTGCATCGAAACTGCCGTCCTCGCGCTCATCAAGCGGGTGGATTTGAGCGGTGCCAACCAATAGGTCAGGCGGCGATCAATTGAATGGTCGCCGCCAGCAGCTGCGATCGATCGGCGCAAGGACCGACAAGGATTTCCACCTCACCGGGTTCGAACACAGGCTTGAGATCGAGCCCGAGAAAGCGCAGCTCCTCACCGCGCAGTAAAAATTCCACGGTGCCGGTCTTACCGGGAAACAACGCGATTTTGCCGAAGCCTTTGAGTTCGAGCTTTGGCCGCGAGACGCCGGCGACCTTGTCGTGCACAAACAGGAAAATCGTTTCCTGCGCCTCCCTGGTACCTCGATTGATGACGTCCACTTGGATGGTGAGCGTGTCGCCGATGGACATCGTGCCGCGCGAGAGCCGCAAATTCGACCGCTCGAAGCGCCCGTAGGTGAGCCCAAAGCCAAACGGAAACAGGGGATCGTTCGCGACGTCGAGATACTTGCTGGTGAATTTATCGTTGCGGTCGAAGGGTCTGCCGCTGGGCCGTTCACTGAAGAAAATCGGCACTTGGCCGGCCGCGCGCGGCCAGGTTACCGGTGTGCGGCCGCTGGGACTCACGCGCGCCGTGATCACATCGGCGATCGCATTGCCCGCCTCGCTTCCTAGGAACCATGCCGCCAATACGGCATCGGCGTGCTCGATCAGCCAGGGGACGACCAGCGGTCTCCCAGAGAACAGCACGACGATCACCGGGACTTTGGAACGCAGTGCACGCTCGAAGACCGCTTCCGCGAGCCGCCGTTGAATGCCGGGAAGTCCCAAATGCGCGCGGCTCGATGCCTCACCGCTCATCACCGCGGCCTCTCCCAGGCACAGCACCACGGCATCCGCGACCGCGCAATGTTCCACCGCGCCGGCGATGCCGCTGAAATCGGCGCTTTCGATTTCGACGCCCTCGGCATGCAGAATCTGCGCGTGCGGCAGTGCCGCGCGCAGGCCTTCGAGAACCGTCACCTGACCTTGCGGGGGAGCCGCTCCCCACCACACTCCGCGCATTTCAGCGGAAGCATTCGCCAGGGGACCGACCACGGCCACGCGCTGCGCTGCGGTGGAAATCGGCAGCGAACCATTGTCGTTTTTCAGCATGACGATCGCATGCGCGGCAATCTCACGCGCAACCTGCCGCCGGGTTGCGGACGACGCCGCCGATTCGCGCTGCTTGCCGCGGCGGTACGGGTCGTCGAACAAGCCGAGCCGTTCTTTGAGAGTCAATACCCGCCGAACCGACTCATCGATCTCCGCGATGCCGATCGCGCCTCGCTTCAGGGCGAGCGGCAAGCCGTGCCGATAGGCGTTCGCCATCATGTCGATATCCACGCCTGCTTTGAGCGCCAGCGCAGCCGCCTGGGGCAAGTCCGCAGCTATGCCGTGCCGGATCAACTCGGCGATGGCGTTGTAATCGCTAATGACGACGCCCTCGAAGCCGAGACGTCCGCGCAGCCAATCGCGAAGCAGCTCCTTGTGCGCGGTCATTGGAATACCGTTAACGTCGGTAAACGCGGGCATGATGGCCGCGACGCCCGCCAAAACCGCCGCCGCAAAGGGCACCATGTGAACTTCGTGGAGCGTTCGCTCCGATACATCAACCGGCGCGTAGTCCCGCCCGGCCGTCACGCAGCCGTAAGCGCAGTAGTGCTTTGCACAGGCAGCGAGTGCATCCGCCTGCCATAAATCCGCGCCTTGGAAACCGTGCACCTTGGCCTCTGCCATCCGCGCTCCGACCAAAGGATCCTCGCCCGGACCTTCGGCAATGCGGCCCCAGCGTGGATCGCGCGCCACGTCGAGCATCGGCGCAAAGGTCATGGCCAGTCCGTCGGCCGCGGCTTCCTTGGCCGCCTCGCGCGCGCTCAAAGCCCAGTACTTGGGATCGAACGTCGCTGCTTCGCCCAATGGAATCGGAAAAAGTATCCGCTGCCCATGAATCACGTCGTAGCCGATCAAGAGCGGAATCCCCAGCCGCGATTCCTCCACCGCCAGCCGCTGCATGGCATTGACGTTTTCCACCCCGACGATATTGAGCAAATTGCCGATGGCGCCGCTTTTGATCGCCTCGGTGGAATCGCCGGCAATTGTCGGGCCGGTCACCGCCTGACCACAGGCCGTCATGGTGAGCTGACCCAGCTTTTCGGTCAGCGTCATGCGGCTAATCAAACTTTCGATGCGGCTCACTGAACTTTAGCTCCCTTTAGGCTGGCGACGTGAATAATAATGGAGGAACCACACCGCCTAAAGAGTAGCGCATGAACAAAGATCAGCCGCCGACGTCAAATGCCAGCGACGCGGAGGAGCGGGCGAATTCCCGCTTGATGCCGCAACTTCAGATGATGATGCGAGCGTTATGGGCCGCGCCGGTGCGCAATACGCTGTTTCTGCTGTCAGGCTCCATATTTCTCGTCGTCGCCGCCACGGCGTACGGACAAATTCGACTCAATAATTGGAATCAGCCCTTCTATGATGCGCTGTCGCATCGCAATTTTGCGGAATTCCTCGATCAACTGGGGATTTTTGCACTGATCGCCGGAGCGCTCTTGGTGCTCAATGTCGGGCAGCGCTGGCTCGGAGAAACTTTGAAGCTCAAGCTGCGCCAAGGGCTGGGTCACGATCTGATTCAGAACTGGCTGGTGCCCGGCAGAGCCTTCCGCCTGACCAATGCGGGACCGGTGGGCGTCAATCCCGATCAACGCATGCACGAGGATGCCCGGCACCTGACCGAGCTTTCAACCGATCTCGGCATCGGGCTGCTGCAATCGTCGATCCTGCTCGCCAGCTTCGTGAAAGTGCTCTGGAGCTTGTCGAATAATTTCGCTTTTCACCTCGACGGACGGCAAATCGTCGTCCCCGGATACATGGTGTGGGCGGCGGTGGTGTATTCCGGCTCGGCCTCCCTGCTCAGCTACTGGGTGGGCCGCAGCCTCGTCGACCGCAACGCGCAGCGCTACGCGCGCGAGGCGGAGCTGCGCTTTTCGCTGGTGCGGGTCAACGAGCATATCGACGCAATTGCGCTGAGCGCCGGCGAACCCGATGAGGCGCGGCGTATCGAAATGGAGCTCGCGGCAGTACTCAAAGCCACCGCGCGCCTCGTCACCGGACTGACCAATCTGACCTGGATCACGGGAGGTTACGGGTGGTTCACACTGGTCGCGCCGATTCTGGTAGCCGCGCCGCTTTATTTCGCGGGTAATCTCACCTTTGGCGGCCTCATGCTGGCCTCAGGCGCCTTCATGCAAGTTCAATCGTCGTTACGCTGGTTCGTGGATAATTTCAGCACCATCGCCGATTGGCGTGCGACTTTGCTGCGGGTTGCCGCCTTTCGCCGGGCGGTGATCGACACGGACGTCATGCACAACGTGGAAAATCGAATTGCTTACGCCGTGGGTAAGAGCGGAGAATTCGCGGTGAATGATTTGCAGATTTCCTCGCCAAGCGGCTGCACCATGCTCAAGGAAAACAAGGTGCAGATCGAGCGCGGCGAACATGTGCTGATCGTCGGTGAAACCGGAACGGGCAAGACTTTGCTGTTTCGTGCGCTCGCGGGGCTCTGGCCCTGGGGCTCCGGAACCGTGACGCATCCGGCTGACGAAGAGATACTCTATTTGCCGCGCACTCCCTACTTTCCACCCGGCACCTTGCGCGAAGTGCTGGCATATCCGAAGCCTACGAGCGCGTTCGAGACCGATAATTGCCGCATGGCCCTGAAGCGAGTCGGATTGGAACGCTTGACGCCGCTGCTCGATGCAACGGAACGTTGGGATCGCGAACTCAATGAAGACGAGCAGCAGGCGCTGGCATTGGCCCGCGTGTTGATTCACCGGGCTGCCTGGGTGCTCATTGACGAGGTGTTCGATGCGCTGGACGAATCGGCGTTGCAACGGGCGGTCGACATCTTCACCAAGGATCTTGCACAATCGGGCGTCATCTACATTGGGCGCAGCGACGCTCATCACTTCTTTTCACGGGTACTGCACTTGATTATGGATCCTACCGCGAAGAAATTGAAAATACCGGCAGCGCCGCCGGCGCCGCCCTCAGCGCAGCTGGCAACGGAGCATTAGCATGCGAAAGACCGGGAATTTGGCGCCCGCGGATCTCGCTGCACTGCCCGAACAGGAGTTGCTCGAAGCCGTGCAGCGGCAGACTTTCGGCTTTTTCTTGGAGGCGGCCCATCCGGTGAGCTGCCTCGCGCCGGACCGCTGCACGACGACCGCCGTGCCGGCGGATGATCTGGTGGTCAGCGGCGGCTCGGGCTTCGGCTGCATGGCGCACATCGTCGCGGCAGAGCGCGGCTGGATCTCTCGGCCGGCCGCGGCGGAGCGGATCGAACACATGCTCGCCGTACTGGTTCGCGCCACGTGCTATCACGGTGTCTTTCCGCATTTCCTGAACGGCCGCAACGGAGCAACCATTCCGTTTTCGCGGAAAGACGACGGCGGCGATCTGGTCGAGACGTCCTTTCTGATGATGGGCCTGCTGTGCGCGCGGGAATATTTCAAGCGCAAAACCCCGCAGGAATCGAAGATCCGCAGCCTGGTCGATTATATCTGGAACGATGTCGAATGGAGCTGGTACACGCGCGGCCGCAATTCTCTGCAGTGGCATTGGAGTCCCAACAATGGCTGGGCGCTCGAGCACGAGATCCGCGGTTGGAATGAATGCCTGATCACCTATGTACTGGCGGCTTCGGCGCGGCGCTATCCGATCGACCCCGGCGTCTATCACAAGGGATTTGCGGTCGGCCGCGATTTCCTCAACGGCAAGCCGTACTATGAGGTCTCCTTGCCGCTGGGTCCGACCTTGGGAGGCCCGCTGTTTTTCACGCATTATTCCTTTTGCGGCATCGATCCGCGCGGTTTGAAAGACCGCTATGCGGACTACTGGCAGCAAAACTCAAGCCATGTGCGTATCAATCACGCGCACTGCACGAAAAACCCGCAGCGTCACAAGGGATACGGCGCCGCCTGTTGGGGTCTCACGGCAAGCGACGGGCCCGACGGCTACGCCGTGCACGCGCCGGACGCAGACGATGGCACCATTTCACCCACCGCCGCTCTATCCAGCATGCCCTATGCACCCAAGGAAGCCATCCAGGCGATTCGTCACTTTCTCAAAGTGCATGGCGATAGGCTTTGGGGCCGCTTCGGCTTCACCGATGCCTTCTGCGAGGCTAAAAATTGGTACGCCGATACCTATCTGGCGATCGACCAGGGCCCTATTGTCGTCATGATTGAAAATCACCGCACTGGACTCTTGTGGAAATTGTTCATGAAGGCGCCGGAAATTCAAGCGGGCTTGCGGGCGCTGAGCTTTACCCGCTGATGGAGGCGCTCGATCCCTGGATAGAGCGGCAGTATCGGCATAGCGCCGCTGCCCTGATGCGCAGCGTCTCGCCGGTTGAAACCGTCAAAGTCCGTCGTGGATTCGCCCAAACCATTCGGCCGCTGCGCGGCTCGATCGTGGCATCTGCGGTGCTCGGCGCCTACGATCCTGAGCCCGACTATTTTTTCCATTGGATGCGCGACTCCGCGATCGTAGTGGATGCGTTGCGCATCCTGTATGAAGACGCGGACGTGAGGATCGACACGCTGCCGCACTTCGCGGACTTCGTCCGCTTCAGCCTGTCGCTGCGGGATCTTGATGGACGGCGTTTGAGCGATCCCGCGTGGCGAGACGCCATTGCAGCGGACTTTCGCCAGTTCGTCCGCACGCCGGAGGATCTCGCGGCCGCGCATGGCGAGGCGCTGGCCGGCGAAACACGCGTGAATCCGGACGGGACGCTCGACATTTGCAAATGGCCGCGGCCGCAAAACGACGGTCCGGCGCTGCGCGCACTCGCGCTGCTGCATTGGCAGCAGGCGGCTGCCTTGGACAAGGACCTTAACGCCGCAGTCGATGCGCTGCTTCGAGCCGACCTGCACTTCACGCAGCGCCATTGGAGCGAAAACTGTTTCGACATCTGGGAAGAGGAGAAGGGCCTGCACTACTACACGCTGCGGGCCGCTGCCGCCGCGCTCGAAGCGGGCGCCGGCTGGCTCGAACGCCAGGGCGATGGCGTCGAAGCGGCCGCCTGCCGCGCGGACGCCGGCTCGATAGCGCGCATGCTCGATGGTTACTGGCGCGAGGATCTGCAGTTCTACAAATCGCGCGTGCTGGAATCGAATGCGCCTTCCACAAAGGAACTCGATATTTCAGTGGTTTTTGCCGCGATACATGCGGGCGGCGCCGCCCTATCGCATTCCGCCCTGGATCCCCGCATGCATGCGACGCTCGCTCGGCTGGAGGAGTTGTTCGACGCCGAATACGCCATCAATCGAAATCGCGGCGTTGGCCGGGGCCCGGCCATGGGTCGCTACGCGGGCGATGTGTAT
>DATAVX010000060.1:0-1545 GCA_036267535.1 Steroidobacteraceae bacterium
ATCAGCCGACAGCCATTATCGAACGCACGCTGCGCGATCGTGCGAACGTGATCGCTGCCTTGGAAAAGGACGCTGATGCCGCGTGTCTGGAACTCTACTAGCGCCTCACAGCGGCGGCTTTTCGAGGACGCGCTCAACGCCCACCCGGCGCCGCGGTCGAGGAAGGCACATTGCAGCGGCAATTTGCATCTGACATTCCCGTTACCCACTCAAGGCGCCAGCGTGGGAAGGCTCGTTGCACGCTGCGGCTGACGGACCTATATCTATTCTGATATAGAGCGCGGGCTTCCAGAAGAAGACGCCGCGCACGGCAAAACGCGACATCGAGCTCGCGGCCGGACGTTTCGTGAATTACGAAAGAGTTGAGACATGGCACGACAAACCATGGCACGACAGACATTTGCCAGCGTGTGGGAAGCGCTTGAAGATACCGTGGCGGAAGCGGCCAACATGCGGGCGCGCTCGGAATTGATGATCGCCGTGCGCGGCAAAGTCGAAAGCTGGAAGGTCAACCAGACCGAGGCCGCCGGGCGCTTGGGCCTGACGCAGCCGCGCTTGAATGACCTGATGCGCGGCCGAATCGACAAGTTCAGCCTTGATGCGCTGATCAACGTCGCGGGGCGGGCCGGCCTCGCGGTGCGGCTGCAAATCAGAAACGCGGCGTGAGCCTCGTTTGCTTTCTCACAGTGCCGAGCGACACCGAAGGCCGCCGCGATACACGTGAGTACGGCGCCGAGCCTTTGATCAGGCAGCGCTTCGCGCGCACTGCCAGATCGCCGAGAACTCCGGTGTCGAGGGCTCGATCGTGGCCAACAAAAGCGCGGACATGACGGAGCAAATGCTTCTTAAGCCGAAATCAAAACGCCTTCGGCAATCCCGCCTGCCGCAGGATGGCATTGGCGGTGTGACGACTAGGGACGCCGACCGGCACCGCGAAATTCCGCTTCGTGATCGGGCTGTGCCAAATCTCGTGGCTGCCCTTGCCCTGCCGCACCATGGTGCAGCCCGCGGCGCGCAACAGGTCGCGCAGCGGTCGATCGAACTGCGGCGCCATTCAGAGCATGATCCCGAAAAGTGGCAACCGGTTTTCGGGCGAGATCATGCGAAAACCTAAGCCACCGCGGGCTCGGCTTCGCGGAGCGCCGTGATCTGAAGAAACAAGGACGCGGGATCGATGCCGGGGTGATTGTCCGGCAACAAATCGAGTGCCATCGCGGATATCTTCGCAAGCAGTTCGTCCAGCGTCGGCGCATCCGCAGCGGCGGGGATGTCATCGCAATGCCCGCTCCAGACCGAGGCTTCATCGTCCCAGGCGGCGGAAATGGTGAAGATGACCGGTCTCGACATTTCTGCTCCGTTTCCCGCCGCAATATAGCACGGGTTGGAGCGTTTCGGGAGGCTGCGCGAGGACCATCTCGACATAATCGAGAAGGGCATCGTCGATCCCGCCAACGTGGTGCGCGCGGCGCTGAGCCCGTCGGAGGCGATGCCGACAAAACGTTCGCCCTCCTCGCGCTCGCGGTCGGCGAGATAATCCGGCATGCG
>DATAVX010000061.1:0-1809 GCA_036267535.1 Steroidobacteraceae bacterium
TCGCCCTGGAGGGAGAGGGATGGGGTGAGGGGGTTCGGGCCTCGCCGCATTGCTATAGCGCACCCTGTACCAAAATCAAAAGTTCTCCCAATTTCGGCACGGTAGATCAATGATATGATTTCGGGAGCCTACGGTTAGTGAGGCATCTTTCGCAGGAATTTCGTGCCTTCGCCGCCGACGCCATGGCGCACTTTCAAGCCGGGAGGCTGAAAGAAGCCGAGAGGGCCTATCGGGCGGCGCTGGGGATCGTCCGGGCCGATCCTGTGGTCACGCACAACCTCGGCGTCGCCATTGCGGCTCAAGGCCGCCATAAGGCCGCGGTCGCTTGCTTCGACGACGCGCTGCGCGCCGACCCCGGCTTTGTCTCGGCGCATTACAACCGGGCGGTTGCGTTGCTCAGGCTTAACGAAACGGCCGAGGCCATCCAAGCCTTCAGCCGGGCCGCCGCGCTCGAGCCTGAGCATTACGAGGCGCATCGCGCCCTGGGCTTTCTCTGGCTGGGGCAAGGCGAGCGCGGCCGTGCGCTCGATCATCTGGCGCGCACCTACGAGTTGCGGCGCGGCGACGACCGCACCGCCATCGCGCGGACATCGCTCACGAAGGCGACGCGGCACAAGGTTGAACACGACGCCGAGCAGTTTCTGTACCTGTCGCGGCGCCGGCGGGACCGGCTGCGGTTCGAGATGCTGGCGCGCAACTACCGTGCCGTTGCGGCGCAACTTCCGGACCATGTGAGCACGCTGTCCGAGGCGCAGATCGAGGCTCTGGGCGATGACTACAACACGCCGATCCATCTGCGCGCCGCGCCCGAGGTCCCCGGCAACGCCGTTAGTGAACGGGCGGACGCGGGTAGCCTGAAAGCGCAGTTCAACGCGCAAGGCGCCATTTTCGTTGACGATCTCCTGACGGCTACGGCACTCGACTCGCTGCACCAGTTCTTGCTGGAGAGCACGATCTGGCACGACTTCTCGCACATCGATGGCTTCGTCGCGTCCTATCTGGAAGATGGCCTGGCCTCGCCGCTGCTGCTACAGATTGCCGACGATCTGCGGCAGGCATTTCCCGACATCCTCGGCCCACATCCGTTAAGTCAGGCGTGGGCCTTCAAAGGCCTCAAGCCGCAGGCGGCGGTCGACGCTCACGCCGACGATGCCGCCGTCAGCGTCAATTTCTGGGTCACGCCGACGGAAGCCAATCGCGCCTGTGAGCGCGGTGGTCTGGCCGTCTGCCTTGCACCACCGCCGGCGGACTGGAAGATCAAGGATTACGACGCCGACCAGGCGCGGATTGTAACATTTTTGGAACAAAATGTCGGGAGCAGCCTCGTGATACCCTATCGCCAGAACCGGGCCGTGTTGTTCCGTTCGCGCCTGTTCCACCACTCCGACCGCCCAGAATTCGCGACAGGACATGAGAATCACAGGATAAACCTGACGCTGCTTTACGGCGCCTGAGGTTGCGGAGATCCACAGAGTCCTAGGTTCCGCACTGTTCCAAAATTGACACAAGGGCCCGCCGCACCTATAGTAACGGTGAACTAAGAGCTGGTGGCCGGAACGAGCACGGGTCTGGCGGAGCCAAAGGTTTCGCTTGGCGCGCGTTGCTCTCCCAGAGACCGATCGATCAATGCCACTCGACCTGAACAATAACTACACCAACACGGCGCTCCGCATCGGCGATATTGACCCCTATCCGGAGCGGCTGGTCGGCGAGTTCATCGGCACTGTCGTGTCAAACAATGCGGTGAACGACGAGTACAAACACGTCATCCTCAAGGTGCATTCGCAGGCGCTCAAGGCCTATGCGGGG
>DATAVX010000062.1:0-2338 GCA_036267535.1 Steroidobacteraceae bacterium
GCGGCCATGGTGCGCATTTCGCAGCGGCTATGCGAGAAGGGCATCCAGCAGATCGCGGCGGGGATGTCGACGGCGACGACGAAGGTCATCGAAGAGGCTGGCGGCCTCGACCGGCAAACCATTGTTTTGAGAGACACCGACGAGGCGATCGAGCG
This sequence comes from Steroidobacteraceae bacterium, assembly GCA_036267535.1. GTDB lineage: Bacteria > Pseudomonadota > Gammaproteobacteria > Steroidobacterales > Steroidobacteraceae > Bog-1198. The sequence goes on from DATAVX010000062.1 coordinate 156, forward strand.
CGGAGAGCAGACGGTGCTGGCGAGCGGAAAAGCGAACTCGACGGCGAGCATGTCGTTTGCCGATTGGCTTTCGGATATTTTTGGCGGGGCCGAACAAGCGGCCATCGCGCAGCGTCATCTCCTTGCCACGCATTACAAGGCGGGCACTTTCCTGTGCCATCAAGGCGACGCCACCGATGAGCTGTATCTCGTCGAAAGCGGCCGCCTTTGCGCGCTGATAGAGCATGGTGTCAGCGCTGCCACGCGCGTTCGTGTCTTCGGTCCAAGAACAATCGTGGGCGAAATCGCATTCGTCCTCGAGGTCCCGCGCACGGCCGCTCTTCGTGTCGATGAAGACGCCACGATTTGGTCGCTCGGCCGCGCCGCCTTTGCGGAGATGATGAAGACGGACCCAAAGCTGGCGTCGTCGCTATGGCAAAATATCGTGCGGATCCAGGCCGAGCGCCTGTCATTCGCCACGCGCCGCATCGCCGCTCTCGGCTGATTCGGTCCGTTCGCCCCGGCTGTGTCGTCAGCCCTCAGCCGGCTGATTGCGGCCTTCGATTTCCTTCTCCATGCGTTCGACGTTTTGCAGGAGCCGCTTGCTTGTGAGATTCAGGAAGTAAAGTCCGAAGGTCGGGTTCTGAAAATAAAGCTCCCGTACCTTGTCATAAGTGATGCCCAGCATCTCGACGTCATCGACGCACTGGACGGTCTGTGTGCGCTGATGTTCGGCGGTGAGAAACCCGAGTTCGCCGACTATTTGACCTGGAGTCAGGGTCACGTCCAGCTCGACCACGCGGCAATTGCCGCTCACGATGAAATACATTTCGTCGGCGTGGTCGCCCTTGCGGAACAGGACGTCGCCCTTATTGTAAGTCTGCTTATGCATGAACGGCTTCAGCCAGTCGATCGAGAGATCGCTTTGCGAGGCGGTGCGAACTTTCTTGATCAGTTGAAGCATCTCATAGAGCCGCAATGAGTTCAGCGGCACCAGGATGCCATAAAGCACCAAGGTTGGATAAGACGGGTACATAAACCCGTAACCCACGAAAAGTGCGTTGCTCGCGATCTCGCAAACGCGCAGGGGCACCATCGTCTTCATGTAATGACTGGCGATGTAAAGACCGCCCGCGACAAACCCGAGTATCACAGTAGCTTCGTGCATCGCGCACCCCTTGCGGCTCGAAATACAATGTGACCCGAGCCTACCGTTGGGAGCCGGTTTAATCCGGCCGTCGGCCGCTTTGCAACGGCTTCTTTCGTCGCCCGGCCGCCTTGTTTTTATTGTTGCTTGCGCGCCGCGCGGCTTCATGCGCGACCGCGCGCGCGAGGTCCGGATGCTGGGCGGTGAATGTGCGGAAGTCCGAAACATCCAGGATCAATAATGTCGATGGTAACGTGGTTACGACAGTCGCGCTGCGCGGGCTGTTGTCGAGCAGCGCAAATTCGCCAAAAAACGATCCCGCTCCGAGACGAATGGGGAGCGGTTCAAGTTTGACCTCGACCTCGCCCGAAGCAATAAAATACATGCAATCGCCTGGCCGGCCGCGCCGAACCATGACGGTTCTTTCGGCCACGTCGATCCGCCGCAGCAGCCGTGTAAGCTCGATCATCGCCGCTGGGTCGAGATTGCGGAGGAACGGGACGCGCGTCACCATATCCCAGTTGCGGATGAAATCGCGGCGGCGATGCTCGGCGGTGAAGCCGGTTGTGAGAATGCCGGTGAGCAATCCGAATACCCCCAGCCCGCAGATCATCACCATTCCGGCGATCAGCCGGCCCAGGAAGCTTTGCGGCACCGAATCGCCGTAGCCGGTCGTGGTGAGCGTTGTTACCGCCCACCATAGCGACATCGGCAGGCTGCCAAACCGCTGCGGCTGTCCGGCGCGCTCGAGCACGTGCAGCGCAACACCGGCCAACAAAAGGACGATCAGAAAGATGAACAATACGCTCGCCAGCGGCCGGGCCTCCAGAATGACGACACGGCGGAGCAACGAGAAGCCGGGAATGGTGGCGGCGAGCTTGAGCGGCCATAGCGATGCGAATAGCCACGCGGTCTCGGCCGGCACGTTCAACATGAGCGCCACCGGGATCGGCAGCACCGCCAGCACATCGACCGCGCCCGCCGCCGAGAGCGGATAGTTCGAGTCGGATTTGGAACGAAGACCGAGCCAGAGTTTAACCGCAAGTTCGCTGGCAAA
>DATAVX010000063.1:0-2099 GCA_036267535.1 Steroidobacteraceae bacterium
CCGCTGCCGTAGCTCAGTGGTAGAGCACTCCCTTGGTAAGGGAGAGGTCCTCAGTTCAATCCTGAGCGGCAGCACCATAAAATCAAAGGTGACGGGAAATTTGACGGCTGCACCGTACGACACATTTCCAGCCACCGCGGCCTCTGAACAAACAGTATCCAGGAATGCCTAAAAGTGAACAAGCTGCGATTGAATTTCGCCTGTGGTCCCTACGATAGAACGCAGGCGCTCCGCGATGGATCGATCCAAGTCGACGGCGTAGACCTCATTTATTTGAATATGCAGCCCGCCGAGATTTTCTGGCGGCAGTTGCAGTTTCAGGAATTTGACGCCTCCGAAATGTCGCTGTCGAACTATGCCTCGCTGGTGTCCGGCGGGAATTCGCCGTTCATCGCGATCCCGGTATTTCCGTCGCGCGTCTTTCGTCACGGCTATTTCTTCGTCAATACGAGCAAGGGCATCACCAAAGGCGCCGACCTCAAAGGCAGGCGCGGCGGCGTACCGGAATATTCGATGACCGCCGCGGTCTATATGCGCGGCTTGATGCAGCATGAGTTTGGCGTCAAGCCGTCCGACGTCGAGTGGGTACAGGGCCGCCATGACCGGCTTGGCCGCAAGCTGCCGTCCGACATCAAGCTCACTCAGGCGCCGGCCGGCGTTGAGTTGGGCGACCTGCTGGAGCGCGGTGAGATCGATTTCATGATGACGGCGAACAACCCGCTCTCGTTTCGCCGCGGTGCGCAGAAGGTTGCGCGGCTGTTTCCAAACTACGCCGAGATGGAGAAGGATTACTACAAACGTACCAAGATCTATCCGATCATGCACACCGTGGTCATCAAACGCGCGATTTACGAGCGGGACCCCTGGGTCGCTGCCAACCTTTATCAGGCGCTCTGCAAAGCCAAGGAACGCTGCTACCAACTTCTTCTAGAAACCGGCGCGCCCAAAGCTTCCTTTGCCTGGCTGCAGCCGCTGATCGAGGAAGAGAAGCGCGTCATCGGCGAGGACTGGTACCCATACGGCATCGCGCCAAATCGCGAGACCATTGAGGCGTTACTGCAATATACTCACGAGCAAGGGCTGACCGACCGCCGCGTAAAGCTGGATGAGCTCTTTGCTCCGGCGACGATGCGCGACATTCCACTGAGCGAGGGCCAGCACGTCTGAACGAAAGATGTGAAGCATCACCGCTAAATTCTGCCTCTGACACCACCCAAGCGAGGCCACGAACTCATCATGAATATCAGACCGCCGCAGATCGGGCCGCAGCCGTGGGAGCAGGTGCGAGGGAAGCTCGATCAGTCGCTGCCGTTCGCCAATATGCGCGACACGCCTTATTATCGCGACGCGGTGTGGGAGCAATTCTCGGCCGCTGAATATGCGCGCCGCTACGCTGCGCTGCGGGCGAAGATGCGCGAGCACAAGCTCGATGCGGTGATCGTGCCCGGCGGTCCCAGCCACTGGAGCTTTGGCGGCGGCATGCTGTGGCTGACCGGCCATTGGGAATGGCATGCGCTGGCAAGCTACGTGCTGGTGCCGCAGGACGGTGAGCCGACCATGATCTATTCGATGGGCGGCACCCATGCGGAAGCGGTGCGCCGGCAGGTTGAGGTCGCCCTCAAGGATGTCCGCCACAGCCGCAGCGGCCGTTATGCCGATGTCATGGTTGAGCGGTTGCGCGAGCTGAAGCTTGAGCGCGGCCGCATCGGGCTGATGGAAATTGATCCGCGCCACGGCGACTATCTGCCGGTGAACCAATACAATGTGTTGCGCGAGAATTTGCCCGATGCAGAGCTGATTTTCACCAAGGGCTTCCTGCACGAGTTGCTATCGATCCACAGTGCCGAAGAGCTTGACTGCGTGCGCAGGGCCGGCGTGCTGTGCAAGAACGCGATGGACGCCATGGTTGAGCGGGCGCGACCGGGCGTGAAGGAATACGAGTTGCGCGCCGCCGCCGGCTCCGCGATCCTCGAAGGCGGCGGCGACATCGATTTTCTGATCATCGGCTCGACGCCGATGGCGAACCCGGCGCAGATTTTCGGCAATCCGCGGCCGTCGGCACGGGTGCTACAGCACGGCGACATCATCAACATGGAACT
>DATAVX010000064.1:0-37368 GCA_036267535.1 Steroidobacteraceae bacterium
TTACCTTCGGAGACGCGATTCCCATCTCCGACAACCAATTTGTTGTCGCTGCGACTCAATCTGCTTATGTCAGCCGCACGCATGGTCTTTTTCTGAGTTGGGTTAGCCTCAGATAGGCGTTCCTGACTATATCTGCAAGTGGCGCGCCCTTGGTTTGTGCTTGTTGCCATCCTCGGCCCATGAGAAAAACGCGGTTCTTGAAGTCGGATCCCGAGAGCGCCCCTTCCCCGTAGACCGCAACGTTCGCGACCCAGCCATGCGAGCTCGTACGGGAGTGCAGTGCGGCGGCCTTGTTAGTATTTGAAGCCAGTGAGGGGCAACTCCGGGGGCAACTGCCATGCTTGGATTTCGGATACCATAGTGCTATCAATGGGTTCCGGGGATTTTTGGTTAGTCCCCGGCGCACCAATTTTTCCCCCGCCGAGATGTATGACTAGAATTGAGGTTCCGAACACCGCAGTACGCCGCCGCTCGGGCCGCGGCGGCCGTTGGTTCATGATTTTGCTGTTGTTGATTTTGATAGGCGGCGGTCTATGGACCTGGCTCACGCTGGCGTGGGCGTACGCGGAGGGCGATCGCGCCGGTGTGCTGCAAAAGTTCGTGCGCCGCGGCTGGCTTTGCAAGACCCACGAAGGAGAAATAGCCCTGTACTACGGCGGCGGCCGGTATTTGGGTCCGGGCACATCGCCGCAGCTATGGGACTTCAGCGTGCGCAACAAGTCGGTGGCGGTCGAGCTCGGCAAAGCGGTTGGCCATCGCGTGCAGCTGCACTACACCGAGCATCCCGGCATTCCGACCAATTGCTTTGCGGACACGCGCTATTTTGTCGATAAGGTGACCATTACCGACAACGAGGCGGGACCGGGAACCGCCCTGCCGCCCGCGCCCGCCACAACGCCCTCGACGGCCGCACCGGGTGCGCCGGCTGCGCCTCCGCCGACTCACTAAGAGAATTTTTGCACGGAGCTCGCGACTTGCTCGGCGATGCTGACCGCGGTACGCAACGCCAGCAAGCCATCCTCGCCGGTGACCGGCGGCGGCTTACCTGCGGCAACCGCTTGTAGAAATGCCTCAATTTCGGATTTCAGCGCATCGCCCTGCTCGTAGGTGTTCTCATCGATGATCACTTGCGGCATGCCATCCGCGCCCATACCTGCTCCCTTACGGATCACCGTGAGGATCTTCTGCTGCAAATCTAGAGACATGTAGGCGTCGTCCTGGAACAGGCGCAGCTTGCGCTCGGTTTTCAGGCTGACCCGGCTGGCCGTGGCATTGGCCACGCAGCCGTTGGCAAAGCGCAGGCGCGCGTTCGCAATATCGATCTCTTTGGAAAATACGCTGCTGCCGATGGCATCCACCGCTACCACCGGTGAGCGTACGATGCTCAAGATCAGGTCGATGTCGTGGATCATGAGATCCAGCACGACATCCACGTCTGTGCCGCGATGCTTGAATGGCGCGAGCCGTGCCGACTCGATGAAGCGCGGCACGGTCAAGGCGGGCTGCACCGCCAGAACGGCGGCATTGAAGCGTTCCAGATGACCGACTTGCAAAATCCGGTTCCTTCGACGCGCGATCTCTATCAAATCCTCGCCTTCGGCAATGGTGACGGTCATCGGCTTTTCCACCAGCACGCTGGCACCGGCCTCGAGGAACGCCTTGGCCACTTCGTGGTGCAAAGGCGTCGGCGTCACGATGCTCACCGCATCGACGCTGCCCAACAGCTGCCGATAATCGGCATGCGCCGCCACTTTCAATTCCGCCGCGACCCCGGCACGCGCGGCCGCGGATGGATCGGCAATACCCACGAGCTGAGAGTTGGCAAGAGCGGCGTATTTTTGCGCGTGAAATCGGCCCAGGTAGCCGACGCCGATCACCGCCGTGCGAATCAAGGAGGGGCGTCTCGCCGCCACTTGCTGTTGGCGCGGTAGTCCTGACGCATTTGCAGTGTGGCGCCGCCGACGATCGCGAGCGCCACTCCCCCCAGGCACAACAAGCCGCGCAACACGGTCCAGGTCCCCGCGGACAGCGACCAGAGCATCATTCCGACGCCCAGAATCGCGCCCATCACGATGAACACCCAGGGCTTTAGGTCATACAGAGTCTGAGGTGTCCAGGAGCGCATGCTTAAGATTCTACAGCGGCCGGCGCCCCGGCGGGATTCGTTTACAATCAACGCATGGCAATGAACCTCCGAAGGCTCGCAGAAGAGCGCCCCTGGGCGGCGGAATTGAGCATCGCCGGTATAGGCTTGCTCCTGGGGGTCACGCTCATGCCGGTGTTGATCTTCTATGCCGGCGTCGCCACCCTCGGCCGGTTTGACGGTGCCAGCCTCGAGCGCCTGTATTCCAGCCTGTTTCAGGGGCTCAAGGAGGCGTCTATCGCCTCTTGGGCGGTCTTCTTGGGGCCCTATGCCCTTTATATCCTGTTCAGGGCCCTGCACGCCTGGTGGCGCGCCAGCGCGAGACTGGACGAGCCTGCTTAAGTTTCCTTGAGCGCGGACGCTAACTTGCCATAAGCGGAACCTTTCCGCTTTTGCGCTGGAGCCGCGTTTTGAATTCCGAGATTGAAGCCAAACTTCGCCGGTCAGTGAACTTCCCCTCGCCTCCTGGGGTGGCCACGCACATCATCGAGTTGGCGCAGGATCCCGAGATCGAAATGGGCAAAGTCGCCAAGGCTCTGAGCATGGATTCGGCGCTCTCGAGCAAGGTGCTGCGCATCGCCAATTCGCCCTTGTATGCGCAACGGCGCAAGAGCGAGAACTTGCGGCAGGCGCTCGTGGTGCTGGGATTGAACGCCACCTTGACGCTCGCCTTGAGCTTCTCGCTGGTCAAGTCGTTGCGCGGCGCGAAACCGAACGGGTTGAATTACAAGTTTTATTGGCGGCGTGCGCTATTGGCCGCAACCGCCGCACGCGCGCTCGGCGATGCCATGCGTCAAACCCTCGCCGAGGAGATTTTCCTGGCAGCACTGCTGCAGGATGTGGGCATGCTGGCGCTCGACCAGGCCGTTCCGGATTTGTACCGCGACGGCGATAAATTGCAGCGCGATCATGCGGCGCTGGCGGAGCATGAAAAGAAGCGCGTGCAAGCCGACCATGCCTATGTAGGCGGCTGGCTGCTGCGCACCTGGAATTTGCCGGAGCGCTTGTACCGGGCAATCGAGCACAGCCACCAAGTGGAACTCAGCTTCAGCGCGCATCCGGCGGGCATCTTTGACCGCTGTGTCGCCCTGTCAGGATCGGTCGCCGATCTTTTTCTGCTCGACCCGGAACAACGGCAGTTCGCCGAGACCGCGCTGTGCGCCGAGCGCAGTTTGGGCTTGGATCGCATGGCGTTTGGACAAGTACTCGGAACCATCGGTTCGATGATTCCGGAGACCGAAGCGATCTTCGAGTCGGAGCACCTGGCCAAACAACATCCGGATTTGATCCTCGAGCAGGCGCGTGAAGTGCTGATGCTGCGCAGCCTGCATGCCTTGCGTGAAATTAATACCTTGCGCGCCTCCGCCGACGCCGCAGCGGCGCAGTCGCTCGAACTCGAGGAGGAGACGCGGCGCGATCAGCTGACCGGTGTGTACAACCGCGCCTATTTGGAGCAATGCCTGGCACGCGAATTCGACAACTCGACGCGCCACAAATGGCCCCTGAGCATCGCTTTCGTCGATCTCGACAACTTCAAGCTACTGAATGAAAACTTCGGGCACCAGGCAGGCGACCGGGTGCTGCAAGCGACCGCCCGGATACTGCGCGGCAATACGCGCGAGACCGACGTGATCGCGCGGTACGGAGGCGAGGAGTTCGTGGTGGTTTTGCCCGCAACCGATGCCGACACCGCGCACAGCATCTGCGAGCGCATCGTCATGGCATTTCGAAACACCGGCCACGTGGTCGGCTCGCACCACGCCAAGGTGACGGTCTCGATCGGCTGCGCAACGCACGGTGCGCAAATCCAGTTTGCAAACTATGCCGACTTCATCAATGCGGCCGATCAAGCGTTGTACAGCGCGAAACTGCGGGGCCGCAATCGCTCGGTGCCGTTCGATCGCCAATTGACCCCCGTGCTCGCTCAGAGCGGCTAGCGCTGCGCGGGCCCGCTTACACCAATTAAGTTGCCCTGCGCGCATCTTATGTCGCGAACGGCTTGAACTGCGTCACAGATTCGCAACTCGAGCCGTTCCCACCTGTCGCAATTTGGGAACATCCATCACGCAGCGATATCACGATAAGAACATTGACAAGGCATTGGGTAATTTTTCTGAGAGGCGGAGAGACGATGGCTATCGATGAGAAGAACCAGCGCGACGATTCCAGCTTCAGCTTCGCGGTGCGAGAGCTGCGGCAAGCGAAGGCGGTACGGACATTGACGCTCGATGCAGCCCCGAAAAAACCTTCCTATAAAGAGCAAGGTTCCGACCCCTACAATACCTCGGGCAGCTTTGACCGCACCAAGAACTGGGCCCGCGTAGGAAAACGCTAATCGCGGGCGGCTGAATTCGCGCGGTGCGGCGCGCGAAACTCGCTGTTCGGATACCAACGCGGAAAGCGCTTGCTGTTCGCGATGTGCAGGCCGACATGATAGTCCAGGTTGAGGTCGGTTACCGCGCCGCCGACATCCCAGTCGGCCGAATATTGATCGCCAGGCTGGCGGTAGCGGTGCGCGAAATAGTCATCGATCTGCGCCTTTCCCCACACCGGGCCGCGTGCCGCGCTATCGATGCCGGCCTGCGTGTACAGCACCGGCACGCCGCGATGCGCAAAGCTGTAGCTGTCGGAGCGAAAATACAAACCCAGCTGAGGATTGGGATCCGGATGGGCAGCGCGCCCCTGCAGCAGGGCTTCCGCGCGCGCAGTCTCTTCCAGATCGGTATTGCCAAAGCCTAAGATACTGACGTCCCGGCTGCGTCCGCCGTTGATCAACATGTCGACGTTGATGACGGCCGCGGTTTGACGCAGCGGCAACACCGGATTTTCCAGATAGTATTCTGATCCCAAAAGGTCCGGCTCCGAGGCCGTGGTCGCCAGAAACGCGATCGAACGCTCAGGTTTCGGATCGGTATGCTTGAAGGATTGCGCCAACGACAGCAGTCCGGCGACACCGGTCGCGTCGTCGACGGCGCCATTGTAAATATTGCGGCCCTGCCGGGCCGCGTCGATTCCCAGTGAATCCCAATGAGCGGTGTACATGACGAATTCGTGCGCACTGCGCCCCGGCCACACCGCGATCACGTTCTGCGAGTTGAAGGTACGCAGCGTGTTGTGAATCGTGGCCGACACGCTGAGGCCGAGCGGCAAGCCTTTGAAGCCAGGATGCGCCGCCGCTGCAACTGCCTTCGTGAAATCGATTCCGGCAGCGCTGAACAACGCCCGCGCGGAATCGTTTTGCAGCCAGCCTTCGATTGCCGTGCGGCCGGCATGGCCGTCAGCCGCCGGCTGTTCAAATTGCGCGCCCGTCCAAGTCGATTGGATCGCGCTCCAGCCGAAGCCCAACGCCGCCGCATCGTGGATGAGCAACGCGCCTTGCGCACCCTGACGGGCAGCTTCCTCCACTTTGTAGGCGAGGCGACCGTATGCGGTCATGGCATTGCCGTTGAACAGCGTCGGGTCGCGAGACGCATACCCTGGGTCGTCCGCCAGAATTATGACAGTTTTGCCGTGAACATCGAGGTTCGCGTAGTCATTCCACGAATATTCCGGTGCGACGATGCCGTAGCCGACGAAAACCAGCTCGCTGCGCACCAGTTGCACTTCAGGCACGGCTCGTTTGGTCCAAATGACCATATCCTTGCCGTAGATCAAATTGCGGCCGGCGTCGGCGCCTGTGATCGCCAGCTTCGCGTCCGCGGCCGCGGTGATTTGCAAAAGCGGCACGGATTGCAGGTAGCTTTTGCCGTTGCCGGGCCTCAGGCCTATTCTGCGAAAATTCTCGACCAGGTAGGCGACCGTCTTGTCCTCGCCGGCAGTCCCGGGCTTGCGGCCTTGAAAATCATCCGAGGCCAACACGCGGACGTACTCGCCAAAGGCAGTGTCATCGATATCGGTGGAAGGAGGCGGTTCTTTGGGCCGCATCGAGCAGCCGGTCAGGACCAGCGCTGCGCATGACAAAACCGGCAACAGCCGCCTAACTTGCATAATGATGTCCTTGGCCGCTCAATCGCGCCGCGGCCAATACAGCAAAATTGCGCCGCATAGGCAAATCCCTGTAGCGAGGTGCGCCCAGATGCGCCACCGCCTCTCCATCACCTCGCCCAGGAAACTCCCCGCGCTGGCTGCGGTCAAAACGGCAAATGTAGCTAGGCTGGCCACAACCTGAGGCAATTCCGACATCAGCACGGGATGTTGGGGCCTCAATACAAGGAACACGATTAGGACCGTTGTCAGGCCGAAAGTGATCGATGCGGCGCTTCCCAGGACGATGCCGATCAAAACCGTGAACGGACGCATATCCTCCGGCTCATATACACTTGCTAGGAGGCACGAGCTTCTCTAGCCTTGAAAGGGAGTGGGGAACGAAGTTTACAGGAGAACTGCGACGGTGATACTCAAACGGCTTAAGGCCACTCGTTCGCGATGGATTACCGGTCTTGCCGTTTGCGCGAGCGCGGTAGGCTTGGCGGCCCTGCTCGGCGCGGCCATGACGCCGCCCGCCGCCGGCCCCGCGACCGCTGCGGTCCTCGCCCCCACTGAACAGGAAAATTACGTCGCCCGGCGCGTGGCCGACATCATCTCGCACGAACACTACCGCCGAGCGCCGCTGGACGATCACCTGTCGAGTTTGATCCTCGACCGCTATCTTGACGCCATCGACGGCGCGCGCAGCTACTTCTATGCAAGTGATATCGCGGAGTTCGAGAAATACCGCTACGAACTCGACGATGCCATCAAGAGCGGCGACGTCGAACCGGCCTTCGTCATTTTCCGCCGTTATCAGCAACGCAGCCGCGAGCGCATGGCTTATGCGGTCGATTTGCTCAACAAGAAGCCGGATTTCGACATCGACGAGACCTTTAATTTCGACCGCGAGAAGGAACCGTGGCCGGCGAATGCCGCTGAGATGAACGAGTTGTGGCGCAAGCGCGTGAAGAACGACGCGCTCTCGCTCGTCACCGCCGGCAAGCAGTGGCCCGAAGTGGTCGATGTATTGCGCAAGCGCTACGAGCACGTGGCCAAGCGCATGGATCAGAGCAAGCCGGACGATGTGTTCGAGGCATTCATGAATGCCTTCGTGCTGTCGCTCGATCCGCACTCGAATTATTTCTCAGCGCGCAACTCCGAGGAATACAACATCCAAATGAGCTTGAGCTACGAGGGCATCGGCGCTTCGCTGCAATTGACCGACGACTACGTCACCGTCATCGATGTCATTCCCGGCGGCCCGGCGGCGACCAGCGGACCGCCTGCAAAACTCTCGGCCAATGATCGCATCACCGCGGTCGGTGAGGGAAAGACCGGCGAACTGACCGATGTCATCGGCTGGCGCTTGGATGACGTTGTGCAGAAGATCCGCGGCCCTGGCGGCACGACGGTGCGGCTGCAAATCCTACCGGCGGGTGCCGCGCCAGGATCGGTGCAGAAAGTCGTGGAATTTACGCGCAACCGCGTATCGCTCGACGCGCAGGCGTCGCACAAGGCCATGCGCACCGTGGTGCGCAACGGCAAGGAAATCAAAGTCGGCATCATCACCGTGCCGAGCTTTTATCAAGACTACGACGCCAGCCGCGCGGGCGCGAAGGACTACCGCAGCACCACGCGCGACGTGCAGCGCTTGATCAGCGAATTGCGCAAAGAGGGTGCGGAAGTTTTGATCATGGATTTGCGCGCCAACGGCGGCGGCTATTTGCCGGAAGCCGAGTCGCTGACCGGGCTGTTCATCGACCGCGGGCCGGTGGTGCAGTTGCGCGATACCACCGGGCATATCGAAGTGGACGATGATCCGAATCCAGCGATCTTTTATAGCGGCCCCTTGATGGTGCTCGTCGATCGTTTCAGCGCGTCGGCCTCGGAGATCTTCGCCGGCGCCATTCAGGACTATGGCCGCGGCCTCATCGTCGGCCAGCAGACCTACGGCAAAGGCACGGTGCAGAACGCGCATCCGCTCAATTACACCATCTTTGGGCGCAAGCCCGAGTTGGGTCAACTTAACGTGACCATCGGCAAGTACTACCGCATCACCGGCGAGAGCACGCAAGATCGCGGCGTGACCCCCGACATCGCGCTACCCTCGCTCATCGATGCCAATGAAGTCGGCGAGAGCACGCGCGACCGCGCGCTGCCGTGGGATCACATCGAGCCGGCCACCTTCCGGGTCGAGGGCGATTTGAAGCCGATCGCGGCCACTTTGGAAAAGCTGCATGAGGAGCGCAGCGCCGGAAGTGCGGACTTCAAGTATTTGCGCGAGGACATAGCCGCGCTCGATGCCATGCGCAGCCAGAAGACATTGTCGTTGAATCTGAAAACGCGCGAAGCGGAGCGCAAGCGCATGGACAGCGACCGGCTGGCGCGCGAGAACGCGTGGCGCGCCGCGCATGACGCCAAGCCCGCCACATCGCTGGAAGAAATCAAAGACGACGCGACCGCGGGTATCTTGCTCGACGAAGCTTCGCAGATCGCTGCCGATCTGGTGGTGGTGTCGGCCAAGCGGGCCGCACCGACCCAGGCGCGGCGCGGCGATACCGAACTCAGCCCGGCGCACCGCCAGCCGCTAACGCAGCAATAGGGTGTACAGATCCCAATAGTCCTCGGCCAGCACGTTCCACGTGTTGGCTGACGGCTGCTTCGGCTTGTCGAAGTCCAGCTCGGTGACCGGCGGCGACAAGGAATCAGCGGTCGGGACGGTGTCGGCGGCATTGCGATATTCGCTGGTCGCGCGCAAGCGTTCCAGCTTAGCCCGCACAAGAGCGCCGATCTGTTTCTGATTCAGCACAGCCGCCTGCGCCTTTTGCACGCGCTGCATATAGCTTTCGCATTCCGGCCGCGCGCCGAAGCTCATCTCATGCACGCGGCGCGCCACCGCTTCCTTGGCGCGCGCCGCCAGGCCGAAGGCATCGGCATGCTCGCACAGCAGTTCAGCATAGCTGATGATGGCGAGGTTGATGTTGCGGCGGGCCGCCAGCGATAGCCCGGGAAACTCCGGGGCCGCCTCGTTCTCGATTGCGCTGCGCTCGGCATGCAGGTCGCCGACGGCCGCATCGGCCATGATGACGTGATTGCGCAGCAGATCCAATGCCTTGAGGCGGCGCCGGCGTTTGAAGTAGTGCCAAAAGGCGGTCAACCGGCCGATCTCTCGCTGCTCTTCGGCGAGATGGCGGCGCTGTTGATCGGCATCGGCGCCCGCGGCACGCAGCCGCAGGTCCGCGTCCGCGAGACGTGCGTTTTTTTCCGTATCGACATCCGCCTTGTGCTTTGCGACCTCGCGCGCTTCCTGCTGGCGCGTCAAATCCGCGGCAAAGGTGGAGAGCTGCTGGTGGCAGGTCTTCCATAGGGCGCGCAATTGGAAGAACACCAATGCACCGAATCCGGTTTTTGGATCGCCCAGCAGATCGCCGAGCGCATCCATCTGTTCCTGAATTCGGATGGTCGCGCCTTCCTGCTGCTTGAGACGATCGCGCAGCAAGTGAAATTCATCTTTGAGGTCGGCGTAGGCTTTTTTCAGACCCGCACGATTCTGGAACAGCTGCATGAGCCGTTCTTCGCCGGCACTCGCTGCACCTCCATCCGCCACGCCTTTTAGAAACGTCAGCTTATCGATCAAAGTCCCGCCTCATCCCATGACAACCGCAGGCCACCCGATACGAAGCCAATCTTCGCGGCTAGAAGTGATGCCCCCGCTCGGCGCAATATTCCAGCCATTTATTTAGCATCATGTTCCGCGCCCAGCGCTGATCCAGTTCACGCTTGAGTCCCGACTGCAGCTTGGCCAGCTGCGAATGGCGCTGAAACCCCCGAAAACTGCGTACTTCAGCAAGGCGGGCGTCGTGGTACACACAAACCTCCAAATCCGGGTCGCGGAGCCGCGATGCCCCGGATTCGAACTCATAGGTCAGTCGGAACACGCTCGTGTAGCGGCATAGTTCCAACGGGGTGAGATACAGATCACAGTCCGATGCCGCCGTGGAAATGCGCTGCGCCGTGACCTCGCGAAGCTCATCCACCAGCCACCCCAAGCGCACGAAATTGCTTTCGTACAGCGTCATCAGACTCACGAAGCTGCCGGGCCGCGCCCGCCAAGATGTCTGGCACCATTGATCCGCTATCATCGTTCAACTATACCACGCAGCTTCGAGATTTCAGGGCCGCAGTCGGCGCTCGAGACCCATGCGGTCGAGAATTCTGGTAGATATTTCCTCGATCGAGACTTCGGTCGCGTCGAGCACCGGTACGCCCTGGCGTTCGAACAGAGATTCTGCGGCGCGCACCTCGAAGGCCACCTGCGCAGCCGATGAATAACGGCTGTCGGGCTTGCGCTCGTTGCGGATTTGCTGCAGCCGATCCGGCTTGATGGTCAAGCCGAATATTTTCTGCGGATAGCCTTCGAGCGCGCGCGGCATTTGGCGGGATTCCAGATCATCCTCGGTGAGCGGATAGTTCGCCGCAAATACGCCGTATTGCATCGCCAAATACAGGCAAGTCGGCGTTTTTCCGGAACGCGACACCCCGACCAGGATGACATCGGCGCGTTCATAATCGTGCACGATCGAGCCATCATCGTTCGCCAGCGCGAAATTCGTAGCGTCGATGCGCATCGCATAGGCGTGCGTGTCCGCCATCCGATGAGTCCTACCCGCGGTATGGCTTGATTGCGTCTTGAGTTCGCCCGCGAGGGGTGCTAGGAAAGGATCGAAAAAGTCCAGAAAAAATCCGGTGCTGCCGCGAACCACGTTGCGCACGTCTTCCTGCACCAGCGTGCTGAAGACCACGGGCCGCACGCCCTCTTGCGCAGCCACCAGATCGATCTTTCGGACGGCTTCAATCGCCTTGTCAACGGTGGAGATAAATGGCACAGTCACCTGGCGAAATTCGATGCCATCGAACTGCGTCATGAGACTGTGACCCATTGTTTCTGCCGTAATTCCCGTTTGGTCGGAAACGAAGAATACAGTTCGTTTAATCACGGTAACCTCATCGAAGCGGCGACAAGCGCCGTGGAGTGTTTCACTTAAACTACCGTCGGACAAGCAGTGCACTATGAAGCCGTACATCATCCCGTTTGAAAAACTCAAGAATAAGGACGTCGAGCTGGTCGGCGGCAAGAATGCTTCCATTGGGGAAATGATCTCTGGCTTGAGCGGCGCGGGCGTTTCGGTGCCTGGCGGGTTTGCCACCACCGCGCATGCCTATCGGGATTTTTTGGCGCAGGGAGGGCTCGATGAGCGCATTCGCACGGTGCTCGCTTCGCTGGATGTGGACGACGTGCAGCGTTTGGCGGCTGTGGGCGCGGAAATTCGCGGCTGGATGCTTGCCACGCCGTTTCCGGAGCGATTGCAAACTGAGGCGCTGGAGGCCTGGCGCAAGATGAAAGGCGCCGCCGACGCCGCCGAGTTCGCCGTCGCCGTTCGTTCCTCGGCGACGGCCGAGGACCTGCCCGAAGCCTCGTTCGCGGGCCAGCAGGAGACCTTCCTCAACGTGCGCGGCGAGGAGCACTTGCTGAAGGCGATGCACGAAGTGTACGCCTCGCTGTTCAACGACCGCGCCATCTCCTATCGGGTGCACAACAAATTCGATCACAGCGCCGTGGCGCTCTCGGTCGGCGTGCAGTACATGGTGCGCAGCGACTTAGGATCAGCCGGGGTGATGTTCACGCTCGATACCGACTCGGGCTTTCGCGATGTGGTTTTCATCACTTCAGCCTACGGTCTCGGCGAGACCGTGGTGCAAGGCGCCGTCAACCCCGACGAGTTCTACGTCTACAAGCCGGCGCTGCGCGCGGGGCGGCGCGCCATCATCCGCAAGAATTTGGGAGGCAAGTCGATCAAGATGGTATACGCCGACCCGGGCTCGAGGGGCCGCGTCCGCACCGTCGAGGTGTCGAGCGCCGACCGGCATCGCTTCTCCTTGAGCGAGGCGGATATCACCGAGCTATCGAAGCAGGCGCTCATCATCGAAGAGCACTACGGCGCGCCCATGGATATCGAGTGGGGCAAGGACGGCAGCACCGGAAAGATCTACATTCTGCAAGCAAGACCCGAGACGGTTCAAAGCCGCGCCGGGCGTACGATATTGCGCTACACGCTCAAGTCGAGGTCCAGGGTTCTTTCCACCGGGCGCAGCATCGGACAGCGCATCGGCGCGGGCCACGCGCGCATCATCAAGGATGCGAAGGAAATGTCGCGCGTGCGGGCTGGCGATGTATTGGTCGCCGATATGACGGATCCCGACTGGGAGCCGGTCATGAAACGCGCTTCCGCAATTGTCACCAACCGCGGCGGCCGTACCTGTCACGCAGCGATCATAGCCCGCGAGTTGGGTATTCCGGCCGTGGTCGGCTGCGGCAGCGCCACCAGCGACATCAAGGAAGACCAGGCCGTCACGATTTCCTGCGCCGAAGGCGATACCGGTTACGTCTACGACGGCATGCTGGAATTCGATCAACGCAGTATCGAGATGGATGCGATGCCGTCGATTCCGGTCAAGATCACCATGAATGTCGGCAATCCAGACCGCGCCTTTAATTTTGCGGGTATTCCTCACCGCGGCGTCGGACTGGCGCGCCTCGAATTCATCATCAATCGCATGATCGGCGTGCATCCGCGCGCATTGCTGGAGTTCGACAAGCAGAGCGCGGAGCTCAAGGACACCATCGCCAAACAGATCGCGGGATACGACGGTCCGGTCAATTTCTATGTCGACAAGCTAAGCGAAGGTATTGCGCAAATTGCCGCCGCATTTGCGCCCGAGCCGGTGATCGTGCGCCTCTCCGATTTCAAGTCCAATGAGTATGCGAATTTGATCGGCGGCAAGAATTACGAACCGCATGAAGAGAACCCGATGTTGGGATTTCGCGGTGCATCGCGCTATATCGACAAGGTATTCAGGCCTTGCTTCGAACTCGAGTGCCGCGCCCTGAAGCGCGTGCGCGATGAGATGGGCCTTACCAATGTGCAGGTCATGGTGCCATTCGTGCGCACTACGGCAGAGGCAAAGGCCGTAACGCAGCTGCTGGCCGAGAACGGCCTGAAGCGCGGCGATAACGGCCTGAAACACATCATGATGTGCGAACTGCCGACCAACGCGCTGCTTGCGGACCAATATCTTGAATTTTTCGACGGCATGTCGATCGGCTCCAACGACATGACTCAGCTGGCGCTCGGCCTGGACCGCGATTCGAGCGTCGTGGCGAAATCCTTCGATGAGCGTGATCAGGCGGTGAAAGCCTTGATGGCCATGTCGATCAAGGCCTGCAAGGCGCAGGGCAAATACGTCGGAATCTGCGGGCAGGGCCCATCCGATCATCCCGAGCTCGCACGCTGGCTGGTTGAACAGGGCATCGACAGCTTGTCTCTGAATCCGGATACCGTGGTAGAGACCTGGATGTTTCTGGCGAAGGACGCGCAGAAATGACGCGCGAAGCCTAGAACGGGCGCAGCAGACGCTCGCGGTAATATTGCAGCTCGCGGATTGAGTCGCGAACGTCCTCGAGCGCCAAATGACTCGAGGTCTTCCGAAAACCCTCGGCTACCGCCGGCACCCAGCGCATGGCGAGCTCCTTTAAGGTACTGACATCGAGATTGCGGTAGTGGAAGAATGCCTCGAGGGCCGGCATATGACGCGCGAGAAAGCGCCGATCCTGGCAAATACTGTTGCCGCACATCGGCGATCGCTTGGCGTCGACCCATGCGGCGAGAAATTCCAAGGTGCGGCGCTCGGCCGCGGCCGCATCGATATCGCTCGCCAGCACCCGGGTGCTCAGTCCAGAGCGGCCATGTTGATTGCGATTCCAATCGTCCATGGCGTTTAATACCGACTCGCTCTGATGTACGGCCATCACCGGCCCCTCCGCGAGCACATTGAGGTGCTTGTCGGTTACGATCGTCGCGATCTCGATGATGAGATCCGAATCGGGCTTCAGGCCCGTCATTTCCAAATCGATCCAGATGAGATTGTCGGGAGATTTCATGTTGTTTCAGAGACCTAATCCGTGATGGTAGCAGGCGGCACCGGCACCGTGCTCGCGAGTTTCGGCCGCAGCGTCCTGGTCCAGGCGGACGCGAATCTCGTGCGCTGCGGGCTCAAGGGCCGCAAATTGCGCGTGGTGTGCGGAGACCGGGTCGCCTGGGGCTACCCACCCTCCGCGGACGGCCCTTCCGTAGAATCGATCGAGCCGCGCCGCAATCTCATCGAGCGAATCGATGCGCGCGGACGCCCGGAACCCGTGGCCGCCAATGTCGACCGGCTCGCCATCGTCGCGGCACCCCAGCCGGAGCCGGATTGGTTCCTGGTGGATCGCTATTGGGCGGGCGCTGCGCTCAAGGATCTGGACGCGCTGGTCATCGTCAACAAAAAAGACCTCGGCATCGGCGCCATCGAGGCGCAGCTCGATGAATACCGCCGCCTCGAACTCAAGTGCATCGAGGTGAGCTGCCAATCCGGGGACGGCATTGCCGAACTTGTACAGATGCTTGCCGGCCAGGTGAATTTGCTCGTCGGCCAGTCCGGCGTCGGCAAATCATCATTGGTGAACGCCATCGCCCCGGAGGCCGAGGCGCAGACTGCCGAGCTGACGCGCGATACCGAGGGACGGCATACCACGACCACGGCGCGCTGGTACCAGCTCAACCCGTGTTCCGCCATCATCGATGCTCCCGGGGTCCGCGACTTTGCGCCGCCCGCGCATCTGGTGCGTGCCGCGGAGCGTGGTTTCGTCGAGATCCATTCCCGCAGCACCCAATGCCGATTCAAAGACTGCCGTCATATGCAGGAACCGGGATGCGCGGTGCGCACAGCGGTGATCAACAGCCAAATTTCGGCACGCCGCTACGAGAGCTATCGGCGGTTGTTTCGCCTATACCAGAAGTTGGCGTCGTAGCCCTTATCGCAGCTGCGTCGTAGCCCTTATCGCAGCTACGAGACGGTCGTCCTCCCCGCCAGTGCATGAGCCAGCGTGCCGCCGTCGACGTACTCCAGCTCGCCGCCGACCGGAACGCCGTGCGCAATTCGCGACGCCCTGATGCCGAGCCGCAAGGCAAGTTCTCCCAAGTAGTGTGCGGTGGCCTCGCCCTCCGCGGTGGGGTTGGTCGCGAGAATCACTTCGCGGACCTCGCCTGCCTTGAGCAGCTGCTCGAATTCATCCAGCCCCAGTTCAGCAGGTCCGATGCCGTCGAGCGGGGACAAATGTCCCATGAGCACGAAGTAGCGGCCGCGAAATCCGCCCGACTGCTCGATCGCGACCACGTCTGCCGGTGACTCGACCACACAGAGCTGCGCTAGGTCACGTTGCGAGGAGGCACAGATGGAACACAGCTCGCTCTCGGTCAACATGCGGCAGCGTTTGCAATGGCCCACCTGTTGCAGAGCTTCCGCCAGCGCCTGGCTTAAGGCGCGCCCGCCGTCGCGGTCGCGCTCCAACAGATAGAATGCCATGCGCTGCGCCGATTTCGGACCGACGCCCGGCAGGCAGCGCAGCGAATCAATCAAACGCGCAAGCGTCGGCGTGTACTTCATGCAGCTCTACCCTAAAACGGCAGCTTCATGCCCGGCGGCAGGTTCATCCCCGACATCAGACCGGAATACTTCTCCTGAGTGCGCGCGGCAATCTTGCGGACCGCATCGTTAATGGCGGCGGTCAACAAGTCCTCGAGCATGTCCTTATCCTCGCCCAGCAGCTTGGGCTCGATCACGACTTTTTTCGCTTCATTCCGTCCGTTCAAGATGACCTTGACCATGCCCGCGCCGGACTCGCCCGTGACTTCAATTTCGGCCAACTCGGCCTGCGCCTTCTGCATGTTCTCTTGCATCTGCTGCGCTTGGCGCATCAAATTTCCCAATCCGCCTTTCATCATAAGGGGGTCCTCTTGCTAGTTCGTTGGCTTTACCGACGATAAGTCCACATCGGCGCCGAAGCGCTCGCGCAGTCCCTTAACGGCGGGGTCGGACTCGAATGCACTTGCCGCTCGCGCAATTCGGTCCTGCTCTGCCTGGACCCTCTGCCGAGCGGGCGAGTTCAAATCCGCTTCAGATATTGCGAACGCCACGCGAATGTCGCGGCCCAGGTATTTGGACAATCCTTGCACGAGCTTTTCCTCGATGGCGCGCGTACGCCGATCCGATGCCGCCTGGTCGAGCTTCAAGGTCAGCAAGTTATGCTCAAAACTCGACGGCACGCAATTGAGCGCCAGTTGGCGCACCATGCCGCTCAAGGCTGCTGCGTCCACGATGTTCGGCCAGTTCGCGGCATCGATGCTCGTCAAGCGTACCGATTCGACGGCGGCCGAACCCGCCGGCGGAGCGGCGCTTGCCGGCAGAGCGGCGCTTGCCGGCGGAGCGGCGCTTGGTAGAGCGGCGCTTGGTAGAGCGGCGCTTGCCGGCGGAGCAGCGCTTGCCACAGGTGTTGCGCGTGCGCTGCTTGGCTTCGATGCTTGGGCCGCCGCGTCCGGGCGAAATGCCAGCATGCGCAGCAATGTCATTTCGAAACCGACGCGCGGCTCGGGTGCCATATTCAAGTCGCGGCGGCCGCCCAGTGCGATCTGGTAGTAAAGCTGGGCGTCCTCGGGTGAGATTGCCTGGGCAAGCTGTACGAGCAGCGCTGCATCGAACTCCTCATCTTGGGGAGCGGCTTCCGGGACAATCTGCACAATGGCAACGCGCTGCAGTAATGCCGCCAAATCCACCAGCGCCCGATCGTAATCGGGCATATCGCGATCGAGTTCGCGCACCTCGGCCAGCACCGCCGCACCATCTGCCCGCGCGACCGCCTCGACCAGCCGGCCTACATGGCCGCGATCGATGGTGCCGAGCATCGAGCGCGCGTTGGCCTCGTTGACCGCGCCGCCGCCAAATGCGATGAGTTGATCCAACAGACTCAAGGCATCGCGCATGCTGCCCTCGGCCGCACGCGCAAGCAGCGAGATCGCCGCGGGTTCGAACGCCAGCTTTTCTTCGGCGGCGATATATTTCAGTCGCTCGCCGATAAGCAGCGCGGGCAGGCGCTTCAGGCTGAACTGCAGACACCGCGATAACACCGTAACAGGCAGCTTTTGCGGATCGGTTGTCGCCAGCAAAAATTTCACATGCGGCGGCGGCTCTTCCAAGGTCTTGAGCAGCGCATTGAAAGAGTGATTCGACAACATGTGGACTTCATCGATCAGATAAACCTTGTAGCGGCCGCGGGTCGGAGCGTATTGCACGTTGTCGAGCAGGTCCCGCGTGTCATCGACCTTGGTTCGCGAGGCCGCATCCACTTCGATGAGGTCGACAAAGCGGCCTTCGTCAATCTCCTTGCAGGCGGCGCAAACACCGCAGGGATTGGAACTCACCCCGTTGGTTTCGCAATTCAGGGACTTCGCCAGGATGCGCGCGACGGTGGTCTTGCCGACGCCGCGCGTTCCGGTGAACAGGAAGGCGTGATGCACCCTGCCGGTATCGAGCGCGTTGCTGAGGGCGCGCAGCACGTGCTCCTGCCCGACCATCTCGGCAAATCGCTTGGGGCGCCATTTGCGCGCTAAGACCACGTAGCTCATAGGGTATTGTCGCACGCCTTTTGGGAGGCGGCCCGCGCCAGCAGGACTTCGGCGCCCGACTTAAGGCCTCTACCGCTGCTCCCTTCCGGGCCTGACGGGGTTCGTGACCAGTCGTCGCGAAGATGCAAACGCGAGCCACCATAGACCGGTGGATGGCGGAGAGGGTGGGATTCGAACCCACGAACACGGTTAGGTGTTACACACTTTCCAGGCGTGCGCCTTCGACCGCTCGGCCACCTCTCCGAAGCGCAGCAAGAGTACCGGAGCCGGCACAGCCGATCAAATCTGGGAACTTGCGGGCCCGGTCCTAGCCGCTGGCGGCCTTGTTCGGCGGCGCGGGCACGTAGCGCGGCGGAATGTCGTAGCAACTGTCGTGAGGCCCCGGCGGCGGCGGTGCATCGCTTACGGGTGGTATGACCAATGCGCCGGCTGTGTTCGGCGAATCCAGGCCCGAAGGCACCTTCAAGGGAGGTGCCGACAATGCATGCTTATAGTCCTGGGCCGTGTGGCAGTCCGGGTTCAGCTTGCTGAACCAATGACAGCCGCTCATCAAGAGGCCTGCAGCCATCAACACTAAGATTCGATCCAGACTCATGCAGCTTGATCCTCAAGGGTAACACCGGCGGCCCGCATCGCGCGCAGCACCGTGTCGTGGTGCGCCGTTGCCATTTCGACTAGCGGCAGACGGATTGCGTTCCCGATAATGCCCATCCTCGCCATCGCCCACTTGACGGGCACGGGGTTCGCCTCGACAAATAGATCCTTATGTAAAGGCTGCAAACTCGCGTCTATGGTCCGCGCCTCAGCCAGATCGCCCGATAGCGCCGCCTTGCAGGCCTCGTGCATCCGGCGGGGTACGACATTTGCGGTCACTGAAATCACCCCGCGCGCGCCGACAGCCATTAAATCAATAGCCGTCGCATCGTCTCCCGACAGCACCGTGAACTCAGGCGGACAGGCGCCCAAAATCTCACGCGTCCGGCTCAATGAGCCTGTCGCTTCCTTGATCGCCACAATGCGAGGATGCCGTGCGAGACGTGCAACCGTGCCGGGTAAGAGATCCACTGCCGTTCGGCTGGGTACATTATACAGAATAATCGGCACCGCGGAGGCGTCGGCCGCGGCGCTGAAGTGGCGCAGCATACCTTCCTGCGGAGGCTTGTTGTAGTACGGTGTCACCAGCATCACCGCGTCCACGCCGAGCCGCGACAAGCTTCTCGTGCTGGCGATGGTGGCATCAGTCGAGTTCGAACCTGCACCGACGATAACCTTGAGCTTTTCGCGGCAGCGCGCCACCGCGCGGCAGGTCAGCTCCTCGACTTCAGCCGCGGAAAGCACTGCTGATTCACCCGTGGTGCCGGCCACGACGATTCCGTCGCTGCCTTCACGCATGTGAAAATCGAGCAACCTGTCCCATGCGGGCAGGTCCAAAGCCCCGTCTGCGGTCATCGGGGTGACGATTGCTACCAGGCTTCCGCAAAACATCCGAAGGGCTCCACGGTAAATATCGCTACCATAAGTGCCTAACAGCACCTAAGGCAAGCGGCCATCCGGTAGAATTTGCGCGGATGAAACAACATATCGTCATTTCCGCGGTCGGCGGGGACCGCGTCGGCATGGTTCATGAGCTCTCTAAGGCGATCGCCGACTGCGGCGGCAGCATCAGCGAGAGCCGCATGACCTCGCTTGGCAATGAGTTCGCGATGCTGCTGCTGGTCAACGGCAATTGGCACACACTCGCCAAACTTGAAGGCGAGTTCAAGAAACTCGCCGACGCCACCGGCATGAACATTCAGCTGCGCCGCACCGAAGAGCGTTCCGCACGCAACGACATGCTGCCCTACTCCATCGACGTCGTGTGCCTCGACCAGACCGGCATCGTTGCCGGCCTTTCCGGCTTCTTCGCCCAGCGCGGCGTCGACATTGCCGAGTTATCGACGCGCTCTTATGCCGCGGCACATACCGGTGCCCCGATGTTTTCCGTCCAAATGATCGTCAATGTTCCGAGCCGGCTGCATATCGGCGTATTGCGCGAGGAATTCATGGATTTCTGCGATCACCTGAACTTGGACGCCATATTTGAGCCCGTGAAAAGCTAGTTTGAACCCGTGAAAAGCTAGGAGCGCGCACCGCCCATGAGCAAAATCGAGATCGGCAAGAAAGCGCCGCAGTTCACCCTCGAGGGCACGGGCGGTACCTGGTCGCCGGAGGACGGCAAAGGAGCGGCCGTCGTCATTTACTTCTATCCGAAGGACAACACCTCGGGCTGCACCCAGGAGGGGTTGGACTTCGCCGCCCTGCATGCTCAGTTCAAGAGGTCCAAGGCGATGGTATTGGGAATTTCGCCCGACAGCGTTGCCTCGCATGAAAAATTCAAGCAGAAAATGTCGTTTCCCTTCGAACTGCTCAGCGACCCTGATCAAAAGGTGTGCAAGCTGTACGATGTATGGAAAGAAAAGAGCATGTATGGCCGGAAGTACATGGGCGTCGAGCGCAGCACCTTTTTGGTCGACGGCAAAGGCATTCTGCGGCAAGAGTGGCGCAAGCTGAAAGTGAAGGACCATGCCGGCACGGTATTGGCTGCGGTGAAGGCGCTGTGACCGGCAACGTGCGGCCCTTGGGGGCCGCTGTACTGAAGAGCCGGCAAGGCAAGGCAGAGCGGCGCATCTTCGTGCTCGACACGAATGTGCTGATGCACGATCCCACGGCCATCTTTCGCTTCGAAGAGCACGACATTTATATACCGATGACCGTTCTCGAGGAACTCGATGCGGGTAAGAAGGGCTTGTCGGAGCCGGCACGCAACGTTCGTCAGGTCAGCCGCTTTCTCGACGAGCTGATGCAGGGTGCGACCAAGAAACAGATCGACCGCGGGCTCGCACTGCCCACCGCAGTGGCCATCAATCACGGCAAACGCCCGCCCGGTGGGCGCTTATTTTTCCAGACTCAACTGCTGGAGTCGGTGTTGCCGGACAGCCTCCCCGGTCATGGCGCGGACAACGCGATTTTGGCCAACACGCTGGCGCTGCAGCAGAAATTTCGCGGCGCGAAAGTGACGCTGGTTTCGAAAGACATCAATCTGCGCATCAAAGCGGCCATTTTGGGCGTGCATGCCGAGGACTACTCGAGCGATAAAACCATCGAGGATGCGGATTTGCTCGTCAGCGGAGCGCAGCAGCTGCCGCAGAATTTCTGGGAGAAGCATGGCAAGGGGATGGAGTCCTGGCAGCACCAGAGCCGCACTTACTATCGGGTGCGTGGCCCGCTGGTACGCGAGTGGAAAACCAACCAATTCGTCTATGACCCGGGTGCCAACGGTGTGGAAGCCATCGTGCGCAAGCTCGAGTCGGATTCCGCAATCCTTGAGCTGACTACCGATTACCGCACCGAGCGCAACAATGTGTGGGGCGTGACGGCACGCAATCGCGAACAGAATCTGGCGCTCAATTTATTGATGGATCCTGAGATCGATTTTGTCACAGTGCTGGGACCCGCCGGCACGGGCAAGACCCTGCTGACCCTTGCGGCTGGGCTTGCGCAAACGCTGGATCACAATCGCTTCAGTGAAATCATCATGACCCGCGTCACGATCCCTTTGGGCGAGGACATCGGATTTTTGCCGGGCACCGAAGAGGAAAAAATGGAGCCCTGGATGGGCGCGCTGATGGACAATTTGGAAGTTTTGACTCAGAGCCAACCTGGGGGAACCTGGGGTCGAGGCGCCACCAACGACTTGCTACGGCATCGCATCAAGATCCGCTCGCTAAACTTCATGCGCGGCCGCACATTCCTCAACCGCTTCATCATCATCGATGAGGCGCAGAATCTGACCCCCAAGCAAATGAAGGCGCTGGTAACACGAGCCGGTCCCGGCACCAAAATGGTTTGTCTGGGCAATATCGCCCAGATCGATACGCCTTACTTGACTGAAACCACCACGGGACTCACCTATGTGGTCAACCGATTTCATGGATGGGCGTTTTCGGGGCATATCACGCTGGTTCGCGGTGAGCGTTCGCGCCTGGCCGATTATGCTTCCGAAGTTCTTTGATTTTGCTTCTGTTTTGGGCGAACTTTGGTTTCTGCCTGCACTCCAAGGCTAGGGACGCCAAATGTCAGCGCTGAAATCCATATCCGCACTTATGCTTGCCGCCTTTGTCGGTGCCAGCGTCGGCGTAGCGTATTCGCAAGGCGTCGGGCAATCTTTTACGAGTTCCTCTCATCAGGATTTGCCGGAATTGGGCAGTCCTGCCAACGCCGCAATCTCTATCGAAGATGAATACCATGCCGGGCTTTCCTTCGTTAATGAGATTCGCAAGTCGGGCGTGATTCTCACGGATCCGGAAGTCAGTCAGTACGCGCAGGAAATCGGCCACAACCTTTCGAGCCACGCAGAGGAAGGGCAGCACCAGTTCTACTATTTCGTCATTCGGGAACCGGAGATCAACGCGTCCGCAATTCCCGGCGGCTTCGTGATCATCAACAGCGGCCTGATAACATCGACGCGCAACGAGAACGAGCTGGCCGGCGTGCTGGCCCACGAAACCGCGCACGTCACTCAACGTCATATCGTGCGCCAGCTCATGGACCAGAGCCACGAAGGCCTGTTGGCATCCGCCGCCATGTTGGCAGCCGTGTTGTTGGGCGCGACGGCGGGACGCGGCTCGCCCGATGGGGTCGAAGGCGCCATTCTGGCGGGCCAGAGCGCCATGATTCAGCATCAAATCAATTACACCCGAGCCAGCGAGTTCGAGGCCGATCGCATCGGCATCACCACCATGGCGGAGGCGGGATACGATCCGCTGGGAATGGCCAGTTTTTTTGATTACATGGGCCGCACCGGCCCGGAGCCGAGCCGCGTCAATGCGGTGCAATTCCTGATCGATCACCCGATTTTCTCGGATCGCGTGGCAGAGGCGCAGGACCGCGCGAATCAAATCGGCCGGATCCATCATGAAGATTCGCTCGGATACCTGCTGACGCGCGAGCGCTTGAGAACCGTCGCCGGCGACCCCCAGACGGCACGGCAGTACTATGCGACTCTGCTGAAAAACGGCGGCGGCAAAACCATTCAAGAGCGCTATGGCAAGGACGTGGCGGAGATAGCAACGCGAAATCCCGCCGCGGCGATTGGCGATCTACAGGATCTGGTTCACGAGCATCCCAAAGTCACGCAGTTCTATGGCGCGCTCGGCCAGGCATATCTTGCTAACAATCAGTTCAAAGAATCCGCCGGCGTGCTGGAAAGAGCGATGATCTTGTTTCCCCGCAATGTTCCCATCACGGTCCGATTTGCAGAAACTCTGATGCATTCCGGCGACAACAAGCGCGCCCACATGGTGCTGCTGGACTTGTTCAATAACGTCGAGCCCACGCCGGATCAGACTCGCCTCATCGCCAAAGCCGCGAGCACCGCCGGCGACTACGCCGACTCCTACGCCTACATGGCGGAGTTCTATCTGATGACGGGCAATTTGATGATGGCGTCGAACCAGTTGCAGCTGGCGCTGACGCTTCCCGGCCTGGATGCGGTTCAGCGTGCGCGCTACAGCGCGCGGCTCGAGGAAGTGCGCGCGGCGATGCCAAAAAAGACCAAGGACACCGTCGCGGACGACCGCACCGGCAGTCCCGGCCGGTACTGATCGGTTCTGTCAACCCCTCCAATTTCTTCGAGTTAGTGTATCTTTGGCCCGACTGACTATCAGAGCCAGGGGAGATTCGATATGCGACGAGTGAGCTGCGCGCGCGTGATGCTTGGCGGCGGGCTGATTGCCGCCATAAGCGGCTGTGTCGCCCTACCGCCCAATGCAAAGCCGGCTCCTCAAGATCCCTGGGAATCGTGGAATCGCGGCGTTTACAAGGTCAACGACAAACTTGATCGCGCGGTCGCCAAGCCCCTTGCGCGCACCTATGTCCGTGCGGTGCCGGCGCCGGCGCGTACCGGCATCGGCAACTTCCTATCGAATCTGCACACCACGACCGTCTTGGTCAACGATGCTTTGCAGGGCAAATTCGGCGCCGCAGCCAATGATTTCGCGCGACTGATCGTCAATACCACGGTCGGATTCGGCGGCTTGCTGGATCCTGCCACGCAAATGGGCCTGGACAAGAACGAGGAGGACTTTGGACAGACGCTAGGACATTGGGGCGTGCCGCCGGGCCCGTTCCTCGAGATACCCGGGCTGGGTCCGTCCGACACGCGCGACGGGCCGGCGAAAGTCGTGGACATCTTCACGGGGCCGACGCACTACATCGGCAACAATTGGGTTTCGTACGGGATTTACGGAGTGGGTCTGGTCGATGCTCGCGCCGGATTGCTGCCGCTCGATGAAACGCTGCAAAAGGTATTCGATCCCTACGCTTTCGTTCGGGATGCCTATCTGCAGCGCCGCGCCTACCTAGTGTCCGATGGCAAGGTGACAGACGAGGTTCTGGTAGATCCGGGCGCCGATGACACGGATACGCCCGCGCCGCCGACGCCGCCCGACGCCGCCAAGAAACCGTGACCGGCTGAGGCAATCGCGGCCGGCCCGACGCCGCCTACTTTGCCAGACTCGCCCTCACTTAGGCCGACTCGCCCTCACTTAGGCCGACTCGCATTCACTTAGGCCGCCGTCAGCAGCTCCTCTACATCGCTCAGGCGCGCCAGCTGATGCAGTTGCGCCGGAATATTTTCGTAGCGCAGGTTTTTGCTCACCGCTCTTGCGATGCTCATCCATTCGATCAGCAAGGCTAGGCCTGAACTGTCGCTATCCTTCACCCCCGACAGATCGATGATGCCGGCGCGGCCATTGGCAATCGCCTCGCTTCCCGACTTCAGCAGATCGGTCACGGTCGTAAAGTGCAGCACTCCGCTTACCCGAGAACGTTCGCCGTCCTGCACCTCGAAGCCGGCAGTGAGAACCGCGCTGTTCAATGCGGGACCGCCGCCCCGTTGGCGCCGACGTGGCCTTCCTTTTCCAGTCGGTTGATCACATCATCGAGGCCCTTTTGCTGGATCTCGGAAGCGAAATCGGTGCGGAAGCTCTTTACGTAGGAAATGCCTTCGATCACCACGTCCCAGGCCTTCCAGCCCTCCGGCGTTTTCCGCAAGCTGAAATTGACCGGCACCTTATCACCCGAGGCTTTTTTGACTTCGGTTCGGACGGTCGCGGTCGTATCGGCGGGATTGCCCTTATATGGCAGGACCACGAACCGATCAGCCGTAAAATCGATGAGCGCCGCACCGTAATTCCTCAGCAGCGAATGATAGAAGGCATCGACAAAGCGCTTGCGCTGCTCAGGCGTTGCGCTGCGCCAGCTTTGTCCCAGAACCAGCCGCGCCGCATATTCAGTGTCGAAATTCGGCAGCAGCACATTTCCCACAAGTGCATCGAGCTTGTTGGGATCGGCGCGGTACATGGCGCGGTTCTTATCCAATTCCTGAAGCATGCGCTTGGCGGAATTCTCCACCAGTTGCTGAGGCGTCAGAGAGTTCGCATTGGCCACAGGGGCGGGAGCAGGCGTATCGGCCGCATTCGCCGCGAAGGCCAGCATCGAGACCAAGATCGCTGTGATCAGCAGTTTGTTCATTTCGTCTTCTCCTTCGCTTTCGAATCCGGCTGTGCCTTCGACTCCGCCGGCGTTTTCGAATCCGCAGGCGCGGCCGTCCGATCATCGGCCTTGGATTTGGTGAAATTCGCCAGCACTTGGCCGATGAGATTCTCTAAGACGAACGCCGATTGGGTAAAGTCTATTTGATCCTTGTCCTTAAGATAAGTATCGGCACCGCCGGCGGTAAGTCCGATGAATTTGCCGCCCAACAACCCCTGGGTGTAGATACTGGCGTCGCTGTCGGTGGGAATTTTGTCATAGCGCTCGTTCAAGCGCAGCGAAACGACCGCTTTGTACTCGTTGGAATCGAAGTCGATCTTCGTCACGCGGCCGATTTCAACGCCCGACATGGACACCGGAGCGCCGACCTTCAGATCGCCGATGTTGTCGAACTTCGCCGTCACCTCATAGTGCGGCGGCCCAAACCATGAGAGCCCGCGGCTGGTGGTCTGCGTGGTAAGAAAAAAAAGTGCCGCGAAGCCCAGCAGCACGAACGAGCCGGTGCCGAGATTCAAAGTGCGCGACTTACGCATAGCATCACTCCTACAAAAACGCTGCGGTAATCAGATAGTCCAAGAACAGAATCACCACCGCGGACGTAACGACCGTGCGTGTGGTGGCTCTGCCGACGCCCTCCGCAGTGGGCGTCGCATAATATCCCTGGTAGACGGCGATGAGGCTGCAGGCAACGCCGAAGGTCAGGCTCTTCACGATGCCTTCGGTGACATCCGAGAGGCCGACCGCGGCACGCATCTGCGACCAGAAGCTGCCCGAGTCGACTCCCATGATCTGTACGCCGACCAACTGCGCGCCGTAAATACCGATGACGCTGAAAATGGCGGCCAGCAACGGCATGGAAATGACGCCGCCCAAGAATCTCGGCACCACCACGCGCTGGATGGGATCGACTGCCATCATCTCCATGGCCGAGATCTGGTCTGTGGCACGCATCAATCCCAATTCGGACGCCAAGGCGGTACCGGCCCTTCCTGCAAACAGCAACGCGGTCACTACGGGCCCCAGTTCCTTGACCAAGCCGATGGTCGCCGCTGTGCCCAGCGCTTCTTCCGAGCCGAAGCGCTGCAGCAGTTGAAATCCCTGCAGACCCAACACCATTCCGACGAACAGGCCGGAGAGCATGATGATCACGAGCGAAAAGGCACCCGAGTTGAAGATCTGTTGTGAGATCAGGTCGAACCTCAACAGGGCGCGCGGTGAGTTGACCACCAGGCGAAACAAAAAGTGCACGACCGAGCCCAATCCCTCGAGGGCGTCGGTAAAGCTTTCCCATAGTTCCTTGAACATGCTCAAAGAGCCTCTTTGCGCGACAAGAGTTCATCGAAATAATCCGGCGCCGGGAAATGGAACGGCACCGGACCGTCCGCCAGGCCCCCGATGAACTGTTTCACGATCTCAGTCGGATTGGACTTGAGTTCCTGGGGTGTGCCGCCGGCGACCACTTTGCCGCCTGATATCAGAAACACCTGATCCGCGACCGTGGAAATCTCCGAGACATCGTGCGATACGACGATGCTGGTGATTCCCAGCGTATCGTTCAAGCGGCGAATCAGTCGCAAAATCACGCCCAAGGAAATAGGATCCAAACCTACAAAAGGCTCGTCATAAATCAGCAGCTCCGGGTCCATGACGATCGCCCGTGCCAGCGCCACCCGCCGGCTCATTCCTCCGGATAACTCGGCGGGCAGCAGCTCAGCCGCTCCGCGCAACCCCACGGCCTGCAATTTAGTGAGCACCAGTTGCCGAATCAACCGCTCGGTGAGGTTGGTGTGCTCGCGCAACGGAAACGCGACGTTCTCGAAAACGCTCAAGTCCGTCAGCAGCGCGCCATTCTGAAACAGCATTCCCATCTTGCGCCGCAAGATATAAAGATTTGCGCGCGACAGCGCGCGCATGTTCTCGCCTGCGACTTCGATGGCGCCATCATCCGCCTGCACTTGACCCGTGATCAGGCGCAGGAGCGTGGTTTTACCGGTGCCGCTGGGACCCATCACGGCAGTGATCTTGCCGCGCGGAATCTGAATATCGAGACCCGCAAACACGGGACGCCCGTTTATCGCGTAGCCCAGATTTCGAATATCAACGATGGGGGGAAATGCGTTCAATGGTTTGACTAGGCGGCCGCGTCGGATAGAGGCGGCCGTGGACGCGGGTGCTTACGCCGCGGATTCCAAGCCGGCACTGTACTGCCCCACCGCCGCCAGCCCATTGAGCTTCGCGCGCTTCGCGAGCGCCTTCTGGCCTGCGGCAAACCCGCTCTGTTTGCCCGCCCAAGCATTCAGCGCGTCTTCCTGCAAAGCGCGCCCGTAGCTGAAGGTCAGGGCCCATGGCAAAGGTCCTGCTGCGTGCATGAGGTTCAAGTGCACTGTTGCATCCACCGGACTTTGGCCTCCTGACAGAAACGCGATACCGGGCACCGCCGGCGGCACTTGACGCTTCAGGGTGCGGACCGTCGCTTCGGCGATGCGCTGCGGAGTTGCCTGGTCGGCGCATTTCTTGCCTGGAATGACCATGTTCGGCTTGAGAATCATGCCCTCCAACACGACACGCGCCGCAAACAGATGGCTGAATACGCTGTCGAGCACGGCATTTGTGACTTCCTCGCAGCGCTCCAGAGGATGCGAGCCGTCCATGAGCACTTCCGGTTCCACAATGGGGACGATTCCCGCCTCTTGAGCGAGCGCCGCGTAGCGCGCCAGCCCTTGCGCGTTGGCATCGATGACATAGCGGCTCGGTATACCCGAATCGATGTTGATCACGGCGCGCCACTTGGCGAAGCGCGCCCCCAGCTTGTGATATTCGGCAAAACGTTCGCGCAAGCCATCAAGACCCTCGGTCATGGTCTCGCCGGGGAATCCTGCCAGGGGCTTGGCGCCCAAATCCACCTTGATGCCGGGAATCATGCCCGCCTTGGCAAGATAGGCCGGGAACGGCACACCGTCCTGGGTCTTTTGGCGCAGCGTCTCGTCGTACATGATGACGCCGCTGATGTAATCCTTCGCACCGGGGGCAGTGAACAGCATCTCGCGGTAGGCGCGGCGATTCTCCTCGGTTGACTCCAACTTGATGGTGTCGAAGCGCTTTTTGATGGTGCTGCTGCTTTCGTCGGCGGCCAGAAGTCCACGATTTTTCGCCACCATGCCGCGGGCAATCGTATTTAGCTCTCCAATGTTCATGTCTTACGTATCTCTCTCGAAAATTGACGGTTAACTTAAGGCAAGGATAACAAACCTGGATTGCCTCCGCCCTCCGGGTGGAAGTCAGGACCAAATAGGACTAAAATAGTCCCACATAAAGCTTCGGTCCGGAGGGCGCTACATTTATGCTGCGAATGGGAAAAATGACCGACTATGCCACCGTCGTACTCGCCAGCTTAGCGCAAGAGCCGGCCGCGCATCGCGCGGCAACCGAACTGGCCGAACGCACTCGCCTGAGCCGGCCTACGGTCAGCAAGGTCCTAAAAGGACTGCAGCGTGCGGGATTGGTGATTTCATCCCGCGGTGCACAAGGTGGCTACCATTTGGCGCGCAGTCCCGCACAGATCACCGCAGCGCAGATTCTCGACGTATTTGAAGGACCGATCGCCATCACCGAATGCAGCGGTGCGTCCAGCCAATGCGGGATTGAACGCCTCTGCCGGGTCGGAGGTGCCTGGCAGCGCGTCAATGCGGCTATCCGCCGTGCTCTGGAAGACCTCACTCTGCATCAGCTGGCAGGACTCGATTCCACGGGTGTGCGCATTACCGATCTTGCGTCGGAAATACACGTGAATACCTGAAACGAGCCCTCACTTACATAACATCTGAAATACCTGGAACACCGTGTCTAGCAAATCGCAAGAAGTCGAAGCCCTCGTCGGTCAGAAGTATCGCCACGGGTTTATCACCGACATCGAGTCCGATAGCCTGCCGCCCGGTCTCGACGAGGGTGTCGTGGCGGCGATCTCCAAGAGGAAGCACGAACCTGAGTTCCTGCTCAATTGGCGGCTGAAGGCATACCGCCACTGGCAGACCATGCGCGAGCCCACCTGGGCACATGTGCATTACAAGCCCATCAACTACCAAGAGATTTCCTATTACTCGGCGCCGAGGGCGCCGGCCAATGCGCCGAAAAGCTTGGATGAAGTGGACCCGAAGCTGCTCGCCACCTATGAGAAATTGGGAATACCGCTGCATGAGCGCGCGCGACTCGCAGGCGTTGCCGTGGATGCCGTATTCGACAGCGTCTCGGTCGCGACCACATTCAAGGAGAAGCTCGGCAAAGCGGGCGTCATTTTTTGCTCATTCTCCGATGCGGTGCGCAACCACCCGGAACTGATCGAGCGCTATCTCGGCACCGTCGTACCGACGGGCGATAATTTTTTCGCGGCGTTGAACTCGGCGGTGTTCTCGGACGGATCGTTCGTCTATGTGCCGGCCGGCGTGCGTTGCCCGATGGAACTGTCGACTTATTTTCGGATCAACGCGGCAAAGACCGGCCAATTCGAACGCACGCTGATCATCGCCGCGGAAGGCGCGTCGGTCAGCTACCTGGAAGGCTGCACCGCGCCCATGCGCGACGAGAACCAGCTGCACGCCGCGGTGGTGGAGCTGATCGCCCTGGACGATGCGCAGATCAAGTATTCGACGGTGCAGAACTGGTACCCGGGCGATGAGAACGGCTTGGGCGGCATCTACAACTTCGTCACCAAGCGCGGCGAGTGCCGCGGCCGCAACTCCAAGATCTCGTGGACGCAAGTCGAAACCGGCTCTGCGATCACCTGGAAATATCCGAGCTGCGTGCTCAAGGGCGAGAACTCGATCGGCGAGTTCTATTCGGTCGCCGTGGCGAACAATTATCAGCAAGCCGATACCGGCACGAAAATGCTCCACATCGGCCGCAACACCAAGAGCACGATTGTGTCAAAGGGCATTTCGGCCGGACACGCGGAGAATACCTACCGAGGCTTGGTGAAGATTCTGCCGAGTGCCGCCGGCGCCCGCAATTTCACGCAGTGCGATTCGCTGCTGATGGGTCCGCAATGCGCGGCCCACACCTTTCCTTACATGGAAGTGAAGAACCCCACCGCGACCGTCGAGCACGAGGCCAGCACCTCCAAGATCGGCGAGGATCAGTTGTTTTATTGCCTGCAGCGGGGAATTTCCGCCGAGGACGCGGTCAATATGATTGTGAGCGGATTCTGCAAGGTCGTGTTCAAGGAGCTGCCGATGGAATTTGCCGTCGAAGCGCAGAATCTGCTCAGTGTGAGTCTGGAAGGAGCCGTCGGCTAGGCGGCGGCGAAAGAGAGGACCATCTTGCTTGAAATTTCCGATTTGACAGCCCGCGTCGCGGGTAAAGAGATTCTCAACGGCGTGACCCTCAAGGTAAACGCCGGCGAGGTGCACGCCATCATGGGGCCGAACGGCTCGGGCAAAAGCACGCTGGCGCAAGTTCTGGCGGGGCGCGAGGATTATGAGGTGACGCGCGGCACGGTGAGCTTCGAGGGCCGAGATCTCCTGGCGATGCGCGCCGAGGAACGCGCCCGCGCGGGACTGTTTCTCGGCTTTCAATATCCGGTCGAAATTCCCGGCGTCAACAACGTGTACTTGCTCAAGGCCGCACTCAACGCGAAGCGCAAGGCGGCCGGCGAACCGGAGGTGGACGCCTATGATTTCTTGGCTTTGATCCGCCAGAAAATGAAGTTCATGCAAATGAGCGAATCGTTCCTGACTCGCGGCGTCAACGAAGGATTCTCCGGCGGCGAGAAAAAGCGCAACGAGGTTTTGCAGATGCTGGTGCTCGAGCCGAAACTCGCGATCCTGGACGAAACCGATTCGGGTTTGGATATCGATGCGCTCAAGGTCGTTTCCGAGGGCGTGAACAGCCTGCGCGACCCGAAGCGCGCAGTCGTGCTGGTGACGCACTATCAACGCCTGCTGGATCACGTCGCCCCGGACCAGGTGCACGTGCTATCCGGCGGGCGTATCGTGAAGTCCGGCGACAAATCTCTCGCGCAAGAGCTCGAACGCCGCGGCTACGACTGGGTCATGGGAGCGCAAGTCGCATGAACGCCGCGCTGCGCTCCTTCGAATCGCAGTGGCGCGCGCGCGTTCCCGACGCGCTGCAGCCGATCCGCGAACAGGCCATGCGCCGGTTCCTCGAGCTGGGATTGCCGTCGCTGCGCGATGAGAGCTGGCACTACACCGACTTGCGCAGCGTCGCGGCGCAGAGCTTTGCAGCCGCGGCTTGCGAGCCGGGCGGCACTCAAGATTCGGCCGAGCTTTCGCTCGTGGATTCGCAGCAGCACGCGGCCGTCTTGACGATGGTAAATGGCTGCCCGGTATTGAATGCGGATTTGCCGATCATTAAAGGTCTTGAAATCAATAGCATACGATACTTATATAAACACGATTCGCATTCATTGGCGCGCTTTTTTGATCCTGCATCCGATGCGGATCAGCGCCGTTGGGTGCTGCTCAACACCGCACTGTTCATCGACGGCTTATATTTGAAAATCACCGAGGCTGTGTCGACACCCATCGTCATTCGGCACCTGGCCGCAGGGGACGGCGCGCAGGCTGCGCATCCACGCATCATCATCGACGCAATCCCCGGGGCCAGCGCCGTCATCATCGAGCATCACGCCGCGCAGAGCGGCATTCCCCCGCTCACGAATTCCAACACCCATATCGCCCTTGCCCGCGATGCGCGGCTGGAACACTACCGCGTATTCGCAAGCGGCGCCGGTGCCACGCACTTGGACTCGTTGGACATTCGCCAATCTCAGAACAGTCAGTGCAGGCAGTTTACCATCGCGCTCGGAGGCGGGCTGGTGCGCGCATCTCTGGAAGCGCGCCTGATGGAGCGCGGCGCGGCTCTCGAGAGCTACTCACTGCTGGTCGGACATCAAGATCGGCATGTGGACTGCGTGAATATCGTCACCCATGCGGCTGCCGATACCCGCAGCCGCCAGACCGCGCGTGCCATTGCGGGTGACGCGAGCCGCGTGATCTTCAATAGCAAGGTCATCGTCGAGGCGGGCGCCAATGGCTCCGACTCGAACCAATCCTGCCGCGGCCTGCTGCTCTCGCCCCGCGCAGAGATCGATACGCGCCCGCAGCTCGAGATTCACGCCGACGAAGTCAAGTGCGCGCATGGCGCCACCACCGGCCGACTCGATCCGGACATGCTGTTCTACTTGCTGTCGCGCGGTCTCGAGCGCGACACCGCCCAAAGCCTGCTGGTGTTCGCATTTCTGGCCGACGTGCTCACCGGCATGTCCGTGAGTTCGGCGCGTTCCGCGATCGAGAGCGCGCTGATCGGCCAATTGCCCGACTCGCAAATATTGCGGAATTTTAGATGAAAAATATCGCACTCGCCCCCTCCGACCGGACCTTCGATGTCGAAGCCGCGCGCCGGCAGTTCCCGATCCTTGCGCGCACCGTGCACGGCAAGCCGCTGGCCTATCTGGACAACGGCGCTTCGGCGCAGCGGGCGCAACCGGTCATCGACGCGGTCGACGGCTACGAACGCCGCCACCACGCCAACATCCATCGCGGTGTTCATACCCTGAGCCAGGAGGCAACCGCGATGTACGAGGGCGCGCGCGACCGCGTCGCTCGCTTCGTCAATGCGCGCTCGCGCAACGAGGTCATCTTCGTGCGCGGCACGACCGAAGCGATCAATCTCGTCGCGCAAAGCCATGCGCGGCCGACCTTGCAGCCCGGCGATGAAGTGCTCATCACCCATCTTGAACATCACGCGAACATCGTGCCCTGGCAAATGGTCTGCGAGCAGACCGGCGCCAAGCTCGTGGTTGCGCCCATGGACGCCCGGGGCGAGGTGCATCTCGAGGCGGCGGCCGCCCGCATGAATGCGCGCACCAAAATTCTGGCATGCGCTCATGTGTCCAACTCTTTGGGCACGATCCTGCCGGTGCGGCGACTGATCGCCGCCGCCAAAGCCCGCGGCATCGTCACGCTGATCGATGGCGCGCAAGCGATCTCGCACATGAGCGTGGACGTGCAAGACTTGGGCTGCGATTTCTACGCCTTTTCCAGCCATAAGATGTACGGGCCCACGGGCGTCGGGGTGCTCTACGGGCGCGAGCAGCTGCTCGATCGAATGCCGCCATGGCAGGGCGGCGGTGAAATGATTCTGAGCGTGACCTTCGCCAAGACCACCTACAATGCCTTGCCGAATAAATTCGAGGCGGGAACCCCCAATATTTCCGGCGTCATCGGCCTGGGTGCGGCAGTCGATTTTTTGTCTGGACTGGATTTGGCTGCGGCGCATGCCCACGAAAACGACCTGCTCCATCATGCCACGGCCGTACTCGGCAAAATTTCCGCGCTGCGCATCGTGGGGACTGCGCCCGACAAAGCGAGCCTGGTTTCCTTCGTCGTAGCAGGCGTGCATCCTCATGACTTGGGCACGATCCTCGACGAGGACGGCATTGCAGTTCGTACCGGCCATCATTGCGCAATGCCGGTCATGGATTTCTTCAAAGTGCCGGCAACGGCTCGAGCGTCGTTCGCTTTCTACAACACCTTCGAGGAAATCGATCGGCTTGGCGCAGGGATCGAACGCGCGCGCAAGCTGTTTGCCTGATTGCCATGGAACTCAACGATCTTTACCGCGACGTCATACTCGACCACAACCGGCGGCCGCGCAACTTCGGCAGTTTGGACGCGGCCGACGCCAGCGTCGAGGGTTTCAATCCGATGTGCGGCGATCATCTGACGCTGCGCCTCAAACTGAACGATGGCACCATCAGCGACATTCGCTTCGAAGGCCAGGGCTGCGCCATATCGACCGCCTCCGCCTCGCTGATGACCGAAGCCGTAAAGGGCAAGAGCCGCGCGGCGGCGCTGACTCTTTTTGACCGCGTGCATCAATTGCTGACCGACGATGCGGCGCCGCCGGCGGATGAATTGGGCAAGCTGGCCGCCCTATCCGGCGTGCGCGAATATCCGGCGCGCGTCAAGTGCGCGAGTCTCTGCTGGCACACGCTCGCTTCCGCGCTCAAGGCCGCGGACTTGAAGTCCGTGCCTCCGGTGTCGACCGAGTGAGCTGCTGAATGCGCTCTTACGAAAACGAACCCATCGTCGTGCAGCGCGACGTCAAGGCGGTGGCAATTCCGGCCGGTACCGAAGTCAACCTCAAGCTGGGCTCGGTCGGCTACATCACGCAGGCGTTGGGCGGAAGCTTCACGGTCTATATCGACGGTAACCTGTTCCGTATTGCGGGTCAGGATGCCGATGCCATCGGCAAGACCTCGGCAAAAGCGCCGGAGGTTCCTCCCGGGGCATCCGAGGAAGACATCAAGAATATCATTTGGCAGCAATTGAAGACTTGCTACGACCCGGAAATACCGGTCAATATCGTCGATCTCGGGCTGGTCTACGAG
This sequence comes from Steroidobacteraceae bacterium, assembly GCA_036267535.1. Lineage (GTDB taxonomy): Bacteria > Pseudomonadota > Gammaproteobacteria > Steroidobacterales > Steroidobacteraceae > Bog-1198. Next base: position 34,670 of record DATAVX010000064.1, read on the forward strand.
TGCGACGTCAGCAAATATGCGGACGCGACGCGTACCGTCGACATCAAGATGACTCTCACCGCGCCGGGCTGCGGCATGGGTGAAGTGCTGGTGCAGGACGTGCGCGACAAGGTGCAAATCATTCCGACCGTCGCGCAGGCCAATGTGGAGCTGGTTTTCGACCCGCCGTGGAACCAAACCATGATGTCGGACGAGGCCCGGCTGCAGACGGGCATGATGTGAGTGAGGCGAGGCACATCCTGTGACCTGGGTTGATGCCGGGCTGACCCATGAGCTGCCGGATGGGCAAGCCAAGTCCGTGTCGGTCGGCCGCCGCATGATTGCCGTCGTCCGCAGCGGCGATGAGTACTTTGCCATCGAAGATATTTGCACTCATGACGGCGCTCCCCTGACCGGCGGTGAGATCGAGGGCAATGAAATCATCTGCCCGCGACACGGCGCGAGATTTTGCCTGCGCACGGGCGAAGCACTGACGCCGCCCGCTTACGAGCCGGTGCGCGTGTTCGAAACCAAAATCGAGAACGGACATCTGTGGGTACACGCAGGCTGACATTATTGCGGCATGGGCAGGCAGAAGCCGCCGACGCCTATCCGGAGGATTACGAACGTCCGCTGACTCACCGCGGCTGCATTGAAGCGCAGGAAATGGCTTCGCGCCTGGTCAAACGAAACCTCGTGCCCGATCTCATTCTGGTGAGTCCCGCTGAGCGGGCCTGGGCGACGGCTGAAATCATTGCGGCGACCTGCGAACTTGATGCGAAACAACTGCAATGCGCGCGCGAGCTATATCTGGCATCGCCGGAGCGAACCTGGCAGCTGCTCGCGCATCGGGCGGCATCGTTAAATCACATCATGATCTGCGGACACAACCCGGGCTTGAGCCTCATTGCGAGCCGCTTTGGCCCCAAACCGCTGCGGCGCGAGCTTTCCACCGCCGGCATCGCAACGGCCGTTTGGTCGCACGGTGAATGGTCAACACTGCAACCGGAGACCGCCGACAGCTGCGAAATGGACGATCCGGAAGATATGAATGAGTCGTGGGATTGAGGCGCGGATTGAGGCGCAGCGCCTGCATCACTCATCCATCGGCGTGGCCCTGCCCTCGCGGATCGCCTGCTCGATAATCGGCTTCAATTTGCGGCGGACATCTTCGACAATCTTGCGCTGCTGCTCGCCCAGAAGCGCCTGCTGCTCGCCCAATTTGCCTTGCTGCTCGCCGAGCTCGCCCTGTTTCTCGCCGAATTTTCCCTGCTCCCGGCCGAATTCCGATTGCAGCTGACCGACGCGCGCTTGAATCTCTCCTAGGTGCGCCTGCATTTGCGCCAGGGCCCGCTCATCGATTTGCGCCGCCAAGCGCGGCAGATCGAAATCCTTGATCGTCTTTTCGAGTTCAGAGATTTCACGTTTGAACTCGGGGCTCTCGGCCAATTTTATCGCATGTTGCTGCGAACCCAGCATACCTTGCTGAGCGCCCAACAAGGATTGCTGCCGCCCCAGTTCCTTCTGCTTCTCGCCGAGCGCTTTTACCGGTTCGAGCAGCGCTTGCGCCTTGGCGATGACCTGCGAGTCCTGAATCAGGTAGGGCTTGCCGTCGTGCTGAAAATAAATGTAGTCGCCGCTTTGCCGGGGAAGCAGATCGCCTGAATCGAACATGATGCGCGAATGGCCGGAATGGATTGCGAGAATTCCCTCATCATCCTGGATCCGCGCCGCATCGTCATTTTCAACCAACGTGTCGCGATCGCCGGCATCTAACTTGTCGGAATCAAAGTCCTTGTCGGACAGCTTTCCAGCCTTGGCGGGCTGCTTCGCGGGGCGCGTCTTACTTGTGGTTTGCGTATCGGTTCGAGTCTGCGTGCCGCTCTTGGATTGAGCGTCGCTATTCGTGTTGCTCGCCGCGGGGCCGGCGGTCGCCGCGGGCGCCAGGGTGTCCGTCACGGGCGCGTCAACGGCTGCCGCCGCATCGATCACGGTCGAAGCGGCGTGCACTCGGACCATCGAGGTCGATGCAACCATGGCCAGCATGACGATGCCGGCGGCAACAAAAGGCAGGCGATGCCGCGGCGCAAACGAGCGCTCGAACCCGCGGTCGTTCAATAGTCTTTCAATGCGTGGTGCCAGGTTGCTGGTGCTCGCCATCGCAACGCCGGTCATCGGCCAGCGGGCGCGCGTGGCAAATGCCAGCAATGTTTCCGCGTAAGAAGTACGGCTCTCCGCCTGCTCCGCCGCAGCGCAATCGCTCAACGCCTCGCCGAGTTCGGAAAGCTGCCGCTGCAGCCACCAGCTGAAAGGATTGAACCAGAACAATGCGCAATGCAATCCTGCCAGCGCATGGACGTAGAAGTCCTTCTGCCGCACGTGAGCCCGCTCGTGCGACAGGACAATGCGCAAAGTGGCACCATCCCACAAGGAATAGCTGCTCGGCAACAGCACGCTCGAGCCGATGGTTGCGGGGGTCGCGAGCCGCTGCGTCGCGCGCACATCCAGTTCAGGGTCAAATGGAAAAATCACGCGTTCGGCTTGATTGCGCAACCGCACCGCGAAGCCTACACCGGCACAAAGGCGCAGCGTCAGGACGGCCGCCACGACGCAGTAGCCGAACACCGCCAGCGATACTACGGCGTTCATAGGTTGCGCATTCTCGGAGCGCTTCTCCGTGTAGCTGCGGCGGTTCAATGGGCGAGCTCGATCAGTCAGCG
>DATAVX010000065.1:0-1514 GCA_036267535.1 Steroidobacteraceae bacterium
CGGTCGCTCAAAGGGCATGAGCCAGTTCCTCGACGATAAGAGCTACCGCCCGGGGTATGGGCCGTACGCGCGCAGCTAGAAACTGCTTTCGCAGCACTCCAGGTGCCCCTTCACGATCGAGCCGTTCGGCGGGAGCACGCGCTGATGCTTGCGTCCAGGCACTTCCAGGACGCAAGCCATCGCCGAGCGCATTTGATATTGGGGTGTTGATGCCGACCGATCGGCTAGTTACTCTCGCCCGGCGCCTGGGCGTGAATGGCCAGCGCGTGCACACCGCCCTTTAGCTCGCCGGCCAGCGCGGCGTTGATCATGCGATGACGATCGAGGCGACCCTTTCCACGGAACGCATCAGACACAATATAAACCCGGAAATGAGTCGCGCCGCCGGGGCGGTGTCCGGCATGGCCTGCGTGCAAGTGGGATTCGTCCTCAACGCGCAGGCTCTCGGGTGAGAATGCGGCCGCGAGCTTTGTGGTGATGGCGTCCTGCATGGTCATGGCGTCAACTACTCCGGACTGGGTGTCAGGGAAGTCTGTAATGCGGGAGCACAGAAAAGTCGCCGGCGCGGGGGCTCCGCATGCGACGTTGGTCGCGACGCCACGCGAATGTGAGGCGGCACAAACCGCAGCGCGGCGATTTCGCGTCTGTCAAGTCTTGAAGGTTTAACCGACGCGCCCGCATAATCGCAGATGATGACGAATTCGCCGCTCTTCGACCGAATCAGGGTGAAGCCGGACCAGGACCGCCGGCTGCGCGCCGAGCTGCCGCCCTGCGAATGGCCGAACTGCAAGGCGCCGGCGACCCACCGGGCGCCAAAGGGACGGCTGCACGCCGGCGAGTATTGGCGATTCTGCCTCGATCACGTGCGCGAATACAATAATTCCTATAATTTCTTCGCCGGCATGAACGATGATGCGATTGCTCGGTACCAGAAGGACGATATTACCGGCCATCGCCCGACCTGGAAGATGGGCTCAGTCGGCGGCCAGCGCGCAACCCGGCGCGGGCGGGCCGGTTTGCGGTCCACCGGCTGGACCGCCGAGGATCCGTTCTCGTTGTTCGGCGAAGGGATCGGCCAGGGCAATGGCCCTGCGCACAGCACGGCCGAGGAGCGCAAGATTTTCAACGCGCAGCGCCGCGCCCTTGACGTGCTCGGCCTTGAAGGCAACGCCAAAAAGGCCGATATCAAGGCTAAATTCAAGATGTTGGTGAAACGCCATCACCCCGACGCCAATGGCGGTGATCGTGCCTCCGAGGAGCAGCTTCGGGAGATCATTGCGGCCTATAATTACCTCAAGTCCGCCGGCTTCTGCTGACCTGTGCAGACGCCTTTCGCCGGGTCGCGCGTTTCTGCTACATCTAGGGCGCATTTGACTGCCCGCGGCGAGCGAAACGCGCCGGGGTCTCGGAGGAGCAATGAGTCTCGCAGCAACGACGGAATCCGGTCTCCCGGACATGAAAGTGTCGATCCGCCAACTCTTCGGCATCGACAGCGACCTTGAAGTACCGGCCTA
>DATAVX010000066.1:0-1511 GCA_036267535.1 Steroidobacteraceae bacterium
CGACCTTGCTGGCGTTTGAACAGAACATCTCCAATCCGAACCCGCTTCGATTCAAGTCCGGGCCGGATACCAGAACAGGCCAGAGTGGCGATGTAGGCGCGCAATAAGCGCTTGTATTCCGTCGTGTGCCCGTTCGACGAATCGTTGAGCCACTCGTCATCCATCACGCGGTATACCGCTCGCACTCCTGCGCGGTCGATAAAAGCGCGCTGCTCTCCATCCTCGCCGAATTCGTCCTTATCGATCATCGGCCGCAGGCGGCGGTTCACAGCGCAGCAGCGGCAGCCTGTTCCCAAACCTTCGCCAGCGCCCTATCCAAATTGCCAAGCGTCGAGTAATACCAATCCGCCTAAAGATTGACACAGGCCCACTCGCGTTGACCGAGGGATCGGATGCGGTCTGGGTCGTTGATCAGGAAATGCCACGCTCGTCGGCAGGCATCGACGATGGCTTCGTAGCTGTCCCAAACCTTGGCGCAGAGTTTGTTCTCACGCAGGTATTGCCAGACATTCTCCATCGGATTGAGTTCCGGGCAGTACGGCGGCAGCGGTAACAAGCTCATGTTGTCGGGGATGCGCAATTCGCCGCCGCTCTGGTGCCACCCCGCGCCGTCGCAGATCAGCACAGCGTGCGCGCCCGGCCTGACTTGCGTGGCGATCTCGGCCAGGTGCTCGCTCATGGCCTCGGTGTTCGCCCCCGGCATGATCAGGGCAGCGCCGACGCCACGCTCCGGACAGATCGCGCCGAACAGATACGCGGAGTCGTGCCGGTTGTCGCGCACCATCACCGGACGCGAGCCGACCGGCGCCCAGATATAGGCGTGCGTGCCTTTCTGGCCCACCCGCGCTTCATCTTGAAACCAGATCTCGACAGGAGTTTCGGCGCTGCACGACAGCAATGCGGATTTCAGCAGCGGGGCAAAGTTTTTTTAAAAGCCGTCTCCGCGGCGGCGTCCTTCTTAGGATGGCAAGGCCGCGGCTGCAGCGGGGTCAGGCGCAGGCGATGCAGCCATTTGCCGATGGTGCTTTCGTGCACGGCAACATTGAACCGGCGCGCGACTTCATCCCGTAGGTCCTTGCAACGCCAGCGCGCCACCTCATCGCGCTCTGGGTCGGGACCGTGGATCACGAGCTGCCGTAATTCTTCCAGCTGCGCCGCATCGAGCGCGGGCGCGCGGCCGGGGCTCTTGCGCGACGGCAAGCCGGCCATGCCGAATTCGTTGTAGCGATGCACCCAGTCGCGCAGGGTCTGCCGGTCCATCCCGTTCTGTTCCGCCGCCTCCGTGCGCGAGCGGCCGTCCAGAACCAGCGCCAGCGCCAGCAGTCGGCGCACCTGGGCGGCGTCCTGGCACTTCCCGCCGATGCGGCGCAACTCCGCCGCCGAGTGCTCCTTGCGTGTGATCTCCAAGGCCAAGGCCATCCCAATCCCCCATGCCGCGACTCGGCGCGCCGCACGAGAGCGAATCGGATTTTTCGCCGCCTGGAAATCCCGCCCGGCGAGTCAGCCTCCAG
>DATAVX010000067.1:0-4663 GCA_036267535.1 Steroidobacteraceae bacterium
AAGGTCAAGCTGGGTAGCGTGAGCATGGCGATCTTCGCTCCGCAATCTGCAATTTAAGGGGTTTTTGCGGAAATAGAAAAGGCCACTAGCGGCAGGGGCGGCGGTGCGTGCTGGAACGTATTGCCTCCAGCCGGTATGCAGGATCAGAAAGCAACCAACGACAAGGTGGCAATGGGCGTGGGGTTGGTCGCAATTGAACAGACGAACACAGCGCCGAACTCACTCGAAAATTGCTACATGCCAGCCTTGGCTATCAGCGAAAGCCGATGTCGAAATGCTGAAGCCGGCGCCTGACAAACCGCTGAAGCTCTGGCCGGTGTCGAAGCGTGTCAGCAGCTCGCGCTCAAGCGATGAAAGATCGTGCACGGAGTTATCATTGGCCGCGTAGTTGCCGATCGGTATTCGACGCCTCTGGACTGTTCGGCTTATTCGGACGCACAATCGGGTTGTCTGGGGGAGCGTTCCAATGTCGACACGGACACTCAAAGCGCTTGCCGCACTGACTGCGCTCGCGCTCGGTGGATGTGCGGTCGCTTCGTCGGCGCCGACTACATCGGGTCCGCTGGCGCCCTCACCCGCCGGCAGCGCGCGGCTTACAGTTATCCGAACCAGCGCCCCGTATTCCCTGCTCGCTCCGGTGGCGATCGATCTCAACGGTGAACGTGTCGCCAACCTCGGAATTGGCGAGCGCTACTCAACGGCCATCGCACCAGGCGCATCGATTGTCGGCGCATCAGTGTGGTCGAGCCCAGGGCGTTACAGCGTGAGGTTCAACGTCGAGGCAGGCAAGGATTATGCGTTCGTGGTTTCACCGCGCGGCGAATATCTCGCGGCTGGGATGGCCGGAGGCATGGCCGGCGTTGCGATCGACACCGCAGTAAACGAAGACAGCGGACCGTTCAAGATTACGGCTGCGAGCCGCTAATGTGTTCGGCGCACCGAGCATGGGAGAGAAGGTGTGTATAAAAAAGTCTTTGTGCTTGTCCGGCTAGCCATTGCCTTAGCGACCTTATCTTGCATCGCGCTTCCGGCAGCGGCGCAGGTTTCAGACGCGGAGTGGGAACGCTGCGAAGGGGCGAGGATGGACTCCCCCACTGTTCTCACAATCGATGAGCGCATTGATTTCTGCACCCAGCTAATACGGAACGGTCACCTGCCAGCATCAAAGATTGCCATCATATATAAAATACGCGGCACTCACTATTACGGCAAAACACTTTACGAGAACGCGGTAGGCGATCTTACTCAAGCGATTGAGTACGATCCCCAGTTCGCCGACGCCTACTTTTGGCGCGGCAACGCTTACCTAATGGAAAACAGCCACGACGCAGCAGTCGCTGACTACAACAAGGCGATCGCGCTCAAACCCGGATTCACGGCAGTCTACCTTTCGCGCGGGGACTATTTTGCTGGATTGGGATTCAGGGACAATTACGACCCTGCAACAAAAACTCGAGCCCTCTCTGAATATGCCCAAGCGATTTCCGATTACACTCGAGCGCTCGATCTTAAGCCCGAGTTAGGCGTCACCGTCGGGACCTACTGGTCTCGCGCTCGCGCCTTCGCAGCAATTGGCCAGCGCGACAACGCAATATCGGATTACAAAGCGGCGCTGAAGCTTTCCCCCGACTGGAGCCCGGCGGTAGATGGCCTGAAGCTCCTCGGCTCAACTCCGTAAAGTGTTAAATTCGATGCTCCCGGCCTTTGACGGCGCTTTTTCGAAAATCCGAGCCTCTAGGACGCTCCGTGACGCGTTAAACGCACCTCCCCTGCTACTTTGCTAGGGGGGAAATTGCCCTCGCCGCGACGATTTCAGCGCGGACGTTTTCGGGAAAAAGATTGTGGTTTTTTGCACTCTGCTCGACCTGTCCGGCGTCGAGCACGCGCGTCTGCATTGTTCCGAGATCGTGGGTCGATAGTGTTTCCTCGAGCCTCTCCTCCACTTCCACCAGGCGCAGATTGCGCTCGCTGTTTGCGTTGAGCTCTGCGAGGCGCGCAACGGCGCCCGTATCCTCGTTTGTCTCAGCGACGTCGGCAGCGATGTGCGTCTCTAACACCATGAGATGGTGCTCTGTGACAATCGGGTAAGCGACCGCGCATTTGGGAACGTCAATCCGCACGGCTGTCGCCGCATCTTTGACCCGAAGCCACCTGCCACCCTCGAACACGGCATGCTGACCGTTCACCACGACGCCTCGGTACCTGAAAAGATTTGTAATCCAAATCTCTCCGTGCCCGACCACTTCTCCTCCAAGGAAAACGCGGTCAGGGAATTTCAGTTGCTCGACCGGCTTAAGCGTTCCGTCTTCCATCCGAACCAGCGTGCCGGCGACGTGGCAAAACAAAGAGCCCAGCGCTCCACCGACGAAACCACCAATGCCTGGAAGAATGACGTTGCCGATCGCAAAGCCCACCGCAGCACCGGCGCCAGCTTCGGCGGATTGCTTGAGCGGCTGACCCGTTGCCAGATCCACCCCAAAGGTCGTGATGCCCTCGGCGGCAGCTCCGCCAAGCGTCGATCCGAGCGAATTGCTCGCCACATCCGACGCCGTGCTGGTGACAGGCGTGGATGCTGTCAGGTCGCCGGCGGAAGTCGTGCCGGCCTGGATGCCACTGTTGATCGGAGCCGCGCTTGTGCTGGCCCCTGCCGGAATGAGGCCGCCCGTGATCTTGGAGCCAAGCGAGGCCACGTCGCTGCCGACGCCGCTCACGGCATCGGACAATCCCTGTCCCGCGCCCAACTTGGTTCCGAGATCGGCCGTGAGCGCCGGCACCGCCGCGCCCGCGACACCTTTAACGAGGGTGCCAGCGATGCTCGGTGCCTTCGGCACGTCGACATTGGCGAGCTGCGTGGTCGGAGCCGCCGGTGGCGGCGGTGTCGGCGCGCCCGATGCAAGACCGGCCGACGACTGGTCGATATTGCCGGTGGTGGAATTGAGCGAGCCCCCGACGAACTGCGGCGAGCGCACTTCCGCGTAGCTCGAATTGTTGTTGCCTTGTCCGCCGGCGTTCGGTTGATCGGGTTGCTGCTGTGCCACTCGCTACGCCTGTTCTTTGGATTGATAGCCGTCGGCTCTCAATTGGGTCACGACCGCGCGTCTTACGTAATCTGAGGCGGTGGTCATCTCCTTGTCGGACGCGACAGCGAGCATTCTCGTCAACGCCGGCGGGCAGCGAAACTGAAGCCGCTCTGGAAATCGCGGCGTGGGGACTTTGCGGACGGCGGTGGCTGTCACGTCGTAACTTTCTCCTTGTTCGACTGCGCTCGTGCGTCAGGCGTAGCACGTCGACGCTCACCATCAGCGTGCGCGGCGATGCGCCCTGCGGAGATTGCGGATTTTGCGGAAACTGGTGAAGCTGGGTACTCACCACGTTTGATATTCTTTGAAAAACAATCAAAGCGCAGCAGCAATTCGGCCCGCTAAGTGAGGCGCGAGGCGCTCACCTTCATCTCGTCGAGCACCAACTCGAGGCCGAGCCTTCGATAATAGCCCGCGACCGGTTCTACTGTGCGGACGCCGTCCAGGTAGGCGCGCAATGCGGCGCGATCGCCATCGAGCAGCATCTGAAAGGCCACCTGCGACACCACCCAGGCGCCACCGGCGACGCGCCGACCGATGCCGTCGCGCTGGCACCAGGTCCGGATCGTCGATTCTGACCTGCCGGCAATCGCAGCGGCCTGCTTAAGCGGCAGGCCTTCGCGGCGATCGAATGGCACCAGGATGCGCCAACCAGGATCCGCGGTGACCGAGCTCATTGTCGTGCGCTCCCACGATCCTCAGGACCGGCCGCTGACGTCGCCGGCGCCGTGTGCGCCCGGTAGGCGCGCCACCGCTGCCGCTGCGCCTCCGCGATACGGGCGCGGCCGGCATCCGTCTTTGGTCCCGTCGACATCCCGCCATGAAATCGGCAACGGGCCTTCCCCGGCTCGGCCCTAACCAGGCAGCTTCCGCCGGCGCGCGTTTTGGCGCCGCATCTCGGCCGATCCTTGCGCCGCGGCGGCCGATTGTAAGACCCCATGACGCGCGCGCACGCGCGTGCGCGTACTGGTCTCGAAACCCCTGTCATCGGCCGATGATGAGCCGAAGCTGGTTGCCAAAAGGCAAAGCCCGCCCGGCCTATTTGAGGGTGCGCGCCGCCTACAGCCATCACCAGCAGCATTCGAGCCGTCGGCGCTGAACTGTCAGGCCCGATCGGCCTTGGCGCTCAGGGCGGTCCTCGGATCGCTTCGGCCCCAGTCCGGCCATCGGTGGCGGAGGCGTCGAGGCGCCCAACGACCGGCCCATCCACTGCCGTATCAAGCAAAACGGGAAGAAAATGCCGTACTATTTTGTTTTATAAGGATATTTCTAATTTGCCGCCTTCGGAGACCTCTTGACCTCAGTGCCCGGTGCTGCCGCCGGCGTGTTCTGCCGGCGGAATCGGCACCAGCGTGCTGGTCAGCCATTCCCGGCGCCCACGCTGCGAAGTCCCTATCCGGGTGTCGGATCGCTGGGCCGCTTCAGCTCCACCACCTTGCCGCCGGCGGCCGCGATCTCATCGCGCCGCTGGTAGGCCTTCAGGCGCTCGGCGAGCGGCATTTCCGTTTCACCGCCACCGGCCTCGTCGCCGGTGTTGCCCTGTCGCGGATGGCAGTACGGCGCAGCGCGCGCGGCTTCCTCAC
>DATAVX010000068.1:0-3663 GCA_036267535.1 Steroidobacteraceae bacterium
TGAATCATCAACGGCCCGAAGCGGCGGCTGAAGGCGATCTGGTCTTCCGGCGTGAGGCGCTGATCGCGGAAGAGCAGAAGCCCATTGCCTTCCAGCAGGGCGTGGCGGATTTGCGCGAAGGTTTCATCGTCGAGCGGCGTCGATAGATCGACGCCACGGATTTCGGCGCCGAGCGCGGCGTCAAACCGGCGAAATTCAAATGCGGCCATGCTGCTGGATTGCGTGTTGCCAGGATTTTCCTGGCCCGACCGTAAGGTTTCGTAGAGGGCCGATGCGATTCAATTCCGCTTACGCATCCGACAATTTGGCTTACGGCATCCTCAGCCGAAGAGGGCCTTGCGGCGTGCAAGACTTTCCGGCGGCCACAGTTTGGCGATCTCGTAATACGCTTCGAATACTTCCGCAGGCTTCTTTGTGGTCGCTCCGTCGGACGGCGAACCGGTTCCCACTTCGCCTGACGACGCTCCTGCGGCGCCGGCTCTGTCTCCCGGCAGCGTCACCCATGGCTGTTTCGATCGCGTGTAAATATGCACATCGGGCGGCAGCGTGCGCGCTTCATCCAGAGTGCCGATGCGTACGAAACGCACCTGCTCGCGACCGCCGTAATTGCTCCACAGCGCTGTGCCGCAATCCGCGCAGCGCTGGATGATATGCGGCCGTCCGGAGTCGGTCGGCTGCGGATAACCCCGCGTCGCGCCTTGCAGCAACTCCACGCGATCGGCTTCGATGAGGGCGTTGAGCACGAAGGCCGAGCCCGTCTGCCGCTGGCAATCGGTGCAGTGGCAGCAATGCACGAACATAGGCGCGGCGATGAGGCGGAATTTCACCGCACCGCAGGAGCACGAGCCGGAAAGCATCGTCATCTGTATACCGTACAGGTCACCCGCCGGCAGGATAGCTCATGCGCCGCAGGCACCGTTAACGTATTAATCTGTTTGACCCAGCCGAGGTGTGTGCCCGCGCCCGAGTGGTGGTAGAGTGACTCCATGTCAGATACCACCGGCAGCAATCTCGTCGCCGCGCGAACCCAGAAGCTGCAATTGGATTGGGACCTTCATTTCACGCGGGAGCCCACGCGGCTCGCCAGTGAATACTGGCATTCGCGATTGGATGGCCGCGCGATGCCCTCGCGCGCCGATCTCAACCCCACCGCCATGCGCAAGTTCACGCAGCATACCGGGCTGGTCGAGATCCGCCGCGATTCCGCCCCCCATGTGGAGTATTTCATCCGCCGCGCGGGCAGCGATTGGGAGAACGTGTTCGGCGCAATGACCGGACGCTTCATTCACGAATTCCTGCCGCCTGAGATCGAGATGCGTTGGCGCCGCGTGTTCGATGCGGTGCGCGAGAAAAAGGCGCCGTTGCGCGTCACCACCCGCATTCTTTTCCAGGCGAAGACGTGGCTGACCACGGAATTGTTCGTGGCGCCGCTTGGCGAAGCGGACGAGCCGAACATGCTGTTCATCGCCTTCACCGCCTGGAGCACCAGCCGCGGGTGAACGCCACACTGCTCGCATTTAAGTCTGCGTGACGCGCGGATCGTCCTTGTGCAGCTTCAACGCATCGAAGCGGGTGCCGAACGGCGTTTCGGTGCGCACGGTGACCACGCGTTCGTCCGCCTCCAGTATGCCGAGGTCGACCTCGCGGTCCGGCAAGATGACGATGGCACGCCTGCCGACCGCCACCATGATCTTCATGCCCTGCTCGGGCCCCGCCTGCGCCCATCCCCGAAAGGTGGAGTAGTACGGCTCGCGGCGCCACGCATCGGCACGCGCCGGATCGACCACGATCTTCATGTGCGCATACGTTTCGTCCGTCGCCAGCACGAATTTGCAGATGGACGGCTTCCAGCGCTCGTCCAGCTGCGGCATGCGCAACCAGCCGCAATCGAACTCGCGGCACTCCTCCGGCCGTTGCCCGTAAATGGCGCAGCCGCGGTCCGGTTTGCAGTGGGGGCACCATTGCCCCGCCGGTTTGTCGAGAGCGGCGATGCCCATCAGCTTGCAGCACATCGTGCAGGTGCCGCATTCGCGCGACGCTGTGCTGATGTTGGCGTCCCCGGACATGGGTTCAGTACAGGATCGACGGCAGCCACGCGCCGGCGGGTTGATTGTAGAGGCCGATGGTCATCAACGTCAGCGCCTGGGTGATGCGAAGGCCATGCGCCAGACACCAGCGCAACAGCTCGCCATTGCGCGACGGCACGAGAAAACCAGGGCCGCCGAAGGCTTCCGCCGCGCCAATCAGCGCTTTCACATCGTCGGTGGTTTCGCCGACGGTGTGGCCGAAGAATGCGATGTTCGTCGTGTAGCCGGTGAGCCGCCCCTGCCGCTCCACCACCATGGCGGGCGCGCCTTTGGCAAAGCCTTCCTCGACCTGGCATCGACGATCATGTCCGTGCACCTGAAGGCAGAGCGCATTGGCTGCCGCTGCATCCGCTGGCCGGGCGGCGCGCACAACATAGCCATCCATGCGTTCGCCCAGCGCCGGCCCTTGAATACACGACAGATGCTCGCGCACCTCGAAGCCGAGCTTCGCGTACAGCGACAGCGAGCGCATGTGATAACCCGCCTGCACCAGGCGCACGCCGGCCGCCCGCTTTTCTTCCGCATGCGTCAGCACCGCCCGCATCAGTGCCGCGCCCGCGCCCACATTCTGCACTTTGGGATCGATGGTGATGGGGCCGATGCCGAAAATCGCTTCGTCGTCGGTCATGAAGTTGCTGCCGACGATCTCGCCATCCGCTTCCGCCACCACGCCGAAGGTGCCGGACGAGCCGATCATCATCTTCATCAGGCCAATAGCAAAGTCGGCATTGGGAAAATCGGGCGGGAAATTGTGCGCATTGGCGACGCCGGAGAACGCCTCGTAGCAAATGCGCCCCAGTGCTTCTGCATCGTCTTTCCGCGCCGGCCGTATGGTGAGCATGCAAATCCCCCTTCGCCATTCGACCGCCGATGCTAGACGAACTTCCCCGCTAAAGGCAGCAGGATCGGCAGGAACGACTCCGTCCCGGTGACGTTGCCAAGCATGAGTCCGTGCATTGGGCAACGCCATGATCCGAACGGTCTGTCTGCTAGCCGCGATCGCAACCACCGCCGCCGCGGCGCAGGAACAGTACGCCACTTACCAGAATGACCGGCTCGGTTATTCCATTCGCTACCCCGCGCCGCTGTTGAAACCGGTTGCGGGCAGCAGTAGCGGGCAGGCCTTCGCAGCGATATCCGGCGACGCGGGCTTCCGGGTGTTTGCGGCGCCGCTGGCCGGCCGCTCCCCGCAACAGCTTGCCGATGAAGCGCAGCGGGCCTGTCCGGGCAAGCCTGACTATCGCGTCGTCAAGCCGGCGCTGGTTGCCGTGTCCTGCGAAACAGGTGGCCACATCATCTATCAGAAGTCGCTGCTGCGCGGCGGGCTGCAAATCACGGTCCGCGGCGAGTACCCCACGCGCGAGAGGGCGCGCTGGGATCCGGTGGTCACCTCCATCGCCCGCTCGATGAGTATTCCTACTCTTGAGTAGCGCGCCGGCAATCAGCGGCCGACTTGCTGTTCCACGCTTTCGGAAAGCGCACTCAGCCGTGCAGCAGTGCGTAGCCGAAGGTGTGGCACTGGCCGAAGCCGCATTGCAGGACGACGGACACAAGATTGAGGGCGAGCAGCGTCATC
>DATAVX010000069.1:0-1778 GCA_036267535.1 Steroidobacteraceae bacterium
CATCCTTATCGCTGGTTGCCGCGCTGAGAAAGACAAGATAGCCGTCCCGGCACATTAGGCTCGGATTTTTCAGAACACCGGGTTCTGCCAAGTCGCACCCGCTAAATCTGGGCCCGGTGGGCAGATTTAGGATTTTTACACTTTCTTAACCACAATCCCTATGCGGACTCAGTCGTTCTGGGTACCTTATTGATTCCAAAGTGATTCGTGGCGTTTTGCTGGGAATCGGGGGTTGCCGGGATGGGTCCCACCAAGGGACATAACAATAACCCAGGCGCTGGGAATGGATGGGCACAGCGCGCGGCATTGGCCGCTGCGGCTGCATTCCTGTTCTTGCCCGTGCCTGCGATGGCGCAGGATTTTCCCCTGCTGGCCGGGCGCGATGTCGTGCTGGCGGCGGTGACGAGCGGCGCCGTGGCGCTGGCCATCGCAGCGGCGCTGTGGGCGATTGCCGAACAGAAGATCAGCGGCAAGCTCAAACGCGGCCTGCGCGCGGCTGGTGCCCGCACACGCGCGGCGGTGGGCGAGCGTGATGCCCTGCTCTCCGCCGGCAAGGAGGCGCTGGTTGTCTGGGGCCGCGACGGCTCCGGCCCCTATTCCTATGGCGGCGCGGATGCGGTGATCGACTCCTGCCTGCACGGCGCCGAGGCGCTCGAACTCTCCCGCGCGCTCGACGCGTTGAGCGATGGCGCGGAATCATTTGCCCTCGCGGCGCATGACCGTAACGGCCTTCTCATCCATTTGCGCGGCCGTGCCGTCGGCGGCATGGCGGCGGTGTGGCTCGAACCCGATCAGGCGAAGAAGTCTTCGCAGAGCATCGATTTCCGCAAAGTGCTCGACGCGCTGCCCGTGCCGGTGTGGCTGCGCGACAAGTCGCTCGCCCTGGTGTGGAGCAACCGCGCCTTCGCCGAAGCCGCCGGTGCCGCCGACGAAGAACAGGCGATCATCAAACAGGCGACGCTCGACAAATCCGAAGCCGATCTCGCAGCGACGGCGCGCAACGCAGGGCAGATTCAGGAAACGCGGCGCTTCGCCGTTATCGCAGGCCAGCGCCGCGCGCTCGCGTTCAACCATGTCCCGCTCGAAAGCGGCGCGGTTGTCGGGAGCGCCGTGGATGTCACGGAATCCGTGCAGGCCGACGCCAAGCTGCAACAGCATGTCGATGCGCATTCCGACACACTCGACCGGCTCGCCACGGCGGTTGCGGTGTTCAGCCGCGAGCAGAAGCTCACCTTTTACAACCGCGCTTTCGCGAAGCTGTGGGCGTTGCCGGAGACATGGCTGGATTCGCATCCAAGCGATGGCGAGATTCTCGACCGCCTGCGTGAGGGCCGCAAACTTCCCGAACAGCGCGACTATCAGTCGTGGAAACGCCAGCGCCTGACGCTCTACGGCCAGCCGGCGGATTATATGCCCGAGGAGCTCTGGCATGTGCCGGGCGGCAAGACGTTGCGCGTTGTCGCGCAGCCGCATCCTTTTGGCGGCCTGACATTCCTCTATGAGGATGTGACCGAGCGCATCGCGCTGGAGAGTTCTTACAACACGCTCATCAAGGTTCAGTCGGCAACGCTCAACACACTGCAGGAAGGCGTGGCGGTGTTCGGGCCGGACGGGAAGCTCAAGCTCTACAACGCTTCCTTTGCGCGCATCTGGGAATTGACGGCGAAAGACCTCGCCGGTGAGCCGCATGTGCGGGTGATTGCCGCTGCCTGCGCCGACAAATTCGGCGGCGCGCATGCGTGGGAAAGGCTGATCCAGGCGATTGTTTCCGGCAGCGG
>DATAVX010000070.1:0-1501 GCA_036267535.1 Steroidobacteraceae bacterium
CAAAAGCGCCGATGCATGGTCGCTCCGCTGTCGGCTTGGCAAACGTAGTCGCTCAGCGGACCGGATACGGTGACGTTTTCCTTGCGGAAGAGCGCGCTGACCGCGCCAGTTCCGCAGCCGAGATATTGGCAGACTCGGCACCAGCAGTATCGCGCGCCGATGGCGACCTCCGCCTCGACCTCGTACCGAACCGCCCCGCACAGACATCCCCCCGTGATCGCCAAGAGAAATAACCCCTCTCACTGTCTCGACCACACATATGAGAAATCACCAGCGCCCGCCAGCGTACGGGCGACTGTCATGACTTGGCCTCCGGGCCTGGCCGCCAAGGTTGAGGTTGCAGACAAGCTCGAGGCGGATTACAAAGGGCGATCAAGTTTTACAATTCGCTGGCGAAGATGGTTCCGCCGTCCACCAGTGGCATGCGATGTCGATGGAAACGAAGAGCGCACCGAATCCTGATATCTGCTACGGCGTGCTGCTCCGAAAGCTCGCGGCTGCAGGCGTGCGGCCAACTCGGCAAAGGCTCGATCTTGCGCGCGCGATCTTCGGCGCGGGGAACCGGCACTTCACCGCCGAGATGATCTACCACGAGACAAGGTCGATTCAGTTCGCACCGACGCTCGGCACCATTTACAACACGCTCAACGAATTTTCGCGCTGTGGTCTGCTCCGGGAGATTGCAATCTACGACGCCAAGCTTTGGTATGACACCAAGACCGGACCGCATTACCACTTCTACCGCGAGGACACCGAAGAGCTGTCCGACATTCCCGAGGAATTTCTGCCGCAGTTCGACATTCCCGCCCCTGACGGCATGCGCGTCGCGGCGATCGACGTGATTGTTCGGCTGAAGAAAGACTGACGGAACGAATCGCAACAGCTGCTACTCGCTTTGCGAGAAGTCTTCGAACTTGCTTTCATCGAGGGGCGGTCGAGCGATTTGCTTCGGTCACTCAATCTAAGCTCTTCTAACTCGATGTGGCGATGCCCAGATGAGGGGTTAGGGCCGTTTCGAGCACCCCCCATCCGAGCCTCTCATGACGCCCCTATCCATTCTTGAACTCGTTCGCGTCACGCAGGAAACCGATGCTCGTGGCGCGCTTAACAATGCGCGGGACCTTGCCGCTCACGCCGAGAAATTAGGCTATGGGCGCGTCTGGGTGGCGGAGCATCACAACATGGCCGGCATCGCCAGCGCCGCGACATCGGTCGTGCTTGCTCATCTCGCCGAAGGGACGAGGACCATTCGGGTCGGGGCAGGAGGAATCATGCTTCCGAACCACGCGCCTTACGTCATCGCCGAACAGTTCGGAACGCTGGCTCGGCTTTTCCCCGGCCGCATCGACCTTGGGTTAGGCCGCGCGCCAGGCACCGATCAGCTCACGCTGCACGCCTTGCGTCGTCCGCCGGAGGCGGCTGAAACCTTTCCGCAAGACGTTATGGAGCTCCAGGCGTTCCTGGCGCCGGCCGTTCCGAATCAGCGCATCCAGGCGGTGCC
>DATAVX010000071.1:0-30165 GCA_036267535.1 Steroidobacteraceae bacterium
CAAATAGCTAGTGTCCTGTTGCGTCTTGGCGGGATCTACAGGGTCAGAGGGCATCGACCGCTCTAGTGTGAGCTCGAATTCGGGAGGCAAGCCGTGCACGGCGATTTTGGCGCAGTCGGTAGAGTCTATGCGGAAGCTAAAGCGAGATAATGCATCATTGACCGGAAATCGATAGTCGTGGGGCAAATTCGCACCCTCGGCCTTAGTGGCGCGCCACAGAACGCGCAGGTGCGGAGCATATCGATGAATGAGCGCCTCGATTCGTGCTCCATTCGCTCCATCCGGCCCAAGCACATACGCCCCGGAGAAATTGACAAACCCAGAGCCCTTTGCTAAAAATGGTGCGATAAAAGAATTCGACTGCACACCCGCGGTCAAGTAAAGACTTGGTTGGGTTGCCAATTTCTCCGGCATCTCAATGCTAAGCCAATGACGGTCCCAAGGTACCCAGTTCCAGCGATGATCAGCTCCAAAGCAGAGCTGGACGCTTTGTGCGCCGAGAATTGCGAGGAGAACGTAGTTACGCATCTTCGGCTGCGCGGCGAAGAGTCGAAAAATTAGAGCCACGATCAGGACGGCAGCGATGCTGGCCATGGGCAGAAAATAGCGCCCATTACCGGAAGCGCTGAGCCAGAACACCCAGGCCATGGCGAAACCACCGCCGAGCGCGACCATCACTCGAGTCGCCGATGGTAGTTCGACTCGTGCCGCGGCCGAAGAGGGAGCAAAACGCTTCCACAACCAACGCCCAACAAACACGCTGGCAAGCATTACCAATGCGGCGTACCGCAGATCCGGGGCCGTCAATTCCTCCTGCACCATACCTCGTGGGTCGATCATCGCGAATGGACGCCACAAGGCATCAGCGAACGAGTCAGGAACGAAACGGAAATGGCGCAACGGCTCGGTCGTGAATTCCGGAGAACGGAACACACCGTTCATCAATGGAAACAGAGGATTGCCGAACATCTGTTCGAGTCGATAGGACCAAGGTGCCGCGACGATCGTGAAGCCCAGTCCAAGCGCCGCGGCATATGCTAGGCCGTAGCGAATCCGGCTAAATAGGGTCCGTGGCACAAAGACCAGCACGGCGCAGGCGGCGATTGCGTGCACGGAATTGGTCGGCTTCATTGCCGTGGCCGCCCCAATTAAGAGTCCGGCGCAAACCACGCGCGCCATCTGCGGCGAGCGCACGACCTGAGCGAGCAGCAGCCACCCGCCTAACATCAGCTCTGCCGTCGTAATATCGGCGAAGCTCGAACCGATCTGCTGTACCAGGATCGGGTTCAGAAACGTCATCGCAACCGCACAAATGCCCAACATTATCTGCACGCGACGGTTATCCGATGGGCAAACGCATACCGCGAGCTCATAAACCAACCAGAAAATGATGCTGTGGACTGCTGCCAACACGGAACTGATTGCGAGCGGCGAAAGGCCCGCTTTAACCAGAAAGTAGAAAGGTACGTAGGAGTATGGATTGAAGTAGGAGGGCGGCCCGGCAGCGAAATAGTCCTGCCCAAAGCGATCGTTGACGGCGCTGAATCCAGCGTAAAGATGATAGTTCAGCGTGTCCCATGCCATGTCCTTGCCGAGCAGATAGTTGGTGGCAAGTGCCAGTAGGGTGCACGCGGCGTATACGGGCAAGCGGTGAAGGGTGGTTGGGCGCACGGCGGCGAGGGCTTGGTTGCCACAGCCTAGGGAGTCCCCTGAATTCATGAATCGTCCGCGCTGGTTGTGCGTACATCGATGAACCCGAGCAAAAACGACGCGAATATAATCTCTGCGCCCGCAAGCATCAATGTGACAGACGGAATCGCCACTCGCATCATGGTCGCCGGATCAAGAGCTGCGAGACGTGCATGGGCCCAGCTATTCACGGAGTAGATCGCAAGCGCCAAACCCGCAAGACCAAGCAGCAACCCAAGCAAAATACCGCGCTCCAAAGTAAAGACCCGTAAGAAGCGTCCGAGCGCCGGTGACATTGGTAATAGGGCCTTCAGTACGCCTACGGTCCGCGCTAAGAGCGAAAACAGTAGTAGTTGAACGCCGAGGATCGTTGCGCCAGCGGCGTAAAGCATCGTGTGAATGTCAAAGCCGACGCCGCCGATGACGACCGGTCCATGCAGGATCGCTAGTTCGCCTGCGATACCCACTGCTATCAGAAAGGCACCCGGATACAGCATAAGCCAGCGCGGACTCATCATCAGTAGAAAGCGCAGATGGCGCCACCCGTCCCGCCAACTGCGAAGATGCGGAGCGCGCGAGCGCCCGTCGGTAGAAAGCACAGTAGGTACCTCGGCGATGCGCCAACCAGCAAGCGCCGCCTTGACGATCATCTCGCTCGCGAATTCCATTCCTGGCGCACGCAAGCCCAATTGGAGCGCTGCCGCACGGTCGACGCCGCGGAGGCCGCAATGGAAATCACCTATGTCGGTGGAAAAGAAGAGCCGCCCGGCGAAGCTCAAAAGTGGGTTGCCAAGATACCGATGAAGTAAGGGCATTGCCCCCGGCCGGATGCCGCCACGAAAGCGATGGCCAATCACCATGGTGTTACCTGCGCGCAAACCTTCGATAAACGCGTCGAGCTGCGAAAAATCGTAACTGTCGTCAGAATCGGCCATAATTACAAAGCGGCCGATCGCGGCGTCAATGCCGCCGATCAGTGCGTTGCCATACCCTTGCTTTGAAATTTCCACGACGCGAGCTCCGGCATTTCGCGCTAGTTGTGGTGACCCGTCTGACGATCCATTGTCAGCCACCAGCACCTCGCCCTCGATGCCCATCCGCGTCAGAAAGCTGCGCGCCTTGCGCACGCACGTTGCAACGGTTTCGGCCTCATTGAGACACGGCATTAAGATTGTCAGTTCCACAAATCGCGACTCGCTGGTGTGAAGCCATCAAGTCCCGCAGCTGGCCATGAGGGCAATCGATTCTAATCGACAGGGTGTGAAGTACAACCATAACGGCGTGACGTGGGTCGCGAATTCATGAGCCCTCGTCAATTTCTTCGTGGTAGTCACTTTCCGAGTTAATGCGCCAAATTTCCGACTTGGCGGTCCCGCTATCGATAATCGAGCTGACGGCGCTGTTCGCGGTCAGCATGGAGTGATCTTGATTGTTGTACCGGTGCATGCCGTTTCTGCCGATAGGATAGAGATTTGAAAACCGGTCCAAGTATGCGCGTACCTTTTCGAACTCGCTGTACGTGCCAAAATAAGCAGGATAGGCTTTCGGGACGCGAGCTAAAGTGCCGTCGATCACATCCGCGCGGTTTATCAAGCCTATTTTTTCGAGTTCTGCGGCCGCAAAATCGATGAATCGGCCGTTTTCCATGCACCAGAGATCGTCGCCCTCGCGGCAGAAATATTCCAAACCCAGCCAGATTGTGGCGGGGTCAGCGACCAGTGCCGGACTCCAGTTGTTAAAAACTTGCAGGCGCCCGATCTTCACGTCCGGCTCCTGGATATAGATCCAATTATCCGGCGGCATGCCGTTCGAGTTTGGCATATGCCGAGAGTCTTTGTCGGTGTTCATTCGGCGGACCAACAGTCCTGCGGTCACGAAATCGCGATACGGAAGGTTGCCCGCAATCTGTCGGACGCGCGAATCGGCCGGCCGGAGCATCGCGACGAGATCTCGTATCGGCATCGTTGAGATCAAATATTCACAAGAAACCCGTTGCAGCGATCCCGTCGCCTCATCCAATACCCTGACCGCGGTAACGGTCACACCGTTGCTTTCAATGTCCACGATCCGACGACGGAGATGGATTCGTCCTCCAAGCGCAGAAACACGACGAGCCACTTCCTCCCACATTTGTCCGGGGCCGAACTTAGGATAGAGAAATCGCTCGATGAGGCTGGTTTCAGTCTGCTTTTGAGCGGCATCAAACGAATTGCGAAACGGGCTTGCCAACGCGTGAGCTAGTGCTTTTGTTACCGATAAGCCTTTTATACGCTGCGCTCCCCATTCCGCTGAAATCTGCTGGCACGGCACCCCCCACACTTTTTCTGTATATGCCTTAAAAAATGTGCGATACAACCGCACACCGAAGCGGTTGATTAGAAAGTCTTCTAAAGTAATTTCAGGCGTTCTAGAACTTAGTCGCGAATTGCCATAACTCAAACCGACTCGCAACGTTTCAACCAACCCTAGGTTCTTGATTGTGCCCACGCTCAAGCTAAGAGGGTAATGGAAAAACCGGCGCCGATAGAAGATTCGTGACAGACGCTGACGGACCAACATTACGGCGTCAGAAGAATCAGGCCCCAGGCCTTCAGGCGTCACGTCATGCGTTTTGCCTTGGTAGTGAACGCGTAGCGCGCCCGGTCGTTGTATCTGCCCCTCCGCTACAGGCATGATGTCTTGCCACCAGCGCATGACCCAATCTGATTTGGAAAAAAACCGGTGACCACCGAGATCCATTCGATTACCGCGGTAGTTGACCGTCTTGGAGATTCCGCCCACCTGGGCATCTGCTTCCAAAACAATCGGCAAGATATCGGAGCGCCGCAAAAGCTCGAGCGCCGCGGTCAACCCTGCGGGCCCGGCGCCTGCGATCACTGCAACTTTTTTGTGTTGGTCGAGCGGAGTCACGGCAATGGTTGGGTGCTGCGCGGCTGCCGCACATTGCGGCAGTCATAGAGATTCCAGTCTTTCCATGGGCCGGCATTTTCGTGTTGGGGAGGGTCAAATCCGACGTTTTCCGGCGAAATAATGAAGTTGAGGCGGGTGTCCGCGCACAACTCGCCCAGGCTTCTCGCCGTCAGCGGTCGAGATTCAGCCGCACCTTTCTTTATGCTCGAGGAGGGAGCTTGCAGCTTGGTCAGGATTTTCCAGTTCGGATACATTACCGGCAACAAGACTTGAGAACGGCGCTCAACTTCAAGGGCCGTCGCGCGCGAAAACACCACGCCCGCCGACTGATCGACGGCCAAATAATTCGGTCTCTGAAGCGTGAACCAAACGAAGGCCCCGACATCACGAGCGGGTGTGACGAGAACGGTGCTCGTCTTGGGTATGATCCTTTCCCAGTCCGAAAATTCGGCGATATCCGCAGCGGCACCTAATGCATGGGATTGCTTGAATGCTGAGGGTAGGACAAAAATCAACAACGCGACCAGCGCGGTAGCGAGAAGCGTCTGGAGCCATAGCTTGTCGATCCTCAGCAAACGCCAGCCAATCGCGACGGCGACTGCGGCGAAGATCCGCAGTGCAAATGTTCCCTTCAACCGCTCCATCGCAAAGGGCGAACCCACCGAGGCGCCAATTGAACTTTTGAAGCCCCAAACCTGGGCTACTTGGCAGGCGACGAAAGCAATTATGAGGGCGAAGGATACCCAGCGAACTAACGGAGCCGCGCGCTCGCCAATGGTGGTACGCATCACCCACAAAATGATGGCGAGCGAAATGCACACCATCCCGCTATTTGCCGCAAGCAACCAGGACAAAGCCAGCAAAATCGCGCAAACCGACCCGTATCGGTCATCTCGCCAGACCTGCAGGATTGTAGCCGGGAGCACCAAAACGCTCAGGAATACAGTAACCCATACCCATCGCCACGCCTGGCCCTGAATCAATAGGGCGATGGGGCCGACAGTACCGGCGACGGCAGCTATCGCCAAACCTGTGCCTCCAACCAGAATCCCCGAAACGCAGATCTTCCGAATGCGCTCATCTTCGATGGCCAACATTGTAAACATGAGCGAGAAAAATGGCCTCGCATTGAGGTTCCAATCGCGAAACGACCAAAGTTGTAGAAACAAAAACTGCGATCTCTCCCGCACCACATCCAACCACGCTGGGTCCATTGGCGGTAGGACCCGTGATGCCCACGCTAGATT
The DNA here is from genome assembly GCA_036267535.1 of Steroidobacteraceae bacterium. Taxonomy (GTDB): domain Bacteria; phylum Pseudomonadota; class Gammaproteobacteria; order Steroidobacterales; family Steroidobacteraceae; genus Bog-1198. The sequence goes on from DATAVX010000071.1 coordinate 5,847, forward strand.
GGCTGCCGCGAAGGCGATGGCCATTGTTGCCAAGATGCTAAGAAAGGCACCGACAGCAGCAAGTCGGTTGGGCAGCGTGAGGCAAAGCAACAAAAGCAGTCCCGGCAGGGCGATCAGCGGATGAATCAAAAGGGCCAAGGTGGCGATCGCAATCGCGGCAGACTTGCGTCCGTGCAGGTGACAAACCAGAGAAGTCACGATCAACGCTTCAGCGGCTAAGCGAGCCGTTAGGTATTCTGCGGCAAATCCGAATACTCCGGACCCACCGTAGTTTCCACCGATGATCAATAGGCCGGCGACGGTTAGCCACGCCAAATTGCGGCCGCCGATCGCTCGGGCTGCGATGAAAGACGCAGTTAGAAAAAATATCGTAAATAGCAAAGTAAGCAGTCGCGCCGCGTGTTCCAAACCCAAATGCTCGACAACCCATGCATACATCGGAGAAAAGATCGTGAATTGATCCTGAGAAGTATTTTGCAGATACAAGTCGCTCGCCAACTGCGGATGGATTCTGGCAACAGCCTGTAACGCGTATAGCTGACCATCGCCGGTAATTCCATGGTAGCCGCGGAGCCATAGCCATAGTGTCACCAGCATCAGGAAGGAGACGAGACCGGCAAGCCTGATTTGGAATCGACGGTGTGGCGAGTGCATTGCAGGGGTCGTTGTGTAAACATCACATTATGCATCACGCAGACTGCGAGCGATTGCTTCCCGTTCAGCTGGCTTGGGAGAAGCAACGTTGACGTTGCCTTACGCGAACGGCCGGCGTCTAGAATTGGCGGCAATCGGGCTTGGCGCGCTATGCATCGCCTATTTCTACCTACTCGATCGCTTGATATTTTCCACCGTGGGCTTTTCGCCGATCTTTCGATTCCTCCTCACAGCGTACGATTTCACGACGGCTTGGCTGGCGTTGCTGGTGTGTCTTTTTGCCGTATTTTGGAATCGTCCCGCTCCGGTCCTAAAGTTCGTGGATTTCTTGGGAAAGCATCCTCTCCCACTGGCAACTGCCACGGCGGTCGCGCTCGCGGCCGGATGCGTCTTCGTATATCACGACTATCCGCTTTCAATGGACGAATATGCCGCCGTCTTTCAAGCGAAAATCTTCGCTTCGGGACATACGTTTGCTCAACTACCAGGCGGCGTCACCGACTGGCTTGTAATGCACGGTTTCAATGGTTCCTTTCTACTTGCATCACCCCAGACGGGCCGTGCTATCGAGCAGTATTGGCCGGGCTTTGCATTGGTACTCGCCCCTTTCGAATTCTTTGGAGCGCCGTGGATATGCAACGCATCGATTTCGGGTCTGGGGATCTATCTTATTTACTGGATCACGAAAGAAATCACTTCCGACCGAAGATCCGCGGGATGGGCAATCCTCTTCGCGCTAGCTTCTGCTTCCTTCATCGCGAACGGCATATCGTACTACTCAATGCAGGCACACCTCACGGCGAATCTTCTCTTCGCTGCGTTGCTCATCAGGCCCTCCTGGCCTCGGGTTGTCGGGGCAGGACTCGTCGGATCGTTGGCGCTGAATCTGCACAACCCGGTTCCTCATGCGTTGTTCGCCGTTCCCTGGATAGCTTCAATCGGGTTGCAGCGCAAGCGGCAGCCACATTTGCTGCCGCTGCTTCTCGGCTACCTTCCCGGAGTGGCGATAGGTTTGCGTTGGGTATTGTTTCGATCCGATATAGGTTCGGGACATCACGATTTGACGGCTTTCGCGGCCGTGGGTGGCGGCGTATTTTTGTGGCCAGATGTCACGTCTTTGAATATGCGAGCTGCCGCTTTGATCAAGATGGTGGTGTGGGCGGTACCTTGCTTGTTTCTGTTCGCAATCTACGGATTCGTTCGCAATCGCGCGGACTCACGCGTGCAACTGTTGGCGTGCTCAGCGCTCCTAACCTTTGTCGGATATTTACTCGTGCGATTCGATCAAGGGCACGGCTGGGGATATCGCTATTTCCACTCCGCATGGGGGGTGATTCCGATACTAGCCGCATGCGCAATGCGCCAGCGGTCGCCTGCAAATATGAAACTAATCTCGTTCGGCGGAGCCACGGCGATACTCAGTCTTCTGATCATGGTGCCTTTTCAACTGAACCAAATCGCGCAGTTCATTTCGGCGCACCTAGCGCAAATCGGTTCGCCTAGGCGCCCTGGCAATAATATTTTCTTTATCCATCCTCTTGGCGGCTTCTACGTGGCGGACATGGTCCAGTTTGATCCGCTTCTGCGTGATCCTGACTTGTATTTGGTAAGTCACGGCGCACAATTGGACGCTCAATTGGTCGATCAGAATTGGCCGACCGCGATCAAGATCTCGAGCAACCGAGCGGCCGATCAATGGTACATAGCAGAAGACCCTCGTATCCCAATTCCAGGGAGAAGCCGCCAGCGGCAGTTCGTCTTCACCTACGTTCCGCACTGAGACAACTACTCCTTCTCCTCCCAACGTTGGGGATCGCTAAAGACAATTCTAAAAACGCTGCCGTGCCCTTCGCGAGGTTCGTAAAGCAATATGGCCCGATTCAGCTGGCACAATTCGCGCGCGATAAAGAGCCCTAACCCGGTGCCGCCTTTTCGTCCCGTAAAAAAAGGTTCGAAAATGCGGTCAACCAGCCGAGGTTCGATGCCTGGGCCGCGATTTAAAACTTCCAAGAACGGTCGATTGCTCGGGTTAAGACGCCCAAGTCCGATCTCCAAACTGATGCCTTCACAAGGTTCGCCATATTTCAACGCGTTGTCGCATAAATTCCAAACAACTTGGTGCAGGTGACTTGGATCGAATCGTACCTCCAGGCCTGCCGCCTGCTCGTGAAAACCAATTTGCGCTTCACGAACCTGCATGGTCCCGCAAAATTCGCTCAAAAACCCCTCGAACCAGTCCCCCAACGCCAGGCGTGTAGGTTTAGTGGCTTCACGCCGCGACAGCTGCAAGACGTTATTGATAATCGTGCTCACACGCTCGGAATTGCTGCGGATGATATCGGTCAGCCGGCGCTCGTCCGCGCCGATATTGGAGCTTTCGGCGAGAAGTTGGCCGGCATGACTCATCGCTCCGACCGGATTGCGAATTTCGTGGGCAATGCTAGCGGACAATCTACCGAGCGCGGCAAGCTTGCCCTGTTGCACGCGTTCGGCGAGTAGGCTGGTGTCCTCTAAAAAGATCAACGTTGGCCCTGGTTCTGCGCCCAGCGGTGCAAAATGGGGCTGAATTACCCGAGCGCCGTCGGCGGCGACGAAGCTCGACGGCGAATCATCGCCTTGATCGCGTTGTCTCCAAGTCGATAGCGAATACACCAAGCGGGGCGACACTTCGCCCACCAGCGCGCCTGGCACTGCGTGGTTGTCGCCGAGGATTTCCGCGGCCGACTCGTTGATAAGACGGATCTTGTCAGCGGCGTCGACCACCAAGAGACTTTCGCGCAGATGCTGCACGATGTACTGCGAGAGCTCGGCAAGGTTCGCAAGATCGACGTCTCTTTGTCGCACCAGCGCTTCGCTTTCGCGCATGCGGCCTGCTGCGAACGAGGCTGCGCCGGCGGCGAGGAATAGAACGGCGCCCAGTAGTCCGGCGGTGGCATACGAATTGATATCGGTTGTGCCGCCGAGCTGCAGCCATATCGTGTCCGAAAGGATGGCAATGGCGGCAACCGCTGCCATAAACAGAGCGCTGCGCGGCGGCAGGAGGAATGCCAATGCGCCAACGGGCACCAAGAACAAAACACCGAGACCGCTGGCGACACCGCCACAGGTATGCAGCAACAATACCAGCACAGACATATCGACGACCGCTTGCAAGATGGTCTGTGCTTGCGCGCTGGCCATGCGCCGGCGCACGAACAGAACGCTGACCACGCCAAAGCAAAAATAAAATACCGTGGCGCCGAAAAAGATCTCCGCGGAATACACCGCGAAGCCGCGCGCGCCGCCCAGGAAATAAAGCCCCAGCAGTACCAGAGGCACTAAAATCCTGTACAGATTGAGGACGGCGAGCACTCGCCAAGCCATTGCCGGGTCTCGGCTGGCGATCTGATCGGTGCGGCGATCGAACTGGCGGATCAAGTCCTGTATGTCTCCCTGCTTTGCGCTGCCGCCAAGCTTAATTCAGAATAGCGCGCCTTACGCGACCCGATCGGCACTTAGAGACAATTCATGAACCTGCACGAGTACCAATCCAAAGGGTTATTCGCCCAGTACGTCATTCCCATCCCAAGGGGTCGGGTTGCCGACTCACCCGAGGCGGCGATGGCGGCCGCCAAGGAGCCTGGCGGTTCCTTGTGGGTGGTCAAAGCGCAGGTTCACGCCGGCGGGCGGGGCAAAGCGGGCGGCGTGAAAGTGGTCAAGGACCTGGACGCGGTCCGCGCCGTGGCGGGGGGCAAGGGCACGCCGGGCGTCAAATTCGAAGCGCTCGAAGCGGCCGGCATCACCACGGTGCACTCGCCGGCGGAAATGGGCTCGGCGATCGCCAAGCGCCTGACCGGAAAATCCCGCAAGACGGCACGCGCCAAACGACGCCCCGCGAAATCGAGCGTCAAGACGCGGCGATCAAAAATAACGGCGCGGCGCCGCGTTCGGCGCCCAAAATGAGGGTGGCGACTTGAGTGTTCAGCGGCAGGTCCGCTGTGTGATGGCGCAGCTCAACCTTGTGGTCGGCGATGTCGACGGCAATACCACGCGTATCGTGGCGGCGGCGAATGAAGCACGCGACCGCTACCGCGCCGATGTGGTGATGCTGCCGGAACTCGCCGTATCGGGTTATCCGCCGGAAGACCTGCTGTTTCACTCCGGCATGCGCTTACAAGTTGCGCACTCGCTGGAGCGCCTCAGGCAAGAGGTACGCGGCATCACCTTGATCGCGGGCTATCCTGAGTACGCGGATACCAAAATTTTCAACTCGGCCATCGTCATTCGCGACGGCGCGGTGCTCGCCAATCATCGCAAGGCCTGCCTGCCCAACTATCGCGTGTTCGATGAAAAGCGCTATTTCACCTCGGGTACCGAGCCGACCATCATCGAAGTCAATGGGATGAAGGCCGGCGTGCTGGTGTGCGAGGACGCCTGGGATTCAAGTCCGGCGCGCCAGGCGCGCGAGGCGGGGGCGCAGGTGTTGTTGCTCATCAATGCTTCCCCCTACGAGGTCGACAAGCAGTGGCAGCGTGAACAACAGGTGGTGCGCGAACGCATCCGAGAAACCGGCATCCCGGCGGTGTTCTGCAATTTGATCGGCGGCCAGGACGAACTGGTCTTCGACGGCAATTCCTTCGTCATGGATGCGCGAGGGTCGGTGACGCAGCGTGCGCCCGCGTTCGCCGAGGGACTGTACGTGGTGGACTTGGCGCTGGATGCCTCGGGCAACGTTCTGCCGATTCCCGCCGACATCGTGCCCCTTCAAGGCCAAGAGGAAAGCGTGTACGGCGCGCTGGTGCAAGGCACGCGCGACTACGTCACCAAGCACCGTTTCCCCGGCGTGGTCATGGGTCTGTCGGGCGGCATTGATTCCGCGCTCACCTTGGTGATTGCGGTCGACGCGCTGGGTGCCGACCGGGTGCATTCGGTGGCCATGCCGTCGCGCTATACCTCGCAAATGAGCAGGGACGATGCCGCGCTGCAGGCTCGAAACCTGCACGTCCAGCACAGTGAAATCTCCATCGAAGGCATGTTCGAGGCGACCTTGGCCGCGTTGAGAGACGAATTCGCGGGGCGGGCGCCCGATACCGCGGAAGAGAATATTCAATCGCGCTGCCGCGGCGTGCTGCTCATGGGCATCTCGAACAAAACCGGCAAAATGCTGCTCACCACCGGCAACAAGAGCGAAATGGCGGTGGGCTATGCCACGCTCTATGGCGACATGGCCGGAGGCTTTGCGCCGATCAAGGATTGCAACAAGTTGTTGGTGTATCGCTTGTGCCGGTGGCGAAACGCGCAATCCGAGGTCATTCCTGCCAGAGTGATCGACCGGCCGCCCTCAGCCGAGCTGCGCTTGGATCAAAAGGACACCGACAGCCTGCCGCCGTACGAAGTCCTCGATCCCATTCTCGAGGCATTCATCGAAGAGGACCTATCGGTTGATCAGATCGCCGCGCGCGGCTTCGATCGAGCCACCGTGGGGCGCATTCTGGATTTGGTGAAGCGCAACGAATATAAGCGCCGGCAGGCGCCGCCGGGAGTTCGCGTCAGCGGGCGGGCATTCGGCCGCGATTGGCGCTACCCGATCACCAGCGGCTACAAGTCACACTAGCTATAAAATGCGCTGATACCAGCGCTTTTTTTTCTGCAGATCCCGGTCTGAGCCGGGATAATTGTCGGCGTAGACGCGCTCGGCATTCTTCGCCAAGTCCAGCATGTTGAGATCGTAGTAGGCATTGACGATGACCTTCATCGAGTCCTTCACGGCCGGCGCACCGTCGTAGTTTTCCACGCAGTATTTGGCGCGATTGAGCGCACCGACATAGGCGCCGCGGCGCATGTAGTAAAGCGCCACGTGCAATTCGAAATCCGCCAACCGATTGCGCAGGTAGATCATGCGCTGCTGCGCGTCGCCGATGTACTGGCTGTGCGGATATTTCTCGATGAGCTGCTGGAACGCATCGAAGGATTTCTTCGCATTGACGGGCGGTCGCTGCGATAAGTCGACTTTAAAGCGCCGTTCCAGCCAGTTCGACTGTCGTTCGAAGTACACCAGGCCTTTCATGTAGTAGGCATAGTCGACGCGCGGGTTGGTCGGATTTTCGCGAATGAAGGTATCGGCCGCGTCGACCGCCGGGTCGATTTGATGACTTTTGTAGTACGCGAAAATCAAATCGAGCTGCGCCTGACGGGCCGGTTCGCTGAAGGGAAATCGCGACTGCAGCGCTTCGAGTTGCTTGACCGCCTCGCCGTAGTTGGAACCTCGAATGGCCTTTTGCGCCTTGGCATAGATCTGTTCGGGGCCGGATTTGGCATCCTGCGCACGGTGGCTGCGACAGCCGGTGGCGAGCATGATTAGGCCGAGACTCAAGAGCAAAACACGGCTCGGTTGGGCAAGATCACGCAGTCTCACAAGCGATTCCTTACAATGGGGTCCATTGGGGACCTAAAGGCGCGGCAGTATACCCGATGCCCCGACGGTAGCTTCGAGTGCCCTATGACCGCAGAGTTCCAAGTGATCGACCTGAAGATTCCGGCTGAATTGGCCGGTCAGCGCCTGGACAGCGCGCTCGCGCGCCTCTTGCCGCAGCATTCGCGCACCCGGATCAAGGGCTGGATCGAGCAGGGCGCGGTGCTGATGGACCGGCAGCGTCCCAAGCCCCGGGACCTGGTGGAGGCGGGGGCCCGTGTCCGGGTGCAGGTGACGCGTGACGAGCCGCAGCGCGAGGTGCAGCCCGAGGCAATTGAATTACGCCTGGCTCACCAAGACGCGGATGTGCTGGTGATCGACAAACCTGCCGGACTCGTCGTCCACCCCGGCGCGGGGAACCCTAACCATACGCTGCAAAATGCCCTGTTGGGACTCGATGCGTCATTGGCCCTGCTGCCGCGCGCCGGTCTCATTCATCGACTGGACAAGGACACCAGCGGTCTGCTCGTGGTGGCGCGGACGGCAGAGGCTCAGACCGCATTATCGCGGCAGCTGATGGCGCGCACGATGTCGCGCCACTATGTCGCGGTGTGCGTGGGCGTCATGACGGCAGGCGGTACCATCGATGCGCCCATCGGACGCAATCGCAGCGACCGGCTGCGCATGGCGGTGCGCGAGAGCGGCCGCCCGGCGGTGACCCACTACCGCGTCATCGAGCGGTTCAGGGCGCACTCCTACCTGTCGGTGCAGCTCGAGACCGGCCGAACTCACCAGATCAGGCTGCACCTGTCGCACCTTAAGTACCCCATTGTCGGGGATCCGGTGTACGGCGGGCGGTTTGCCCAGCCGCGCGGCGCCTCTGCGGCGCTCGTGGATACGTTGCGGCACTTCAAGCGACAGGCGCTGCATGCCGCGCAGCTTTCGTTCGACCATCCTCGGAGCGGCAAGCGAATGGGATTTGTCAGCCCGGTACCGGATGATTTCAAGACACTGCTCGGCGCATTGCGCGAGGACGCCGCTCCGGCAGCCAATGCCGAGCGGCCGCGATGACGCCACCGTGGTTCGAGGCGGACTGGCCGGCGCCCCGCGGCGTGCACGTGCTGTCGACGCAGCGTGGCGGCTTGGGCAGCGGCGCCAGCCGGGCGCCGTATGCGTACTTCAATCTTGGGGATCATGTCGGCGATGCCCCGGCTGCGGTGGCCGAGAATCGGCGTCGCTTGCGGGTTGAGGCCAAGCTGCCGGCTGAGCCTTCCTGGCTGTCCCAAGTGCATGGCAACGTGGTCGCGCAGCTCGATGCGGAAGCGCCGCTCAAAGGTCCGGCCGATGGGGCGATCGCGCGGCAAGCGGGCAAGGTGTGCGCCATTCTCACCGCCGATTGCCTACCCGTCGTTTTCGCGGCGGACCGCGGCGAATGCGTGGCGGCCGCACACGCGGGCTGGCGCGGCCTCGCCGCCGGCGTGCTCGAGGCTACCGTTCACGCCTTGGGAGTGCCACCAGAACGCCTCTTGGCATGGCTGGGCCCGGCCATCGGGCCTGAGCACTTCGAGGTGGGGGCTGAAGTGCGGACTGCCTTCTTGCAGAACGATCCTGCGGCGGACGGCGCCTTCAGGCCGAGTCCTCGCGGCCGGTTCATGGCGGACCTAGGCGCGCTCGCGGTTCGCCGCCTCGAGAAGCTGGGGCTGACCCGCATCTACGGGAGCGGCGAATGTACCTATGCGCAGAGCGATCGCTATTTCTCGTACCGGCGCGAGGGAATCACCGGCCGACAGGCCACGTTGATCTGGCGGGAAGAGTGAAAATGCCGTTGAATTCAGCGCTTTCTGTCCCCATTTCCCGAGGCAGTCTAGAGCGTTTTCTCAAGGGATAACCTATGCGAATGGATAAGTTGACGACCAAATTCCAGCAGGCACTGGCCGATGCCCAATCGCTGGCTGTGGGTCGCGACAATCAATACATTGAGCCGGTGCACCTGATGGCGGCTTTGCTCGAACAACAGGGCGGCACGGCCCGGCCGCTGCTGGAGAAAGCCGGCGCTCAAGTGCCGAAGCTGCGCTCGGACTTGGCGGGTGCGCTCGATCGCGTTGCCAAGGTTGAGGGGGCCGGCGGCGAGGTGCTGCTCGGCAATGATCTCAACAAGCTTTTGAACGTCACGGACAAGCTGGCGCAGCAGCGCGGCGATCAATTCATTTCCAGCGAGCTGTTCGTGCTCGCCGCCTGCGACGATCGAGGCGAACTCGGCCGGCTGCTCAAGGCAAACGGCGCGACGCGCGCCAACCTGGAAAAGGCCATCGAGGAAGTGCGCGGCGGCGCCAAAGTCGAGGATGCGGGCGCCGAGGAAAATCGCCAGGCGCTGGAAAAGTACAGCATCGATCTGACCGAGCGTGCGACCTCGGGCAAGCTCGACCCGGTCATCGGGCGCGATGATGAAATTCGCCGCACCATCCAGGTGCTGCAGCGGCGCACCAAGAATAATCCGGTGCTCATCGGCGAGCCCGGCGTGGGCAAGACCGCCATCGTCGAAGGGCTGGCGCAACGCATCATCAACGATGAGGTGCCGGAGGGCCTGCGCAACAAGCGCATTCTGTCGCTCGACATGGGCGCCCTGATTGCGGGCGCGAAATTCCGCGGCGAATTCGAGGAGCGCCTGAAAGCCGTTCTCAACGATCTCGCGAAACAGGAAGGGCAGGTCATTCTCTTCATCGACGAGCTGCACACCATGGTGGGTGCCGGCAAGGCCGAGGGAGCGATGGATGCGGGCAACATGTTGAAACCCGCGCTCGCGCGCGGCGAGCTGCATTGCGTCGGCGCGACCACACTCGACGAATATCGCAAGTACATCGAGAAAGATGCGGCGCTGGAGCGCCGCTTTCAAAAGGTGATGGTGGATGAGCCCTCGGTCGAGGACACCATTGCGATTCTGCGCGGCCTCAAGGAGCGCTACGAGGTGCACCACGGCGTGCAAATCACCGACCCGGCCATCGTCGCGGCGGCGACGCTGTCGCATCGCTATATCGCCGACCGGCAGCTGCCCGACAAGGCCATCGACCTGATCGACGAGGCGGGTTCCTTGATCCGCATGGAAATCGACTCCAAGCCCGAAGCGCTCGACAAATTGGATCGGCGCATCATTCAGCTGAAGATCGAACGCGAGGCGCTGAAGAAGGAAACCGACGAGGCTTCCCGCAAGCGGCTGAGCACCCTCAACGACACTCTCGGCGGCTTGGAGAAGGAATACTCCGATCTCGAGGAAGTGTGGAAGGCGGAGAAGGCCACCGTGCAGGGCGCCGCGCACATCAAAGAAGAACTCGAGCGCGCGCGGCAGGACGTCGACACGGCCAGGCGCGCCCAGGATCTGGCGCGCATGTCGGAGCTGCAGTACGGCCGCATACCGGCGCTGGAACAAAAATTGGCGAAAGCGCTCGAGGCGGAGCAGAAACCCAATCAGCTGGTGCGCAACTCGGTCACCGAAACGGAAATCGCCGAGGTCGTCTCGAAATGGACCGGCATTCCGGTGTCGCGCATGCTGGAAGGCGAGCGCGAAAAGCTGCTGCGCATGGAAGAAGTGCTGGGCAAACGGGTGGTCGGCCAGGAAGAAGCGGTCAAGGCGGTGGCGGATGCCATTCGCCGCACCCGCGCGGGGTTGTCGGATCCGAATCGGCCCAGCGGCTCATTCATGTTCCTGGGCCCCACGGGCGTCGGCAAAACCGAGCTGTGCAAGGCGCTGGCGGAATTCATGTTCGACACCGAAGATGCGCTGGTGCGAATCGACATGTCGGAGTTCATGGAGAAGCACTCGGTGGCCCGATTGATCGGCGCACCTCCGGGTTATGTCGGGTACGAAGAGGGCGGTTATTTGACCGAAGCCGTGCGGCGCCGGCCCTACTGCGTGATCTTGCTCGATGAAATCGAGAAGGCGCATCCGGACGTGTTCAATGTGTTGTTGCAGGTGCTGGACGATGGGCGCCTCACCGACGGCCAGGGACGCACCGTGGATTTTCGCAATTGCGTCGTGATCATGACGTCGAACTTGGGATCGCAGGTCATTCAAGAACTCGCGGGCGAGGCGAACTACGCCAAGATGAAAGAGGCGGTGATGCAGGTCGTGGCGCAGCATTTCAGGCCTGAATTCATCAACCGGGTGGATGAGATCGTGGTGTTTCATTCCCTGGGCCGCGAGCAGATCCGGTCCATTGTCGACATCCAGTTGGGGCGCTTACGCCAGCGGCTGGCCGAGCGCGATATCACGCTGCGCTTGGACGATGAGGCGCGCGACAAGATCGGCGAAGCCGGCTTCGATACCGTGTACGGCGCGAGGCCCTTGAAGCGAGCCATCCAGTCGCAGATCGAGAACCCTCTGGCACAGCGGATCCTGAAGGGAGATTTCATCGCCGGCGATCGGGTGATCGGCAAGATCAAGCGCGACGCGCTGGTGTTCGAAAAGGAACGCCTGCACTAGTTTTGAGCGCTGCGAGGTTTGGCGTTCAAGTTCGCTATACTTCGCCGCGCTTCCCTTCAAGAGGAATTCCATGCCTTTCTACGAGTATCAGTGCAAGAGCTGCGGTCATGAGTTGGAGGCGATGCAGAAGGTCAGCGACGCGCCCCTGAGGAAATGCCCAGAATGCGGCAAGTCGCAGCTGCAGCGGTTGATGTCGGCGCCGGTTTTCAGGCTCAAGGGCGGCGGCTGGTACGAGACAGACTTCAAGGACAAGGACAAGCAGCGCAATTTGGAGAGGCCGGAAGAGGCACCGAAAGAGACGAAAGAGACAAAAGAGACCGATTCCAAGGCCAAGGATGACAAGGGCACGGAGAGCAAGGAGGTCAAAACTGCCGAATCCAAGACGGAAGACTCCTCAGGCAAGGAAACAGCTCCGAGCAAGGACAAAGCTGCCGACAAATCCCCGGAAAAATCAGCGGGCGGCGGTGCTCTCAAGGCAACACGTAAAGGCGCGGCGCGCGCCAGGGCCAAGAAGAAGCCGATTAAGGTTAAACGGCGCCGCTAAGGGCTTGCCCGGGCAGGCCTTAAAGCCTTAGGATCCCGCGCTTCCCCATGGGGTTGATTTTGCTTATGCGCACTCATTATTGCGGCCGGGTCGATGAGACATCGATCGGAGAGGCCGTCACTGTGGCCGGCTGGGCCCAGCGTCGCCGCGATCACGGCGGCGTCATTTTCGTCGATTTGCGTGATCGCGAGGGGTTGCTGCAGATCGTCTTTGATCCGGACAAGGCGGCGGTTTTCGCCTCGGCTGAACGCGTGCGCAACGAATTCGTTCTGAAGGTGACGGGTCTCGTCCGGGCGCGGCCGCCCGGCACGGCCAACCCCAACCTCAAGTCCGGCCAGATCGAAGTGCTGTGCCAGGAGTTGGAGATTCTCAACCGCTCCGAACCGCTGCCTTTCCAGCTGGACGAGACGGTGAGCGAGGAAGTGCGGCTGCGTTTCCGGTATCTGGATCTGCGGCGTGAGGAAATGCGCGAGCGCTTGTTGTTGCGCCACCGGATCACGCGCGCGATGCGCCGTTATTTGGACGATGCCGGGTTCGTCGACATCGAGACGCCGATGCTGTCGAAGGCCACGCCGGAAGGCGCGCGCGATTATCTGGTGCCGAGCCGTACGCACGCGGGAAAATTCTTCGCGCTGCCGCAGTCGCCGCAAATTTATAAGCAATTACTGATGATTGCCGGATTCGACCGCTACTATCAGATCGTGCGCTGCTTCCGCGACGAAGATCTGCGCGCCGACCGGCAGCCGGAATTCACGCAGCTGGATATCGAGACCTCATTCCTGGATCAGGCGCAGATTCAGGACATCATGGAAGGGCTGGTGCATGCGCTGTTCAAGCAGGTGCTGAATGTTGAGCTGCCGGGTCCGATGCCGCGCATGAGCTATGCGGAGGCCATCCGCCGATTTGGCTCGGACAAGCCGGACTTGCGCGTGGCGCTGGAGTTGGTGGATGTCGCCGACCTGGTCAAGGGCTGCGACTTCAAGGTGTTCGCAGGGCCTGCCGCCGATCCTCGCGGCCGCGTTACCGCGTTGTGCGTGCCCCAGGGCGGCAAGCTGTCCCGCAAAGAGATCGATGATTACACGGCGTTCGTCGCGCGCTACGGCGCGAAAGGTCTAGCCTACGTCAAGGTCAACGAGCTCGCGAAGGGCCGCGATGGCTTGCAGTCGCCGATTTTGAAATTCTTGGGCGATGCGGCCATCGCCGGGATCCTGCAACGGACGGGTGCGAAGGACGGTGATTTGATTTTCTTCGGCGCCGATAGCGCCAAAGTCGTGAGCGATGCACTCGGCGCGCTGCGCCTCAAGGTGGGCCACGATCTGAAAATGGTGGCCGCGGGCTGGCGGCCCCTGTGGGTCGTGGACTTTCCGATGTTCGAATGGGATGCGGAGGCGAAGCGCTGGCAAGCCATGCACCATCCCTTCACCAGTCCGGCGAATCTGGACGCTGCGGTGCTGGCGGCGAGTCCGGGCGAGGCGATCGCCAAGGCTTACGACATGGTCTTGAACGGCTCGGAAATCGGCGGCGGTTCGGTGAGAATCCACAATCAAGAACTGCAGTCCGCGGTGTTCGACTTGTTGGGCATTTCGCCCGACGAAGCGCGCCTGAAATTCGGGTTCCTGCTCGACGCGCTCAAATTCGGCGCTCCGCCGCACGGCGGAATCGCCTTTGGCCTCGACCGATTGGCAATGCTCATGGCCGGAGCGGACAGCATCCGCGACGTGATCGCTTTCCCGAAGACCCAGACGGCGGCGGATTTGCTCATGGATGCCCCCACCGAGGTGAGCGAGGCACAGTTGCGGGAGCTGCACATTCGCGTGCGCACGCCTCCGAAGATCGAGTAATTCTTGCAACCTTTTCGCCGACCCGAATCCGTTTTGATCGTGATCTATACCGACGACGGAGAATTTCTGTTGCTCGAGCGGCGCCGGCCGCCCGGATTCTGGCAATCGGTGACGGGCAGTCTCGAATGGGGTGAGGCGGCGGATGCCGCGGCGCGGCGCGAGGTGATCGAGGAAACCGGCATCGCCCAGGGTGTGCTGGTCAACCTGCAATGGACACAGGTGTATGAAATCATGCCGGCCTTCGGCAAGCGCTACGCGCCGGGCGTTACGCTCAATCTGGAACATGCGTTTTCGTTGCGGCTGCCGCGCCCAGTGCCCGTGAGAATGAGCGATAGCGAGCACGTGCAGTATCGCTGGGCGCCGGCACTTCAGGCGCTCGAGACGGTTTCATCGAGCACCAACCGCAACGTGATCGCCGAACTGCGTTTGTAGGCAGCCCAAGAGCACCATGGTCGTGTATGTGCATGGGCTCTGGCTTACCGGCATCGAAGGAAGTTTTTTGCGCAAACGCTTGAGCGTGGACCTGAGCGCCGAGACCCGCGCCTTTGGGTACCGGTCGGTGATCTCAAACATCAGCAACAATGCCCTCGCGCTCGGCCAATATTTAAGCGAGCTGCGTACCGATACGCTGCACTTGGTGGGTCACAGCTTGGGCGGTTTGGTGATATTGAAGATGTTCGAGCAAGGCATGGGCGCGCGCCTGCCGCCGGGGCGCATGGTGTTCTTGGGATCGCCGCTCAACGGCAGCCGCGCCGCGCAAAACTTGGCCCGCGTGCCCTTCGGAAAAATGCTTCTCGGGCGCGGTGTTCACGAAGAATTGCTCACGCCGCGCGATCGCAGATGGGGAGGGCCACGCGAGCTCGGCGTGATTGCCGGCAACTTGAGCCTGGGATTAGGAAGGTTGGTCGGGGCATTCGGCGCGCCGAGCGACGGCACGATTTTCGTCGAGGAAACTCGGCTCTTGGGTATCACGCAGCACCTGGTCATGCCGGTCAGTCACACAGGACTTCCGCTCTCGAAGACGGTAGCGCGGCAGACCGGCGCGTTCTTGCGTTCAGGGAAGTTCGAGGGCTAGCGGCCTTCGTCGCGCTCGAGATTTTTCAAGCGAAACAGCACGTCCAAGGCGTCGCGCGGGCTTAAACCCTCCGGGTCCACGTCGCGCAGCGCCTTCAGCGCCGCTGATTCGGGAGCGGGCGCCGCGGCCGGCGCGAACAGGGGCAACTCGCCCTGCGGCGAATGGTGACTCCGCAGGGCGTCCCGCTCGCGCTCCAGCTCGGTCAGATAGCGCCGCGCTTGCAGGGTCACGGACTTTGGAATGCCCGCCAGCGCGGCCACTTGCAATCCATAACTCTGGTTGGCGGGACCTTCCTTGACGCTGTGCAGGAACACCAGCCGCTCGCCATGCTCGACGGCCTCGACATGGACGTTGGCAACGCCGGAGGCCTCGCTCGCGAGACTGGTGAGTTCGAAGTAGTGCGTGGCGAACAGCGTGAAGGCACGGATGTTGGCGGCGATGAATGCCGCGCAGGCCCAGGCGAGCGAGAGGCCGTCGAATGTGCTGGTTCCCCGCCCCACCTCATCCATGAGCACCAAGCTGCGGTCGGTGGCGTTGTTCAGGATGTTGGCTGTTTCGGTCATTTCGAGCATGAAGGTCGAACGTCCGCCGGCCAAGTCATCGGAAGCGCCGATGCGCGTGAAGATGCGGTCCAAGGGTCCCAACACCGCGCGCCGCGCCGGTACGTAGCAGCCGATGTGCGCGAGAATGACGATGAGCGCCGTCTGGCGCATGTAGGTACTCTTGCCGCCCATGTTGGGGCCGGTGATGATGAGCATGCGGCGCGACTCGTCCAGATGCAGGTCGTTCGGAATAAATGGCTCGCGGCTCGCGCGCTCGACCACCGGATGGCGGCCGCCATCAATGAGCAGCGTCGGCTCATCGACCAGTTCAGGTTGGCTGCACTGAAGCGTCACGGCGCGCTCGGCGAAACAGTTCAAGACATCGATTTGCGCGATCGCCGTGCTGCTTGCCTGCAGCGTCGGCAAATTTTCCGAAAGACGCGCGAGCAACGCATCATAGAGCATCCGCTCTCGAGCCTGCGCGCGTTCGCGCGCCCCCAACACCTTGTCCTCGAAGGATTTCAATTCCGGCGTGATGAATCGCTCGGCGGATTTAACCGTCTGGCGGCGCAGGTACTCGGCGGGAACCTTGTCGGCCTGGCTGCGGTTCACTTCGATGAAGAAACCTTGCACGCGGTTGAAGCCCAATTTCAGACTGGACAGGCCGCTGCGTTCGCGTTCGCGCTGTTCGAGATCGACCAGGAACTGCTCGGTATTGCTGCCGAGCAGCCGCAGCTCATCCAGCTCCGCATCATAGCCTTGGGCAATCACGCCGCCCTCGCGAAGATAGTGCGGCGGCGCCTCGTCGATCGCGCGATGAAGCAGGGCGTGCTCCTCATGATGATCGCTGACGGCACCCGCGAGTTCTTGAAGCAGCGCCGACGGCGCGCCGGCGAGCATGCGCCGCAGCGCGGGCACTGCACCTAACGTGGTGCGCAATTGCACGAGGTCGCGGGGCCGCGCCGAGCGCAGCGCGATCCTTGCCAGAATTCTTTCCAAATCGCCGATGGCCGCCAGCACATCGCTTATTTGCGCGGCGTGACCCTGATCGATGAGCGTCGCGACCGCCTGATAACGGGCGCGCAACGCCTCGCGGTCCCGCAGTGGGCGATGCAGCCAGCGGCGCAGCAAGCGGCCGCCCATGGCGGTCGTGGTGCGATCAAACACGCCTGCCAGGGTGAGACCGGGCGTGCCGGCGATGCTTTCGTCGAGCTCGAGATTGCGGCGGGTGGCGGGGTCCATGATGAGCGCCGCGTCTTTCTCCTCGGTGGTGATCGAGAGCAGATGCGGCAGCGCGGATTTTTGCGTCTCGCGCACATACGCCAGCAACGCGCCCGCGGCCGCGATGGCCAGCGGTTTATCCGCGCAACCGAACCCTGCGAGATCGCGCGTGCGGAATTGCTCGGTGAGGGCGCGCGTGGCGGAATCGATCTCAAAATGCCAGGGCGCGCGGACCCGCCAGGGCCGTTCATCCGCGGCTGACGAGCGTCCTAGCTGGGGCTGCGCGCCGTCGGGCGCCAATATTTCGGCTGGACGCAACCGCTCGAGCTCCGTTTCGAGGGCGGCGAGGCTGTCGAGCTGCATGACGCTGAAGCGTCCCGCCGACAGATCCAGCCAGGCGAGCCCGTAGCGGCTTTCTCGCCCGCAGATGCTGGCCAGCACATTGTCGCGCCGCTCCTCCAGCAGTGCCTCATCGGTGATGGTGCCGGGCGTAACGATGCGGACCACTTCCCGATCCATCGGACCCTTGGTTTTGCCGGGATCGCCGCGCTGCTCGCAGATGGCGACCGATTCGCCCTTGCGCACCAGTTTCGCCAGGTAGCCATCGAGCGTTACCACGGGCACACCGGCCATGGGAATCGGCGCGCCGGCCGAGGCGCCGCGCTGAGTCAATGCAATGTCCAGAAGCTCGGCGGCGCGGCGCGCGTCGTCGTAGAACATTTCGTAGAAATCACCCATCCGATAGAACAGCAGCACGTCCGGATGCTGCGCCTTGATGCGCAGATACTGCTGCATCATCGGGGTGTGGTTGATCATCTCCTGCGGTTCAATCATGCCGCGCTTGTCTCTCGAACTCTCGCATCGGGTCGATGATACTGGACTGCATCGCCCGCCGCCCTAATGCCGAACCAACGCAGTAAACTCAACGCCATGACAATCAGCGACGCGGCACTGAAACGTCTGGCAGCGCGAGTCGGGCGGCGGCTGCTCCGAGAGCGACGCCGGCTGGCGACCGCGGAATCCTGTACGGGTGGTTGGATTGCGAAGGCCTTGACGGACGTGGCGGGCAGCTCGTCATGGTTTCTGGAGGGGTTCATTACCTACGGGAACGAATCCAAGGTCAAGCGACTGGGCGTCGCGCGTACGGTGTTGGCGAAGCATGGTTCTGTCAGCCAAGCGACCGTTCGAGCCATGGCCGAGGGGGCATTGCGGCGCGCCCGCGCGCAAGTCGCGGTCGCAGTGACCGGCATCGCGGGGCCCGGCGGCGCCGTTCCCGGCAAGCCTGTGGGAACGGTATGGCTCGGATGGGCCACGCGTCGCGGCGCGACAATCCGCGTCGCCACGGAACTCCGGCGTTTTCGCGGCAACCGCGAGGCTGTGCGCCGCAAGACCGTGCGCGCTGCGCTTCGCGGCTTACTGCGGCGTTGACACGCCGCGCCGGACGAGGGCTACCGTGCGGTTATTTTTCGCGCTCTGGCCGGATGAGGACGTCAGGGGCCGGCTCGCTCATGTCGCCGGCGGGCTGAAGCTGGCGGGTGACGGCGGCCGGTTGGTGAGTCCCGGTAGCTTTCATTTGACAGTGGCATTCGTCGGCGAGGTCCCTGACGTCAAGCTCGCGGTGATGCAACAGATCGGTCGCTCGACGCGCGTGCCGAAATTTACCATCTCCTGCGCTTCGACCGAGTTTTGGGCGAAGTCCCACGTGGTCGTCGCTGCTGCGCAAGAAATCCCGGAGGGATTGCTCGAGCTTTGGCAATACCTACACGATGCGATCGGGTTGCCCCGGTCGCCATTTCGCGCGCATGTCACGCTGGCGAGAAAGATTGCGCAAGCCCCTGTGCTGCCAGCAATGTCTGCAATCTCCTGGCGAGTTGCGAGCTTCAGCTTGATTCGCTCCGATACCGGCGGCAGGGAGTCCGCGTATACAGTAGTCGACACCTGGCCACTACTGTATGAGAGCTGAATCCGTTAGAAATCTCTGCGAATTCATCGCATATCAGGTGAGCGTCGCACGCTGAATATGAAATAATAGCGCCACACGTTGTTGAGGAATATCCATGGAAGAGAATCGTAAAAAAGCTCTCGCTGCGGCGCTGAGTCAGATCGAAAAACAATTCGGCAAGGGCTCGGTCATGCGCTTGGGCGATGCCGGCGCCACTTACGAGGTGGACTCAATCCCCACCGGATCCTTGGGGTTGGATATTGCGCTGGGCGTCGGCGGTATTCCGCGCGGGCGCGTCATCGAGATTTTCGGGCCGGAGTCCTCCGGTAAGACCACCCTGACATTGGCCATCATCGCCTCGGCGCAAGCCAACGGCGGCACCGCGGCGTTCGTCGATGCCGAGCATGCGCTCGACCCGGTGTACGCAGAAAAATTGGGTGTCAAGGTCAACGATCTGTTGGTGTCGCAGCCCGACACCGGCGAGCAGGCGCTGGAGATTACCGATATGTTGGTCCGTTCGGGGGCCGTCGACGTGGTCGTGGTCGACTCCGTCGCCGCGCTCACGCCGAAAGCCGAGATCGAAGGTGAAATGGGCGATCAGCACATGGGATTGCAAGCGCGCCTGATGTCCCAGGCACTGCGCAAACTGACCGGTAATATCAAACGCTCCAACACCATCGTGATTTTCATCAATCAGATTCGCATGAAAATCGGTGTCATGTTCGGCAACCCGGAAACCACCACCGGCGGAAACGCCTTGAAGTTCTATTCATCGGTGCGCATGGACATTCGGCGCATCGGGGCCATCAAAAATGGCGAGGAAGTCGTGGGGTCGATGACCCGTGTGAAAGTCGTCAAAAACAAGGTGGCGCCGCCGTTCCGGGAAACGGAATTCGAGATTATGTACGGCACCGGCATTTCGAAAGAAGGCGAACTCATCGAGCTGGGTGTCCTACATAACATGGTCGAGAAGTCCGGCTCTTGGTACAGCTACAAGGGCGAACGGATAGGGCAGGGCAAGGACAACGCCCGGGTGTTTCTGCAGCAGCATCCGGAGATCGCCAAGGATATCGAGGCGCAGGTTCGCGCCAAGTTGATTCCGGAAAAAGCGACCATGAACCGGGGTGGCGACGTCAAAGAGGCTTAACGCCCTGGCCGGCCGGCCTGTCGAGCCCTTGGACGCTCGCGCGGCGCGGGTCGCGGCGCTGAATGCGCTGGCGCGGCGCGACTACGCCGCCGAGGATTTACGCCTAAAGCTGCTCGAGAAAGGTTACGATGCCTCTGTCGTGCTGCCCTTGCTCGATGCGCTGCGCGATGAAAAACTACTCGATGATCGGCGGTACCTGGAGAACTTTGTGGCCTATCACGCCGCAAGGGGCCAGGGGCCGCTTCGAATCCGACTGGAATTGCGGCGGCACGGACTGCAAGGATCGCCGGTTGAGGACTACCTCGACGCCTTTCCGGATTGGATTGCGCAGCTTGAAAAGGCGCGCGCGAAGAAATTCGGCGCCGAATTGCCCGACGACCATGCTGACAGGCGGCTGCAAGCGAGATTTTTGGGTTACCGAGGTTTCACGAGCGCGCAGATTCGAATCGCCTTAGGCTTTGACGTAGAACTTGATTGAAGACGGCGACCGGACATGAAACGCGACGCAAGACAGAAATCGATGACCACTTCTGAAGTCCGTGCCAGTTTCTTGGAATTTTTCCGCAAGAATGGCCATCGGGTGTTGCCGTCGAGCTCGCTCGTCCCCGCCAATGACCCCACGCTGCTGTTCACCAACGCCGGCATGGTGCAGTTCAAGGATTTATTCCTCGGCAAGGAAGTGCGCGACTATGCCCGCGCGGCCACTGCACAACGCTGTGTGCGCGCCGGCGGCAAGCATAACGATTTGGAGAATGTCGGCTACACGGCGCGCCACCATACGTTTTTCGAAATGTTGGGAAACTTCAGCTTTGGCGATTACTTCAAGCGCGAGGGCATCCACTTCGCCTGGAACTTCATCACCGGCACCCTGGAGATCCCCAAGGAACGGCTGTGGGTGACCGTTTACACGGATGACGACGAGGCCGAGCGCATTTGGGTCGAGGAGATCGGCGTAGACCCCACGCGCTGCACGCGCTTGGGTGAGGAATCCAATTTCTGGGCAATGGGCGATACCGGGCCGTGCGGCCCCTGTTCGGAGATATTTTACGATCACGGCGCGCATATTCCAGGCGGGCCGCCGGGCTCGCCCGACGAGGATGGCGACCGGTACGTCGAAATCTGGAATCTCGTGTTCATGCAGTACGAGCGTTCCTCGGATGGTGTGCTGGTGCCGTTGCCCAAGCCGTCCGTGGATACCGGCTTAGGGTTGGAGCGGGTTGCCGCGGTGATGCAGGGAGTTCACAGCAACTACGACATCGACCTGTTCAAGTCATTGATTCGCGCTGCTGCCGATGTCACGGCAACGCGCGATTTGGAATCATCGAGCCTGCGCGTCATCGCCGACCACATCCGTGCCTGCACCTTTTTGATAGTCGACGGCGTCGTGCCTTCCAATGAGGGCCGGGGATATGTTTTGCGGCGCATCATCCGCCGCGCTATTCGCCATGGTTATAAGCTCGGGCAGACCCAGCCTTTCTTTCATAAGTTGGTATCGAGCTTGGTGCGCGAGATGGGCTCCTACTACGCGGAACTGGTAAACGGCGAAACACGCGCCGCGCAGGTGCTGGCGCAAGAGGAAATTCGATTCGCGGAAACGCTCGCCACCGGCATGGCTTTGCTCGACGCTGAAACAGCGAAGCTGGAATCGACTGTCATCCCCGGCGAGGCCGTTTTCAGACTGTACGACACCTACGGATTTCCGGCCGACCTGACGGCGGACATCGCGCGCGAGCGTGGTCTGACCATCGATCAGGCGGGATTCGATGTCGCGATGGAAGCGCAACGGGGACGTGGCCGCGCGGCGAGCAAATTCGGTGTCGATCTGCGTGATTCCATCAAGCTTTCCGGCAAGACTGATTTCTCCGGCTATGATCGCCTTGCGGACCGAGCGCGTGTCACATCGCTCATATTTGATGGCGCGGTGGTCGATGTGCTGCGACCGGGACAAGAGGGTCAAGTAATTCTCGACCATACGCCGTTCTACGCGGAAAGCGGCGGACAAATCGGCGACACCGGGGTCTTGGCTGCCACGAACGCGCGTTTTGCAGTGCGCGATACCCAGAAAATCGGCGCTTCCTTTTCCCACGTGGGCGTGCTTGAAAGCGGCGAGCTGCGGATCGGCGACGCCGTGGCGGCGCAAGTCGATCAAGAGCGCCGCAGGGACATTGCCCTCAATCACTCCGCCACCCATCTTCTGCATGCGGCGCTACGAAAGATTCTGGGCAAGCATGTGGAGCAAAAGGGTTCGCTGGTCGCCGCCGATCGCTTGCGCTTCGACTTTTCGCATACTCAGGCGCTGTCAGCGGACGAATTACGCCAAGTCGAGGAGCTGGTCAATTCGGAAATTCGGGAGAACGCGCCGGTCGAGACGCGCGTCATGGGGCTCGACGAGGCGAAAGCGGCGGGCGCCATGTCGCTGTTTGGCGAGAAATACGACAGCGCCGTGCGAGTGCTGTCGATCGGCGATTTTTCGATGGAACTCTGCGGCGGTACACACGTCGAACGTGCTGGCGATATTGGTCTGTTTAAAATCACCGGCGAATCGGGCGTTGCGGCTGGAGTTCGCCGGGTCGAAGCCCTGACGGGGCGCGGGGCCTATGAGTGGGTCGTGCACACCGATCAGGTGTTGCGCGACATTGCTGCGATGCTTCGGGGCAGCCGAGAAGACGTGGACGAGAAGGTGCGCGAACTCGTTGAGCGTTCCCGCAGGCTGGAAAAGGAGGTTCAGCAGCTGAAATCAAAACTCGCGAGCGGTCACAGCGGCGATTTGACGGCCGGCGCCAAAGATGTGGGCGGTATCAAGGTGTTGGCTGCGCAAATCGACGGCGCAGACGTAAGATCGCTGCGCGCTGCGATGGATCAGCTCAAGAGCAAGCTCGGATCCTCGGTAATCGTCCTGGCAAGCGTGCAGGACGGCAAGGTTGTGCTGGTTGCGGGTGTTTCCGACGACTTGGTTGCCCGGATGAAGGCCGGCGAGATTGCGGGCTTCGTTGCGGCGAAGGTCGGAGGACGGGGCGGGGGCCGTGCGGACTTCGCGCAAGCGGGGGGCACGCAACCGGAAAATCTCGGCGCCGCGCTCGCCGGTGTCGAGTCGCTGGTGCGCAGCCGATTGGCTAATTGAACGATTGTTTTATTCTGACAAGAAGATGCAACAAATACGCTCGGTATTCTTGTATTCTTGGGCATCGACTATTGAATTCTTGTGGGAAAAGCAACCACCGTTCGAAATCACGAACGAACGCTTGACCCGAAGCGGTGTGCAAGGCAGTAAATTTCTGCCGCTTCGAGTGCCAAGTTAGCAAGGAGCTGGATTATGTTGATATTGACTAGGCGGGTCGGCGAAACCGTCATGATCGGCAATGAAGTTACCGTCACAGTGCTTGGGGTGAAGGGCAATCAAGTCCGTATCGGCGTCAATGCACCGAAGGACGTAGCGGTACATCGCGAGGAGATCTACGAGCGCATCAAGCGCGAACAAGATCATGACTCGAACATGGGCAATGCGAACGCCAAGATTGTCGACGACGCTTGAATCGGCCGTTTAGAACCCTGGCTTTACCTAGACTGCTCCGGGCGGGTATCATCCCGCGCTCCGCGACGGGCCGAGTGCCCAAATCCGGAGAGGTGGCCGAGTGGTCGAAGGCGCGCCCCTGCTAAGGGCGTAAGGGTCAAAAGCCCTTCGAGGGTTCGAATCCCTCCCTCTCCGCCACTGCGCCTGCGTGGCGAGCGCCAAGGTGTCCCGAATCGATGCCTTCCGCTCTGGATCCTGGCCATCTACGCGTAATGCCATGGGCAAACGATGTGCTAATATTCGCGCCCCTTGCGCCCGTAGCTCAGTTGGATAGAGCGCCTGGCTACGAACCAGGAGGTCGGGAGTTCGAATCTCTCCGGGCGCGCCATTTAATCAAAAACTTACGCGCGCTCAATTTACCGACCATGGCGAAAACGTAGCGTTTTTTGCTACGTTTTTCACAAACGGCGCCTCCTCGATGAGCTTCGATGCCTGCCGCTCGATGCGTCCCTCAGGTCGTGGAAGCGGAAGTCCTCGATGCCGGCGCGCTGCTTCGCCTTGTCCCACGCGGTGGAGCTTTGCTGGATGCGTTTTCCTGAGAAAGTGAAGCACCAGCGCGGGTGCTGTCCCCGCGTCGCTTCGAGCGCTGCCACGGCGTCCGCATTCAAGGGAATGCCGCGGCCGTCACCCGACTTCGTCGTACCGTGATCGAGCCAGGCCACCTTTCGGGTTAAATCCACGCGGCTCCATTCGAGCCCCAGGATCTCTCCCGCTCGACAGCCGGTCGAGAGCGCAAACTCCACGATCGGCTTCATATGCTCGGGCGATGCCTTGATCAATCGATCCGCCTCCTCGCGTCTCAAGAAGCGCACGCGCCGCCGGGGTTCCTTCAGCATCCGAATCTTCGGCACCCCTTTGAGCCATCGCCAGTCCTGATGCGCGACATTCAATATCCGCCGAACCACCTCGAGTGC
>DATAVX010000072.1:0-116791 GCA_036267535.1 Steroidobacteraceae bacterium
GAATCCGATTATCGGCCACTTCTTGAGTGATCGGGAAATCAGCTAGGCTTTTGCGCACCCACGTCCCCTCCGGGAGGCGTGCTGGTTCCGGGAGCCCTGGGTGTTCTGCGTTGATAACCACAAAGGCGCTTGGAAACCGCCATCCAAATCAATTTGTCTTAATCACCGGCCTGTTGCCGGGCGGCCCCTTCGTTCGCGTCGGCGGTTCCCCGCCGTGCTTGTCGTAGGGTTGACGCTGAACTGTCGGCTAGTTGACGTAGCGCCGCCGTAAAACAATCCTAGGTTGTCTGAACAGGATGATGGCGCCTCTAAATCTTGGCCATCGTGGGAAAGTTATGAAGATCAACGCCGCACTCGTGATAGCGCTTCGCGCCAAAAGAGCCTGGTCGCAGGACGAGCTGTCAATCGCCTCGGGGCTCAATCTGCGCACCATTCAGCGCATCGAAAACGAGGCTTCGGCTTCGCTGCAATCAAAAAAGGCCCTGGCTTCTGTTTTCGGAATCGACATCCACGACCTGGAACTTGTGGAGAAACCGTCCATGACCAAGTACGAATACAAATCCGTGGAAATGCCCTTCCGCTTTGGCGTTCTCAAGCAAGGCATGCCGAATATCGAAAAGGTTCTAAATGCGGAAGGCGAGAAGGGCTGGCGCCTGCATCAGATCATCATGCCCGCGGGCGCCAGCTTCGGCCAGTCGGACAAGATGATTGCCATATTCGAACGCGAAAAGAACGCCTAGCTGAAGAACGTCTCGAGGCCGCAGGACCCTGTCCGTTTCTCGAGGCCGACTACGTCAGCGCAGCGGCTTCATCCGGCCGTATCCAGCCAACCACCGCGAAAGCCGGCGCGTTCCAGGCCGTGCCTCACATAGGGGCTGCGGCGCATGATGCGCCAAATGAAGCCGCTGCGAAAATTCTCGATCATGGCGATGGTGAGACCCTCATCGATGCCTAGATACGCATTGTCGAACCAACCCAGATCCGGCACGACGTGGCCATAGGTGAGAGGGACATCGGTGTATTTGAAGCTGAGATTGAACGCATCGACGAAACCGAAGGTCGAGTAGATGTACTTGCCATACTGCTCCTTCATCAAGCGCAATGTGGGTACGGCAATTTCGGGCGTGAACGGCAGCGCGCCCGCAACTGCGCTGGGCGTAAGGGTACCGTCGTCGAAATTCTGCGCTCCGCCGGGACCGCGGGCCGCATAAGCGTGGAACAGGCGCATTTCGCCGTTGAATTCCAGTTCTGCATTGGCCGGTCCGTCGCTGGCGCTGATGCCCCACAGCCGTGAGGAGTAGCCCACCCACTTCATGGGATTGGCGATCACGTAGCTGCGCTGCGCGAAAATGGCGCGGCGGGTGTTGTCGAAATAGTCGAGGCCCTTGCGCCGCATGTATGCGTCGCGGATGTCCCGAAAATCGATCCACACGTGCGAATATTCGTGTCCGAACAGCGGCGGAAAGGCGAGATACCACTGGCCCTCGTTGATCCAGTGAAAATCGAACGTCGATGTGTAGGCCTGCCATGCAGCGGCCGGCATCGGTGCCGTGGGCGAGCCTAATCCCAGGATGTACATGATCGAGGATTCGTTGTATCCCCGCCAACTCCTCTGGTGAAAGCCGAGCTCCGGCGACCAGCCCAGCGCGACCTCGCCGTCATCGCGCGAGGCCCACGCCCAGTCGACCCGCCGGTACAGCCAATCGGCGATCTTGCGCAGCTCTTTCTCCTTTGGATCGGCACCGTCGAAATAGCTCTGGCAAAACAACACGCCCGCGATGAACAGCGAGGTATCCATCATCGACAGCTCGGATCGCTCGTTGAAGCGAACGCCGGTCTGCATATCGAGGAAGTGATAAAAAAAGCCCTTGTATCCGGCAAATCCCTTGACGGCGGACCCTTGCGGCGCATCCCGAAAGAAGCGTAGCGTTCTTAACACCCGATCGCGCGCGTCGGCGCGCGACACGTAGCCGCGTTCCACGCCGATCGGATAGGCAGTCAGCGCAAAGCCGACCGCGGCGAGGCTCGAGAAAATGCGCGTCGGATAGCGGTCGGGGACCAGGCCGTTTTTGGGATTGGCGGTGGCCCAAAAGAAATCAAACGTCTTGCGCTCGATGTCCTCGAGGAACTCAGCGGCCTGATTCGGCGTATCCGTCTGCTCCAGGAGCCTGGGAGGAGCCGCGGGTTTGAATAAAGTACAGCCGCCGATCAATAGAACTGTCAGCAGCAGGCTGAATCTCGTCAGAACTTCGCCCCGACCGAAAGCTTGAGAGTGCGCGGCACGCCGACGATATTGCCCGCGTAGTTGTAGACGATGGGATTCGGGTTCGCTACCCCGCCCGTGCCGAAATTCAACAGCGTGTCGGCGTAGTTGTGGAAGTCGAAGATATTCAAGCCATCCAGCCGCACGTAGACGGACGCGTAGTTGGCGATGTCGAAATTCTTCGTCACCTGCAGATCAACGGAGCGATAGCCAAAGAAATTCTTCGGCGTCACTGACCTCGGAACACAAGTGGCGCCGCTGGGATACGTCAAGCCGATACAGGCCACATCGTCGACCGGGAGCGGCGTCGCCAGCGTCAGCTTGCCCGCTACCACGAAACCCCACGGTGCCCCGTACGAGCCGGTGCCGACGATGCGATGTCTTGCCGCGGCATTCGAGTTGATGAACGGATACTGCTGGATGGTCGGCTCGTCGAAGGAATAGTGCTGCGTGGTATCCCGATTTGCCGACGAGCTGGTGTAGGTGTAGGCAAAGGTCGCGCCCCAATGCGATTCGGGGGTGTAGGGCTTTTCCGCCGACAACAGTATCTGCGTGGTCTTCGTCTCGATGCCATTGTTGCCGATAATCAGCGAGCCGAAGCCCGGCACGCCATTGCCGAAATCAGGTCCACCGTTGAAGAAGAACGCGCCGGTCGGCGTGCGGTTTCCCAGCGTGAAGACGAATCCGTCCTTGCTCAAGATGCGCGCCACCGCGGCGCTGGTATTCCAGTCGCCCACCCTGTTGCGGATGCCGACGCTGAACTGGTCCGAGTACGGCACCTTCAAGTTGTTGTTGATGGCATCGATTTCCGCTCCGGCGGCGCTCGAACCCACGAGCGCCTGCAGGTTGGGCAGGCCGGTCAGGAATTTGGGGTCCCATGCGACGCAAGGCGTTCCCAGGCAGCCGTTCGCCGCGGTGGCGGCGGCGTTAGGGAAAAAGACCGTGTATTCCGGCAGTGCCGCTTTGGTCACCTCAACCTGCAGATAGTCGTATAGGTCGCGGTCATAGGAGCGGCCATAACCGCCGAAGAGCACGTGCTGCTGATCGCCATTGAAGTCGAAGGAGAATCCAAGCCGCGGCTGGAACTCGCCTGTGTAGGCCTTGCGATTGTTGCCGGTGCTGATGTAGTCATTGACATTGATGCCGCCCTTCGCCAGCGACTGCGCATAGGTCTGTCCGGGCGGCGCGGCCGGGTCTTGGGCGCCGTACGCCGCCACTACAGCGGCCGGCGTGACATAGTCAAGATAGCCCAGGTTCCGCTCATAATCCCAGCGCATGCCGAGATTCCAGGTCAAATGCTCGTTCTGTACCCAGTCGTCCTGCAGGTAGATGCCAAATTGATTGTCTCTCGAGGTTGCCGTGGGGCTCAAGCCGGGGACTGGATTGGTAAACAGCGCCTTGTAGGGCAAGGCATCCGTACCTGCCGGGGTAACGTTGAAGTAGAACTGCGGATTGATGTTTTCGGCGTCGGCCGCCGTCAGATCGATTCGTTTGAACTTGGCGCCGGTCTTGACCGTGTGATCGCCCAGCCAATGCAGGTCGCTGAACGTCAGGTCGTCCTGTATCCCCGGTCCGCGCTGCCCTTTGTCCTGCGTGGCGCGCGGATCCGCGGCGTCCGTGGCGAGAACGGCCTGTTGATTGTTTGCGAAGACGTTGTATTGCAAGCCGTTGCCGATGTTGGTGGCCGACGGCTGATTGAATGCGTCCTCGTGCGTGATCAGCACCTCGTTCAACCAACGATCTGCGCTGTGCGCCCAGCGCAGCGTGTAACGGGTGTCGTTATTCTTTGTCGTGATATCGGCGGAGGCCGCCTTCGCAATGCCCAGATTTTCAATCTGATCCTCGTTGCGGACCTTGACGCTGAACTCGATGCGATCGTACTCGGACGGCTCGAAATCGAGTTTGCCGAAAAACAAATCCTCCTTGAAAGGCAAGCTGGCCGGTCCGAATTGCGCGTTCACGTCGGCCGGCAGGAAGTTGTTGATGGGCAAGCCGTTGAGAGTGGTGACGCCCGGCGTGACGGTGATCGGCGTGTTGAAGCGCTTGCCCTCGTAGGCCACGAAAAAATGCAGCATGTCCTTGATGATCGGACCACCCAGCGCGGCGCCGAACTCCTTGTCGTTCGAGGGCGTCTTGATGGCGTCGGCATGCTCGGACGGTGTTTCGGCGCGGAATTTATCGCTGGTGTATTGGCCGTAGAATTCGCCGTGAAATTCATTGGTGCCGGATTTGGTGCCTGCCGTCACCGCGGCGCTCGACACCTGGTCGAATTCAGCTTTGTAGTTCGAGGTGATGACCTTGTACTCGCCGATGGCCAGCTGCGGGAAAGGATTCCCTTGGGTGTCGAACTGCCCGCTAACCCCGCCCTCCTTCACATAATTTTTCTGTCCGACGCCGTCGATATAGACATTTACGGCGTTCGAGTTCTGACCGCCGCTCTGCAACGAAGTCTGTCCTTGATCGTTGACGTTGAATACGAGACCGGGCACGGTGTCGGCGAACTCCAGGAAGTTGCGCGTGATCTGCGGCACGGTCTCGATCTGGTGCAGGGAAACGGTGGTGCCGACTTCGGACGTGCGCGTCTCGACCAGGCGCTTGGCTGTGACGGTAACCTCCGCGACCGGGGCCGCCTCGGTTGCCGCAGCCGTGAGGTCGAGGGTGGCGGTCGAAGCCACGCTCAGTGTCACCGTGGCTTGAGTTCCTGGCCCGGCTTCCACTGTATAGGTTCCCGGCTGCAGTCCGGGAAGCGTGTAGCTGCCATCCGCATTCGACCGGGTGCGGCGCGTGGCGCCGGTGGCGATGTTCTTCGCCACCACGTCGGTGTCGGCCGTGGCTTTGCCGCGCAGAGTTGCATCCGCCGTCTGCGCCCACGCAGTGCGTGGGCCGGCGCTCATTGCCAGCGTCGCCGCGATGGCGGCCGCGAACGACATCTTTCGGTATTTCGGCGCTGTCTTCATGGCGTTTCTCCCGCAATCACCCGCAGCACATCATTGGAGTGCGGCGTGTTTTCAATTCGCATGATGAAAGAGCGAGACGATCGAAACAGGTGCTGTTGGATAGGGCGACCACACCGGTGCCTTGCGCGCAACGTCCTTACATGTCATAGCCATGGATTCCCCATAGGCTTCCCGTCCATGGAAGCGATTTCGCAGCTGACAGAAGTTGCGGTTTAGAATGCCGCTCAACTTCTGATTCGGATGCTAGACCCTTATGCGCTCCTTTGTCCACACCACGGTCTTATGGACGACACTGATTTTCGCGGCACATTTGCACGTCTGCGCGCCGGCATGGAGCGCGGAGGAAATTACAATCGATGCGGCGGCATCACATCACCCTTTCCCCCACTTTTGGGAGCAAATGTTCGGCTCCGGCCGTGCAATTCTTACAATGCGGGAGAGCTACCGCACCGATCTACGCAGTGTCAAAGGCGCAACGAACTTCCAGTTCGTGCGCTTCCATGGGATTTTTCACGACGAAGTCGGCATCTACGATGAGGATGAGCACGGCCATCCTCGCTACAACTTTTCCTACATCGATCAGATTTATGACGGCTTGCTTGCGAACCACGTCCGCCCGTTCGTCGAGATTTCCTTCATGCCGCGCAAGCTCGCCGCCCGCGAAGCGGTGCAGGGTTTCAAATATCATCCCATCGTCGCGCCGCCCAAGGACTACGCCAAGTGGGATGCGTTGATGACGGCCTTTGCCGCGCATCTCATCGACAGATACGGCATCGACGAAGTGTCGCAGTGGTATTTCGAGGTCTGGAACGAGCCCAATCTAGATTTCTGGGCCGGTGTGCCCAAGCAGCGAAGCTATTGGACCTTATACGATCACACCGCCCTGGCGCTGAAGAAGGTCGACAGCCGCCTGCGGATCGGCGGACCTGCCACCGCACAAGCTGCCTGGGTGGACGCATTCATCCGCCATTGCGTGGACAACGGCATTCCGTTCGATTTTGTTTCGACGCATGTGTATGCCAACGACAAAGCCGAGGACGTCTTTGCCAGCCACGAAGCGATTCGCCGCGATGAAATGGTCTGTCGCGCCGCGCGCAAGGTGCACGACGAAGTCAAAGCCTCGTCCCGGCCGGATACCCCGATCATCTGGAGCGAATATAACGCTACTTACTTCAACGATCCGAGAATCACGGACACGCTGTTCATGGGCCCTTGGCTCGCGGACACCGTGCGCCGCTGCGACGGCCTTGCGGACGTAATGTCCTATTGGACCTTCTCCGATGTTTTCGAAGAGCAGGGAGTGGCAGACCGGCCCTTCTACGGCGGATTCGGACTGATCGCGGCCGGCGGAATTCCGAAGCCCGCTTTCAATGCCTTCAAGATGCTGCATGGTTTGGGTGAGGAGCGTCTCGATGCGGACTCCGAACACGCGTTGGTTACCCGTCGAACCGACGGCACTCTCGTCATAGCGCTGTGGAACTACGTCGCGCCCGGCGAGGCTGGAACGCCCAGTGAAATGCGGTTGTCGCTGCCGCATCCGGCGGCACGCTCCGCGAAAATTACCCGGCTCGATGCCGAGCATGGCGACGCGCACCGCGAGTATGTCCGTTTGGGTTCGCCGCGAGACCCCAGCCGCGCGCAATTGGAGTTGTTGATCAAGGCCGCGGCTCTGCCGGCACCGTCGGATGCGAGCATCTCGGAGCAGCGTCTGTCGATCACGCTGCCGCCCAACGGTCTTGCAATCGTCGAGATTGCGCCGGCTGCAGCACATCCTTGAATCGCGCGCGCGACAAATCAATCGTCGTAAGCCAGGTGATCCATCATCTCGGCAAATCGCCCCCAGGCGACGCGTTTCGCGGATTTACGATTGTGCCCGGACCAATACAAGGATCCGCGCCCGACTTGAAGTTCGCCGGCCTTGATGCCGCGCGCGTAGATTTCCAGCCGCAGCGCCGACTTGGCTTTCGCAAGGTGGAAATTGGAGAGTTTGGCGCGGACTTCGAATTTCTTGAGTGACCCGGGCTTTCGTCCTCGCTTCGCTTTGGCCACAAAGCACCCTCTTATGCTAAAGGCTTCGACTTAGGAGCATGCGCGGCGCATTTAAAGATCGAGCGTTGCAAGCCGCTCGAGCACCGCATCGCGAACTTGCGCATCGTCGAACTCGATCACGAATTTACCCGCACCGTCGGTGCGCTGGTGCAGCTCGACGCGCAGGCCGCGGCTGCGCATCACCTCGCTGATGACCGAAAGCGGCGGAGGCGCCGCGGGCGTCCGTGCGATGCGCGTGTGCGCCGGCCTGCGTACCTGGGATTCGGTCTCGCGAACGCTCCACTGGCGCGTCGCGATCATCTGCGCCAGACGCACGCGCTCCTCGTCGTCCGCAAGGCCGAGCAACGCCCGTGCATGCCCCATGCTCAAAGTCCGGGTTTCGAGCATGGTGGCGACTTCGGCAGGCAGGTCGAGGAGACGCAGCAGGTTGCTCACCGCCGCGCGCGAGCGGCCGATCGCGTGCGCAACATGCTCGTGGGTTAGCGCGAATTCCTCGATGAGCCGCTTGAGGGCGCGCGCCTCGTCCGAGGGGCTCAATTCCTCGCGTTGGATGTTCTCGATCAGCGAAACCGCGAGTGCTTCCCGATCATTGAACTCGCGAATGACCGCCGGCACATCGGTGAATCCCGCGAGCTGCGCAGCGCGCAGCCGCCGCTCGCCCGCCACCACTTCGAACTGATGCGGGAAGCCCGGCACCGGCCGCACGATGAGGGGCTGGATGAGGCCTGTGGCCTTGATCGAGGCGGCGAGTTCCTCGAGCAGCTCGGGCCGCGACTCGGTGCGCGTCGGGTGCGGACTCGCGCGAATTGCCTTGATGGGGATCGAGCCGGCGCCTTGCCGATAGGGACGGCGGGGATGCGCATTCAGGAACGCCTGAAGCTCGCTTACCCCGTCAGCGCTGGAACCCATGACCCTAAGCCTACCGCTATCAGACCCGAACTACAATTTGGCGAGCACGTTGCCCGCCAGCGCCTTTTCCATGGATATTTGCTCGGCCGCCGTGGGCCCGTAAACCTTGAACAAATAGGCTGTGGCGCCCTTCTTGACGCTCAAAGTGACGAACTGCTTGCCGCTGGCGGGTCCCATCGTCGTCATGATGGCGTCGTCGCCCAAGCCCGAAACCGAGCCCTTGCTCATGCCTGGAAACGGCGTCTTGAGCTTGCCCCACGCGGGATCGCTGCCGTCCCATAGCGACAGCGTGACGATCATATGCGGCCCCGACCACGAGCACCCCGTGTCAGCGATCGGCTGGGCGGCACCGACGGTCACACCGACCGCAGCGGTGACTTGGGCTGAGCTCAGCAGGCTGCAGGGCGCGGGACCACCCGCAGGCGCCCTTTGAGCTTCGGCGACGCTCAAACCGAGCGCAGCCAACCCCCCGCAGGCGAGCATGAAAAAGCGAAAACGTATGGGCTTCATGGGAATCTCCCTCAACCGCAAAGTCTGCAGCCAGTATGGCATTCACTAATATCCCGCCGCTTGTCCGTCGCGCCGTGGATCGCTCGCCGCGACATACCCCTCCACGGCCGGATCGCCCAGGCGCCAGATGAACTGGCCTGCGCCGAAATCCTGATAACTATCGTGAATGACTTCAATCTGATGTCCAAGCTCGCTCAAGCCGAGCGTAGCGGCCGCCGGCATCGACGCCTCGACGTTGATTGACAGATCTTGATTGAATCGCCATCGCGGCGCGTCGCAGGCCGCTTGCGGCTGCTGACGGTACAGCAGCATGCGCACCAGCGTCTGCACATGGCCCTGCGGTTGCATATTCCCGCCCATCACGCCGAAGCTCATTTGCGGCAATCCATCCTTGGTGAGGAAACCGGGAATGATGGTGTGGAACGGCCGCTTGCGCGGCGCGACGCAATTGGGGCTGGCCAGGTCGAGCGAAAAGGCGTGCCCGCGATTCTGCAACGACAGCCCCCATTCCGGCACCACCACCCCTGAGCCGAATCCCATGTAGTTGCTTTGAATGAGGCTGACCATCATGCCGCGCGTGTCCGCCGCGGTCAGGTAAATGGTGCCGCCCACTTCCCCATGACCCTCGCCGAAGCTCTGCGCGCGTTTGGGATCGATGAGCGCGGCGCGCCTTTCAAGGTACTTCGGATCGAGCATCTCATCGACCGTACGGCGCATGGAGGCGAGCTCCGCCACGTGCGCATAGGTGTCTGCGAATCCCAGCTTCATGGCTTCGATCTGCAAGTGCTGCGCCTGCGCGCTGTCGACCGGATGTGCGGCAACATCCACATGCTGCAGGATGCCGAGTGCGATCAGCGCGGCGATACCTTGGCCGTTCGGTGGAATCTGGTGCAGCCGATAGCCTTGAAAATCCATGCCGATGGGGTCCACCCACTCGGGAGCGAAGGCTTCGAAATCCGCGACGCGCATCGCCCCGCCATGCTTTGCCGCATGCGCCGCCGCCGCGGCGGCGATTTCACCGCCGTAGAAAGCAGCGCCCTGCGTCACCGCAATCCTGGTCAGCGCACGGGCGGCGCCCGCGAATTCGAAGCGCTCGCCGACGTGCGGTGCGCGGCCCAAGGGCATGAATGTTTCGGCAAAACCCGGGAGATCTTTTAGATCTGCCATCGCGGCGGCCCACTTCTCCTGCACCACCACCGGGACCGCGTAGCCGCGTTCGGCTATCTCAATCGCCGGGCTGAGAAGATCGCCAAAGCTCAATTTGCCGAAGCGCTTGGACAGCTCAACCCAGCCGGCCACCGCGCCGGGCACCGTCACCGAATCCCAGCCGCGCATCGGCGGCTGCGGCGCCTCGCCATATTTTCGACGAAAATATTCCGGTGTCCAGGCAGCCGGGGCAGGCCCGGAGGCGTTGAGGCCGTGCAGCTGCCGGCCATCCCACAAAATGCAAAAGGCATCGGAGCCCAAGCCATTGCTGCAGGGTTCCAACACGGTCATGGCGGCTGCCGCGCCGATGGCGGCGTCGACCGCATTGCCGCCCTTTTTAAGCAGCGACAAGCCCACCTGCGCGGCCAGCGGGTGGGACGCCGAAACGACATTGCGGGCAAAGACCGGCAGTCGAATCGACGGATAGCCGGTGCGCCAATCAAAACTCATGATCGAGATTATACGGGCTCGTTGGGTGCGCGGCTTGTGTCGATGGCCGGCGCATGGAGCTGCGGCGTGCAACGCCGCTCCGGCGCGGCACTACTCGGCAGCGGCCGGCGCCCGGCCCCCGATTGCGGGACGCCGCACCAAGAAGCACAGGGGAATCATCAGCACGCTGAGCCATGCCGAAGCATAGAAGAGGTCCAGCGACGATAAGAGATAGCTTTGGCCGACCATGACCTGCGTCATCGCGCCCGCCGCGCCCTGATCACTCAATCCGACGTGATGCAGCTGCTTCAGGACCTGGTGATAGGCAGGCGAATACTGCGTCACCGCTTCGGCGAGCCGGGACTGATGCAGGGCCTCGCGGCGATCCCACAAGGTGGTGATGACCGAGGTGGCGAAACCTGCCGCGGTGATGCGCAGGAAATTCGACAGGCCCGACGCGGCAGGCACTTTCTGCGGCGGCAGGCCATCGAAGGAGACTGCGAGCATGGCGACGAAGAATACGCCCATGGCCAGACCCTGCACCAGTTGCGGCGCCATGAACACCCAATAGCTCGAGTCGGCGGTGAACTGCGCACGCATGAAATAGGAGATGGCGAAGAAGCCGAAGGAGACGGCCGCGAGCATGCGCGGGTCGTAACGGCGCATCAATTGTCCCATCAGGAGCGAGGTGCAGATGGCGGTGATACCGCTGGGTGCGGACACGAGGCCCGCCCACGTGGCCGTGTAGCCTAGATTGCTCTGCAGCCACAGCGGCATCAGTACGATATTGCCGAAAAACACCGCGTAGCCCAAACACATGGCGAGCGTACCGAGCGCGAAGCTGCGCGACTTGAACAGGCTCAAGTCGACGATGGGGTGCTCTTCCGTCAGTTCCCACACCAGCCAGACCACGAAGCCTACGACCGTGACGGCCAGCAGCCCGACGATCAACGGTGAACTGAACCAGTCCAGATCCTTGCCCTTGTCGAGCATGATTTGCAGCGCCCCGACCCACACGAACAAGATCGCGATGCCGAATCGATCGATGGGGATTTTGCGCGTCGGGGTTTCCTGCGCCTTCAAATTGTTCCAGCACATCCAGGCGCAGAAAGCACCCACCGGCACGTTGATCAGAAAAATCCACGGCCATACATAGTTGTCGGAAATATAGCCGCCGAGCAAGGGTCCTGCGATCGGCGCCACCAGCGTAGTGATCGACCAGATGGTGAGCGCCGTGGTGCGCTTGGCGGGACCGAACACATTGAGGAGCAGCGCCTGGCTGCCGGGAATCATCGGTCCCGAAACCGCGCCCTGCAGCACGCGAAAAAAGATCAACGAGGGCAGGCTCCAGGCCAGTCCGCAGAGCAATGAGGCGATGGTAAAGAGCGCCACCGAGAAAACGAAGGTGCGCACCACGCCGAAACGCTGCATGAGCCACCCCGTCAGGGGCACGGAAACGCCGTTCGCCACCGCGAAGGAAGTGATGACCCAGGTGCCCTGATCGACGCTGACGCCCAGATTGCCCGCGATCGTGGGAATGGAGACGTTCGCGATGGAGGTGTCGAGCACCTGCATGAATGTGCCCAACGCAAGCGCCACTGCGGTGATGGCCTTGCGCCCGCCGAGCAGCGCCGGCACGGCGCCCCTGGCGGCGGCGTTCACGCTCACTGCCGGCCGGCTAGCAGCAGCGCACCTTCGCCGGAACGCTGAATGCGGCTGAGTTTCGCAGGCTCGTGCGCCTTAGGTCCCGCATTGTCCGCGATGATGGATGCGACCAGCGTGTTCACGCCGGGATCATCGCCTGCGCTCAGCTGTTTGGGCAGGGCAACGTTGCGCACCGCGGTCGACATGAGCGCACCGGCGGTATCGTGCAGATCCACGCGCACCGTGGTCGAGAGCCCGATGCGTAGCGGATGCGCTTTCAGTTCCCGTGGATCCAAAAGGATGCGCACCGGCACACGCTGCACGATCTTGATCCAGTTGCCGGAGGCATTTTGCGAGGGCAAAAGCGCGAACGCATTGCCGCTGCCGGCGGCGATGCCGGCGACACGGCCGTGATAGATGACCTGGTGGCCGTACAGGTCGGTGCGCACCGTGACCGGTTGGCCGGTGCGCATGCGCTCCAGCTGCACTTCCTTGAAATTCGCATCCACCCACACGTTTGCGAGGGGCACCACCGCCATGAGCGGTGTCCCGGCGTCGACGCGCTGGCCCACCTGCACCGAGCGCTTGGCGATGACGCCGCTCACCGGCGAGCTGATCTCGGTGCGATGCAAGGCCAGCGCGGCGTTACGCACCGCAGCCGCCGCCGCGAGCACTTGCGGATGATTCGCGATGGTGGTTCCGTCGATCTGCGCCACCGTTTGGCTCAACTGCTCGCGTGCCGCGGCAACGTTCGCGCGGGTTGTGGTCACCGCATCGCGCGCGTGAGAGAGTTCTTCGGCGGAAATGGCGCCGTCGGCGATCAAGCTGCCGCGCCGCTTTAGATCATCATCGGCGGTGCGCGCCGCTTGTTCGCGCTGCGTGATCTGCGCGCGCAACTCCTGGCCCTGCGCGAACAGGCCGCGCACCTGGCGCACCGCGCGTGCAAGATCCGCTTCGGCATTCTCCTCGGCGATTTTTGCATCCGCCGGATCGAGCTTCAGCAGCGGCCGCCCGGCATCGATGAATTGCGTGTCGTCCACATTGAGCGACAGCACCGTGCCGGGTACCTCGCTGGTCACCTGCACCACGTCGCCATTGACGTAGCCATCATCGGTGCTTTCAAAATACCGGGCGTCAAAGAACCAATAGCCTCCGTAGGCGAGTGCGCCCAACAGGACTATGGCCCCTATGCTGACCAGCCCTAAGAGGCGGCCTCTGCCCCGCGCCGTGCCCGCGGCAGCAGCGCCCGCGGCAGTAGCGCCCGCGGCAGCAGCGCCCGCGGCAGGCGTGTCCGCGGCGGGAGGTATGCTCTGCTGAGGAGCCGAAGGAGCGGTGTCGCTGGAATCTTTCGTGTTCATGGTATTGCTCGCGTCAAAACTGGATTTGAATTGGAGGCGGCTTTTGCGTCCGCTGTGCGCGCATCGAAGCTGCCGCCCGTGGCGAGCAGCAGGGTCACCCGCGCTACCGCTTGGTTCGCGGCGATGTCGACCATCGTTTGGCGCGCAGTGAGCACCTGGGTCTCGGCATTGAGCACCGAGAGATAGCTGGCGAGACCGGCGCGATAGCGCTCCTCAGCCAGCTTGTAGGCGGCTTCGGTGGAGTCCAGGGTCCGCTGTTGTTCGACGCGTTCACGCGTCAGCGCATCGATGCGTGTGAGCTGGTCGGCCGTTTGCTGCACGGCGCGCAGCACGGTGTCGTTGTAGCTCGCGATGGCCGAGTCGAGCTGCGCCTCGCTGCTCTGGTACTGCCCGCGCAGACGCCCGCCGTCGAACAGCGGCAGCGAAATCAACGGACCTGCGCCATAGCCGCGCGCGCTCCACTGCAGCAAGTTGTCCAAGCCGAAAGCGCCGATGCCCGCGAGCGCCTTTAAATTGATGTCGGGATAGAACGCCGCACGATCGGAGCGCCGCTGCGAGTCGGCCGCCTCGATGTGCAGTCGTGCGGCGAGCACGTCCGGCCGCCGCGCCAACAAATTGATCGGCAGCGCCGTCGGTACCGGCAGCGCCGCATCGAGATTCAGCACCGGCCGCTGCATCGAGGCGTAGGCCTCGGCGCCCCGCCCCGTCAGGGCGGCCAACGAGTGCACCGCCAGATCCGCCGCGGCTTGCGCTTGATCGCGCGCAACGTCGGCCTGCGGCAATTGACCTTCGGCCTCGCGCAATTCGAGCTGCGTGTCCACTCCCGCCGCGACCCGGCGGCGCGTGATGGCGAGGATGTTTTCGCGCTGCGCGGCAGAGCGCTCCGCGATCTGCGCCAACGCATTCTCGCGATACAGCTCCAGGTAGGCCTGTGCGATTGCCGTGGTAAGCATGAGCTTGGCGCTCTCGACATCCAACGCTGCGGATCGGCTCAGCGCCTCGGCCTCGTGCACCGCGTTGGCTTGCTTGCCGAAGAAATCCAGATCCCACCCCAAGCTTGCGCCCGCTTGCCCCATCCAGAAGGTATGGCCGGCCAAGGGCGGCGGAATGACATAGTTCTCGGGCGCGCGCTGGTACAAGGCGCTTGCATCCAGGTTGGCGGAGGGCAGCCGCTTCGATTCAGCGATCTGTGAACGGGCCAAAGCGTCCGCGACGCGCGCCTGCGCTTGCGCCAGCGTGGGACTGTCCTCGAGGCCCGCGCTAATCAGCCGGTCGAGCTGCGGATCGTCGAAAGATTTCCACCATCCATCGGCAATCGGTTCAACCGCCGCGCCCCCCAAGCCGACTCGGCTGTCATTCAGCGTCTTAGGATGGGCCGATTCCTTCGGCGGCAGCACGCAGCCGGCCAAAAGGACACTGAGTATCAGCAGTGAGGTTTTGAGAGACATGGCTTATGCCTGCTCCAGGCCCGCGACGCTCGGTTCGACGTGCGCTTGAAGCGTCGTATTGAGCTTGATCAGCAAGCGCAGCAATTCCTGAAACTCGGGCTTGCTGAAATCGGCCAGAACCTCGTTCATCTTGTCCACGACCTGCGGGATGAGCGATTCAATCGTCTGGCGCCCGGCCGGGGTCAGCTGCAGTTCCACCTTGCGCCGATCTCGATCGCGGCGAACCCGTTCCAACAGGCCGCGTTCGGCCAGCTGGTCGATGACGCGCGTCAGCGCACCGCTGTCGTGACGGTATTGAGAACAAATAACCTTCGGATTGACCGCGATGCCGTCGCGCAAAGTCGCCAGGATGACGTACTGGATGAAACTGAAACCGTGCTGCTCGATCACCGGCTCGAGCACATCGAGCGTCAAGGAGTGCGCACGCTTTACCAGGTACCCGATGCTCGACTGGGACTTGTAGCTTGCGGCCTTATAATGCTGCTTGGACATTTAATGCTTCGGCAATTACTGTTTAGGCAGCGATTATGCGCTTTCGGCGGCATCTGTCAATATAGAGATATTCTCCTACTAATCAGAGAGTTACGATGACTATAAGGCTCTTCCTGCCGCCGCTTAGAAAGACCAAAAACGCATAAGTTGATGCCGGAAACGCCGCGGTTTTTGCCTTGCCGCGAATCCCCGCGCGCCAACCATCACCTCAGAACAGGATTTCTGTCGGCGAAAAAGCGAGGAAACTGCGCGCTTTGCGGCTTTCAACCGATCTTGCGCGATAGCTTCGCAGCAAAGTGCTTTGCCGATCGGCGATACAGGCGCTTGCCAAGTTTGCGCGCTCGCCGCTGCAACTCGCGGCGCCTGTGTCCAATGCGCAGCACAAGCGCTTCGCGGCCGGCCGACGCATTTGCACCCAGATCGCTGAGCTTGGCATTCAATTGCGCCAGGTCGTGATCCTCGCCGAGAAGCGACGACAGCTTGTGCGCACGGCGTCGGATTTTCTTGAGCTTCGCGCCGAATAAGTCTCCGGCGATCGCTGCTTGAGTCGACAAATATTTGGCCTGCTTGCGCCACTCATGCAATTTGTCGTCCGCGCCCTTGGCTGCGCCATCCATGGCCTTGCGGCCTGACCGATATATCCGTTTCACGCCCAAGCGCGCTGAACGCGCGTCCGGCATCCGCAGCGGCACACCCTGCAGGCGCCGGCCCGCTTGCGCCATGGATGCCCCGCTCTGTCTCACCGATTGCCGGGTCAATTGACGGCCGGCTTGCCGTTGCGCGGCCTTAAATCCGGCATGCAGTGCGAGATAGCTCTCGCGCAACTGCAAATCGCCGCGGCAAATAGAATCGAGCGTGTCCAGCAGCACCTTCGCATCGCGCACGGGCGACAAAGGCCGTGCCGCATCTCGCACCGCTGCGTTCGCACTTCGGTAGGCGCGCGTGCCTATTTCCCCCCTCATCAGACGCAGCACCGCCCGCGCGCGCTTCATTTCCTGCCGCGCCTGATGCACCTTGCGGGCGCTGCGGGCGGATTCGAGGGCTATGGCCCTGATGAGCAGCTGCTGCAATAGCTTGCGCAAGGAAGGATTCACAGAAGTTTTGGGCGCTGACTTGATGGTCATACCCTCACCGGCCTAATCGGGATGCCGGTCCGGGTGTTCGCTATGAGCAAGGCTGTGAATGATGCGTTCCGCGGCTAGCCGGGGGTCCGGCCGAAGGCCTTGCGCAGTTCGCCCTTGGCTCGATCCAAGACGTGGCGGCGTGCGGGTGCCAGGCCCTTGCCTGCCCGATTGATCTCGAAATTCAACATCGACATCGCCGACTGAAAAGGACTGGCCTTACGCCGGTGGCTGGCTTCAGCGGATTTCTTCAGAGACAGCGCAATCTGCCGCGCGCTGCGCGACTTGAATATCCCCGCCTGCAGATCGAGCGCATCGCTGCCCCGAGTGACTTTCGCGGACCACTTTCGGGGCGAAACGGATTTCCGGGCGCTTTTGGCGGAGTGCTTGCGCGTGGCCATGGCTCAAGGCTTTCACACATGAACGCGCGGCTCTGTCGGCGCTGCCGCCAACAGCATGCCAGCGCCTTCCGACCGGCGCACGGACCTGCTCAGGCCGCGGGCCGCCCGGTGATCAGGCGGACGTTTTCCGGCGGTGCCGCGACAGGTATACGTGCAGCTTTCGCGCACGCCAGATGAGCACTGCGGCGATGAACCACAGCAGCACGCCCGCACCGAGCACCCACGGCGTCTCGTGGCCCGGCAGTTCGCGCCACACGAAGCATGCAAAACCTGCGAGGGCAATCGCGCCG
Organism: Steroidobacteraceae bacterium; assembly: GCA_036267535.1. Lineage (GTDB taxonomy): Bacteria > Pseudomonadota > Gammaproteobacteria > Steroidobacterales > Steroidobacteraceae > Bog-1198. Next base: position 17,078 of record DATAVX010000072.1, read on the forward strand.
AGCGCCGCCCCACGCGCATCCAAAGCGACGGCCAGGCGACCCCGAAGCGTGACCGGAATTCCGGCTTTGCGCTTTTTCTTCAGCTCGTGTTTGTCGATCAGCGTCGCGCTCGCCGGGAAGATGGCAGGAAAGGCCAGGAACAGCCCGCCGATCACCGGCCCGAATCCTTTGGCGATCAGCCCGGCAATCACGGTTATTGCACCGCCGAGCAAGAATCGAATCAGATATTCATGCCATTGGGTTCGGCGCAGCGCGGAGAGCTCTACTCGTATTCTCATGGCGGCCTAACGCAAAAACGCCGCCCACAGGCCGAAGGCGCTCAAACCCCATAACGCCAGCAAACTCAATGTCATGACCGGCGCCTTCATACGTTTCACGCCGACGGAATATACGCAGGCAATCGTGTACAGGAAAAATGCCGCGGCGCCCACGATCATCGATCGCGATTCCGTGGCTGCATACGCCTTGCCCTCGCCCATGACGGTGAGGGCGAGGGTGGCCAATGCGACCGAAGGCGCCGCGCCAAATAATCCGGCAAAGCCTCGAGGACGCAGTAAATCGCCGATCACCGCGAAGATCGAGACGATGAATCCTCCCACAAGAAATCGCCAGATGAGATCCATGAGCAGTCTCCGCGGCATGTCAGCGCTTGTCGCACATGCCCTGTCGTAAAAATCCGATTGGCAATCGGCCGGGCGTGCCGGATCGTAAAGGCATGCCCAAATCACCAAAACGTTCCGCCGGACTTGCTGATCCGACGCGTTTGCCGGCTGTCGATTCGAGCGACCCGGACTTGACCGTGGTCATTATCGAGACTCCCAAGGGCAGCCGCAATAAGTACGCCTACGATCCCGACGAGCGCATCTTCGTGTTGAAGAAAGTGCTGCCGGCCGGCATGGCGTTCCCCTATGACTTTGGATTCGTGCCCTCGACCCGGAGCGGCGACGGCGATCCGCTCGATGTCCTGGTCCTCATGGATGAACCGGCCTTCCCGGGCTGCAAGCTCACCTGCCGCATTGTCGGGGTCATCGAAGGAGAACAGGGCGACAAAAAGCAGACGGAACGCAACGATCGTGTGCTGGCGGTGGAAAGCGGCAACCACAGTTTCTCGCACGTAAAGCGCATCGATGACTTGGGCGAACGCTTCGAAAAGGAACTCGAAGAATTCTTCATCAACTACCACCGGCTGAGCGGTAAGGAATATCGAATTCTGGCACTAAAAGGCCCGGCGGCCGCCGGCCGCTGCATCAAGCAAGCATGCAAGCATGTGCGCTAGCCCGCCGGCTATTCCTATTCACATTAAAGGAGTGTGCCATGAGCACGCAATTTCCCAAGCCCCCGTTCCCCGAGCAGCAGCAGCCCATGCCTGGAAAAAGCGCCGCCATGGATCCGGCGCCGGACTACGGCGAAAGCAGCTACAAAGGTACCGCGCGGCTCACCAACAAAAAGGCCGTGATCACGGGAGCGGACAGCGGCATCGGCCGTGCCGTGGCCCTCGCCTACGCGCGCGAAGGCGCCGACGTGCTGGTGAGCTATTACAACGAGCACGAGGATGCGCGGGAGACGAAGAGGATGGTCGAAAGTGCCGGAAGGCGATGCGAATTGGTCAGCGGTGACATCAAGGATCCCAAACACTGCCGCCACGTCATCGACAAAGCGACCGCAGCGTTCGGAAGGATCGATATTTTGGTGAACAACGCGGCACACCAGGCCAGTTTCGACTCTCTGGAAGACATCAGCGATGAGGAGTGGGACGTCACGTTCCGGACCAATATCCACGCGATGTTCTACCTGACCAAGGCAGCCGTCTCGCACATGCGTCCCGGCGCCGCCATCATCAACACGGCCTCGATCAACGCCGACGCTCCGAATCCGAAGCTACTCGCCTATGCCACGACCAAGGGAGCCATCCAGAATTTCACGGGTGGACTCGCCCAACTGCTCGCGGAAAAAGGGATTCGCGTCAATTGCGTGGCTCCCGGTCCGATCTGGACCCCGTTGATTCCCGCAACGATGCCGCCGGAAAAAGTAAAAGAGTTCGGCAGCCAGGTCCCGATGAAGAGGCCGGGTCAACCGAAGGAGCTTGCGCCGGTTTACGTCATGCTGGCGGCCGACGAGGCAAGCTATGTCTCCGGCGCCACCGTCGCCGTAACGGGCGGAAAACCGCTGCTATGAAGCGCAAGCAGCTGCAGTTCGGCAAAGGGTTTCGGGTGATAGCGGGAAACGCCCGATCGCAGTCGGCGCAAATGGTGATCGAGCCCGGCAGCGCTGAGGGCGGACCCGGAAACCGTCACCGCGGCGCCGATCAATGGTTGTACGTCGTATCCGGAAGCGGCATCGCGAAAATCGGCGAGCGCAGACTGGCGCTGCGCGCCGGCACGCTGCTCTTCATCGAGCATGGCGACAAGCACGAGATCCGGAACAATGGCCGCGCGTTGCTCAAGACGCTCAACTTCTATGTTCCACCTGCCTACACCAAGTCAGGGGACGAGTTGCCGGCTGCAAGAGCGTGACTTCGTTTTGAATGCCTATCGGGTCCCAGGCACGCTCGCTTTCGCCGCAAATGGCGATGACGCAAAGGAATGCCGATGATCTCGGCCCTGCTCAACTTCGCACGAGGAATAAGGCGCAGTTCAGGGTTCAAACGCGCTATCGCCACGCCCAAGAGGCTCAAGATCAGACTGCAACAGAAGTTGAACCGAGGAATATTCTCGGTGGAGCTGCATACCAACGCAGGCTTTTTCGCGAGCATGCAAACGATCGTTTTCATACTTGTCTACTGCCGCGAAAATTCGCTCTATCCGGATATCAGCGCCAAAGGCGGCACCTATGGTGAAAAGACCGGAACCGTGGATTGGTTCAACGGGCTTTTTGAATCGATTCAAACGCCCGCGCCTTCCATCGCTGACCGGCTTGCTCAACGGACGACCATCCGAACCTCGATAATCAAGGACGAGGGCGAACTCGGATTCAGATCGCAGTATGACGCGCGGCTCTCATTGGTGGAGGCGAGTGCACTATTCAACGGCAGCTACCGTCCGTCGGCCGCGGTGCACGCGGAGGTGCAGGCAATTGCGGGGAGAATCGGAATTTCGCGCTCCACGTTGGCGGTGCACTACCGAGGGACCGACAAGGTGAGTGAAGCCGGCGTGGCGCCCTGGTCGCAAGTGTGTGCACGTGTAGCGGCTGTTGCCGCCAACTCGCCCTGGCTGACCAAGATATTTTTGGCGACTGACGAGCTTGCATTTGGCGAATACTTTATGAACTGGGCGTTCAAAGTTCCGGTAATCGCCGCACCTGCCGAATATATGCCGGTCGGCAACCGGCCTGTACATTTCAGCGGGCATCCGGGCCTCGCGATCGGCCGCGAGGCCCTCGTTACCTGCCTTTTGCTCGCACGGTGCGGATTCCTGGTAAAGACCGCGTCATATTTGTCGGGTTGGGCAAAAATCTTCAATCCTGAACTGCCGGTGCTGCTATTGGCGCCGCAGATCGGCGCAAGGTTTTTTCCCGATCGCGCGCTGTGGAACGATCAGCAGTCAGCAAGGGAATCTACGGCTGACCCTGCCCACCCCCCGCTCCGTAGATATTTCCCGTGGTAAAGCTCGCATCAGCGGCCGCGAGCTGCACGTAAATCGATGCAAGTTCCGCCGGCTGGCCGGGACGGCCGAACATGGTTTTCTTGCCGAAGTGCCGATACTTTTCGGGCGACGATCCGCCGCTGATCTGCAGCGGCGTCCAGATCGGGCCCGGCGCGACCCCATTCACGCGTATGCCCCGCTCGCCGAGTTGCTTCGCCAGGGACTTGACGTAGTTCATGGTCGCCGCCTTCGTCTGTGCGTAGTCGTAGAGATCCGGCGAAGGATCGTAAGCCTGTTCGGAAGTTGTGCCGATGATGCACGAGCCCGGCTCCAGGTGCGGCAGCGCCGCCTTGATGATCCAAAAGGGCGCGTAGATGTTCGTTTTCATCGTTGCGTCGAAATCCTCCGCACTGAGCTGGAGAATCGAGGCCCTCGATTGTTGCCGGCCGGCATTGCAGACCACGATGTCGAGTCCTCCCAGCATTTGCACCGCCTCGGCCACCAACCGCTGGCAAAAAGCCATGTCACGCAAGTCGCCCGGAATTGAAACGGCGGTGCGGCCGGCCTGCTTGATCAACTGCACGACCTCGTGCGCATCGGCCTCTTCCGCCGGTAGGTAGTTGATCGCGACATCGGCTCCCTCGCGCGCAAAGGCGATCGCGGCCGCCCGTCCCATCCCGGAGTCGCCGCCCGTGATCAGAGCCTTGCGGCCCGCGAGGCGTCCGGAACCCCGGTAGCTGTTCTCGCCATGATCGGGCTTGGGCTTCATCTTGCCGGCAAGCCCTGGCCACGGCTGGTTCTGGGCCTTAAAGGGCGGTTTGGCGAATTTTCTTCGAGGATCTTTCTTGCTGGGCGGGCTCGCCGCCTCGGTATGCCGGTATTGCCGGGGCGATCGTGCGGCGGAACGCGAATATCGTGAAACCATATGTGCCTCCGGGGCCCATCGATGGCGAATAGGTAAAAATAGTAGATCTCGGCGTCGCTGCACACTAGGAGAGCGGGCGTGACCGTTGTCCCCGCCGTCCGACAGCGGCTGTGCGTAAAGTCCGACAGACCTTTCTCACCCTCATCGCTATCAAGGTACGTTGGCACTGCGCTCGAGGCACAGGCATGGCAAATGTTCCTTGGCTTTTGCATTGATGAACTGTGGCCGCGATCTTCCGCCCCTCAGCCAATCTCGTTGCGACATCCTTGTTGCTGGCGGGCTGGTTTGTCCTGCTGGGACTCCTCGCCTCATGGTGGTTCTGGCCGCACACCGACTATGCCCAGCATCTGGGCGCGGCCGTGCCGCAACCGGTGCCGTTCAGCCACGAACATCATGTGGCCGGACTGGGCATCGATTGCCGCTTCTGTCACAGCAGCGTCGAGCAGTCGGCAAACGCCGGCTTGCCTGCCACGCACGTGTGCATGACCTGCCATTCGCAAGTCTGGACGAATGCCGCCCTGCTGGCACCCGTGCGTGAGAGTCTCGCACGCGATGAGCCGCTCATCTGGCGCCGCGTCGCGGATGTACCCGACTATGTGTATTTCAATCACAGCATTCACATCGCCAAGGGTGTCGGCTGTCAGAGTTGCCACGGCCCGATCGCCGGCATGGCGCTCACCTACAAAGCAGAACCGCTGACCATGGAGTTCTGTTTGAGCTGTCACCGCAATCCCGGACCGCAGTTGCGTCCGCGCTCTGCGCTGTTCGATACCCAATGGCAGCGCGGGCGCGACACGCCCTCCCCTGCGCAGCTGCTGCACGATTATCACGTCCCCGACCGCGATCTCACCGACTGTTCTTTATGTCACCGCTGAACAGCCGCGCGCATCTATGGCGAAGTCTCGAAGAGGCCGGCGGGGATCCCGGACTGCTCGCCCGCGCGACGCAAGAGTTTCCGCTGCTGGCGAAGGCACTGGCGGATCCCGTCAGTCGGCGCGAAGTCTTGAAGCTCATGGCCGCCTGCATGGCTTGGAGCGGTCTTGCCGGATGCGATTCCAAGTTTGGCGATGCGCTGATTCCCCCGGTGCGCATGCCGGTGAATGTCGTGCCGGCGCAGCCGAATTTCTTCGCCACCGCGCAGGTTCTCGGCGGCTATGCGCAAGGCATTGTCGTAGAGCACGTGATGGGTCGTCCGTTAAAGGTGCAAGGCAATCCGCATCACCCGGCCAGCCTCGGCTCGACCGACGCGTATGCGCAGGCGTTGCCGCTCGACTTCTATGATCCCGACCGCGCCGCGCAAGTGTGCGTCAGGGGAAATCCTTCCGATCGAGCGGCGTTTGAGGCGGCGTTTTCCCAAGAGCGAGCGCGCCTCAAAGCGCGCGGCGGCGCGGGACTCAGGATCCTCACGGGCAGCATCACCTCGCCCAGCCTGCTCGACCGCATTCAATCGCTGCTCCTTGCATATCCCGAAGCGGCATGGGTAGGTTGGGAGCCGCTGTCCCGTAGCAACGCACACAGCGGCGCCCGGCAAACCTACGGCTCGGCTCTCGATACGGTCGCGCATCTGGACCGCGCGGATGTCGTGCTGGCATTCGATGCGGATCTCTTGAGCACCGATCCCGGCCGGCTGCGCTATGCGCGGGATCTCGCCGCGCGGCGCAATCCGGCGCGCGCCAAAATGAGCCGCATCTATGCGGTCGAGTCGACGCCTACGTTGCTCGGCTGCGTCGCGGATCATCGTTTCATCGTCGAACCGGGCGAGGTCGAGCGCATCCTGCCATGGCTTTTAGACTCGGTGCGCTCCGAATCGCCGACGGCGGCGCCGGCGGGCACTCGGCCTTCCTGGATGGCGGCGCTCATCGAGGACTTGAAAAGCGCGCGGGGCAAGGTCTTCATCCACGCGGGAGCGCAACATTCGGCGGCGGTGCATGCGCAGGTCCATCTGATGAATGAGGCGCTCCAGGCGCGAAACGCAACTTACACGCTGATCGAGGCTCAAAACGCGGCATCGCCGGCGATGCCGGCAGAACTGATGCGCGACATGCACGCCGGCAAGGTCACGCATCTTCTGATGCTCGACACGAATCCTATGTACACGGCGCCGCGCTCCTGGGACTTCGCCGCCGCGCTCAAATCCGTGCCTTTCAGCGCGGCACTCTCGCGGCATCTCGACGAGACGGCACAACAAACGACGTGGTTCGTGCCGCTGGCGCACAGCTGGGAATGCTGGAGCGACGCGCGGGCCTACGACGGCACCGTGAGCATCCTGCAGCCGCAGGCGCAGCCGCTTTATGACGGCATGAGTCCCGCGCAGCTCGTAGACCGTTACCTGCAAACTCAAAGCCGCTCGTCGGAATCCATCGTCAAGGACTTCTGGCGCCCGCGGCTGTCGGGCGATTTCGCGCAAACCTTCGACACCGCGCTTGCGCAGGGACTGCTTGCCGATACCGGCGCCCGACCGTCGAGCGTCGCGCCGCGTGCATCTGCCGCACCAGCCTCTGACTCCGAGAAGTCCGGCAACCCCGCCGCGCCCGCCGCGCTCTCCCTGGTGTTGCGCGCCGATCCTTCGCTCTGGGACGGCCGCTTCGCCAACAATCCCTGGCTGCAGGAGTTGCCGCGGCCGCTCACCAAGGACGTATGGGGCAATCCGCTCATGATTTCGCCGGCGCTCGCTGCGCAACATCAACTGGGAACGGGCGATGTCGTGCGGCTTCGCGTCGGCGATGCGAGCGTGACTTCTCCCGTGATCATCCTGCCGGGTCAGGCGCCGCGCACCATCACCGCACTGCTCGGGTCCGGACGCGCCGCATCGGGCCGCGTAGGCGATCAAGTCGGCGTCAACTTTCATCCCTTCAATGCCCTTCCGGGCACGGTGCGGTTCGAGAAAACCGATGCGCACATGGACATCGCCACCACCGTGCATCACGGCCTGCTCGGCGCCCCGAGCGAGCAGATCCTGCGGCATCAAGATTTGAGCGAGTTCCTTGGCGCTGATCAGACGCCATCCGCGGCGGCCTCGCCGCCCGCAGCGACGCTCTATCAGACTCATCCTCAGGGTCCTGCGCAGTGGGCCATGAGTGTGGACCTGAATGCCTGCATCGGCTGCAACGCCTGCGTCATCGCCTGCCAAGCTGAGAACAACATTCCCGTGGTCGGCAAGGCGCAGGTTCTGCGTGAGCGGGAAATGCATTGGCTGCGCATCGACCGCTATTTGGCGGGCGATGCCGCCGCACCCGAGAGCTTCTTCCAGCCCGTGCTCTGCATGCATTGCGAGCAGGCACCCTGCGAGAACGTCTGTCCGGTTGGAGCCACGTTGCATGATGCCGAAGGCCTCAACCTCATGGTCTACAACCGCTGCGTCGGCACACGGTTCTGCTCGAACAATTGTCCTTACAAGGTGCGCCGCTTCAACTTCTACGCTTTCGCGCACGAGCAGCATCGGCCGCGCGAGTCCTGGAATCCCGAAGTCAGCGTGCGGGCTCGCGGGGTAATGGAGAAATGCACCTACTGCGTGCAGCGCATCGCCGCGGCGCGCATCGAAGCCGACCGCGATTCGAAGCCCGTGGGCAAGGTCACCACGGCCTGCGAGGCGGCCTGCCCCACCCAGGCTTTCACTTTCGGCAATCTTGCAGATCCTAAGAGCGCAGTCCTCGCGCGCAAGCGCAGCCCGCTTGATTTCGCCATGCTGTCCGAGGAAGCCACCAAGCCGCGCACCAGCTATGAAACCAAGGTTCGAAACCCGAACCCCAAACTCAAAGGCGTCGCATGAGCAACGCAAGCGAGACCCTGCGAGCGGACGCGCCCGTGATCGGCCCGAACCTCAACCTCGAGTCCATGACGGACAGGATCTCCCGCATCGCGCTGCGCGAACGCGCCCATGCCTGGTGGTGGATCGCCTTCATCCCGAGTGCCGCGCTTACCCTGCTGCTCATCGTCGCCATTGCTTATCTCTTCTACGAGGGCATCGGCATCTGGGGCGTGAATTGGCCGGTCATGTGGGGCTTCGCCATCCTCTGCTACGTCTGGTGGATTGCCATCGCTTCGGGCGGCACCATCATCTCCGCCTTGTTCTTTTTGGTTCACGCCGAGTGGCGCACTTCCATCAACCGCATCGCCGAGTCCATGATGCTGTTCGGCGCCGCCGCGGCCGGCATTTATCCGGTACTGCACCTGGGCCGTCCCTGGCTGTTCTATTGGCTCTTCTTTTATCCCAACACCATGACCTTGTGGGCGCAATTCCGCAGTCCGCTGCTGTGGGACTTTTGGGCGCTGTTCACTTACGTCTTCGCCTCCGTGCTGTTCTGGTACGTAGGGCTGCTCCCCGACCTTGCCAGCGTGCGGGATCGCGCCGAGAGGGGTTTGAAGCAGCGCATGTATGCTGTCTTCGCGATGGGCTTTCGCGGTTCGAGCGGCCAATGGCGGCACTTGCGCGCAGTTTACGGCGTGATGGCCGCCATCATGACGCCGGTGGTGATCTCCATTCACAGCATCGTCGGCTTAGACTTTGCGGGCGCCGCCACCACCGGTTGGCATGTGACGCAATTTCCGCCCTTCTTCGTGTGCGGCGCGCTGCTCTCGGGCTTCGCCATCGTGCTGCTGCTCATCATTCCGCTGCGCAGGTTTCTAAACCTCGAGGACATGGTGACCGGCCGGCACATCGGCGTGCTGGCCAAGCTTCTGCTGACCAGCAGCCTGCTCCTGGCCTACGCCTACTTGATGGACGCCTTCAGCGCCTGTTACGGCGGCAACCCGGGCGATCTGGCGCTGTTGGCCGCGCGGCTGCACGGCGAGTACGCGCCCGTGTATTGGGGCGCCGTGCTCTTCAACGTGCTGCTGCCGCAACTACTCTGGTCGCGAAAGCTTCGCGTGCATATTCCGACGCTCATGCTGCTCTCTCTCGGCGTCGTCATCGGCATGTGGATGGAGCGTTATTTGATCGTGGTCACGAGCCTGTCGCGGCCCACGCTGGTCTCCGCCTGGGGCGTATTTCACCCGACTTTTTGGGATTGGGCCACGCTCGCAGGCACCGTCGGACTGTTCTTGAGCGGCATTTTGCTCTCGGTGCGTTTCGTGCCGGTGGTCGCGATGCATGAAATGCGCGCGCTCATCGTGTCGGCGCAGGCTCGGAGCGAGTGATGGCGACCCTGCTCGCAACTTTCGCCAGCGAAACCGAGCTCGAACGGGCACTTGAACGATTTCCAGCCGACCGGTGGCCGGCGCTCGAGACTTACTCGCCTCTGCCGCTTTCGGGCCAACCTGAGCAGTCGCCCCTGCCGGCTCTCATGTTTGCCGCCGGCATGCTCGGATTTTTCGGCTTCTTTTTTCTCATGGCCTATGCCGACACGCAAGGCTATCCGCACAATATCGGCGGCCGGCCGGCGTTTGCGTGGCCCGCCTTCATTCCCATCGCTTTCGAACTCGGCGTCCTGTGCGCGATGGTGGCGGGATTCGTGGGCTATTTCGTCGTCTGCCGTTTACCGAAGCTGTATGACGAGGTGGATGAATTCGACGGCAGCCGCCGCGGCCTGTGCGACCGCTGGCTGCTGTGCGTGCGGATCGATGCGGCCAAAGGCTTGAGCGAGGCGCACGCCATCTTTCGCACACTCAATCCCGAGAGCTTGGAGGAGCGGGCATGATGCGCATCCTGCATGGCTGCGCACTGAGCCTGGCGCTCGTTTGCTTGAACGCGTGCGATGAGATGGTGGATCAGCCTCGTCAGTCGCCCTATTCCATGCCTGCCGCCATGCCGCCGGAGCACACCGTTCAATTCGAGACCGCCGCACCTCTCAAGGCTCCGCCGGTGACCTTGGCGCTGCTCGAGCACGGCCAGGAGCGCTATCACGTTTTTTGCGCGCCCTGTCACTCGGAACTCGGCGACGGTCGCGGCATGGTGGTGCAGCGCGGTTTCCCCGCGCCGCCGCCGTTCGACAGTGCCCAGGTGCGCGCCTTGAGACCGCAACAGCTCTTCGATGTGATCTCCAACGGCTATGGCATCATGTACTCATTCGCCGGCCGCGTGCCGTCTCAGGACCGGTGGGCCATCGTCGCCTACGTCTACGCTCTTTCGCTCAGCCAACATGCCGACGAGCCGCACTCCGAGGGCGGCTCGCCATGACATCGGCAACCATCGAGCGCGGTGCGTTCACCTTGAGCGCGGCGGGCGTCGTCGCAAGCGCCTTGGGCTGGATATTTGTGCCGAGCAGTTTCGCGCACGCCTGGCTTGCCGCCATGACGGCGTGGCTCGGCTGGCCATTGGGCAGCATGGGTCTGATCTTGATTCATGCGCTGACCGGCGGACGCTGGGGATTTGCCATCCGCCGGCCGCTCGCGGCGGGCGTGGCAACGCTACCGTTGTTGCTGCCTGTATTGCTGCCGTTGCTCATACTGGCGCCGCGGCTGTATCCGTGGCTGCATCCCGGCGCGCTGCCCAATCGCTTTTATCTCAATGTGCCTTTCTTTTGCGTACGGCTCATCCTGTACTTGAGCGTATGGCTGGGACTGGCCGCGCTGGTGGACCGCGCGCTTCGATCGCAACACCGCGAGGCGGCGCTTGCGCGTCTGGCGCCCGCCGGGCTCATCGGTCTCGTCCTCACCGTGACCTTTGCCGCCATCGATTTCGATCTGTCGCTGCAGCCGCAATTCACCTCCAGCGTCTACGGCTGGATGGCTGCCGCGCAAGCGCTGCTGTTGGCGATGTCGGTGGCGCTGCTCGCGACGGGAGTCAAGTATTCCGCCGCGCGGCCGGATCTGGCGCGTTTACTGCTCGCGCTGCTGGTGCTGTGGACCTATTTGGATTTCGTGCAGCTTCTGATCGTGTGGAATTCGAACCTGCCGAACGATGCGATCTGGTACGCGCCGCGGCTCGCCGGCAGTTGGGGCGGCCTCGCCGCGCTCATAGGCCTCCTGCACTTCGCGCTGCCTTTCCTGCTGCTGATCTTTCCGCCGCTGCAGCGCTCGGCGCGCGCGGTCACCTTTGTCGCGGCCTTGCTCATCGCCATGGAAATCATCCGCGCTTGGTGGCTCATCATTCCGTCCGCACATCGCGAATTGTCTTTGATCGACTTGGGCGCCATGCTGGCGCTCCTGCCGCTCGGCGCGGCGCTCGGCATCCGCGCCTTCCGCCGCGGCGCCTATCTCGACCCGGAGCCGGCCCGTGGCTGAAACCGAGCGCAGCATATCCGGCGCGCGCCGCGAGCGGCGCGATGTGAGCGAGCGCTTCATTTACGGCGCGGTGGCGGCCATGTCCGGACTGCTGCTGGTCTGCGCCGCCGCCACGCTGTGGCTCTATCCGCAATCACGGCTCGACCGCACCTTGAAGCTACCGCTGCCCCGATTCCCCGCGCCCGCGCTGCAGGTCGATCCGAGCGCTGACATGCAGCATTTCTACCGTCAGGAGATGCTGCGGCTGCGCAGCCGCGGCTGGGTGGATCAGCGGGCCGCCATCGCGCACATTCCCATCGAGGAGGCCATGCAGCAAACCGCGCGCGCCGGCATTCCGGGATGGCCGCCATGAAAGCGCCCATCCGGCTAGCGTTGTTGGCGGCATTCGCTGCGAGCGCCGCCGCATCGCCCGCTGCTGCGCTCCACGACGCCGCGGCACTCGCCTTTACCCAGCATCCCGGTGCGAAGCTGCCCCAGGTGCAGTTCCGCGATGCCGACGGAGGCCGCCTGAGCTTGCGTCAGGCCGCCGGCGGCCTGCCGTTGATCCTCATCTTGGGCTACTTCCGATGCCCAAATCTCTGCGCCGTGACCCGCGCAAGCCTCTACCGTGCTCTCGGCGCCGCCGCGCTGCAGCCGGGACGCGACTATTCACTCGCAGCCATCAGCATCGACCCCCATGAAGATGCGCGCAGCGCGCAGGAGGCCAAGGCTGCGGATCTCGCCGCGTTCAAAACCGGCGGCTCGAGTGCCGCGCTTCATTACCTCACCGGTGATCAGGCCGACATCGATGCGGTGGCGGCCGCAGTGGGTTTTCACGATCGCTGGGACTATGCCGCACGCCAGTTTCTGCATCCCGCCGGCATCACCATCGCCACCCAGGACGCGAGGGTGTCGGGCTATCTTTTGGGGGTGGGCTATCGTCCGAGCGCGGTCCGCGATGCCGTGTTTCGCGCCGCCACAGGCGCGCCGCCCGCTTATGCCAATCCGATTCTGCTGCTGTGTTTCCACTACGACCCCTCCACCGGGCGCTACTCCGTCGCGGTGCTCAAGCTCATGCGTTTGGCGGCGATCCTGACCGTGGTGATGCTGCTCGGGGTGCTGTACCTGTTGTTTCGGCGCGAGCGCAAGCCCGCATGACTCTCCTGCCCTCGGCTTCTGCGAATGCGCCCGAAGTGGATCGATTGCTCTGGGCGTTGCTTGCGATCTCGCTCGCGGTGCTGGCGCTGGTGTTCGCCCTCCTGCTTCGGTACATCACGCGCTACCGCGCCAACAGTCCGATCAACCGGGGCGTCGAAAGCAAGAAAAGCTGGATCTTCGAGTCGGTCTGGACGGGCGCGACGCTGCTGATCTTCTTGGGATTGTTTGTCTGGGGCGCCAATCTCTATGTGCGCATGTTCAACCCGCCGCAGGATGCGCTGCGCATATACGTGGTCGCCAAGCAATGGATGTGGAAGGTGGAACATCCGAGCGGCCAGCGCGAAATCAACGCGCTGCACATCCCCTTGAACCGCGCCATTCAATTGATCATGACCTCGGAGGATGTGATCCATGATTTTTCGGTGCCGGCGTTTCGCATCAAGCACGACGTCTTGCCGGGCCGCTATGAGACCTTGGGCTTCACCGCCACCCGGGCCGGGACCTATCCCTTGTACTGCACTCAGTTCTGCGGCGTGAATCATTCCATGATGACCGGCGAGGTTGTGGCGCTGCCGCCGGCGCAGTTTGCGGCGTGGCTTGCCAGGAACCCTGTCGCTGACGACCTGGTGGGCGAAGGCCGCACTCTTTATATGCGTTACGGTTGCAGCGGCTGTCATGCCCGCGGTGCCGAGGTTCCCACCGTGCGCGCACCGCCGCTCGAGGGCTTGTATGGACGGGCGGTGCCCTTGAACGATGGAGTCACCGTGATGGCCGATGACCGCTACCTGCACGATTCCATCGTTTCACCCGGCGCGCAGATCGTCGCCGGCTACCAGGATCTCATGCCGAGCTATGCCGGCCAGATCAGCGAGGAAGACTTGCTGAAGCTCGTGAGCTACGTCAAATCCTTGAGCGCGAAGTCGCCATGAGCGCCGAAACCGCAGACATCAAAATCCCGGCCGCGGCCATCGATCGCTCCTACCTGCACGACGGCACCTCGCTCAAGAGCTGGCTCTTGACCACCGATCACAAGCGCATCGCCATCCTCTATTTCGCTTCGATTACGGCATTCTTCTTCCTAGGCGGTGCCGCGGCGGCCTTGGTGCGCTTGAATCTCGTCACCCCACAAGGCCTTTTGGGCTCGCCGGAAACCTACAATCGGCTCTTCACCCTGCACGGTGTGGTGATGGTGTGGTTTTTCCTGGTGCCCGCGGTGCCGGTCACGCTCGGAAACTTCATCATCCCGCTGATGATCGGCGCGCGCGACTTGGCCTTCCCGCGCTTGAACCTCTTCAGCTGGTACTTATTCATGTTGGGGGGCGCCATTACGCTCTGGGCGCTTTTCATCGGCGGTGTGGATACCGGCTGGACCTTTTATACGCCGCTCTCGACCGCCTATTCGAAGGGCCATGTGGCCCTGGCGGCAGTGGGCATCTTCGTCGCGGGATTTTCCTCCATCGCCACGGGCCTTAACTTCATCATCACCATTCATCGGCTGCGCGCCCCGGGTCTTACGTGGTACCGGCTGCCGGTGTTCATCTGGTCCATGTATTCCTTGAGCGTGCTCCTCGTGCTGGCCACGCCGGTGCTCGCAATCACGCTGCTGCTCATGTTGCTCGAGCGGCTGTTCCACATCGGCGTATTCGATCCTGCGGTGGGCGGCGATCCGCTGCTGTTTCAGCATCTGTTCTGGTTCTATTCACACCCGGCGGTGTACATGATGATTCTGCCGGGCTTCGGCGTCGTCAGCGAAATCATTCCCGCCTTCGCGCGCCGTCCGATCTTCGGTTACAAGTTCTTGGTGTGGGCCAGCGTGACCATCGCCGTCCTCAGCTTTTTCGTCTGGGGCCACCACATGTTCGTCGCCGGCACCTCGGTATACTCGGCGGTGCTGTTCTCCATCCTGAGCTACTTGGTGGCGGTTCCCTCCGCCATCAAGGTGTTCAATTGGCTCGGCACCCTGCACAAGGGCTACATCCATTTCGATGCGCCGATGCTGTACGCACTCGGCTTCATCGGCCTGTTCACCATCGGCGGCGTCACCGGTTTGTGGGTGGCGGCACTCGCGGCCGACGTGCACCTGACCCAAACCTACTTCGTGGTGGCGCACTTTCATTACATCATGGTGGGCGGCATGGTCTCGGCCTACTTCGGCGGTCTGCACTACTGGTGGCCGAAGATCACGGGCCGCATGTATCCGGAAGCGTGGGCGCGCATCGCCGCGCTGGTGATGTTCATCGGCTTCAATCTCACTTTTTTTCCGCAATTCATTTTGGGTTATCTCGGCATGCCGCGCCGCTATGCCACCTATGCGCCGGAGTTTCAGGTCTTGAACGTGCTCTCATCCGCGGGCTCGACGATTCTCGCGGCGGCGTATCTGCTGCCTCTGGCCTACTTGATCTGGTCGCTGCTGCACGGCAAGCGCGCGCCGCAAAATCCGTGGCGGGCGACGGGGCTCGAGTGGCAAACGCCCTCGCCCCCGCCGACCGTGAATTTCATCGCCACGCCGCACGTGACCCAAGGGCCGTACGCCTACGCCCCGCCTGCCGAAGAGCCGCCGCCCAGGGAAGCGCATGAATAGCACGGCGGCATCGGTCGGATTTCAGTATCGCAACAGGGCCGACCAGCATGAGGCGGCGCTGACCGGTATGTGGCTGTTTCTGGCCACCGAAGTTTTGTTCTTCGGCGGCTTGCTGTTCTGCTTCGTCGTCGGCCGCCATGCCAACCCGCTCGCCTTCGACGCGGCGGCGCGCGAGACCGCCTTGTGGGCCGGCACCGTGAACACCGTGCTCTTGTTGACCAGCAGCCTGGCTTACGCCGCCGGCATCGTTTTTATGCGCGCCGGCAATTCACGCCGCTTGATGCACTGCTGCTGGCCGGCGCTGGCCTTAGGGGGCGCCTTCATTGCGCTCAAGTTCGGCGTGGAGTGGCCCGGCGATATTGCACAGCATCTCTTTCCCGCCGCCGCGTCATTCAAGATCGGCGGCGCGCTCGAGGGCGGGGCGCGCCTGTTTTTCGTGTTCTATTTCGTGAGCACGGGTCTGCACGGCCTGCATATGCTGATCGGCGTCGCACTCGTGATCTGGATCATGCTGCGCGCCCGCCGCGGCGAGTTCTCGGCGCACTACCACACGCCGGTGGTGATGGTGGGCCTTTACTGGAGTTTCGTCGATATCGTCTGGCTCACCTTGTACCCGATGATCTATCTGGTGGGACGCGGCTGATGGACTCGTTGCAACCCGAGGCGCGCGCGCAAATCGTCCGGCTCGTGAAGTCCTGGGTTTGGATCATGTGCTTGGGCGCGATTGAATTTTCTCTCGCCCTCTTGCCGGTGCCCCACACATTTCGGCCGCTGATCATGCTGCCGGGACTGGCGATGATCGCCGGCGTCGCCATGTTCTTCATGGAGGTCAATCGCGGCCCCACCATCGTGCGCGCGTTTGCCGTGGCGGCCCTGTTCTGGCTGTTTGTGCTTCTCGTGTTGGGTAGCTGCGATCCCTTCACGCGCACCGACTACAAGGTCGCGCCGGCACCCGCGTCAGGCTCGGCCCTGGACGGCGCAGTGAGCATGGCGATTATGCCAGTCTCTGACATGTAAGTGAGAAGTTGACCGATACACGTGCGATGGACTTGCCGCAAGAGTTGGGCTTCTCTCGCAGTTACAACCTCTCGACAAGGAGATCTAAAATGACGACTTCCGACAATACAAGCGGCGATGTAATTTCTTCCGAAAAAGTGGAGGGTACAGCCGTTTACAACGACGCCGGAGAGAAGCTCGGGTCGATCGATGATTTGATGATCGACAAGCGTTCCGGCCGGGTCCGCTACGCTGTTCTGGAATTTGGCGGCTTTCTCGGCATGGGAACCGATCGATATCCCATGCCTTGGGACGTGCTTAAATACGACACGGTGAAAGACGGATATATGGTTCCATTGGACAAGGCTCGACTCACGGGTGCACCCAAATATAGCGCTGAAGAGACCCCGCTATATGACCAGGCCTATGGTGCCAGAGTGGACCGTTACTACGGGATTGGGCCTTAGAAGCGATCGTCAGGGCGTGCCGGTTCGCACAAGCGAGAGCCTGCGAGCCGGCCGTCAAATCGAAGATCCGACACCATTCTGAAGACCGGCGCCTACGGGAGGTGAACTTCTACCGTACCTGGTGACCCTCCAGCGGGCGCTAGGCCCTGCCGCCGGGGCCGCCTCAATGCAGCGATTGAGCGATGCCCAGTGATGCCATCGCCCGCAGTGCCTGCGTGAATTGCAGCGGATAGCCCGGATCGGCATATTCGCGGCTCCAAATCAGGCAATCCTGATCTTCATCGACCAAACAGCGCGACTGCACGACAGGAGTTTCACGGCTGAGGCGGCCGTCCAGTTGATCGATTGCATTGAAAAGCTCTTGGAGTCTCATATCGAGTCCGCGAATAGCGCTCGATTTTAGGACCCTCGGAATCCTGATCGCCACGTTCAGCACGCCGTCATGGCAAAGCACGATTATCTCAGTGGGCTCAATGCTGCCGCCCCACCACGCTGTCGAGCCGTCGATGCTTTCCATCGCTGCCACCTATGCTCAGACCCTATGCAAAGCATATCTCCGCAGAATGTCGCCGCTGCCAGCGGCAGGCCCGTGGTCGCGTAGGGGGTGGACTTATAGCCGAGGGCCCGCCGCATAAAGCAGTTCCGTCGACGCGCACCTGAGACGCCACTGCAGCGAAGCCGTCGCACGAACGCGCCGCGACGGGGAAATCCCCGTCGTCATGCGGCAGCCGCTTTTTTGCAGGCCTAGTCCGCGTTGATGCCCATGTCCGCGGCAACCGATTGAATTCGCTTCAAGTGTTTTTCCAATGTCGGCAATGTGGCTTTGGCGAAAGCCTTGGCAGAAGGGTCTTGGCCGGAAGCGGCCTCCTTCTTAAACTCGGCGATATCTTCTTCGTGATCCTTGATCATGCCCTTGACATAGGACTTGTCGAAAGTATCGCCCGACAGAACCTTGAGCTTGGTTTTCGTCGCCATTTGGGCAACACTCGGACTGGTAGGCAGATCCACCCCCTTCGACGCGGCAACCGACTTCAGCTTGTCATTCGCTGCGGAATGATCCTTGACCATCATGGCGCCGAAGTCTTTGACGCTCTGATTGTGGGCTTTTGCCTGTGCCAGATTGCCGAGTTCAACCTCGGCCATGCCGCCCTCGGCCGCGTGTTTGTAAAAGGTGGCATCGGGATTGTCGGCGGCAAAGGCCACCAAGGGAACCATCAAGAGGAAAGAGGCCGCAATACGCATCATGGGAACTACTCCTGTTATCGCTACGAGATAGAGGTATTTTTGAACAGGAAAACGATGCTCCTTTCGCGGCAACCCACGCAAATCCGAAATGCCTGACCGCACGTAGGAAAAAGGCACGGATCGTAATTCGTGTAGCCCCGGGCCTGCTTTGGCAGCCATCGGAATGCGCGAATTTGCACGCAAAACCCGCATCGCGACTGTAGTCTTTGGACGACGCGTGCTTGCTGATCGCTCCGATGGATTTGTCGGCGCAGCCCGAAGAATATGCGCGTTTTTGCAAGGAGAGACGCATGCCGTCGTCCATGAATGTCGCCGTGATCGTCGGCAGTCTCCGTAAAGCATCCTATACCCGGAAAATCGCGCGCGCCTTGATTCACTTGGCCCCGCCGGGATTGGCCTGCCGCGAGGTGGATATCGGTGAGCTTGCGATGTATGACGAAGATTTCGATCGTGCACCACCGCCATCCTGGAAGCGCTTTCGTCAGCAAATCGCGGGCGCCCGCGCCGTTCTGATCGTGACCCCGGAATACAATCGATCGATCCCCGCCTGCCTCAAGAATGCCCTGGATGTCGGATCGCGCCCGGTGGGTAAGAATCTTTGGAATGGCAAGCCTGCCGCCATTGTCGGTGTGACGCCTTACCAAATGGGCGCCATGGCCGCGAACCACGCCGTGCGCCAAGCTTTGATATTCCTCAACATGCCCGCGATGCAGCAGCCCGAGGCGTATATAGCAAACGTGCGCGATCTACTCGATTCGCGCGGCGCACTCAAGAACCTAAAGACCCGCAAATTCTTGGGCGATTTCATGGCCGCCTTCGAGCGCTGGGCGGCACGCTTGGCTGACGACGATTCCGCTACCCACTTCGACGCCTTCCTGAAGGAACGGGAGCGCATTGCCGCCGCCTATTCAAGCGGGAATCCCAAGCCGCTCGATGCCATCGCGGTGCGCGAAGGAAGCGCCACTTTCTTTCCGCCCGGCGGCCCCGCCGTCACAGGCAGCGCCGCCGTCGCGAAGAGCTACCACCAGGGTGCAAAAATGTTTTCGCGGGACTCCAAAAGCAAGTTTGAAATCCTCGATGCCGGCGCATCTGGCGAAATTGGCTTTTGGGCGGGACTGCAGCATTTTGAGGGAAGAATCGCGGGAAAGAATCAGAAATTGACCTTGCGTATCACAGAGATTTTCAGACGCGTGCACGGCGCGTGGCGATTAGTCCACCGGCACGCGGATGAAGAACAACGGATTTAACTCCATGAATCGCGATTAGCCTCCATGACTCGCGATTAGCCTCCATGACTCGCGTGCTCGAGATTGTCGCGGTAATTCTGGCCGCGATCGCGGACCGGCGGAGTAATTTTCGGCGCCGGTAGAGGCGTTGTCCCACAATTGGCCGCGGTGTTCGACGACGGGCGCACAGGTGAAGTGCGTACACCATCAACAGCATGCCGACGAAGTCCGATCCCGACACCGAGCCCGTCCACGGCGATCTGCAAGACTGCCGGCGCTGCGATTTGTGGAAGCACGCGACGCAGGCCGTCGGGGGCGAGGGCCCGGCTCACGCCAGAATCATGCTGGTCGGGGAGCAGCCGGGCGATGAAGAGGATTTGCGCGGCCATCCCTTCGTCGGGCCCGCGGGCCGGGTCCTCGATGCGTGTCTGGAGCAGGCGGCGCTCGAACGCAACGAGGTTTTCGTGACCAATGCCGTGAAGCACTTCAAGTGGGAGCCGCGAGGCAAGCGCAGGCTGCACAAGAAGCCGGACTTGCGCGAAATTGATGCCTGCAACGTGTGGTTGCACATGGAAATTAGCCGCGTCAAACCGCACGCGGTCGTCGCATTGGGCGCCACGGCGCTGCGCGCCCTGCTGGGCCGCACCTTGACCATCGACGCGGCAAGGCGCCAATCGCTGCAGCATGGTTCCGGGGTGAGGGTGCTCGCCTCCTATCATCCTTCCGCGATCTTGCGCGCCGAAGGCGAGCGCGAGCTTCAACTGCGAAGCGCATTGATCGAAGATCTGAAGCGCGCCAAGGCTTTGAGCGCGCGGCGCGACTAATGCCCCCGCCGGCCGCAATCCGCATCGGCGTCTCAGGTTGGCGCTACGCGCCATGGCGGGGAAACTTCTATCCTCCGGCCCTGCCGCAGCGCGCGGAACTCGAATATGCCGCGCAGCGGTTCTCCAGCATCGAGATCAACGGCTCGTTCTACTCTCTGCAAAGTCCCGCCAGCTGGCGGGCGTGGTACGAGGCCACGCCCGAGGATTTCGTATTCGCCGTCAAGGGTCCACGCTACATCACCCACATGCTGCGCTTGAAGAACGTCGAGAGGCCGCTTGCCAATTTCTTTGCGTCCGGGATCTTCAAGCTGCGCGAGAAGCTTGGGCCCATTCTGTGGCAATTCCCGGCGAACTTCGGGTTCGATGCCGAGCGTCTGGCGCGCTTTCTGGCGCTGCTGCCGCGCGATCTTGAGGCGGCCGCCGCGCTCGCGCGCAAGCGCGATGCCTTCATGCGCGGCCGCGCCGCCCTCGCCATCGATGCCAATCGTGCGATCCGCCACGCATTCGAAGTACGCCATGAAGATTTCAGCGATCCGCGGTTCGCGCGCCTGCTGCGCAAGCACAATGCGGCGTTGGTGATTGCTGAAACCGCGCGCCGCTGGCCGATGCTGCAGGATGTTACAGCCGATTTTCTGTACCTTAGGCTCCACGGCGATAAGAAGCTCTACCGCAGCGGCTATAGTGATAGGGCGCTAGGCAGCTGGGCTGAGCGCATTTCGGTTTGGTCGAAAGGCAGTGAGCCGAAGGATGCCATCAAGGCGGACCCGCAAGCGAAACCTGCATCGCGGGCGCGTCCCGTTTACTGCTATTTCGACAACACGGATGAGAAGCTGCGCGCGCCGGTGGATGCCATGGCTTTGATGAACAAACTGAGGCTTAGGTGGCAAACCGGCCGCACGATGGATGGACCGGAGCCACGCCACTGATGAAGCGCAGTTTGCAGCTCGACAAAGCAGACTGACTATCCGCGCGCCGGGCATAATGTCCAGTGCAAACACGCAAGGAGTGTGGCCGGGTGACCGAGGGCGAGTCTTGGATCGATGTGGTGTATCGTTTTTGGTTTGAAGAGCTGCGGCCTGGAGATTGGTTTCGCGCTGATAAGAACACGGACGCGATCGTGCAGCAGCGATTTTACGAACTCTACCGGAAGTTGGCTGAGTCCGCGCCGACCGCGAACAACGCCAGAGAGGCGGTCGCCGGTGTCATCGTGCTCGACCAGTTTCCTCGGAACATGTTCCGAGGATCACCGCAAGCTTACGCCGCCGATCCGGCAGCACTCGAGCTGGCGAAATCGGCGATCGCCGCCGGGTTCGATCGGGCGCTCGGTATGCGCGAGCGCCAATTTCTCTACATGCCGTTTCAGCACAGCGAGAATCGTGCCGTTCAGGATCAGTCGATTGAGCTCTTCACGCGGCTCGGCGCGGCGGAACTTCTGCACTTCGCCGATCAGCACAAGGCCATCATCGATCGATTTGGACGCTTTCCGCACAGAAATGCGATTTTGGGGCGAACCTCCACGCCTGAGGAAATCGAGTATCTAAAAACCGCGCCGCCCTTTAGTTGAGGGCCTGCACGATCCTGCCGAGATTGACCCGATAATTGAACAGGTACAAGCTAAAGGCCAACTAGAACAACGGGCGCAGCGAGGGGGATCATCCATGCCGTTCGGATTTGATGATGCGTTTGCCGCGGGCGGAGCAGCTCTCAAACTCATACCCACTCTTGCTTCGGTCGTGAAAAAACTGCGTGGCCACAAGGATCCGTCTATTCAAAAGGCCATTCAGATCATCAAGGGCGATACGCTGGAACGATGCAAGCAGTTCCGGAATGCCTTGGAGGAGCTGCATATCGGCCTGCCGGACATGCACGTGGACCCCAAGAAAACCCTTCGCGAGAATCGCGACACCTACAACCGCTTCAATTTCGCGGCTCGCATCCGGCTCAATTCGCTGCATACCAAGTTGAACTCGATACATACCGGACTGGCCTCGAGCACGCAAGACATCGCGGCGATCATTACCTGTCTCGGCCTTGATGAGGCGGCCGCCGGCGCTTTTGACGACGCACGCGATGTCAGAGGAACGCTCGATGCAATCGCGCGCAGCGAAGGGAGCGTCGGCGAAATCATCGATGCCTATAAGAAAATCCTCGATCGATATATCGATGATCTGAGCAAGCCCTGAGTGAAGCGTGCGGCGTTCGCCCAGGTTTTACTGAAGCGCGACCTTGAAGAACGTGCCGATGCCGTTGGTGCCGCCTGTGTAGCTCGAACCGTAGAGATTGCCGTCGTTGCCCTGAACCAGATTGGCGGAAGGGTTAGCGCCGTCGCTGTTGCCGCCGGCGAAGGTATGCAGAATGGTTTCAGTCCCGCTCAGCGTCAGCTGGAAGACCGTGCCGAAGTTGCCGGCGCCGCCAAGATAGGTCGCTCCATACAGATTGCCATCGCTGCCTTGAGTGACGCCGGCCTCCGGATTTGCGCCATCGCTGCTGCCGCCGGCGAAGGAGTACAGAACAGTCTCGGTGCCGTTCGGCGTGAGCTTGAACACGCTGCCGTGGCCGCTGACGCCGCCTTGATAGGTCGTGCCGTAGAAATTGCCATCGCTGCCTTCGGTCACACCGGCATACGGGTTTGCGCCGTCGCTGCCTCCGGCAAAGGAATATAAAACCGTCTCGGTGCCGCTCGGCGTGACTTTGAAGACCGTGCCGAAGCCATTGCTGCCGCCGAAATATGTGGTGCCGTAAAAGTTGCCGTCGCTGCCCTGGATCAGACCGGCAAAGGGAGTTTGGCCGTCGCTGCCGGTCTTGGCGAAGGCGTGCAAAACACTCTCGGTGCCGTTCGGTGTGATTTTGAAGACCGTGCCGTCGTCGCTCGCACCGCCCGCCCCCGTCGTGCCGTACAAGTCGCCATCGATGCCCTGAATCAGACCGGTATAGGGATCGCTGCCGCCCGCGGGGAAGGAATACAAAAGGCTCTCGGCCCCGCCCGGTGTGACCTTGAACACCGTGCCGCGCCCGGCGGTGCCACCGGTGGCCGTGGTTCCGTAGATATTGCCGTCGTTGCCCTGGACCAGACCGGAATAGGAAATGGCAGCGAATGAGTAGAACAAATTCTCGGTTCCGCTGGGCGTGATCTTGAAGATTGCGCCCGCATTGCTGGCGCCTCCCGCCAGCGTCGTTCCATAGAAATCGCCATCGCTGCCTTGGATCAAAGTATGGTAAGGACCCGAGGCGTCGCTGCTGCCCCCGGTAAAGGAATGCAGAAGCGTGAAGTTCGATGCGCAGGCGATGCTGACGCTCGCGACATCGGCTGCGCCCATGATGCCTGTGCCGCCGCTCACCGAGCACACGCGGTCCATCGGCTCCGTTTGAACCGTGACGGCGTAAGCGCTGCCGTAAGCGATACCGGTGTTCATGGTGAACTGCGTGGCGTTGGTGCTGATGGCGATTGCATCACCGCCGTTGTTGCGCAGCACTAGGCCGCTTGTCGTGAGCCCAGCGATCGAACCGCCCACGGTGTACGTGTTGGCTGAGCAAGCGACTGCGATGTCGGTGACCGCAGCGCTACTCATGTTGCCCGCGCCGCGGCTCACCGTGCAGGTGAGCCCGCTGGGTTGGGTCTGCACCGTCACGGCGTAGGCGCGGCTGTCGGCGACCGCGGCGGGCATCGTGAAGCTCGACGCACCCGTATTCACCGCCAGAGTGTCGGTGCCGTTGGCCAGCACCATGCCGCTGCTGTTCAGCCCAGTGATCGTGCCGCCTACGGCATACGACCGATCCGCGCACGTCACTACCACATTGGCGACGTGCGCCGCTTGGATTACGCCGCTACCGCCCGCGATGCTGCACGTCTCGCCCGCGGGCTGCGTCTGTATCATCACGGAGTAGCTGCTGCCGACGAGGAGTGATCTGACCAACGCCTGCGTCGTCGTCCCCGCAGGCACGCTCATTATCTGGGCATTGGCCGCCGACGGTTGCCCGGACGCCAGGCGCATGGGCAATAGATAGGAGACGCGAAGCTGATGGGCATCGATCATCAGCATGAGCCCCGAGGAATCAAGCCCGCTGATCGTGGCACCGAGGGAATAGGCCTGCGCCGATACGCTATTGCCGCTGCTGTGACTGTCGCCGCTGCTGTCAGGCATGCAACCGCTCAGCGCTGCCGACGCGCAAAGGATCGCCGCGCCGATGACGCGTCCCGTGCCGAAATGCTGATGCGCAAACTGCTGCATTGATAACCTGTGATAGTCAGCGATTTAACCGATGACGGTAGATACCCATCTGCGCCTGTATTTAGGGGTAAACCCTAGCGGGACGCCGTGTGTGAGATCTCAGTTATCGGGGCCTGACGGCTTCGAAAGGAGGCTTCAATTGCGAGCCGTGATGCAGTTCACGCGCAACGCCGCCCGACCCGCTTCTCCCCCCGGGGCGTAGCTCTACGGCCGGGGTGCGGCCGCGATTGCGGCGGTTGAGACCTTCGGTGAAACGGTTCCGTAGGTGTGGAACGTTTGAGGATCGGCGGGGCCAACGCGCTCTCCGGCCAATCTGAGGCCGCCATGGGTCAAGTGCAGTGTGAAAGCATTTTGACCGTGCATGACGAATGTGACTGGCGCTTGCGGCCAGGAGCGGATCGCGAAGTTCCCACTATTTTGTTTCAGGAGGCGTTCGGGCTTCTCTCCCAAGGCTTCGATCATCAGGCGTCCATTTTCGTCGAAGACACGGTAGGTTCGGCGGTACTGCGCGAACGAGTCGTGATAGCCACCCTCCACAACCTTCAGGACGTAGGTGCCTGTGAGCTTGCTTCGCTCGTCGGCGGAGACGGGCTCGTCGGTCAAAATCGGTTGCTGCGCGGCTGCGGGTGGAGCTGGATCGGGAGGAAGCGCAAGTACTTTCCGGGCGAGCGCACTGCCGATGAATTTGGCGTTCTGACCGGAGGTGTTGGTGAGCACGATGACGGTCAGATCATCGGCAGGGAACTGGTACATGCTGCCGCTGTAGCCGAGCAGAGAACCGTTCTGGCCGACGTCGCGATGATCATCTTCGTGACCCAGCAGGAACGCCATGCCGTAGTGCTGATTCGGATCACCGGCCGTCATTTTGATTCCCGGCCCGGCGGCGGTGATCATGAGCTTGAGCGTTCCAGGTTTGAGAAGCTTACCTCGTTGAACGGCGCGCCAGAGCTGGAAAAGATCGGAGACGGTGCTGCAGAAGCGAAGATCATAGCTGACTGCACTGCTGTCTTCGGTGGCTGCCTCGTAATGGTCACCGACGCTCTGGTAGCTGTGGGAGAGCCCGTGAATGACGGAGGAGTTGTCGCACGGAGTAGTCGCACCGGCACCGGCGGGGCCGAAGAGGTTCTGATGCATGTATTCGGCGAGGGACTGGCCGCTGACGCGCTCGAGAATTTCCGTGAGGAGTTGAAAATTGGAGACAGACCAGTCCCACTGCGTCCCAGGTTCGTGAATCCACTGGCCATTGGCGAACAGTGCGATGACCTCATCCATGGCCTTGGGCTGGCGGTAGGTGGATTCGAGCGGATCGCCGCGGTAGTGATAGTCGACGATGCCGGAGGTGTTGCTGATGAGATGACGCACGGTGACGCGATGTCCCTGAGTGGGGAACTCGGGGAGATATTTGGAGATGTCGTCGTCGAGGGAGAGTTTACCGCGTTCGACCTGCTGCATGACGGCGACCCCAATGAACGGAAGCATGGGGCCGACGATGTGGTAGACGGAGTCCGGTTTAGAGGGTGCTTCGAGTCCGAGGTCGGATACACCATAACCCTTGAGCAGCAGGATACGATCTCCTTTGGCAACCAGCACCGAGGCTCCAACCACGTGCGATTGTGCGACAGCCCGTCTGGCAACGGAATCCAGATCCGCCAGCGAGCTTTGGGCTGGCGCTGCGGCATGGAAGCTTGGCAAGAGAATCGCGGCGGCGAATAGCGAACGGGGAACGCGCATTACCGCGAGTATAGTCTAGGCTCGGCCCGCCTGTTCAGCGCTCCAACTGGTCAAGGGTCATCGCTGGGTGTACGCTTGAAACACTTGGTTGATCCATTCGAAAGATGCAGCCTGGGACGGAATGGCTCCGCCGCCATCATTTTCTCATGCACCAGCCGGCGGGCTGGATAATACGAAGTTTCCATTTCTGGACAGCAAAGACATTTGCCGCCAAGGTGATTGCAGCGCTGACCGATGCCCATCAAACGGATACGCCGAAATGAGTGCACACTGCAGTCACCTCTTCTTACTTTGGCGTGCGAACTCAAATGTCCGCATTGCGAGCGGCGCCACGTCGAGCCGATGCCGCAAGATGCATGTATCCACTTCTTTCAATGCCAGGAATGCGGCGCGATGCTGAAACCTAAGCCGGGTGATTGCTGCGACGCAGCCCTGCGGTAGGCTTGAGGAGAGAATTCAATGAACGGTGACGGGCTTTCCGGACTCGCCGATTACCTGCAAACACGGCGGGGCGACATCCTATTGGCCTGGCGCAACGTCATCAAAAAAGACCCCGCGTTGACCAGCAGCGATCCCCTGCCCCGCGCCGATATATACGACCACATACCTGCGCTGCTGTCGAGCTTTGAGCAGCGGCTTCGCCTCGGGTCAACGGCAACGCCGTCTGGCGGCTCGGTTGGACATGCGGCGGCGGCCGCGCACGGATTGCAACGCTGGCAGCAAGGCTATGATCTGCGTGAAGTGACACGCGAGTTGGGAAAGCTCAACGAAATCGTGGTCGGTGAACTAGAGTCGTTCCCCGCCGCCAATACCGCGGAGCTGCGAGAGGCACGGCGGCTGTGGGCAGCGCTTTGCGGAACGGGTATCGAGGAAAGCGTCGGACAATATTTCAAGCTTCAACAACAGGAAGCCCTGGGTCACGTCAAGGATTTGGAAGGTGCTTTGGCCGAAACCAAACAAATAGAGCAACAAAGAGCGGACCTGTGGCGCCAAGCCGCACATGATTTGCGCGGCAACTTGGGCGTTGTTGCGAATGTCACCGTGGGACTGACGAAAGGTGATCTGCGAGAGCCGGTGCGCGACAGTTTTGTGCGCATCCTCATGCGAAACGTGACTTCGCTGCACCACTTGCTCAACGATGTTACCGATCTCGCCCGCTTACAGGCGGGACGCGAGGAGCGCAGGATCGAAGCCATCGATGTCTCGCCAATCCTTCTGCAACTATGCGAGGGCATTCGCCCGCTGGCGCAGCAGCAGCAGCTGTACCTGCGAGTCGAAGGCCCGCCAGGATTTTCGACCGACGGCGACGAAGTGAAAATACGCCGCATCGCTCAAAACTTACTGTTGAACGCCCTTAAATTTACGGCCGCCGGCGGGATTACCGTCAGCTGGGGCGATAGCACGCTGAATGATCCAAAGCGCTGGGAACTCTGCATCAAGGATACGGGCCCCGGCATTCATAGTGGCTCAGACAAACCACTGACACTGGCTCTCGAGAAAGCCCACGAGCAGTCCGGCGGATCGGATCCCGCCGCCGGCCAAGATCACGGAGCGACCCCAAAAGGCAATTCCGCGAGCGGACGTTCTGCCGACGATATCTCATCGCTGCATCTTGCCAGCGGTGAGGGCCTCGGATTGTCGATTGTGAAACGATTATGCGATCTGTTGGATGCAACGATCGAAATGAGCTCGGAGCTGGGCGTGGGCACTACTTTCCGAATTTTATTTCCGCGCCAGTATTCGAGCTAACTTTGGCCAGGCCGCAAATTCCCCCGATGAGGCGTCCCAAGCTGCGCATTCGGACGAGTCAACTACGTGCGATAGGAGGACTGGAATTTTTCGGTAAATGCCTTGCCGCTCATCATCTTGGCCAAGGCTTCTTGCAAATCATCCAAGCTAAATGGTTTGGCAAGCTTCGGCACCGGAAATTTGGGATTAACGGGCAGCTCCGCGTAGCCGCTCACGAGCAACACCGGGATTTGCGGCCATTCCACTTGGATTGCGGCGATCAGCTGCATGCCTGACATCTGCGGCATCGCTTGATCAGTGATGATCAGATCCACATGAGGGTTCGCGCGAATCAGTTCGAGAGCCTGCGCGCCCGAAGTCGCTTCGATTACTGTGTGGCCAAAATCCTCGAGCATCGCCGTGGTGTTGACCAAAACCAGTTTGTCATCGTCCACCACGACGATAACCAGCGGACGGCTTTCGGCACCCTCAGCGGGCAGTTGCGCCGCCTCTTCAGCGTCCGCGATGACCTCGCCTTGAACGATAGGCAACCAGATCTCAATCGTCGTGCCTTTGCCTTTCTGGCTCTGAATGCGCACACGTCCGCCCAATTGCTCAGCCATGCCGTGTACCATCGATAGACCAAGACCCGTGCCTTTGCCCACTCCTTTGGTCGTGAAGAATGGCTCCAAGGCCCGCTGCTGCGTCACTTCATCCATGCCCTCACCGGTGTCGATGACGGAAATCACCACGCAGTGTCCATTGAGCGCACTGGCGCCCATTATCGGATCGGTCTTGGCGATGCGCGCAACGATGCGGATCGTCCCGCCATGAGGCATGGCATCGCGCGCATTGAGCGCAAGGTTCAAAAGCCCCGTTTCCATTTGATTGGGATCCGCCTTGATCAGCGGCAGGCCATCGGGAATCTCGAGCTCGACAAAGATGCTGGGGCCGAGCGATCGATCGAGCAGATCCGCCATGCCATGCACCAAGTCTTTGACGTCCACCCGCTTGAGCGCCATTTCCTGGCGGCGCGCAAAGGATAACATCCGTTGACTCAATGCGACTCCGCGGCGTGCACCTTCGAATGCGTTATTGAGAAGGACCTTGAGTTTGGAGGAATCCTCCGGCAAACGCTTGCGAATCAGTTCCAAACTCCCCAGCACCGCCATGAGAAGATTGTTGAAATCGTGAGCCACGCCGCCCGTGAGCTGCCCGATGGCATCCATCTTTTGCGCCTGGATCATCGCTTCACGCGCTCGTTCGAGATTCAATTGCGCTTCGCGGCGCTCCGTCATATCGCGCGTAATCTTCGCAAAGCCGATTAGCTCGCCCTCGCTCGAGCGAATCGGATCGATAACCACGTTCGCCCAAAAGCGCTCGCCGTTTTTCCGGTAGCGCCAGCCTTCCTTTTCAAAACGGCCTTCTGCAAGGGCGGTCGCGAGCCCCATCTGCGGTAAGCCTGCGGCGGCGTCCTCGGGACTGTAGAAGCGCGAGAAGTGCTGACCAAGGATCTCGCGGGGTTTATAGCCTTTGATCCTTTCGGCGCCGCCGTTCCAACTGATTACCACGCCCGTCGGATCCAGCATATAGATCGCATAATCCGACACACCCTCAACCAGTATGCGGAATTGCTCTTGGCTCTTTCGCAGGAGATCATCCGCATGCTTCCGCTCGGTGAGATCTCGGGTCACCTTGGCGTAACCAATGAGTTGACCCTCGGAAGTGAGGATGGGGTCTATGACGACGCTTGCCCAGAATCTCGTACCGTCCTTGCGCACGCGCCAGCCTTCGCCCTCAAACCGCATCTCTTGTCGTGCAGTGGCCAGCGCGCGGGCGGGCAAACCGGCCTCGTTGTCCTCTTCGGTGTACAACTTGGAGAAATGCGTGCCGATGATTTCCGCCGCAGCATAGCCATTGAAGCGTTGCGCACCCGGATTCCAGCTGGCCACCCGGCCGCTGGTATCGAGCATGAAAATCGCATAGTCCGTGATGGAATCAACGAGGAGGCGGTAGCGATGCTCGTCGGGCAGATCATGTAATTCTCGACTGATTTCTGGAACGCTGTCGCCTTCCGCCATGGCCCCTCCGGCGACACCATTGCTGCCTGGTACATTCTATCGTTGCAGAGGCCGGCGACTGAGGAAGGTTGCGCTGTAGATGATGTAGGACAAATAGGTGCTTGGACTCCCCGACATGTTCCGACACCGGGCGGGTGCTTGGAGGAGTTTCCTTTAGGCTGAACGTCGGTTGCGATGAACATCCGAAAAACCTGTAAGCGCCATCCTACGTGCTCCGCCCACGAGCCCGAGGGGATGGCGCTATTCCAGGTATGCTGCGTTGCTTGCCGTATTGACGCTGCATGCTCTTCTGTTGGCAGCGCTCATGTTGTGGCGGGCACGCATTGGTTTGGCATCTCCCGGCACGCCGCCGCTCGAGATATCCGTCATACCGCCGAGCCGCGATCGAGCTGCGCTTCCGCCGTTGCAGACCTCGCCCCGGTCGCGGTCCAATCCGAAGATCGATGCGCCCGTGATTATTCTGTTGCCGCCACAGTCCAGCGAGGCCGGATTCCCCACTGTGGAATGGGCCGCGGAGGCGAGCCGCGCCGCCGAATCAGCCGCAAAAAGACGTACTGCAAGAGCGGCAGGTCCAAAGAACCGCGCGGCGATTTATTCAAAGGCCTCGACGCCTACAAAAACTCTCACCCGGGCAAGTGACATCAAAATCGGTTGATGGAGGGTTATCACGGGGACGAGGCGGGGTAGGTCTCGCTCATGCACTACTTCCTAGGCGGCTTCGAGGGCGTGTTGGTAAGTCGACACTGCACGGTCCGAGAGAATCGCTTGCAGCTCTGCGATTCTTCGATTCTCCGGCGTCAGCCACGCCTCTACATGCTCCGGACGCAGATTGATGATGCAGCGATCGTGTCCCGCAGTCGCCACGTCGGCGGGCGGATCATCGGTAATGGCGGCAAACCCACGCAAATCCGGTTCCTTGGGATCCGTCCAGTGCGAATAAAGACACGCAATCAGCATGGCTTGAGGCGGCTCGGGCGTGAATTGCAAGACGACATTGCGCGCTGTTTCTCCCGGCTCAAGCGCGCGATGCTCTTTGAGATGCAGGTGGACATTTTCATAAAAGCTCTCAGCGACCATGAGCGCATGGTGCGTACCGAACTGTACCCGCCAGAATTTTTGCAGATTGTCGCGGCGTGCGTTGTACAGGCCCGGGAATTTCTTATCGTAGAAAGCCGGCGTGCCGGCGGGGCGGCAGTGGTAACGCATGGGCGTGAGAATGTTGTCGCCGCCTCGTTTGATGATGACGCCGGCGTACACGAACGGAAAGATTCGATTGTCCTCAGGCCCCGGCTCGCCGCGCCGCAGGTCCGAGAGCTTCGCCGTCAGCAACTCGATCTTGTTCGAAGCGATGCGTATGTCCTCGCGAGCCTTTTTGGTCTCTTTTCCCTGCAGTGAGCGTCGCGCATCGGCCAGGCGCGTTTTTTGGGAAAAGAGGTCCATCTCCAGCTTGCTCGAAGTGCGCGATCGATGCTCCTCGATGGCGTCGGTGATGCGCCGCTGTTGATCCGTAGACGGATCGATGAAGTTGGTTTCGAATCCGCGTGAAACAATGATGCTGGGATCATCCAATCGGCGGTGAAATAGCCGTTCCGCCTCGTCGTAGTCCAGCCGCAGCCCCAGCTGTCGATGAAGCTTGCGTGCCATCTGGACGACTTGAGCGGAATAACACATCGACGCTATCTTACTCGATAGTGCGAAACCGGAGGCGCCCGCGGCTGAGCCAGAATGCGGCCGTGCAGCTAGCGCGCATCGC
Source organism: Steroidobacteraceae bacterium (assembly GCA_036267535.1). Lineage (GTDB taxonomy): Bacteria > Pseudomonadota > Gammaproteobacteria > Steroidobacterales > Steroidobacteraceae > Bog-1198. The sequence goes on from DATAVX010000072.1 coordinate 48,743, forward strand.
CCCGTTCCTCCTCAGCCACCGTCATCCGCAGGTGAGCCGCATGAGCACCCCAAGCATCTTCCTCCAAACAGGTGTCGATGTTACTCCGACTCAAACGTACGCAGGCGATCAGCGCGCCGGTTCAAGCCGCAGCACGCGCCCATCGGACTCGTCGGTGCAGACATAGAGGTAGCCGTCGGGTGCCGCGCGCACGTCGCGAATACGCCGGTTAAAATCGTTCAGCAACTGCTCTTGATCGATGACGTTGCCGCGCTCATCCAGATGGATGCGGCGCAAATGCTTAAAGGCCAAAGCGCCGACGAAAAGATCGCCGCGCCATGCTGGAAACTTATCACCGTGATACACGGCAAGTCCCGATGGCGCGATCGACGGCGTCCAATAGATCACCGGCTGCTCGAGCCCCGGGCGCTGCGTGTAGGGAGAAACATAGGCGCCGGAATAATCCATGCCATAGGTAATTACCGGCCAGCCATAATTTCTGCGCGCGACGATGACGTTCAGCTCATCGCCGCCGCGCGGCCCGTGCTCTGTCTCGTAGAGCAATCCGCTTTGGCCGTCGAAGGTCAAGCCCTGCTCATTGCGATGGCCCCAGGTGTAAATTTCCGGACGGACGGAAGCCTGCCCGACGAATGGATTGTCCTGCGGCACGCTGCCGTCATCGCTCAAGCGGACAATTTTCCCTAGATCGGACGTCAAGTCCTGTGCTTTCTCGCGATATTCGAATCCTTCGCCGATCGTGAGTGCGAATGTGCCGTCGGGCAGGAACGCCATTCGTCCGCCGTAGTGGTTGTCGGTATCTTTGAGCGGCGTTGCCTTGAAGATCACGTGCAAGTCTTGCAGCGAGTTGCCTTCGAAGCGGGCCCGCGCCACTTGTGTACCATTGGCCGCCGCCGTTCCCGCCGCATAGGTCAGATAAACGACATGGTTCTCTGAGAATTTCGGATGCAGGACGATGTCGAACAATCCCGCTTGGCTGCCGGTATGCACCGCCGGCACGCCCGCGATTGGCTGCGGTCGCAGCGACCCGTCTTTGATCAGGCGCAAGCGTCCGACCCGTTCGGTCACCAATATCGAGCCGTCGGGTAGAAACGCCATCGACCACGGATGATCCAGACCCTTCGCGATTTCGGTGACCTTATAACCGGTCTTGACCACCTTGGCAGGCTGCGGCGGAGGCGGTGGTGCGCGCAGCGGCTCCGATACGGCATCGCTCGTCGCCCGGGCGCACATCGCCGCCATCATCGCGGCTACGAGGATTGACACGCGTATGCCAGCTCCCGGGTTGGAACGATCATCCGCTATGATAGATAGTTCTTCTTTGGAGGACTCACCCATGACACAGCCGTGGAAACTTTGGACGCTACGGATGCTACGCCGGGTGGCCGCATTTGTCGTTGCTGCTTTCGCTATGGTTTTGCTGGGTTCCGCCGCCAGTTCGTATTTCGTGCAACGGGCTTGGTCCGGCGCCGCGGGCCATGCCTTCGGAACGGCGCCGGCCGCCATCCCATTTGCGGATCGCATCTCCTGGGCCGCGCATGATCTTTTCGGCATGTTTATGCCTTACTCCGCCGTAACCGCGATCGCCCTATTGGTAGCACTCTTAATGGCGGGCGCATTGGCGCATTTCGTTGGTTTTCGTGCCTACATCTTCGGCGTCGCGGGCGCGTTGGCGCTTTTCGCGCTATTTACGACCTTGAGGAATGTATTGGGGACCGTCGGCATTTTCGGCGCGCGCGGATCGGTTGCCCTTGCGGCGCAAATGGCGGTCGGTGCGATCGCAGGTCTGCTCTTCGCGCGGCTTACCAGGCCTGCTAACCCACCTTTGCCAACCAAGCGAGCCATTTAACAGCGTGGATCTTGCCGAAAGAGCGAAGCGTGCGGCGGTTTAAGACTCCCGCCCAGAGTATCGTGTTGTGAGCACGGAGCTTTGGTTACCTCCTTATGTTATGGATTCTGGCCTCGCTTTTTTTCTGCTGGTGCGCATACCGCGAAATCCGCGGCAGCCTTGTTGCCCGGCCTGGCTTTGATTCACCGGCGCCCGTCTCAACGCCCTATCTAGCGCTCGTACTGGTATTGGCCGTCGCCTTCGCATGGCCGACGGTGCATCGCTGGTACTTCCAACGATTTTTATCGATACGAGCCACCCTATTGGCAGACAACCATCGCGCAATCGTTCATTGCAATACACTCTTTGACACGATGCTCGACCCGGAGATGCTCGCTGCGGGCCACGCCAATCCACTCACCGGGAAAATTGGGATTCAAAGTCCCTGGTGCAACGTCCTAAGCTCATACCTCAGTCATCCGAACCGGGCTGACGACAGGGAACTGCAGAGTCTGGATATATTTACTCACGAGAGCATGCACGTCCGCGGCGAAATGAATGAATCGATCACCGAGTGCGAAGCCGTGCAACGAAACTATCGCGCCGCGAAGTTGCTCGGCGTTGCGGACGAGACCGCCAAAAAAAATGCTTTGGACTATTACAACAATGGTTATCAACTAAGGCGGAAAATAGGCGGTATACAGAGCGCTTACTATTCCGAACAATGCAGCCCCGGTAAGGCGTTGGATGAACACCTGAGTGATTCCACCTGGGCCGCTCCGTAGACTCCGGAGCGCCCGCCGCCCCTGGGCGAGAAACGGTGCGACGGCGGAAGTGGTTTTTAGGCCGGAGTCGACCCAATGAAAAACAGGATCTCGCCAAGGCGTACCCGAATGCCGGGGCCGTGGTTCCAAGGCTGTGCCACCCACCGGCGGAAGCGGCTGGGATGCGACCATGCTCGCGGTGAACAACCTTCAGGACAAAGTCGCACCCAGCTTGGGAATCAAGTGCGAGAAGCGGGGCCTCTCGTGGACAATCTCGAAGGACTCGTGCGCCGCAGCGGGCTGCGAACATACCGGTACAGCGAAAGGAACACAGGGAGCAGGCCGAATTAACCAAGTCGAGCCCGCGCGGCCGTTGCCACGCGGTGTTGCTCTAGAACAAACCTCGTTTCAATTGCCGGTGCGGACGCGACTCGCAATCACTCATTCTCCACCGCGCCCGCCATCAAGCTCTTTCGTTCCTGGATGATTTTGGCTGAATTGTTGCCCTTCGGCAAAATACTCGGCAGGACTATGAATAGATTGATCGCGAGCCCGGCCGAAACCCAGTGGAAATAATAGACGGCGAGTAACACAATACCCTGAACGACGATGAGCAGCATACCTAGGCGATGCATGGGCTCATCTTCAAACCTTACGGTCATGAGACTCGTCAACTCATGCCACTGCTTCATGCGGTCCGCCCATGATTGATTCTTTCCCGGTATTGGAATGAGCTCAAATAGATATGCCATGTTGACGGCGAGATACAGGAACGCCATGCCGGCCACGACGCAATCCAGGGGGTTGAGCCAGGGGCTCTTCTCGGGCGACAGAAAGATTGAAAGATGCTGAAACGGAAATTGAAACAATCCAAGGGAAACGACAATGGTTAGAAACCAGGTGTAGAGCGCAAGCTTCCACGCGAAGCTCAAGCCCGGCCTATGCACGGCAATGAATACAGTTGCGCCAGTCGGAACCAACAACAAAGCGGCCAGCGCGACATCCCAAGCAGTTCCCTTGTAAAAGTAGGAAAAGAAAGCGAACCAAAAAATCAACGAATACGACAGAAGCACCTTTTCACTGATGACCGGCAAGAGGTCATTCTTGAATCTCAACGCATACATGAATGCAAAGAAGCCCATCGAGAAGAGTATGTGTAAAAACGGCTCATACACGTGTTCGTGCTTGCCCGGCAACATGCCGAAAGCGCCGAAGCCAACGCACAAAGCAAGCCTTCCCCAATTCCAGTCCCCGCGAATCAAGAGGAGTGCCTGCAATGCAACGCCTAAACCGAACCACAACGCCAAAACGAGATGTTCATTCATGGGCGGAAGCTTGCCGAAATAATCCTATTTTCTTAAATTGGACGATGGCTTCTTCGGCGTCTGCTTGTGATGAGAAGTCCTTGAGCGACTCACGATAGCGGGATGAATCGGTGTACCGTAGATATGGGAATTTGTATGAGCGTGCGGCACGAAAGAACTCGGCTTTGGCTTGGAATCGGTCGACGTACTGGCGGCAAGTGCCGACGCAGATTGCATCAGGACCGCCGCGAGCACGACGATCGCGAGTTGTTTCATGTGCCTGGTCCTCCCTCGTGCGAAAGCGTAGGCTAAACATATCAACGATAACCATCGAATACGCCGATCGGATACCACTTCCGGCATCGAACCGATGAGCAAAGCGCGGTTGCTCCTCGCGTCCAAGTCTTTGACTTATTGCAGGGCGGGAATTGGAAACCGTCATTAGCTTATTGAATTTAAAGCTATTTTCGAGAATCGGAATAATGCCCATCGCACCGGAGACACTTCCGACCGACCGGCATACCGCCGACGAAATACTGTGATCTTTTCCGCGGCCGTAGACGCAGTCGACAACCGTGGAGTGCGAATGAAACACAGCTTCTCTCTTCTCTTGATACTCGTATCGACATTGGCTGCCGCCGCCCCCGAGGTCCCTTCCGGTCCCGCCGTCGGCACGATCGCCCCCGATTTCAAAGTCCGCAATCTCGTCACCGGCGAGGACGTCACCTTGAGCAGTCAACGCGGCAAGGTCGTCATTCTGACCTTCTGGGCCTCCTGGTGTCCTCCCTGCAAGCGCGAACTCCCGATTTTGGAAAGCGCTCAGCGCGTGATCAGCAAGGACCGACTCGTGGTATTCGCTGTCAGTCACCGAGACAGCGAAGCGGCACTCGCCGCCATCAAAAAGCCCGCAGCAAACTGGCAGATCAACATCATGAAGGATCGCAACGACCGCGTCGCGAGCCTCTATTCCGTAAAATCGATCCCCCATCTTTTTATGGTCGGCCGGGACGGCAAGGTCGTCGCCAATCACCTAGGCTACGGTGATAGTACCCTCCAACAATTGGTGGCCGACATCAATCACGCACTCGCCGCGCCCCTAGCGGAAAGCCAGTGAGATCCAGTCAGCATAACGCTCGGCCGATCAGACACGGTAGCCGTGCTCGCTGACGCCATCGTAGTCGTTCATTTGTTAATCGTCTTGTTCGCGCTGACGGGCGTCCCATTCGTTTTTCTGGGCGCAGCGCGGCACTGGCATGGGTGAGAAGCTGGCGCTGGTCATTATTACCTGGCTTGCAATGCCACCGCGGTGATCTTGGCGCACAGCGACCCCTGCGCTCGCTTCTCCCGAACTCATTCCTTGACTACCGCTTGCCAGACAGCCTCTTGACCGCCGCATTAACGCGATCCGACCAGATCGAATGCGGCTGGGATTTCAATTCGATCGCGAGCATTTTCCAACTTGCCAACGCGTTTTCCGAACGGCCCGCAGCTTCCAGTGATTCGGCCAGGGCCACTTCCAGCGTGGTCTTCTGCACCTCGGATAATCCCTCCGGTTGCAGCGCCGACTGCAACAGTTCTATCTGCCGCGTCGCAGGTACTTGAGTGAGTATTCGCTGCTTGAGCGTCTCGTCCTGAAGCGCCTGAGCGTACCGATTGCAAACCTCGTCGCGCAGCGATGGGTCGGCTTTCTCGCCTCCGGCCTGCATGTCGCTGACCACGCGCAACCATGCAGCATCCGTGTCATTGGACCGCACATTGGCCAGTGCGGCCAACTGAAAGTGGTACACCACAGCGCGCGCCCTGTCCGAGCTCAGCGCGGCCGCAAACCGCTCGTTAGCCTCACTTAAGGGGCCATGATTCCATAGGATCCAGTGGCCCCAAAAAACGTTCGCGTACGGGTTCTTCGCGTCCGCCGCGACAGCTTCTCTGTATTCGGCATCCGGACGAAGCCTTTCATCCCCATCGCGCTGCTTTAGGAAATACGCCCAACCAAGGTGCGCCAGCAGATCAGCCTTGCGTTCACCACTCGAAGTGTTGGCGCCCACGGTCAGAACACTGACCAGTTTATCGGCGATGGTCGAGAATTGAGTTCCTTCTGGCACACGGCTGCTTCGTAACCACTCCATCGCCAGGTCTTGCTCGGCCGTGCGAACCTGTCGCTGTTCCGCGCTTAAGCCACCCAGCAAATTCGCGAAAACACCTTCGTCTGCAACGGTGGCGTCGGCATGCGTGAAATTGTCCCAAGCGCCTGCGAAATCTCCCGCCGCCTCTTGCGCTTGGCCGCTTTTGAGTTGTTCGCCAAAAATGCGCTTGTGATCGCGCAGCACGCCGGCGGAATGGATCAGCGCGTACAGCGCGGTGCCGAAGGAAATCAGAGCGGTAACTATCCCCACCCACTTCATTACCGTACCGACGCGTGAGTTCAAGGCATCGGATTTCATGACAGTGTTTAGCGGGGTCTTAAATTGATGTACTGAAAGCGGATCATAACCTCAAAGTCGCATTGCGAGCCTTTCCGGCTGCCGGTCCGTTCGTGCGGCTTTTCGGACAAGTCTGAAAATGGAATGTGGTCGCCCCTTGTCATTCGTTGTCAACAGCCTTATCAGTCATTGTTTGCCAATGTGGGCTTAGGAGTTGCGCCAGCGCGAGTGGCAATGAAAACGCCACCCAGAACGAAAGTCGACGCAACTATCAAACGCGTGGTAATCGCCTCTTTGAACATAAAAGCGCCGAACAAGGCGGCGATGACTGGTACGCAAAGCTGCAGATTCGCCGCGGTCATTGATCTCATGCGCGGCAGCGCGGTATACCAAGCAGCGTAACCCAAACCAGAGGCAAGCGCTCCTGATAGGGCTGCCAGAAGCACACCGCGACTCGTGCAAAAAGCTTTGCTGAACATGAGCGCGTTGAGTATCAGCGCAATCGGCACCGCTCGAACGAAGTTACCAGCCGTTTCGGCGATCGGCTCGCTCGATCTGCGGCCACGCAATGAGTAAAGTCCCCACGCAATCCCTGCCAAGAGCATCAAAAAAGATGCCGATAGCGGTGGCGAGCTCACACTGGGTAGTGTCAGGCCGATGATACCGCCGACCGCGGCCAACCACCCCGTTGCGACCGCCTTGTTGATGCGTTCGCCGGCGCGATACCCGGCAGCGATCATCACTACTTGCACGGCGCCAAATAGCAGCAAAGCTCCTGTGCCTGCGGTCAGAGCCGTATACGCCACTGAGAATGTCGCCGCGTAACCCATCAGCTCAAACGCAGAAATCCAGCTTCCGCCCATGCGGACCCTCCTGGGGCGAACCAGCAACACCAACGCGAGAGTGACTGCGCCGGAGACTATTCGGATCGATGTGAAGGTTAAGGGATCGATGGTCGCAACGCGCAGAGCCATGCGGCAAAGAATCGAGTTGGCGGCAAACGCGAGAAGCGCAAAAATCGTGGCAGTCGCTAACCGAGCCATGCGCTAATCCGACGCGAGCAAAGGACCGACCGGCCACTGAATGATTCGAATGTCCAATGCCGATGATTTTTCATGTTCATCCTATTCAGGCAGTGTGTCTCACCTAAATCAATTAGTCAGTTCCGGTGACGATGCTCAGCCATAATTCGATCGACGCGCTAGCCATTTTGGGCGATTCAAACAATCTGCGCCGCGGTGCAAATTAAGACCGTCGAACAACCCACTTTACATGTTTAAGGAGATTGAAATGAAGACGACCCAAATTGGTGCGATCGCGTTCAGCACAGCAATAATCCTCGGTTTCAGCGCCGCCGCGGCCTCCGCCGGCACCTCTAACAGCCAGCTCGTAAGCGATGGAGTGAACAAGTATATCGTGCGCTTCCCCGATCTTGATTTAAGCAAAGCCGATGGGGCCGCTGTGCTGTACAGCCGGCTGCGCCGCGCAGCGGCCATTGTTTGCAGTCCCCTGGATAGCCGAAGTCTGGGAATGGCCGTGCAATATCGGGGGTGCGTCGATTACGCCATTGACGGTGCGGTGGCCAGCGTCGGCCGTCCGATGTTGTCGCAATACCATGAGTCACATGTCAAGAGCGACAAGAGTGCCGTAGCTCAACTTGCCAGGGCCAATTAAGTTGATGGGAGATGCCATACCGCGCGGAGGGAGCGCCGCGCGGTATGGCCGCGGATTTCGATGCCTAAATCCAATTCTCAAGAAGCGAGCAGCAGTTCCGGACGCAACTCGCCGCCAATCTCGATCACGATATCAACCGGTAGACCGGCTCGGCGGGCCGCTTCCCGAATGGCATCGCCGCTTTCCGCTTCATAAAGACAGTAAGTCTTGCGTTTATCGGCAGACAAAAATGAATATAACCATTTCACACCGGCGACTTGATTGATGTCTACAACAGCCTTGTAGTCCGACTTCGAGGCATTGAAAGCCTGTGCGAAATTCCGCTCGATCATGAATAGCGCCATACAATTCTCCCTGGTTATGTGACAGTTGACTCCAATTGGCCGGCGTGCAGCCCATGCCGAATGGCATACCTCGCCGCTTCAGTGCGATTTGCGCACTGTGTTTTGTTAAGAATGCTCCGCACATGCGTCGCTACGGTGTTGAGGCTGATGGCCAGGACCAATGAAACGTCCTTGTTCGTCCGCCCGATCGCGAGCAGGCGCAACACGTCGACCTCGCGAGCCGTAAGATCATCCGGAAAGCTCACGGCGCCGCCCTTGGGGTGCAGCACAGCGTTGATATCGATCACCAGCCGCGCCATGCCCAAGCGCCGTGCGAGTTCTTCGGCTTCGCGCAGCTGCTGCAATCCCGCCTGCCGCTCAGCGTCTGTCGGCCTCGCGAGCAGGAAAGCGCCGTAGCGACGCAGCGTGCGGGCTAAATAAGGCCATGCGCGCATCGCACGATTTAGCGCGACTGCATTGTGGAAGTGTTCGCGCGCGACATCCGGGTGATTCGCGGTATAAGCCAGCATGGCTAAATACAATTCGGTGCTGCCAAAGCAGACCGCAGTGGGATGGTTCGCCGTTTGCTTCGCGTAGGGGTGCAATAGCCGATATAGCGAGCCGGCATGCTGAGCATCGCCGAGCGCACAGCAGGTTTGTGCGCAAAACACCAGGCACGCCAGGAACATGTCGTCGCGACAAATGGCGCGGCAATCCTGATCGACAAGCCGCTCAAACATTGCGCGCGCTTCGGAGAGCAAGCCGATTTCGGCGCAAATGAGCATAAGACCCGGTTCCCACATGCGCTTGGTGCCGCTTGCGGCAATCTCCTTGATTTGCGGTGCCAGGGCATGCAATCGGCCCAGATCGCGATTCAAGGCGAACATCTGGGCGCCGTAGACACCGTCCGCATCGCCGCTGCGGGTCTTCGCACCGATCTCGAGCAACTGTTCTATGCGAGCTTCTAGATCGGTCCATTCACCGCGCAAAAGCGCCAGGGTAATCCGGTCCGAGCGGGCCCAGTACTGATGCATCCCAAATCGGGCGGTCGCCAGGCTCTCATACGGCTCCAATAGTATTTCCAAATCGTCGATTTGCCCGGCCTCGAAAAAGTTCAGAGCCTGCCAGTGAAACGCTTCCGCGAGCAAATCACCGTTGCCCGTCGAGCGCGCCACCGCGATGTATTCCTGTCCTATGAGAAGCCGACGCGCCAAGCTCGCGGGATTGCCACGCAACGCCATGACGGTCAACTGAAAACATCCGCACCGCGCGGCGCCGTCACAGCAGCGGCTGGCCATGGCGAGGGCCTGATCCACCAGCAATTGAATCCTCGATTTATCGGTCGAGGTGCGCAGGGCGAAGGCCAGCGTAGCCAAGGCCTTGGTTCGTGCGACGGAGTCGGTCTCCGGCAGGAGCAGCAAGGCGCGGTCGAGTAGCGGCACGATATGCCGCTGCGCCACGTGTTGCGATGTCATCGCCAAGGACATCAGTACATCAACCAATAATTCGGCGCTGCCCAACAGGCGCGTTCGGTTCACCGCCTCGAGCAGAACATCGATGGACCGCTCGATCTGACCCAGCAATCTCAGGGCAGAGCCCTTAAGAACATAGGCGCGTGCGAGGCGCTCGTCTTGCGTCAAGCCTCTGCCTTGCATGGTTTCGATGGCGCGATCGTAATGCAGCAATGCTTCTTCGTAAGCGTACATCCGAACTGCGCTCTCAGCAGCCCGCAGTGCGTAGACCACTGCTTGTTCCGCAAATCCGAGCGTAGCCGCTTGGTGATAGTGGTACGCAATCAGCGTAAGCGCAGGCTCAAGGTGCGCGGAATGCACCGCCACTAGCGCATCGCCGGCGAGGCCATGCATGCGAAAGCGATCGACAGCAGGCAGATCTTCATAGATGGTCTCGCGGATCAAGCCGTGGGTGAATTGATATCCGCCCGGGATATCCGAGTTGCTTTGCACGATACCGCTCTGGATAGCCGGTTCGAGCAACGTCAAGACATGCTGCACTTCTTGATCTGTGGTGACGGCAATTTCGCGAGCCGTGAACTGCCGCCCGTGAACCGCGGCGACGCCGAGCAACTTGTTGCAGGGCTCTGAGAGGCGATCTAATCTTCTGCCGATCGTTTCGCGCACACCGGCAGGAATTTTTGCTGGCGTTGCCGCAATGCTTGAGCCGGAACTTTCGTCCAGCAGCACTTTAATCAACTCAATGGCGAACAACGGATTGCCATCGGTGCGTTGATAGATCAGCTTGACGGCGGAGTCGGAAAGACTGACATCGCACAGGCGTTCCGCGACTTGTCCGATGGCACTTTGGGAGAGTCCTGCAAGATGAACCCGTTCGACGCCGAGCTCGCGAGTCAAGCCGCCCAAGGTGCGCTGCAGCGGTGTCTTGCTGGAGGCGTCTGCATCCCGATAGGCAGCGACGATGAGCAGTCTGCTGTTCTGTAACTCTTGATTCAAAAATTCGAGCAAAGACAGCGAGGGCGTATCGGCCCAGTGCAAATCGTCCAGTACCAGAGTTATCGGCACTTGCTGAGTAGCTTGATGAAAAAACTGTCGAACAGCGTCAAATGCGCGAAATCGCGCCGGACTCGAATCTGCGACGGCGCCCGGCGCGGGCTGGGTTTGCTGCGACACTTCGAGTAGTTCGGGCACCAAGGCGGCGATATCTTTCGCAGCCGCTCCCATGTTGAGTCGCACCTCGTCAAGGGAGGAGGCGTCGACATACGCACGGAGGATTTGCACCCAAGGCCAATATGGGGGTGCCCCGGCATCCTCGCGGCAATGACCCCAGAGCACCAGTGCGCCTTGATCCTCCGCCACACCGGCGAGGGCCTGCGCGCAGCGCGTCTTGCCGATGCCAGGCTCGCCCGAAATCAATACCATCTGGCGACGGCCCGCCAACATTCGGTCAAATGCCGCCCGAAATACCCCGAGTTCGCGTGCCCGGCCAACAATGGGCCGAGGTTGATCGCCGCTCTCGGTAACTGGTTGATCCATAGCGATACGATTCTACCTTTGATTGGTCGATTGGCAGAGCCAGACATCCGCCGAGAGATTCGAACGGATGCCCGGCAGTACCGGGGATTGACAGCGCTTAGGTGCTTGGCTGCTTGTCACAGCTCACTGAGGTGTTCCAATCGGCAAAGCTTCCCTTCGGGTTGTGCTCCCAAGCCCATACATGCAGTTCGTAAAACGCCGGTAAGCCGTACCGGTTTGGCGCATCTACGTAATTAAACAAATCGCCTTCCAGGGCCGGCGCCGCTATCGTGCCGGGCGCGTTTTTGCCGTCCCACAGGCTGGCCAGAATAATGAATTCGACCCCGACGAGCCGCATCGCTCCATTCGGCATCGGCTCATAGATCAAGGCTTCCGGTTGGTCCGCCTGCAGAACGGCAGCGTTGACGCGGGAGGGCAGGACAAAATGCACCCCCATGGCGCCTGTATCTGGGCCGCTAACGCAGGGAGTTGCCTGCACAAAGCCTTCTCCAAGGGCGACGCTGAGCTCGCGGTATCGCTCGGTGCCAGCGCGGACTTTATCGATTAACGGAGAGTCGCTTTTGGACTGCTGGATCGAAGGGTTTGCCATGGCGAATAGGGGTATGGCCAGGGGCAGTACGAAAAATAATCGGCGAATGATATTCATTGATTTCTCCCTAATTTGATTTGTGGCGATTCCAGGCCCAACGTTACTGGCGGGTGGGGGCACAAAACCATCGTCAGAAATGGTGAGAAGCCGAGTGAGCCCCCTTCGGGACCTTCAAACAGCTAAAGACTGCATGCCGTCACTGAACCGACCGCACTGCGCACGGCGGGATTAGAACGCGAAGGAGTTGCAACCGGGGAAACACCAATAATTTCACAGGCATTGGGCCGAAGCCGATTCCATTTTCCCGTCGTCGGTAAAGCCACAACAGCAGCGCGATCACCGATCCGCCCGGCAGAATGAGTTCGATCAGCGCGTACGGTGCCAAAGCCTTCAATCGCACAAGGGCGGCCGCTGCGTAGCCGCTCCAACTCTTCAAGATCGACATGAAATTCGCTGAAGTCATCACTGTGCATCTCGTTAAACTATAAATCCAAAGACAAATAAGGCGGCGCGGAATCGACAAGCGTTCGACGGCAATCTTCTCGCCGCACTCGAGAGCACCCATGAGTGCGCTCACAGACTCATCAATCACGTGCAAGGTAAAGAGTCACCAGGATCAATCGTGGGCTAATTGACCCGGACCGTGACAGATGAGTACGTCGCTGGAATAGTCGTCGCATCTTTGCGCGCGCTCGTGTTTTGACGGCGGAACAATTCTTCCAGCTCTGCTTGCAAGTCCTGGGCGCGACCGCCGTGTTCTGCTGCTTCAAATGCGTTCATGGTAGGACCGTAGAATCTCCTGAACGCATCCACAAAGTCTGATGGAGACCCCGGAAATTCAAACACATAGGTCTCTCTCGCGAAGGTTATGCTCTCCCTCGGTATCCCTGCCCCTGAGAATCGTTCGATTACGTGGCTTTCAATTCCCCAGGTCATGGGGCTAATGAAGCCCTCCGGAGACGGCGGCGAGTAAGCAGAACTTATTTTGAGAATTTGAGCGACCAAGGTCGGATCATCCGGAATCCAATTGCCCATCACGATTCGCCCTCCCGACCGACTTACGCGCACCATCTCTTTGGCCACGGCGACTGGTTTGGGCGCAAACATGGCACCAAAGATACTGACGACCAAGTCGAAGGAGTTGTCCTTCAATTCATGGAGATCGCTGGCATCACCCTGTTGAAACTTGCAGTTCGTCAGGCCCGCGTCACCGGCGCGCTTTTTCGCAGCTTCAACGAGATTGCTGGCGATATCGACGCCCAGCACCTCGGCCCCGAGCATTGCTTCGGGCAGCGCCGTTGTCCCGTCACCACATCCCAGGTCCAGAACAGTCATCCCTTTGGCGATTCCCAGTCCCTTGACCACGAGCTCCCCGCTTCGCCTCATGCTTTGCGCGATGCGCGTAAAGTCCCCTTTTTCCCAAAGCGCTTTGTTTGGATTCATTGACGAACTCCTGAATGTCGAACGGCTCATGCTGTAGCGTGCCGAAGATGGTCATTTGGCGCATGGGCGGGCGTCCCTATCTTTTGGGTCTGATGCACCTATTTTTAAAGCTGCCACATCATCCGGATTGCCAGAGCTTTGATTCCGCTTGGCTGCTTGACCGGCCGAAGGTCTCAGCGCACCAGCCCGAGTGGTTCCTCTCGTAGCTGCCAATTTTGCGAGTCGCGGCGTCACTGCCTTCGAAAATATCGACGCGAAGTCTCCCAGACACCTGGACCGTTGTCCTGCAATTCAATCTTGAGGCCAATGGACCTGTGGTCGCGGCTCACCGTTTCCGCCCCAGCGGCCTCATTTGCTCGATGTATTCCCTCGGCTTCATCCCCGCGAACGAATTCGGTCTCGATTCAAGATATATAGGGTAAGCAATCCGATCGGCCACACCCAGAATTCCCATCAACGTGGCGATGACATAGGAAGCGTTCCGCAGAGTCCTGGCCATACTTGCTGCAACAAGGCCTCGGTGGTCACGATGGACGGCGCTGGCTTGATTAGCGCAACCCTCAGATCAAATGACAGTTTTGGCCGCGGGATCTTCGCGCCGCCACGCGCCACTCGGCCTTGCCGATATCAACTTCGAGGTCATCGAGCCGATGTGACCCGGATGACCACACTGTGGTTGCAGTGCGGAGTCATTGCTGATATACGATATATGGGGTAGAAACCGACGCTCACTTCGAATCTGCTACTCAACCATGCGGTTGAAGCCGGTCCACAAGGGGCGCATCAAAGTCTCACATTGCTTCTCTTAATCAAAACCGACCGAGATTCGGTCGGCAAAGTCTTCGACGCCAAAATAAAGGGGGGAAACTACGATGAACCGAACGAAAGGCATTCACTCGATGCCGGCGCGTTATCGCCGCATCGCGCCACTAGGTCTAGGGCTGGTTTTTGGGCTGGCAGCGGGCGCAGCATGGTCCGCCAACGATCTTGATACGCCGATGGCGCGCGGCACCGTCCATCGCGACGGAGCTGACACCTATAACATGGAGTGGCTCGGCCACGATGATCTGCAAGGCCGCACCGTTTATCAAACGACCGTCCACACCCAAGGACGCCGTGTGATTGCATACGCCGGACACTTCAACGGACAAATGCTCAATCCAATGACCGGAGTGGTTGAAACGAATGGCACATCCATCGTGGATGTGACCGACCCGCGGCACCCAAAGTATCTCAAGCATTTGATCGCCGACAAGGGCGGGGCGCGCATGGCAAAACTATGCGACGGCAACGTTCTGCCGCATGGTCTGCGCGGCCACACCTACCTGTTGCGGGAGAATGGCGCCGTCTCCCACGAAGTATGGGATGTAACCGATCCGGCGGATCCGACGCTAGTCTCCACGCCGGTGACCGGGCAGGATGTCACCCACCGCAATTGGTGGGACTGCACCACCGGGATTGCCTACATTGTTGCCGGCGCCACGAAGCCGACCGATCCCGCATTCGACAGCTGGAATACCCATAGCAGCCCGAATCAGCATCTCAAGATCTACGATCTCAGCAATCCGGCAAATCCCAAATACATCATGGATTTCGGGTATCCGGGCCAGAATCCGGGTTCGACGTTCGTCATGCCGGGGACTGAAACGACGACCAAGACCGTGCCGCCCGGCGTACATGGCCCGATCGTCGTCAGCACCTTGCGGGGAAAGGCAATCGATCGCCTCTATATGCCTTACGGAGTAGGCTCCGATGGCATCATCCAGATCAACGACCTGACCAAGGTGCTGCCGCCGCCGTACGGCACGGGCGTTTACGCGAATGTGCGCAAACCCACCGATGAGGAACTTTTGCAAGGCCAGATCGGTGTGGTCTACATGCCCGGCGTAGAGGGTGGCCACTCGGCCATGCCGCTCTATGACATCCCATTGAAGCAGTACAAAAATTTCACCAATAACAATGTACGCGACATTTTGGCGGTGAGTTCCGAGGAAACCGACAACCGGTGCACGGGATCGCCTCACCTCATGTACCTGCTCGATATTACGAGCAAGATTGGTCAGGGAGGCAGCACCAGTGCCGAACAGCATCCCTGGCCGATTTCCACGGTCACGGTCGATGACTTTTCCGCGCGCCCGAACTTCTGTTCGCGCGGCACACGCTTTGGTGTGCACTCGCCCGCGGAGAACTTCGATGATCCGACCTACGCACGACTGCTAACGAGTGCGTGGTTTGACGCGGGTATCCGGGTTACCGACATTCGTGATCCTTATCACCCCAAAGAAGTGGCGCATTTCATCGCGCCGATTAACAAGTTCACACAGCCCAGCTCAGCGGTGATCAATGGCGTCACCTATACGGCGCTCGATGTCTCCTGCGACAATACAGACGTCGATGATCGCGGACTGCGCTATTGTGGTGACCGAGTCGGCGGCGGCCTCGATATCGCGCAGCTCACCGGCGAAGCAGAAGAAATCGCCCGGGGCGATCGAGACGATTGAAGTTGCGAGTGATCTTATGGAATAGGAGCGGCGTCCGCTGGCTGGGCGCCGCTCTATTTTTCGCCGCGTTACCTACCCTGGCGGCCGGTGACCTCACGGTAATTTCATTTGGCCGCGCTGACCATGCAGCGCTGCTGCAGGCCTACATCGATCCCTTTGCGAACTCGACGGGGATCAACGTGCACTCCTTGTCATATGATGGGGAGGTCACCGAACTCACGGACATGGTGCGCGCTGGTGCGCCCACGTGGGACGTCATGCAGGTCGAATCAAGGACCCTCGCTCAAGGCTGTCAACAGGGCCTGTTCGAAAAACTCGACCGAACCCGTCTCCCACGCGCCGAGGATCTCATCCCCGGGACGCTATCCGAGTGCGGAGTGGGAATTTTTGCATGGTCGCAAGCCCTGGTCTATTCCGATCAACTGGCGATCGCGCCGCACTCATGGGCAGATTTCTGGGACATTCAAAAAATTCCCGGTAAGCGCGGGCTACGGCGAAGTGCCAAATATACCCTGGAGATTGCGCTGCTTGCCGACGGCGTGGCGCCCAAAGACGTATACCGAACCCTCGCAACCGAAGCGGGCGTGCGCCGCGCTTTTCGCAAGCTGGATCAGATCCGCAAGGATACGATTTGGTGGGAAGCGGCCGCGCAGCCCGCAGCGCTCATGGCGGCTGGCTGGGTAAAAATGACTTCTGCCTACAGCCTGTGGTTTGATCCCGAGCAAGAACGTAGCCGAGGCACGCGCATTGTGTGGCGCCAAAGTCTTTATGACATCGACAGTTGGGCAATTCCCAAAGGATCAGCCAAGCGCGATGACGCCTATCGTTTCATTCAATACGCGAGCGCTCCCGACCGGCAGGAAAAGCTCTCCGAACATCTCACCTATGGACCGGTCAACCGTGGCGCGTTTGAGTTGTTGCCGGCGCGGCTTGCCGGCGCGCTGCCTTCTTCCCCTCCGAATCTAGCCGACGCGCTGCGTATCGATACGGCTTTTTGGATCGCGCATGGTGATGCGCTCGAACGGCGCTTCAATGCATGGGCGCCCGCGATCTGCCGCCAGCAGATTGACGAAGATGACGATGACTACTTTTATCAACCGGTGTGCCAGGACGCGCAGGGCAACATGCGGGTCAATCAAGGCCTGCAGACCGCCAGCGCCATCGGCCAGCCGGGACATCCGACCCAGGTATCACGAACGATTAATGTGACCATGAGCGATACCATGCGATTCACGCCCGATCACATTGACGTAAAAACCGGCGAGACCGTACGTTTCGTGCTGCAAAATCAAGGCAGGTTGCGTCACGAACTCGTTTTAGGCGAGCCCGATGCATTGCGCAGGCATGCCGCGATGATGCAGATGATGCCGGACATGCAACACAGCGGACCAAACATGGCAAGCCTCGCGCCGGGCGAGCGTGGCGAGCTGATCTGGCAATTCACACGAACTGGTTCCGTCGCTTTTGCGTGCCTGCAGAGCGGCCATCTGGAAGCGGGAATGAAAGGTACAGTCGCGGTACATTGACACTGCACGGGCGGCGCCCTGGCGGGACCCTGTCTGTAGGCGTATTCCTAGCGTGCACCATCGCGTGATATCCAAGTCCGGGTGTGCCGTTTATGCCTTGTCGCTTTCTTCCGTAGCGGCAGGTCGCTCGACGTCCCCCATCGGGTTCTCGTCCAAATCGCCAATCTCCGCGGTTTGCTCGAGTTCGGCCGGTCTCGTAACGGGATTGAAGCCGCCTGACTGCCGGCGCCACAAGTCGGCGTAGAGGCCGCCCTGCCGGAGAAGCTCGTCGTGTGATCCGTCGGCGACAATAGATCCTCGATCCAACACAATGAGCCGATCCATGTCCATGACCGTGCTCAGGCGATGAGCAATGGCAATCACCGTCTTTCCGGCCATCGCTTCGCGCATAGCGGCTTGAATGATGTGCTCGCTGTGACTGTCGAGTGCACTGGTGGCCTCATCCAGGAGCAGTATCGGCGAATCCTTGAGAATCGCCCGGGCGATCGCGATGCGCTGCCGCTGTCCACCCGATAGCTTGATGCCGCGCTCGCCCACCAGGGTGTTGTAGCCGTGATCGAGCTCTACGATAAATTCGTGCGCATGTGCCCGCCGCGCCGCCAATTCGACTTCGTCATCGGTCGCGCCCGGTCTGCCGTACCGGATGTTCTCGCGAAGACCCCGATGAAACAGGTTCGTGTCTTGTGGTATGAGCGCTATGGACCGCCGGAGGCTCTCCTGTGCGACCTCACGAATGTCCTGGCCGTCGATGCGAATTGCGCCTTGGTCCACATCGTGCATGCGCAGCAACAGGCCCATCAGTGTGGTTTTGCCGGCGCCGCTCGGTCCAACGAGTCCGACGCGCTGCCCGGCAGGGATCGTTAGCTCAAAGGCTTTGACGACATTGCGAGCATTCCTCGGGCCGTCGTACGCGAAAGCGACGCGCTCGAAGCGAATAGTGGCCTGCGTGACCATCAGCGCCGGCGCGCCGGGCCTGTCCACAATCGTAGCCGGCACGATCAGCGTCTCGATGCTCTCTCGGGCTGAGCCTAACTGGTCATAGAACTCGGGAATTCGCTGTCCGATATTGTAGGCGGTCTGCAGAAGGGAACTCGTAAGTGCCGTTATCATGACAAAGTCGCCGGCGCCGATCAGGCGGTGCACCCAGGTGTAGAGGGCACCACCGACGAAGCCTATCCACATCGCGATATCCATGACGTATTGGACGCAGCGTAATCGAACGACGGCACGATAGGAGGCGCGTCGGCGATCGCGCTCTTCACCAGTGTAGCGCTCGAGCTCCTCGTCTTCGAGCGATTGGTTGGCGAAGAAGAAGACGTTTCGGATGTTGGTAAGGACATCGACCACGCGGCCGGTGACAGCCGCCCTCGCCTCATTGTTTGCAATGGCGCGACGGGTGCATTCACGGCCGACGAACACGCTGACTGTGAAGTACACGGCTATCGCAACAAAAGCGGCGGCGGAGAACAAGGGACTCGCGATATAGAAGTACGCTGCGACAAAGACGAAGAAGCATGCCCCGGGAATGAAGTCGAACACCGTCATGTCAAAGAGCGCGAGCACCTGGTCGGGTAGGAGCACAGTCCGATGCGCAATCTTTCCGGAAAGCGTGTTCTCGAAATAGGCACTCGAGAGGCGCTGCGCGTAGGCGAAAACTTCCTCCTTAATTCGAACTAACATGGGAGAGCGGGTGTGGTAAGAGCTGAACCACATGCCGCCGTCTGCCGCGAAGCGTGCGACGACCAGGGCGGCGAACAGCATAAACGGACCGAGGAGCGTGCTCGCTTCGGCCGCAGGATCGCGCATTGCCAGGACGCCGTCCGTCAGGCGTTTCGTGGCATAGGCAATCGAGGCGAACACCGCGCGGCCAAGGACCGAGAAGACCAGGAGTCCGACGCAGCCCCATAGGAACTGCCGGAAAAAATGCAGTGCGAACGGCAATAGCCGATTGGGCAAGGTCGACGCATTCATACTACAGGTCGACAGCAGCGTGGGACGCACAGTTCCCATGTACTCCCATACAGCGGGGCTGGCAGGAATCCATGCGCGTACTGATTTCAGGATTACTGTTATTTCTTCTTGCCGTCCGTGGCGCGGCAGCAGCGCCAGTGAACCTGTCGGGAACTTGAGCAGGCGTGTTGCCTGCCCGGTTCCACGACCGCTCCAAGGACGGATTTACGCCGTCCCGGGATTTCCCGGTGTACAGCGACCGGTCATTCACCGGGAATTGCGGGTTATTCGCCGAATATCGCGTGAGCGCCTGCAGAATCTCCCGCAAACTTTCCCCCATCGAAGGAAGCCTAAGTCTCACCAACGGAGATCGTCATGAAGAATCTGAACACCCTCTCATCCAAACTCGCCGCCTTCGCAGCCGCTCTCGCTATGAACGGCCTTGTCATGGGCGCCCTCGGATATCTTTTCGTGCTGCAGTCTCACCCGAACATGTCAGCAATCTCTTTCGCCAGGGCAATCGTCGCGCATCAGGGGCTCAGCTAATGAATGTTGCGGAAGGCTGCGCGATTCCTGTCAAGTCAGAGTAGCGCCTTGAGCACGGAATTCCACTGATTCTCAGGTCCCCCATCCACATCAGCGATTGCTGTACCCACAACAGGTCGGCGTGATCCCAATACGGATCAGCGCGATCAGCAATAAGATCTGATCCGCAAGATGCGGCCCGGCCGCAGCCTCCAATACCAAATAGCTGCGCGCGGCATCTACCGCACGCTTCGCGGATTGCCATACGTCGCCAGTTGTGCATCTTCATCGAATACCGGAATCCCGCCGAAAATCTCCTACGAACTTGCTAACCGGCGACCCAAAACCCTGTCTAAAGTACTGAATGGAAGAGAACGAGCACTCAATCATCCGGGCGGTTCTGTCCGGGAACAAGGAAGCCTACGGCGCACTCGTGGTACGCCACAGCCACGCCATCTTCCGGGTGGCGTTCCGCATCACCGGCGACGAAGCTGACGCGGAAGACGTCGTTCAGGAAGCCTTCCTCATCGGCTATCAGAAGCTCCAAAGCTTCGAGTCGCGCGCCAAATTCTCGACCTGGATCTACCGCATTGCTGTCAATTGCGCTCTGAATATGAAGAACAAACGCAAGCCCGAAGCCGCCTACGAGATCGCCGATGACGCCGATGCCTCGCAGCATCGGACTCAGGTGGCAGACACCGCTCCCAATCCGGAGCGCCTTCTCCTCAGCCGGGAGATTGAAGCCCTCCACGCCGGCGCCATGCAGAAGCTCACCGCCACCGAGCGCACCGCGTTCGTCCTCCGTCACATGGAAGCCTGTACCACCGATGAGATCGCCGCCACGCTTCGCATCGCTCCCAATGCAGCGAAACAGGCGGTCTTCCGTGCGGTCCAGAAACTCCGTCGCGATCTCGCACCCCTTAAGGTGAACGCATGAACCATCTCACCGAAGAACAACTCATCGTGCACTACTACGAGGAGTCGCCGCAGCCCGCGCGCATTGCCCACCACCTGCGCGAGTGCAACGGATGCGCCGAAACCTATGCCGAACTCCGCAGCGAGCTCGACGCTATCGAGCCCATCGCGGCGCCGGCACGCGATGCCGGCCACGGCGAACAAGTCTGGCGGTCGATCCGTAACCTCGTTCCGATATACCAACTGAAACAGCAGCGGCTCTCGCAACGTTTCAGCAGTCTGAAAGGCCTAAGCTTCGCGACGGCCTGCAGCCTCTTCATCGCTGTCGCCTTTCTTGCCGGACGCCAATGGGAGAATTATCAGCGCCCGCCCCAAAACCAGGCGGTAGCCGACAACCCGACCCGCCAAGCCATCGTCCTCGTGGTCCTGGGCGACCACCTCGGTCGCTCCGAACGATTCCTGGTCGCACTCAGGCACGGCGATGCCGGCGAATCAACCGCGCTGGTCAAGGCTGAGGCGCAGGATCTTCTCTCCGCCAACCGGCTCTACCGCGAGAGTGCAATCAAATCAGGCGATCCCGCCTTTGCCGCCGCCCTCGATCGTCTCGAGCACGTCCTCGTCGAGGTCGCCAACGAACCCGATGACGCAAGCCCGGCTCGGCTCGCCGAACTGCAAAAAGAATTGAACACCGACGGCCTCCTTTTCGAAGTCCGCGTTCTGCGCTCCCATGTGCAGGACGAACAAGGGGAGCAACAACCCGCGGCCGTCAGAACGCTAGGAGTACTTATATGAAAACCACATCATTCTTTCCAATCGCCGTCCTGACCTCGTGCATGTTTGCGCCGGGAGTCCACTCGGCTGAAGCCGTCAAGTCGGAACCGGTCGCCTCAGCCTCCGCTGCCGACAAGGATGCCGCCCCCTACTCCGAGGGGACCCGCGCGATCAATGAAGGCCGATGGCTCGACGCGGCCGGCCTTTTCAACAAGGTCGTCCAGCGGCACGGGCCGCGGGCTGAAGGCGCTCTTTATTGGAAAGCCTACGCAGAAAACAAAGAAGGCCAGGCCGCGCGCGCCATCAACACCTGCGCAGAACTCCGCCACACCTTTCCTAAAAGTGAATGGCTCGACGAATGCGGGGCGCTCGAGATCGAGATCCGCGGACACAGCGGCCAACCCGTTCAGCCGCAGGCCGAGCAGGACGAAGACCTCAAGCTTCTTGCCCTCAACGCCATCATGCAGCAAGACGAGGCCCGTGCCATTGCCGCCATCCAGCAAATCCTCAACGGCAACGGTTCCGACAAGCTCAAGGAGCGCGCCCTCTTTGTCCTCTCCCAGAGCGACTCGAAGCAAGCCCAGGAGCTCATCGGCCAGATCGCGCGCGGCGGATCGAATCCTGCCCTGCAAGTCAAAGCGATTCACATGCTCTCCATTCGCGGCAAACAATCCGTCGATCTTCTCGCCGATATCTACCAGCACAGCAGCGACGACACCGTGAAGAAGGCCATCCTCCAGTCCTATATCGTCACCGGAAGTCCCGACAAACTTGCCGAAGCCGCACGCGGCGAATCCAACCCACAACTCATCAAGGCGGCCGCGCAATCGCTTGGTGCGATGGGGGCAACTGCACAGCTGCAGGCCCTTTACAAGGAGTCAAAAAGCGCCGATGTCAAGGAGCAGATCATCAACAGCCTCATCGCCGCCGGATCCAAAGGCGCCGAAGTACTCGGTGCTATCGCGGCCACCGAGCAGGATCCAGATCTTCGCCGCAGAGCCATCCGCAACCTCGGCATCAGCGGAGGCCCGGGACTCGCGCCAAAGCTGGTCTCCACGTACCAGAACAACAATGACCCGGATACCAAAAAGGCCGCCGTCGAAGCCCTCTTCCTAGCAGGAGATGCACGCGACCTCGTCATGCTGGCAAAGGCCGAAAAGGATCCAGCCCTGAGGCAAAAAATCGTGCAGCAGCTCAGCATCATGCACAACCCGGAAGCCACCGCTTACATGGTCGAAATCCTCAACAAATAGACCGGCGCGCGGTGATCCCCAGACCGCGGCCAGGAGGAATCTCTCGTGAAACAAGTCGCTCTCGCTCTTGTCCTCGGCGCGTCCATCGTCGCCGCGCAGCAACCAAAAGTCGTCAATACGCAGTTCAACACTGAGCCCGTAGGCCAGGGACTGTCTGCGACAGTGGCGCGACTGCAGCGCTCAACCCAGCCGCTGTGGGTTGGATATGAAATGCCTGCTCTTGCACGAACGAATTTCTCTGCATGTTCAGATTTTGGGGATGCACCACAATATGAAGAGGGATGCTGCGGTGAATATCAACTTGAGTCCCCAAGACCCGGTTTTATTGCGCGAGACGGCCTGAGCAGCGCTCAGAAGCCTTCGCCCACCAGCATGTACGTCCTCCTGCGTCTCGATCACGGTGCAATCGTCAAGATCCGTCCCGCCAACGCGGGGTGCCGGCTGAACGCGGGCGGCATTCCCTTCACCTGGCTTAGCGACGTCCAGCCCGACGACAGCGTGGCCTTCCTCGCCAAACTGGCCGCCCGGCCCGAAGACTCTGAGGACAGACGTGCAACCGACGATGCTCTTGTGACTTTGAGCATGCACGCCAGTCCCGCCGCGACTGCCGCGCTGGCCTCGCTCGCGGGACCCTCAAACCCTCCGCACCTCCGTGAAAAGTCTGCCTTCTGGCTTGGAGCCGAGCGCGGTCACGAAGGCTTCCGGGTCCTGGAGGAACTGGTCACGAAGGAGCAAGACCCCAAGCTGCGCGAAAAACTGGCTTTTGATCTCTCTATCAACTCCGACCCCGCCGCGATCGACGAGTTGCTCAAGATGGCCCATTCCGATGCCAGCCCGCAAGTTCGCGGTCAAGCCGTCTTCTGGCTGGCCCAGAAAGCCGGCAAGAAAGCGGACGCCTCCATCACCGCTGCCATAGAAAAGGACCCTGACATGCAAGTCAAAAAGAAGGCGGTGTTCGCGCTGAGCCAACTTCCCCAAGATGAAGGCATTCCCCAGCTCATGCATGTAGCCGACAGCAACTCCAACCCCGTCATCCGCAAGGAAGCCATCTTCTGGCTGGGCCAATCCAAAGACCCTCGCGCCCTCGAGTACCTCGAGACCATCCTCAAACGGTAAGCCCGATCTCATTCGTCGGCCGGGTTGTTCGGGCGACGTCACGCCGTCCCTGGCAAATCAGCCCAGCTCAGCCATCCATGGCATCTCTCGACCCCTTACCGGCCTGTCGCGATGACAGCCGGAGAGAAGAGCATTTGCCAAGGTGGGTGTTGCCACCTGATGGGTCTGTAGGCGATGCTTTTGTGAGAATACAATCCAAACAATTGGCTAAATCGGCCGTATTGCAAACGGGGTTTCTGAAGTGATTACCGCGGAAACGGAAATCTTATCCATGGTTAATGCCGAAACTGCCGCATGGAACAATCTTGACGCCGAGGCTCTGGTATCTTTGTTTCATCCTGATACGGTTTGGCCATGGCCACCCAATGCCGACGCGCATGATCCTATGGAATGGATTATTCCGTACGGTAGATTTGACCGCGAACGCTGGAAACGGTCGTGGCAAGGTCTCTTTGACGCTAACGATCTGGTGCACAACAACCGAAAAACGCTTCGTGTCGTAATCTCCGATGAGGGAGACGGCGCATTTGCCGTGGTAGACGTGGATACCCTTTGGAGAAACCGAAACACTCAAGAGCCATTCCACTGGAAGGGTCGCGCTTGCAAGGTGTACACGAAGGTGAACGGAGATTGGCGATTTATATTCCAGACTGGCTTGCTCAATTACAAGTGATTCGATCGGCTGTTAAATACCTAAATCGTTTCGCACACCAACGACATCTATCAAATCAAGGTCCTGAATTGGCTGCGACGCGCAGAGAGACTGGCCGCACCCCGGCCGCTTCAACGCCGCCGAAACAGCCGGGGCACGAGCATGCCGGTTCGCGCCATGTACGCGCCGTAGTGTTCCGGGAATTGCTGCAGCATAAGGCTTTCCTCGCGTCGAGCACTGTAGATGAAGTACGCGCCGATCGGGACCAGCAACAGTGCCCAGATAATGTTCATGCCGATCGCGGAACCGAGCATCGCCAAAATCAGTCCCGTGTAGATCGGATGACGAATGACTGCGTACGGCCCGCTGGTGACGAGTTCCGGCTGTTTCTTTCGAGACATCGGCATGCCCCAATTACGCCCGAGGTGCCACCGCGCGATCATTGCCAGGCCGAAGCCCAGCACACACAGCGCGACGCCAACCCAGCCGGGGATATGGGAGTAATTGACCGAACGCTGGGTTTCCATCAGAAACGGTCGAAGCGCTGGGGATCGCAGCGCCGCCACGATCAATAACATCACGACCAGACGCAGGCCGATTCCCCCGCGCCACAGACGCGTGCCAGCGTTGCGCTTCGCGCCCGCCGCAGCGGCCGCCCAGTAGATGACGAACAGCATCCACAAACCTGCGATGATCGATTGGTATGGGCTCACGCCGAGAGTTTCGCGCCTTGCCGCAGAAGACACAAATCCGGTGCGAACGGGCTCTCGCCAAGCACCCATGTGCGCGACATCACCGCGCCGCTCCTTATCCAGCACGGGGAACCCGGCAAGCGAGTATCCTTGAGCCAGGCGTGGAAATTCTACAAAGCGATGAAAGCACACTGCACAAGACTGAGTTCGACATCTATCCGCGGAGGGCACGTCAACTACGAGCCGCCGCTCGAGAGCGAGTACATGCTTTGCAATCTCGAGTGGTTCGTACGCCGGCGGAAAACCGAACCGGGTTCGGATTCACGCAATGCACAGCGCTGAGGTCACTCGAGAACCATGCACGAACCGGGGACGCTGAGGGATGATGCGAGCGGCGGCGGGCGGCAGCCCGCCCGCAATGTGCTTGGCGAGCGGCTCGAGGTCTGCTCGCTGAAACCAATGACCGGTTTCTTCCGCGACGGATGCTGCGATACGAGCCGCGAAGATGTCGGCAGTCATACGGTCTGCGCAGTCATGACCGCAGCGTTTCTCGCGTTCTCCAAATCCCGCGGCAACGATCTCTCGACGCCGGTCCCCGAGTTCGGTTTCCCCGGCCTGCAGCCCGGGGATCGCTGGTGTCTGTGCGCGCCGCGCTGGCAAGAGGCATTCGCGGCGGGGCAAGCACCGCGTGTGGCGTTGCGGGCCACCCATGAGGGTGCGCTTGCCCATTGCTCGCTCGCCGACCTCAAGCGTTTTGCCGTGGATATCGATTGAACGCGATGCTCTACCGCGGCTGCCCGCAACTGAATGTCACCGCAGAATTCGCCGCTGCAGATCATCCGGCGCGCGACGCGGCTGGCAGGTCGCATTGCAGGCGCGATTCACGTTAACAGGACAAAAAAGAATGCATTTAAAGACTCTCGTGCTACTCGCTCTGTGCGCCATGAGCTTCACTCAGAGCCGGGCCGCAAGCCAAACTATGGACGAGGTCTTCGCCCAGCATGAGCAGCAATGGATCACCAAACCGGAGTTCACCAGCCTGCTGGTGGATCACCTGCCGGCCTCGGACACGGTGCCTTCGCCTCGCGATGTGCTCGGCGACGACATTGGCGCGCCACGCGTCCTGCACTACTACGCCGACATTCTGAAATATTATCGCGCGCTCGCCGATAAATCGCGGCGCGTGAAAATCATTCCCACCGGCAAAACCGAGGAAGGGCGAGAAACCGTCATAGTCCTGGTCTCTTCCGAGGACAATATTCGTGACGCGGACGCTAACCGGCAAAATCTCGGGAAGCTCGCCGACCCGCGCACAATCAGCGAAGCGCGGGCGCACGAAATCATCGCGCAGACCAAACCGATGTACGTCGTCCTAGGCGGCCTGCACAGTTCGGAAACAGGCCCACCGGAAATGCTGATGGAGCTGGCTTACCGGCTTGCCGTCGAGGACAGCCCCGTGATCAATGGAATTCGCACCAATGTCATCGTCGCCATCAATCCGGCTACGGACCCCGACGGACGCGATCGTTACACGGACTGGTATTACCGCAACAAAATCGACGACATCGACGACCTTGCGCCCGTACATAACGTGCCCTATTGGGGCAAATACATTTTTCACGACAACAATCGCGACATCAACTACTCCGGATTGAGCCCGCGAAATCTCCTGATGTTCTATCTCGACTGGCATCCGCCGATCATGCACGATCTGCATGAGTCGGAACCGTTTCTCTACACCTTCAGCGGGCAAGCGCCGCAAAACTCCATGCTCGATCCGATCTTGTACGGCGAAATGCCGTGGTTCGCGAATTTCGAGGTGGCGCAATTGACCAAGTACGGACTGCCGGGCGTATGGACGCACAACTTCGTCGATATGTGGTCCCCCGGCTACGTGGCTTTCATGTCGTCCAATCACAATGGTTTGGTGCGCATGTACGAGACATTCGGCAACGCCGGCGCCACCACCATGCTGCGTCATGTCAAGCCGGTCCCGGGCGCCACCGATGAGCTGCATCCAAACGATGCAACCACCCGCGAATGGTACCGCCCTTCGCCGGCCTATGATTCCGTGCAATGGTCGATGCGCGATAACACCAACTACATGGAAACCGCATTGCTCACGGGATTGCAGCAGACCGCCATGTTTCCTCAAGCGGTGCTGGAAAACTTCTATAAAAAAAGTCGTGACGCGATCAGGGCAGGCCAGACGAAGGCGCCCTACGCCTTTATCATTCCCGGCGGCCAGTCCGACATGACGCGCGCGGCGATCCTGATCAATCTATTGCGCCTGCAGGGCATCGAGGTCGGTGCCTCGATCGCGGCGATAAAGGTGAAGGAAGGCAGCTACCCGCAAGGCTCATTCGTGGTCAAGCTCGATCAACCCTATGGCCCGCTCGCGAGGACCCTGCTCAGCAAACAAGTCTTTCCCGATACCAAACTTAAGACCTATGACGATGCGGCGTGGACGATGGGCCTCATGGCGCATGTCGCGGTGGTGGAAAGCGCGGATAAGACCGCGCTCGACATTCCGGTCCAGGCGGTCAGCCATGATGATCCGCAGGGCACGATCGATGCGCCCGCCGCTCCCGCCTACGCCGTGCCCGACTATGGCTCGCTCAATCTCGCAACCCTGCGCAATCGGCTGCGCGGAGTTTCGATCCGGATCGCCGAGCAGTCCTTTACATCGAACAAGCACACGATTCCGGCCGGCTCGCTCATCATCAAGGGTGGCGCATATCAAAAGCTCAAGGCGGCGGTGATCCCGCTCGGCCTTGACGCAATTGCGTTGCCCGACAAGCCAAACATCCCCACGCACGAGGCGGCGACGCCGCGCGTCGCGATGTACAGCACCTGGGGCAGCACCCAGAATGTCGGCTGGGTACGTTATGCCTTTGACCAGTCTGAAACGCCGTACCAACTGATCTTCAAGGAGCAGGTGCGCGCGGGAAAGCTTCGCGCCAAGTACGATGTCATCATCGTCCCGAGTCAAGGCCGCTCGGCGAAGGATGTGGTCTACGACATCCCCGTGTATGGCCAGCCTCTGCCTTACACCAAGACGGCCCGATACAAGTATTTGGGAGATTACGGTGCCTCGTCCGATGTGCGCGGCGGCATGGGCTTGGCCGGCTTAGAGCAATTGCGCAAATTCGTGAGCGAGGGCGGCATGCTGATCACCCTGGGAGCGTCGAGCGCAGTTCCGGCAGAGTTCGGATTGACCCCCGAGATCGAGGTCAATAAGCCATCGGCGGCTTTTTCCGCTCCCGGCCCAATCGTCAACGCCACTGTATTGAAACCCGCCAACCCGATTTTTTACGGCTACACGGAACACACGCTCTCGGTGCGTTGGGCAACTACTGCATTGCTCTATGTGCCGCTTCGGGATAAGCAAAACGTCTTGATGGAGTTTCCGGGCGGAGAGAAGAACGTGCTCAGCGGCTTCATGAACGGCGCGGATGAAATCAAGGACCGCCCTGCGATCGTGCTAACACCGGTGGACTCAGGACAGGTGTTGATGTTTGCAACCAACCCCATTTACCGATGGCAGAATTTCGGTGAATTTCGCATGCTCTACAATGCGCTCTTGAACTACAAGAATCTACGGCTTGGCTTGGACAAAGACACCGGCACACCGAGCAGCAACAGCGACGCGAAAGCAAGCCACGCCGATTAGAGGCCGGTCAATTTCGCCGCCGGCTCACGCCGCTGCCGCCGCCCGCTCCGCGGCTTTGCGGCCATACTCGAGCGCCGAGCCCCAGTGTTGCGCGCCATTCAATTCCGAGTGACCGATGCTGATACGCCCATAGCCTTGGCGTACGCGCTCCAAGGGGCTGGGCTTGCCGTCGACGCCGTAGTGAAAGCCCGGCGGTTCGATCAAACGTCCGTGGCCCCAACGGTTGAGAACGATGGCGGCAATGTCGCGCTTAGGGACAAAGCCTGATGCGCCGAACAGGCGCAGCATCTGCCTGCGGATCATGACCTCGAAGTCGGCGTACGTGGTGTTGAGCAGGCGGGCCCGTGCCGCCATGCCTTGCTTCGCAGCCGGCAACCCCGGCACCGGCAACCCTAAGTAAAAGCTCAACACGGCGGGTTTGTCCGGATGCAACGGTGGGGCATACTTGGCGGTCACCATGGTCTGCCGCAAGTTGCAACAGTAACCGATGCCGTCGGTGTCATCGAACCAGCGGCACGCTGTTATATTCAGATCGTAGAGGAAGCGCCACTGGCGCAGCGCCACATTCACGATCAGCGCCGGTGCGTAGAAGAACTGCTCGTAGGCAGTGCGCAAATCCGCAGGCATGTCCACCAACAGGTGTTTGTTGACCCAGCCGCCGCTTGCCATGACGATCTGGCCCGCCTGCACCTTGAACAATCGCCCGCCGCGCTCATACACGACTTCCACCTCATCGATCTTGCCGCGTGAATGCTGCACGCGCAGCGCAGTGGCCTCGAGTCGCACGCGCACCTTTTCAGCGGCACTGTCGAGCGCACCAAGCTCTAGATTCCCGTACATCAGACTGTCGAAATCCCGCCCCGGCAACGCCTTGGGCAGCAGTGCACGCAGCAGCGCGCGCGGGAACGGCGAATTGCCGCCGGGGAAGGACAGCGCCATGGGCCGGGTGAGATCTTGCACCAATTGGCGTCCCAAGCGCGCGCTGGCGGCATCGGTGCTCACGCCCGCCAGCAAACCGACGATGGGCTCTACCATACGGGTGACGGCAGCGTCGTAGCCGCGCACCTTCTCCAGATATTCGCGGTAAGTGAGCGTGTCGAGATGGCGATTCTGCGCTTCGCTCAGTGCGCCGTGATCGGCGCGCCAGCGCAGCAGATCGAGCCGTGCCGCGCCCGAATAAGGCGTGTCCTTGAGCGCGGACGACCAGATATTGCGGCACCAGCCTGCTTTGCCGGCGCCCTGTTTACGATCGAAGAAGTAGCCGACGTCAACCTGCGTTTCCTGAAAGCCATCCATGTTCGAATAATTATCGCGAGCGAAGCGCAACGGCGTCAGCGCTGGATCCCAGACCTGCCACCGGTACTCGCGCGGCAGCGCAAACTCCTCGAAAAAGGAATCGGTGAGCGATTCGCGGCGCTGCGCTGGCTGGCCAAAGTCGTTCGACCCCTGCGGCCCCAGCAGACGTACGCCATCGACCTTAAACTCGTTCTGCTTCGCCTCGCCACCCGGCATGGGATGATTCTCGAGAACCAAGATGCGGGCCGTGGCGCCGCGCAGTTGACGGTATCGGTGTGCGGCGCTCAAGCCCGCGATGCCTCCGCCGACGACGACCAAGTCAAACTGACCGGCGTCCAGCGCAGCGGCCAAGACGGCCTCGCTGTAGCCGCCATCGCGTAGCCGATGCGCCGCCTGCACCACAGGCCAGGTGTTTCCGTTGGAGCGAGCATAGTCGCCTACTCCACCATATCCGGTGAAGGTATCCGCCGCGGCTGGACTTGCCGGCGGCGCCAGGGTGCCGCCGGCAGCGATCAAGGCCCCGTTCAAAAAGTCGCGCCTGCTGATGGGCGCATCGAGACCCAACGAGCGCCGCTCCCCATCATTGACCGGTCTTTTCATTTTCCGTCCCACTTTATCATCAGTGCCGCTCGCGCCTTTTGCGAGCGGTCGGCCTCCCCCCGGCGCTCCGCAATCTTGATACGCTTATGTCGTCCGGTCGAATTAAATCGGATATCCTGAAGCAGGCGTGAAATACCGGCACATCTGTGCCATGACTCAACACCGCTCGGGAGAACGGAGATCCTCAAATGAATGAAGAAACCCTCAATTTAAGCATACGCAAATTTCTAAAAGCGGTTGGCATCAACTCGCAGCGCGAGATTGAACACGCGGTCGCCAAGTCCGTCGCGGCGAGCGCTATTGCGGGAACAGAATCCTTTCCCGCCAAAATGACTCTCGAGGTCGTCGGACTCAAAGTGAAAGTGGAATTCAGCGGCGACATCGTCCTCGAATAATGTATTTTCCTCGCTGGAACTACATAGGGTTTGGCGGTCAGCTCGGCCCGCGCGAAATTTTGCGACCTAGTCCGACACGCATTCAGCCTATTACCTGACAAATCACGATATCCAGGCACTGTAGTGTGCAATTCTCATGACTCTCTCCCCGCAAACTCAAGCGCGCTCATTCGACCAGCCCGAAGAGCCGGAATGGCATCGCATGATCGCCGAAGCGGCCTACTACCTTGCTCAGAAACGCGGGTTTTTGGGCCGGCACGCTCTCGATGACTGGATCACCGCAGAGCAACAGGTGAGGCAAGCGATTTCCCCTATCCGGAAATCCAAAAACGACGCCACCGCTCAAATGCCGCCCGAACCGGGCGCGAGAAAGTCTGCAGCTTTACCTATCAGCTCCAAGACGGACAAATATATGCCCACGCAACCTGAATCGAGGGAACCTATTAGCATCGATGACGATGTTGACGCGATCGCACGGGAAGCGCTCCAAGAAACTCCCCACATAGAGGATGCGGAAAGATATCGCACCAATCCGGGGCCGGTAGTGCCGCCGCAGCAATCGGTGGCTGGCCCGTAGCGGAATTGTGAGTCGCGGTTGAACGGCTGGTGCCCGGAACCACATCGGACGGCCACGGAACACGGCAATTTCAGGGATTCTTGATCGCTTTGATGTACATCGCATCGAGCGATTGCATGACGTTCTGCAACGTTGCCAAACGAACGTCGGCCTCGGCCAGACCAATGAGCATCGACTGAACCTCGCCGGGACTCAAGGCTGCCAGGTCTTTGGCAACACGAAGCGGCGCCGCTGATTTTGGCTCATCATCCACAATCGCGATAGCCTCTGCATTCACGTATTCCTGCTGGGTGTACACTTCGGTATAGGCGTTGACGAGATCGGAGTTCATGTACGTCACCGCGCCGGTGTCGCGTGCTGTTTTCCACGACGCCTCGCTATAGGAATTCCAGTCCCAACCCCAATGGAGCGCGGATTCATCGATCGGCTTGCCGCTGCGCAAGTCTCGTAGCTGATCTATGTTTTGCGCCAATTGCCGGCGATTTTTGTCGAGGGCTTGGACGTTTTCCGTATAGCGCTTGTGATTGCTCTCGATCTCGCGGCTTAAATTTTCACGCGCGTCGCGCACCAGATGGCGATGATGCAAGGACTCGACGCCGGCTTGCAATGTGAGGGCGATGAAAAGCCCGATCGTGATCATCAGCAGCTGCAGGAAGAAGTCGCGCCAGGACAGCGGCGCGTGATGAGTCGGATGGACATCCACTTTTTGTTCCCCACGAGAATCGACAGCCCGGTATTCTAGACAGGTCTGCGCGAAATCGTCATTTCAAAAGGGGGTTCTAACCAACGTAATCATCGAAGACATAAGATATTTCGGAACCGAGCCTTCAACTGTCGCCCCTTCCATCGGCCACCCTGCGGTTTTTGTCAATGATCGCGGCGATGATGAGCAAAAAGGCCAGCAGTCTGACCAGATAAATGTAGGGTTGCCCCTCGCCGGAGGAATCAATCATCGCCACTCCAATCCAGTTGATCGTCATGGCAGCAAAGGCCGCCGCAAACAGTACAAACAGTCGATCCTGACTCTGTTTCCAGTAATGCCAGAAGAACAAAGCCGCCATCGCGCTTGCAAGCGCCAACGAGCCCACCAGAAATTGCTTCACGTTTCGGATCCCTTATTTGGTTTCGCGAATGAGCCCATAGAGAAGCAGCATCATC
Source organism: Steroidobacteraceae bacterium (assembly GCA_036267535.1). Lineage (GTDB taxonomy): Bacteria > Pseudomonadota > Gammaproteobacteria > Steroidobacterales > Steroidobacteraceae > Bog-1198. The sequence continues at coordinate 81,693 of DATAVX010000072.1, forward strand.
CCCGCAAGCGCCGCCAACGTGCGCCATAGAAACAAATCGTATGTTGGCAACAGAATCAAATCGACAAATAGAAGTATGTTGTTAAGCGCGAGTCCTATGAACCCCAGGCTCGCCCAGAACAACAGCGGCGTTCGTTCGGTGCGGTAGCCCGCGAACAGCAACGCTGCGCAGGTGAGGCTCGTTATGCCACAGAGAGCGTAAACCGTTTCAGCCACGATCCTTCCCCTTGCGTATCAAGAATGCGTCTGAGAATGCCCGGTGCGCCGCCCTTCTCACTCGGGCAATGGCGTTTTCGCTCATCAATTGCATGATTGCTGCCGGATGACTTTGATAGCTCTCCTGTAGAACCGAGACTGCATTCGCGATATCGGCGCTGGCGGGCGCATAGACATATACCGATTCCGAAGCCTCTGTCTCCTGCTTTATGAGCTCAGCTGCTTTCAGGTCCATCAGGGCCTCCGGGATACCGTTAGGAATGCCCAAGTGATCCGCAATTGTCTTGTTCGACCAGCGTTTCGGATCGCTTCGATGCAGCAACAACAAGACCAAAAGCTGTTCAAACGAGGCGATGCGATCTTGCAACAGCGCACCCACTTCCACAGGAATTGCGGGTAATTCCGATCGGCCTGACGTCACCGATTACTCTCCAAAGCCGGCCGGCTCGCAGGTGCGTGCAAAGCTCGAGTGGTCGCGGACGCCTCGCCAATCTTTGGACGCGTTAGGTAGAACAATATTGCGCCGGCAGCGGCCGCCGCGGGATACATCGACGACACCCTCTCGAAACCCTTGCCGGGCCACATAAGCGCAGCACCCACCGCCGGAACCAGGCATGTGCTGAATGCGAAGAAGATCGCGATGAGCCAAATTCCTGGAAGCCTTTTGTTCACTCTGCGCTGGTCTGATGCCAGAAAGTCACGACGAGTCCGCCCGCGACAATAAGAGCGCCGCCGGTTAAAATCGGAAGGCTTGGCAACGTGCGAAACGTTAGGAACGAGACAATCTGCCAAACACAGAACAGCGTCGCGATATACATCCCGACCACGCGCTCGAATGGCAGGGGCGCGAGATTGAGCATGGTGCCGTAGCCAAACAGCAGAAGGCCACCGCCGACCAAGACCGCGGCTTGCGTGAAGCCGGTGCGATTAAACAAGCCAATGCGAATCGTCGCGTCGCCGAACGCTTCGAGCGTCGTAGCCGCGATTAAGCATGCAAAAACGACCAGATATTTGCTCATCATTCGCGCCTTTTCGTTTGGTTCAGCGGCTCTCGCCACGGAACGTAGCTTAGCGCGCATCATGCCCGCGCGCATTGGCACATCAGGTTATTTAACAACCTGCAGGGATTCGGCCGCAACCCAATAAACCTGCGTTGTTACCGCAACGGCGCCGGCTCAGCTTTCATGTCCGCCGCGGCGGTGTGGTCCATATTGTCGTGCCCCTGATCAGCATCGTCCGTGGACCAAATGCGCTTGGGATCCTTTTCGTACGGATAGACATGCACCATCCAACCAAAGATGTGTGGATAGAACGTTCCTCCGGCGGCTGTACACTCCTCTTTGGTCGTGATCGAACCGAGCAGACCAAATCTTGCGCGCGGCCCGAGATAAAGGGCCTTCTCATTGCTTGGCCCCTTGCAGAAATTAATGTGTTGATGCCAGCGTGCGATACTTAACGGAATGCGCGCATTGAGCTCTGCTTCAGTTGCTCTCAGGCGCGCGGTGTACATGACGCCCACCAGCCGATAGCCGCCTTCAGCGGTCTTGGTGTAAAGAAGGGAGGTCGGCTTGCCCGGATCAAAGTTCGAATGCGCCGACCAGGCGGCATCGTAGTTCGTAAAGTGATACAGGCGCTGCGGCACATTGGGCAAGAATATCTTGTACCCCTCGGCAAGGGCTTTTCGATAGTCTCTATAAGGGTCCATCGCAGCTTTCGCCGCGAGTACGATTGCATCGGCCCTGGCCTGATCAGCTGGCTCCTGCGGCCTTATGCTTGTCACATGCATGTGACCTTGCATATGCGTCATCTTGCCGGGCGCATCGCCAGAGGCCTGAGATTCACCCGGAGTTGGAATTTCGGCCGCGAGTGCGGGCTGGCTTGCGCTGATCAGCCATGAGCACAGTGCCGCCGCCGCCAGCACCTATTTGGCGGCCGTCGTCTGCGGCAATCCGAGCTTTATCGCCGCCGCAGCCGCCTCTGTCTTCTCTTTTACCTCTTTCGCGCCAGCCAAGGCATCATTGATTTTGCCGTTGCTGTAGGCACTTTTTGCGTTTGCCCACTTACCGTCCGCCTCCGTGAGGTCCGCACGAGCCGTTGCAAGATCTACGTGTTTTGGAGCATGTTTGGCCTTACCGAGCTCATCTACCCGCGCGTGCACTGCCTCGAGCAGCTTGGGCACTGCAGCGGAGGCATCAGTCCATTGCGCGGTTAATTCCTTTGTCTCCGTATCTTTATCCGCCGCTACCATCCGTGTCAGTTCTTTGGCCGCCATGGTAACGTCCGGCGCGGCGGTGATGACGCCGGCATAGTTCTTAGCGTCAAAAATTGATTTGAGCTCCGCGAGCTTACCCTGCAGCTCTGTTACGCGTTTGGGCGCGTATTTGTCGGCATCGGGGGTCAGGGACTGGTTGACCGCCGCAGTGGCATCATCCAGCGCTTTTTGTGCCGGATCCTTTTGATTCGAGCACGCGGTTGCCAGCACCACCGCCAAGGCTAAGCTGCCGTAAAGCGATGTGCGTCTCAGAGTGTTCCAATTCATTTTTCGCCCTCCCCGCTTTGCGAAACACGTGCCGTGGTTAACGAAATCTTCGTGTCATTTGGCGAGTCTTTTCCGAAACATCCGGTCCATCTTCTCGTTAATGGCATCAATACCGCTCTGATTGGACTTGTCGAGCGAGAGCGCTCGAGTGGCCGTGCTTTGCGCGTTGCCGGCGGCCAGTTGCGCATTCCGGGCCGCGCTCGTTGCACCCTGGGTGGCGGCCTGCGCACCGGCAGTCATGGATTTGAGGTGATCAATCTGGGACTTAAGATCATCCAATGTGGCTTGGGTCGGCTTCAGATCCGTACAACCCGCCAATGCAGCCAAGAGGATCACAGATAGCGCCTTCACGATAGATGTCATGCCTGACTCCGAGAACCTGATCCGATTATTGCATTGTAGCAAATATGTTGATAAATGCTTAATGCAAATCATTGATCTTCTGGGCAGCCCTGACAACGGCAAGACAACTAATTCGCGGCAAATTCGCCCGATTATCAGTTGTACTGCGAATTGGCGGCGAAAAATGGCCGCTACAGCCCTAACAGCGGCTCTCCGGCGGCATCCTTGGCGGGCCGCCTCAGGATTGTGACCAGTGCCCTCAGGCTTCGGGAAAGCTCGGCCAATTGCCGCGCATTCAGGTGGCTCAGTGCGTTAGGAAGAAGACCGGCGTAAGGTCTAGGCGCACGGGATAACATGCGTTTGCCCGCGGCGGTGAGGTGCAACCTGGCGATGCGTTGATCGCCCGCATCACGTGCACGGCGGATAAATTGGCGTTCTAGCAGCGCATTGACCAAGTTGCTCGCCGTGGTTTGATGCAATGCCATGCACTGCGATAAGGCGTTGACACTGATTCCCTCCGCTCGAGCAATTTCGGATAGCGCCCAGAGCTGGGCGCCCGCGATTCCCGCTACCCGCCGAATATCGGCATCGTGCCTTCGAGCGGAGCCGAAAATGGTTCTAAAAAGCTGCAGCGTTTTGAGTTCCAAGGCGCCGCGAGCGCCGTTGGGGCGCACGTCGACAGCGGATGTCCTTGCAAGACGGGGGACCCGTGCGCCGGCATCCGCGCGTGGTGATGATCGTTTTGCCATCCGGTAAGCTTCTTATCTTCCTTCGCCGTTGGCAAATGCGGGCAGCGCACCGCATCGAGATGCGTTGGGTGAAATCAGGATTCGGCAGTATCCTCTCTCGATGCTCGAAGAGTTTGGCCGTTCCATTTACGCAGCCGGTGGTCCAACCGTCTCGTTTGGCGGATTTCCGTATCCCACCCGCATGGCGGTGGTGCGGCTGTCGCAAGGCGATGTCTGGCTTTGGTCCCCCATTGCGCTGACGGAACAGCTCGCCGATCAGGTACAGGCCATCGGGCCGGTCCGCTACATTGTCTCACCGAACAAGCTGCATCATCTGTTCCTGCGAGAGTGGGTCGAGCGTTGGCCTGATGCGCACCTTTATGCACCGCCTGGCCTTGCCCGGAAAAGGTCTGATCTTCGTTTCCGTGCTGAATTAGAAGAGGAGCCCGATCCTTCGTGGGCAGCCGACATCGACCAGACAATTTTTCGCGGATCTTTCGCGATGCAGGAAGTCGCATTCTTTCATCGAGCATCGCGCACCGCGATTATCGGTGATCTTATCCAGAGGCTTTCAAAGACATCCGTGTCGGGCTGGCGGGGGTAGTCATGCAACTCGGCGGCTTGGTCGGCCCGAACGGGAGCACTCCGCCCGATTGGCGAGCGAGCTTTCTGCGGCGCGGCCCAGCGCGCGCTGCGCGAAACAAGGTGCTTAATTGGAATGCGGAACGGGTCTTGATTGCGCATGGAGAGTGCGCGCGCAGCGGGGCGGCGGAGATAATTGCAGCGGCTTTGCGCTGGATCTAATGCCGGTTCATGCGCGACTGGCAGGTGATCGGTCAAGCGCAGCTAGCGTTCCTGTGTCGATATGACATCATATGGCAACGGCCTCACCGGCGCCCGCAGATCAACCTGCCGACCTAGCGTGTTATCTATTTTTCCTGCTCTAAACCCGATCACAGCATCCGGCGGGTATCGGATCTCATCCCCAATGCGATTGTCCACGTGACGGAAGGTGAGGAGATTCGACCGATGCCTCTGGCGCAGCTGTCGCTGCTGGCGCTTTGTTTAGGGACAGTCACCGGACTTGGCGCCGTGCTTTTTCGAGACCTGATAGGTCTTATTCACAATCTGTTGTTCCTGGGCCGCCCAATAGTTCACTACGACGCCAACGTTTTCACCGCTCCCGCACCCTGGGGCTGGTTGGTGATCCTGATCCCGGTGATTGGGGCGGTCGGTGTGACCTTCCTGGTAACTCACTTCGCGCCCGAGGCGAAGGGTCACGGAGTCCCGGAAGTGATGGACGCCATTTACTATAAGGGTGGAGTCATCCGGCCGGTGGTCGCACTGGTCAAATCGCTGGCTTCCGCAATCGCGATCGGCAGCGGCGCATCGGTCGGCCGGGAAGGTCCCATCATCCAGATCGGTTCCGCGTTGGGCTCAACGTTGGGACAGTTCATCCGCATGCCGGTGGGCCAACGGATCGCGCTGGTCGCGGCCGGCGCCGGCGCGGGAATCGCCGCGACTTTCAATACGCCCATCGGCGGCTTGATGTTCGCGATCGAACTGATGTTGCCCGAAGTAAGCGCCGAGACCTTCCTTCCGGTCGCGATCGCAACCGGGACCGCGACCTTCGTGGGCCGTTGGTTCTTCGGCGACACACCCGCTTTTCATGTGCCGACGCTTCAGGTCATGCCCATCGATTCGAGGGCACTTGTGGTGCTGGTACTCTACGCGTTACTGGGTGGCCTCACCGGCATTGCGGCGGCAGGCTTTATCCGAACACTGCACGTGGCCGAAGATATCTTCGATCGGATCAGGTTTCGATATGTGCGACACATGCTGGGCATGCTGATTCTCGGCGTGCTCATGTACGTACTGTTGCGCTCCGCAGGCCAGTACTACATTGACGGCGTCGGCTATGCCACGGTTCAGGCGATATTGGCAGGCCAGATTTCAACATTTTGGCTGCTGGGCCTGCTCTTCGCATGCAAGCTATTTGCAACCTCCCTGAGCCTGGGTTCCGGCTCGTCCGGCGGCATTTTTTCGCCCTCCTTGTTTATGGGTGCCGCCCTCGGCGGGAGCTTCGCGGCACTTTTGAATGCCGCCGGATTGCCCATGCATCTGAGCATCCCCGCTTTCGCCATCGTCGGCATGGGTGCGATGGTCGGCGGCGGTACGGGGGCGGTGATGACGGCTGTCACCATGATTTTCGAAATGACCCTGGATTACAGCATCATCATGCCGATGATCGTCGCGGTGGCGGTGAGCACCGGAGCGCGACGCGTGCTCTCTCGCGAGACCATTTATACCTTGAAACTCGTGCGCCGCGGCCGATCCATACCCAAGGCGCGCCATGCAAACATGTTCCTGGTCCGCACCGCGCGCGAGGTTATGGATGCCGATGTCCAGGTTTTACCTGCGGATGCCGGTTTTGACGATTACCTGCGCCAGCCTGAGCACGCCGGACGTTTACGCCATGTGGTGGTTACCGACCAGGGCCACCTCTACGGCGTCATCCGCGTCAATACGGGAATTCGTCGAGGCTTGGAGGGTGCGCATACCGGAGTGAGCTTACGCGATGTGGCGAGCCGCAATTTCACCGTGGTACGGGAGGATGAGTCGGCCTTCGAAGTCATCCGCCGCATGTGGCGCAAGAAGGCCATCATGGCGGTCGTGGTGCGCGGGCGCGGAATCCCTCGCGGCACCGATGTCGCCGGCGTCATCACCAAGGAACACGTGGCGGACTCGGTCGCCGACAGCGTCAAAGCGTATCCACAATAGAACCGGCCGCAAAAGATGTGGATCATGATTGTCCGGCTGCGAGCCGATGGTCTTGCCAGGACGCACTGACAACGAAGCCGCCTTCACCAACCTTATCCAGCTACCCGGTGCTGCGCAATCGGCCGCCTTCGACCAAGGACCAAGATATCAAGCACGGCACTCCGCAGATCAGTTCACGAATTCGTTTGGCGAATGACACCGTCAAGGCCAAATCGCTGCCGACGCCAACTGCGTGGCCAAATGCGATCAATCCGGCTTCTTGCACACCAATCCCACCCGGCACCACGAACGCCACATGGCGTACTGCTTGCGTCAAGCTCTCCATGATAAGGGCGGATTTGATCTCTATCGGATGGCCCAAGACGCGCAGCACGAACCAAATCTCAAAGGATCCGGAAATCATCGCTGCGAGTTGCAGTGTGCCGGAGACGCTGATTGCGGACCTGCGACGCAGGCAGGCTTTAATCTCATGATCCAAAGATGCTGCCTCCAGGGACAACATCGTGATGCCGAGCATTCGGCGCAGGAGACCTTCGAGACGGGTAAATGCGGTTCCCTGTTGCAGCAACAGCGTCATCGTCAGCGGAACGAGCAGACTCAACAGCAATGCGATGAGCAGACTGGAATAGCTCTCGTTCGTGCCGTTGGATCCGATACGCAGCGCCACCCCCAAAGCAAAAAATACATAGAGGGCGAGCAGCGTCAAAAGCACTTCGACGATCACGGTCGCGCTCGCCGCTACCGTCGGCACACCACGCAAATGCACGAGGCGCACCCCCACTACCCCGCCCCCGATGCTCGCCACCGGCAACAAACGATCGATGGCTTCGCGCACCGCGGTCACCCAACATACGTACGCGAATCCCACTTCTTTGCCGGTATTGTACGGCAGTAGAAGCGCCATCCAACCCAGAGCGTACAAACCAAAGAACACCAGCCGATAGGGCGCAAGCCACAGAAGTTTGCCGCCGGTGAGCGAGACCGCATGCAGCAGTTGCGTCCAATCAGTGCGCGCAAAAATGACCGACAGCAATAACAGGCCGAACAATCCGCCGACGGCTGCCGCTGTTCTCACCGGAGCCATTTGGAGGTGGCCGCGCGGAGTCATCGATGCGAGAGCCTCAGACGCGCCTGCGTCAAGGCACGCGCCGCATCATGCCCTGCGCATCCACCGCGAACTCAGTGCCACGCCATGTGACGGTCGAATTCGAGAAGCTCCGCCACCAAATCCACGACAAGAGAAAGTCGCGCGCCGGCACCAGCCAGAGGTCCGAAACAACCGACATGCCGCCGTTCAATCGTTGCATTACGTGTAAGCAGAAGCGCGCGCCGGCGGTGATGGCGAACAACCACAGAGGAACAGGCATGTTGTCATTTGCACCCAGCAACGCAAGCAGCAGACCCACTACAGCCAAAGGCAGGCTAAAGCTGAGGAACATCACGCGAAAGCTCTGCGGCCTGACCACGCGCAATGTGCGCATCCAACGCATCTCATGGCGCAAGAGCGCTTTCGCATTCGGCTCATGATGATTGACTTCCACCTCATAGTCCGACAGCACGACACGAAGCCCCAACTCTCTTACCAGTTCGCCCAGCCGGAAGTCATCGGCAATGTGGTTGGCAATCGCCTGCAAACCTCCGATGGCTTGCAAGGTGGTGCGCCGGATGCACAAGGTTTGGCCAGAGGCATACTGCTCATGGCCAAAGAGTCGCGCCAGCAGTACCGACGGCATGAACCATTCGTTGACGTACATGGCGCCGAGGCGCGACCAAATCGCCTGTGTCGGCCGACTGCGGTAAGCGCAGGTCACCAAACCCACCTTCGCATCGATCAGCGGTGCAGTCACCGCGGCGAGATAGTCGGGCCCTACCACCGCATCGCTATCGGCAATAACAAGCACGTCATGCCGCGCCTTGTCGAACATGTTCATCAGATTGCTGATTTTATAATTATCGCCGTGCTGGCGGGGATCGATCACCAGATCGATTGCCAAATCCGGGAATTCCGCGAGCAGCCGCTTGACCACCGTGAGAGCGGCGTCATTCGGATCGCGCACGCCAAAGACGATTTGAAACTGCGGATACTCTTGTTCGCAAAAGGAGCGCAGGTGCCGATATAAATCCGGCTCCGGGCCGCAAAGGGGCTTCAGCAGCGTGATCGGCCGCCGTGCTTCTAAACTCAACGGCGGCTGCTTTCGGCGCGTCATCCACAAGAGCACCGCGAACAGCGCGATTACGGAGAAGCCGGCTGAGGCGACAAGCACCCCCAGCCCAAGAAAGCTCAAGAGAGCCTGCACGACGCTCATATTTTGGCTTCGCGCCGCACTTAGGCTCGGTGAGCACGCAGAAAGCTGAAGAATTCGGCTCCCTCGCGCAGCCGCCGCTTGAGCGTATCCCAGCTTTTCAGCATTTCTTTGACGATTTCCCAGATCTTGCCGGGACGAAAGTAGAAGCGCTTATAGAAGATCTCCATGCTGTGATAGATCTCCTCCTTTGATAGATGCGGATAGCTGATAGCCGCCAATTGCACTCCGCGCTCGTTCACGAGATTAGCGGCATCATTTTCCTGCAGCCACCCATTGGCGACCGCTTGTTTGTACAGCGTGGTGCCCGGATAGGGGGCGGCCAGAGACACTTGGATCGTGTGAGGGTTGATCTGCTTCGCAAACCGAATCGTCTTTTCGATGGTTTCCCGTGTCTCGCCCGGCAATCCAAGAATGAACGTGCCATGGATCACAATGCCAAGCTTGCGGCAATCTTCAGTGAAGCGGCGCGCAATATCGGTGCGCAATCCCTTCTTGATGTTGAGCAGAATCTGATCGTCGCCCGATTCGTAGCCGACCAGCAGCAGACGCAATCCGTTTTCCTTCATTATTTTCAGCGTCGCAAAGGGTACATTGGCTTTTGCGTTGCAGCTCCATGTCATGTTCAGTTCGCCCATGCCCCGAGCAATCGCCTCGATTCGCGCTAAATGGGATGAGTCGGTGAAAGTGTCGTCGTCGAACATGATTTCCTTCACCTGAGGCATGTTCTCTTTAATCCAGCGAACCTCGGCGATGACATTTTCCGTGGATCGCACCCGGTAGCGATGCCCGCCGACAGTCTGCGGCCAGAGGCAAAATGTGCATTTCGAGCGGCAGCCGCGGCCGGTGTACAAACTGACGTAGGGATGCTTCAAATAGCCGATGAAGTAGTTCTCAATCTTAAGATCGCGCTGATAAATCGGCGCGACGAAAGGCAGGTCATCCATGTTCTCGAGCATTGGCCGCGGGGCATTGTGCCGAATGGCGCCGGTCCGATCTCGGAAGCTGATTCCCTTTATTTGCGGCAGCGGCACGCCCAGGGCGACCTCCTGACAGGTGAAGTCGAATTCCTCGTGACACACGAAATCGATGGCGCGTGTTGCGCGCAGGGATGCTTCCGGATCGACCATCGCTTTAGCGCCGACTAGCCCGATGAGGATGCGGGGCGCATCTTCCTTCAGCAGTTCGGCAAATCGAGCATCCGTTGGAAAGGATGGCGTGCTGGTGTGCATGATCACCAAATCAAATTCACAAGCGATGCGGCGAGTCGCCTCAATGGTCAACCCATCGGCGGGGGCATCCAATAGCCGCGAACCAGGCAGCAGGGCCGCCGGCTGCGCCAACCAGGTGGGGTACCAGAACGACCTCACCTCACGTTTGGCTTGATAACGCGAACCCGCACCGCCGTCGAAGCCATCGAAAGAAGGTGCCTGAAGAAACAGGGTTTTAAGCATGAATCACCCGATTCGCAGCCGTACTTTGTATTGCAAAGTACACAGATGAAAGCGGCTAATCAAGAGGGCTAGGGGCGAATTGTTGCCGTGTCGGTGCTCACAAGAAATTTGATCTTGATTCATCGCAGCAGAGCGCTGGCCGGCGCTTTGCTGCCTGTCAGACTGGAAGGCGCATCGCGTCGCTATAGCTGCCCCGTCCGACCTGGAGCGCATCCAGGGCCGCGCGAACGCGAGCGCTGAGAAGGGCTGATAATTCATCGGCATGGCGGTAACCGGCCATCGAGACGGCGATGCCACCCATGGCTTGCTTGGCCGGATGTAAATAGATCTCGGTGACGCCGGCGGGAAGCTTCGCGAGTACGGATAAGAGACGCGCCTCATCCATCGAACCGCTGTTCGCGATTCCGAACAGACGGTCGTTGTAAAAAATACCAGCCGCCCGAAGCCGGTGCTTCATCAGTTCAACCAATGGGATCAACAGCGCCCCGCCGAGAGCCGCGTGCCATGCGCCATGGACCCTAGAGAACCACAATGGCTCTTGCGGGACTCTGATGGCGCGCACGCCGTAGTCACGAGCCACCGACAACAACACCGTGAGCACGTCCGGGTGCAGGTGAAAGTGTTTATGGACATTCACATGATCGAACGACAGGCCGCTGCGCCGATAGGCGGCGAATTGCGCACGAATCTCGGCCTCGAGCTGTCGCCGTATACGCCGGCTCGCGAAAATCTTGACTCCGCGGCGCACCAAATTCCCGCTCATGAATCCGTCCGGATCAGCAAAAGCGGGAATCTGGCCATGCGACAGAGTCGCCCAGCCATCCGCCAGAACCAGGTGCAAGCCCACGCGTAGCAGGGGCATTCGGCGTGCTCGCCGGATCGCATCAGCCGCCGCGGGACCTGAAATCATCAGGCTTGCAGCCGTGAGGATCCCCGAACGACCCGCCTCCTCGACCGCCTCATTCACCGATTCATGTAAGCCGAAGTCATCGGCCGTTATGATCAGATATTTTCGCGTTCCCGGCGGGAAACGAGCTGCACTTGAGTTAGCCCAGATCGCGCGGCCCGATACCGACCGATGAGGCTGCTCTGGTTCGCTTGACACGATAGCCTTTGCAATACAAAGTTTCGTTACTGTGTAGTGAAGAGAGATGGGTGTCAATGGGCCTCTGCAATCACGCGTCCCCGCAATCGATTCTCATTCAGCGCCGACTCCGTCCGATGATTCTCGCGGCGGCCGCGGTTCTCGGTGCCTGGATTACGGCCGCACACGCCGAGAGTCCCGTTGATCTCAATAATCTTCGAGGCCGCGTCGTGTATTTGGATTTCTGGGCCTCTTGGTGTGCCCCATGCCGTCAATCGTTTCCCTGGATGCAGGAGATGCAAGACACCTATCGTCCGCAAGGCTTGACCGTCATCGCCGTCGACGTCGACCGCAAGCGTCGCGACGCTGAGAGGTTTTTAGCCATGGTTCACACGACCTTCGCGGTGGAATTTGATCCCAACGGAGAACTCGCCGAGCGCTTCCACGTGCAGGGGATGCCAACCGGCTTGCTCATCGACCGTCGAGGAGTGGTGCGTTTTACCCACATCGGCTTTCGGCCGTCGGATCGTGCGCGCTACGAAGCGCAAGTGCAGCAAGTATTGAACGAACAATGAGAGGAGCCGCGCCGATGCGCCACCTGTTTTTGAAGTTTGCCTTTCTACTGGGCCTGGGCGCCTTTGCAGCGGGCTGCAGCTCGCTGGGCGTGAAGCCCTGGCAGCGTGATGTGCTCGCGCAAGAAGCCATGCAGCCGAATGGCAATCCCCTAGACCGGGCCATCGACGATCATCTGTACTTCAGCAAGGAGGCATCCTCGGGTGGCCGCTCCTTCGCCGGCGGCGGTTGCGGATGCAATTGAAAACTCGCCGATGAGTAAGATGCTGCCGTTGCGCCGCCGGCTCATGGCCGCGAGTTGCGCCCTGCTTGGCACAGCGGTGCTGCACGCCGAAGATTCGCAGGATCAGAAAACGAATCAGAGCATTCTCGGCCAGCTCTTGGAGGGCGTATCCGTGGATTCGGCCTTGGCCTATTACCACGAGGATGGGCGCGTCCAAGCGGTTGAGCCCGTCGTGGATGTCAACAAAGAGTTCAGCAACGGGCAATCTGTCAACCTGAATGCGACATTTGATGTGCTCTCCGGCGCGAGTCCCAATGGCGCGCTGACGAGTCGTCAGCCTCAAACCTTTGCCTCTCCTTCCGGAACGAGCCTGACCGGCGCCAAACATACCTACAGCGTCGGCGCCGGCGAATATCCCGTAGACCGCAACTACAGCGATGTCCGTGGCGCCGTCGGCGCCGACTGGCAGGTACCGCTCGCACGGCTTACCCGCATGGACCTGGGAGCAAAGATCTCTGGGGAGGATGATTTCATCTCGGCAACGCTCAATGCATCGATTGCGCATGACTTCAATGAGAAGAACACGACACTCTCGTTCGGCGTCAGCAACGAGTTCGATCGCTTGAGTCCGGTCGGCGGCACCCCGGTCGCGGGCAGTGACTACAGTCTCTTCGAGAAAACCGGCAACAAGACCAAGGATGGAGTGGAAGCGCTCCTGGGCGTCACTCAAGTGATGACGCGAAATTGGATCGCCGAATTGAATTTCTCCGCGGATCGATTCAAAGGCTACCTGAATGATCCTTACAAAATAGCCTCGGTGCTCGATGCGGCCGGCAATACCACCGGCTACGTCTACGAAAGCCGGCCCGATCAGCGCAGCCGCAAGAGCATTTTTCTCGAGAACCGCGCGGCTTGGAATCAGTTCTCTGCGGCCGTGTCGTTGCGCTACATGCAGGATAATTGGCAGATTCGCTCTGACACGGTGGAGCTGCGGCCCCGTTGGACGCTATCCGATCGCAACCAGTACATCGAACCCACCGTCCGCTGGTACAAGCAGACCGCGGCAGACTTTTATACACCGTGGCTGTCGAATAGTTCGCAAGTGCCGGAAATTCAATCGTCCGATGAGCGCTTGGGCGCCTTTCACGCTGTTACCTTTGGGATAAAATACGCGCACAAGGTGGGCGAGCAGCAAGACACCCGGGGCTCGGAACTGAGTGTACGGGTTGAATACTATCAACAGACCTTCCGTCAACCCGAGGCGCCGGCATCGCTTCAGGGGCTCGATCTGCTGCCGCCCTTGAAGGCCATCCTGGTGCAAGTCGGCTGGCGATTCTAGCCGCGGGAAATCGAAGCCCGGGCATAGAAGGACCACAAGGACTAATAGCGGCCAAAACCCTGCCGCACGTATTCTCCCTGCATCAATGAGCGCAACCGCACCTGAAAAAATCGTGATGGAGCCGCGCGGCGTCAATCTGACCGCGCTGCGCTTCATCGCGATGGCCAGTCCCTGCGAATTACTCGTAGAGACTTCGGATCACGGTGCGGCCCTCGCGCTCGGCCGGCTCGTTGCCACGGAGGCGTGGCGCATCGAACACAAGTACAGCCGCTATCGCAATGACAGTCTTCTCAGCTGGATTCATCACAATCGCGACAGGCGCTTGGAACTGGATCAGGAGACGGTCTCGCTGCTCGATTTCGCGAAGGCGTGCCATGAGGTCAGCGGCGGTCTGTTTGATATTACCTCCGGCATTTTGCGACGGGTCTGGACGTTTGACGGCTCGGACCGCCTGCCTGCCGCTGCTGCGGTCAAGGAGCTGCTGCCGTTCATCGGTTTTTACAAGCTGAAGTGGAAAGCCCCGCGCTTGCTGCTGCCGTTTGGCATGGAATTGGATTTTGGCGGCATCGGTAAGGAATATGCCGTCGATCGGGCTTTCGATCTTCTATCCGCGCAATGCTCGAAACCATTTTTAATTAACTTAGGCGGCGACCTGCGCACCAATCGAGCCCCGCCCCAGGCGCCGTGGCGGGTGGGTATCGAACGGCCGGACAACGTGGGCGAAGCGAGCCTGATATTGGATCTCGAGCGCGGCGCGCTGGCGACCAGCGGCGATTCGCGTCGTTACTTGATAAAGGATGGTGTGCGCTACGGCCATATTCTCAATCCTAAGACCGGTTGGCCCGTGCCAGGCGCACCGCGCTCGGTGACTGTGGCCGCCAGCAGCTGCACCGAGGCCGGGCAGCTTGCAACGCTTGCGTTACTGCACGGCGCCGGTGCGCGGCAGTTCTTGGAAGCGCAGCAAGTACGGTACTGGCTTTTAGAGTGACGCGCCCACCGAGTGCTGGGATTCTATCCCTGCTGGTTCTCTGGTGCGGATTTCATGCGGCGCCAATTTGCGCGCAAACCGACGAAATTCAGGTTTATAACGCAGAGATCGCCGCTCCGGGCACCTTGAATCTCACCTGGCACAATAACTACACGCCCAGCGGTCGAACACTGCCCGAATTCCCCGGCGGCATCGTTCCGAACCGCGCGCTCAATGGTGTCACCGAATGGGCCTATGGAGTCACCGAATGGTTTGAGGCCGGGCTCTACTTCCCCTTGTACAGTGTGAGCGGCAATGGAAGCGCCACGTACAACGGTTTTAAGGTGCGGACGCTGTTTGTCGAGCCGGATGCGGCGAATCAGAGTTTTTTTTATGGCGTTAACTTCGAATTTAGTTTCAATACCGCCCACTGGGACCCGAGTAGCTACACGCAGGAAATCCGTCCGATCTTGGGATGGCACCTGGGCGCGGTCGATGTGATCGTGAATCCCATTTTAGACAACACATACAAGGGCTTCTCGCGACTGGATTTCGCACCGGCAACGCGCGTGGCCTACAATTTCAACAAAACTTGGGCGGTCGCGGCGGAAGAATACGATGACTTCGGTCCCCCGTTGCACGGCTTCTCTGTCCCGCGGCAGCAACAACACCAATTGTTTGCGGTTTTCGACTTCAACGGCAAACCGTGGGCCATGGAGGGCGGCATTGGTGTGGGTTTAAATAATGCAAGCGATCACATCGTGCTGAAACTGATTCTATCGCGGGATTTCTGACTGAATTTATACCTTCCGGGCCATGCTGGGAGTTGGCATCGGTATCTTCGATCCGGCGCTGGGCGGCGACCCGCTGCTTTTCCAGCACCTGTTTTGGTTTTATTCCCATCCGGCGGTATACATCATCGTTACACTGCTGCCTCGGCGCAATCCTCGCCCACGCGATGTTCGCGCTGCCGCTGATCGATCCCTCTGTTCACTGCCATTCCGGCCTCCGTGCCGTCTCACTTAGGGACAAGTCGCGGAAATCATTTTGACCGCAGTTACCTTCATCGTGTGAGTCTTATCCTTCCCGGGGATCGCAACGCCCGTGATCTCGACTTTGTGGCCGAGGTGTGGGGTCAGGTTCGCTGTCGTCTCCGCAATCACGACCTCCTTAGGCCCTTTCTCTAGATTTGTGAGCTTGAACGTTCCGGTGTCGTCACCCTTCGCCAGACACCCTGTCATGCTGTGCTGTTTCGGCGCATCTTGAGCTTGTGCGCGATCCAAGCATCCAAGCGCGCATGCAAATAACAACGCGGTCAGAACAATGGAGGTTTTCATTGGCTCTCCTGCTGAAGTGGAATTGCTGATCTTCCGATTATTCCGGCGGAATGCTACTCCGCTCTGTCTGATTTAATCAAATTTGAACCGCGCCATTTGGGACATATCCCCCCGCAAAACGGCAGGTCCCGCGCCGGCGGAGAGGCATCGGATGAGCGACCTGTTCGCTGAGCTGGGATAAATCCATCACGCCCGCGCGGATGTGACGAAATGTGAGGCCCGCAAGTTGAATTTGGATTTGGGAGGCGATCTGCATGGTGGCCTGTCCACCCACGCCGTTGATCGGCAGCTTTCCCGTCGCCCGGACTCCGATGCGCTTCGCAAAAGCGCCGTCGAGTAATGAGATCCCAGCGCCGCTGTCAAGCAGCAGCTTGACCGCGGTGCCGTTCACTTCGGCTGGGATAAATATCTGATTGTTGTCGAAGTACTCAAAATCGATCCACTCCGTGGCATGAGAGCCCGGCGCGAAATTCCAGGTCTTGGGCGACGCGGGACGTGCAAAGAGGCGAATCGGCGTCGAAACATTAATGTCGATTGCGCTGAATTGGCGATGCTCCACCGCCGCCTCGTTGCTGCCCGTTTCCACTTCGCTAAAGGCCATTCTGACGCCGCGCACCCTGCGCCAATCAGCGTACTGCACGAATCGCACTTGACGATCTTCGGTAACTCGCATCCCCAGCAGTTCACCGCTGTCGGGGGAAATGAATTGATCGTAAGTATTGTTGCCGGGAAATTCCGCGCGCACGACCTCCCACGTGCGGTTATTGCGTTGTTCGCGGGCAAGCAGCGAGAATTTCGCTCCATGGCTGCGAGCGACGCCCGCGAACGCCGCTGGAGAATCGGGTGCGCTTGGCGCGCGAGCGAAATCAAAAAAATGGCGGAGCCCGTGCGGACCCCGCCATTCCTGCCCGATCATGACTGGCTACGGAACAAGCCCGTGCGCACAGCAACTATGTCGAAGCGTCCGTCCATTGGACCGGCCGCGCGCGTGGTACTGCCCGCGCGCACTCTCTACGAGCGTGCGGCCTGTACGAGGTGCTGACTAACGAACCTCGCCACCGACCAACGCGCCCAGAGACGCGACCGAACCAACTTCTATATGTGTCACTTGGATCACCTCCTTCAGTTGCCGTGGGCTTATTGTCGGCGCGTGCCACCCACCGAAACCGCGCGCCGCAAAACGATTAGCGACAAGAATGCCTTCGATTGCGGCGCCAGTAAAGATTTCAAGGTATAGGAACTCACGCGGTCGGCCGAATCGGGCGGCCGCGCAGTCTTTAGGATCAAGGCGCCGTGAATGGTAGGCGGCCTCGCACGTAGTCCTACAGAGCGAGTCGCTCATCGCTCGACCCGTGATCTTCCTCTTTGGACACGCACGCTGACCTTCCCGTCCGACCCAGTCGCGCGGGCTGTCACCGACAGATCTATCTTCGCCGCGTCGTTCTAATGCAACACGAAAACTTCTTCTCAATCACGTGTGTGTCCGAGAAGGGGGCCTACTTACAACGCTGTGCAGTTTGCCGTAGCGATCAGATGGAGCCTAGCCGTGAAAAAATTTAGTGTTTTTAGTCTTGGATGCCTCATTGCAGCAATGAACACGGGAGCGCTCGCCGCGGATGCAAGCAGTTCCCAAGGCGGCGATGCGGGATCCTGGTATTTCAGTCCAATGCTGCAATATCACCTCAAGGATAACGATCCCCAATTGAAGGATGATTTCGCATACCAGGCTGGCTTCGGCATCAACCTGGCGCATGAGTGGGCGCTGGAGGCGGATTTTAATCGCGGCCGCTTCGACATTCACGGCACCGACGCGATGCGCCGCCAGACCGGCTATTCCATCGATGTCATCAAAAAATTCTTCCCTGAGGACATCATGCAGCGCTGGATGATCCAACCGTACGCGCTTGCGGGGGGCGGCGAGCTGGATGATCAAACCAGCGCGCCCGGCTTTAACGATCGGGCATTTCATACCTATCTCGCGGAAGCGGGGATCGGCCTACTCACGGGTATCGGCAATCAACAGGGACCGACCAGGGTTCAGCTTCGCACCGAAGCGAAATACCGGCTGGAATTTGCGAATGCCGCCCGCTTTGGCGTGAAGGATCCGTCAGGGATTATCTTCGGTGTGGGTTTACAGATGAACTTTGGCAACCGCGACGAGAGACCGCCCGTGATCAGGGAAACCGTTCGCCAAGTGACGGTCACGGCGCCCGCCCCGCCGCCTCCGCCCGCGCCGGCACCGCCGCCGCCTCCGCCTGCGCCTAAAGGGGAGATCCGGCTGCAGGGAGTGACATTTGCCACAAACTCTGCGGAGCTGATTCCTGAATCAGATACAGCGCTCGATATTCAAGTGCGTCAGTTTCAGCAATACCCCGACTTAGTCATCGAGGTGCGTGGCTACACCGACAACAGAGGCTCCGCTGAATACAATCTGAAGCTCTCACAGCGGCGCGCCGAAGCGGTCATGAGCTACCTGCAAACCCATGGGGTTGGCAACCGGATAACTGCAAAAGGCTATGGCAAAGCAGACCCGATAGCGGATAACGCCACCAAAGAGGGGCAGCTTGCGAACCGGCGCGTGACCCTGAATGTGTCCGGCGGTCCTTGAAAATCCATCTCAAGCCAGGGAACGCAGGGCCATGCAGCAGAGATTCTCGGAAGCGCGCGCGCTGTTCGAACGGGTATTGGACCATCACCAATGATCTGGGATTACTGTCGGAAGAGTACCACGTCGGATCGAGGCGTCTGCTGGGCAACTTCCCCCAGGCCCTGACGCATATTGAGGTAATCAACACCGCGCTTGGATTATGCGGTCCTGTGCCGCAGCGCGCCGGCGGTTGAGCGTGAGGCTACGGGCGTGCATGAGGAAACCATCAGTTCACCGGTTATCGTAATCACGGGTGCAGGAGCGGGTGTCGGACGAGCGGTTGCGGAAGAGTTCGCTCGCCGCGGATGCAGCGTGGCGCTGCTCAGCCGCGACGTTTCGCGGCTTGAGCATGCAGCCTCCGAACTTAAGATGCGTTATCACATCCAGACGCTCGCGATTCCTACCGATGTCGCATCCGCGGAGGCTGTGGAAGCAGCAGCCGAGCGGGTCGAGCGCGAGTTGGGACCGATCCACACCTGGATAAACGTCGCAATGGCTACGGTTTTCGGCGCTGTGAGCAGCGTCTCCGCTGCCGAGGTCGAGCGCGGCACGCAAGTCACCTACCTCGGGCAGGTGTACGGCATGATGGCCGCTCTCAAGCACATGCGCCCACGCAACGAAGGCGTCATCGTCAATGTGGGTTCTGCGCTGGCGTATCGGTCCTTGCCGCTTCAAGCGATCTACTGCGGTGCAAAGGCTGCCATCCGGGGCTTTACCGATAGCCTGCGTTCGGAACTCATTCACGACAAGCTCGCAATACGGCTGACGACGGTGGATTTGCCGGCAGTGAATACGCCGCAGTTCGATTGGGCGCTGAATAAAACCGGCTACCGCCCGCAACCCGTACCGCCGATCTTCCAGCCGGAAGTCCCGGCCCGCGCGATCTACTTCGCAGCGACCCACAAGCGGCGCGAAATCTGGCTCGGATTTTCAACCATCAAGGCGATCCTCGCCAATCGCCTCGCCCCTGGCCTCTTGGATCGTTATTTGGCAAAGGCTGGTTATGCCGGTCAGCTCACCCACCAAAAGACGCCGTCCGATGCTCCCTCCAACCTGTTCGAGCCGGTGCCGGGGCCCTACGGCGCCCACGGACGCTTTGATGCGCGCGCGCGAAACGCAACCTGGACGATATTCACCGAACGGCATCGTGCGCTGGCGTTTGCCATTCTCGCGGTCGTGGCAGGTGTTGCCTTGGGTCGAATGGCCAAGCGTCGTGACCTTTGAAGGTCTCGAGTAATGCCCCGGTGCATGGTGTCGAACTGATGTTGGATTGTCGCGCGGCAATTGGCGAATCGCCGACATGGTTCGCCGGCGGCGGCGCACTTTTCTGGATTGATATAAAGGAACCCGCTTTGCATTGTCTGAACGCGGATGGCGGCAACCGGCGCTGGTCGCTGCCGTCGGATATCGGCGCCTTTGCGCTGCTCGAAGGCGCCGGCGGCGCGCTCGTCGCACTTCGAGATGGAATTTTCAGCCTCGACTTCACGAGCGGAGCCACGAGCTTGCTTGCCGCCGCGCCCCACGATCCGCAACTGTTCCGCTTCAATGAAGGCATTTGCGATGCGCAAGGCCGGTTTTGGGTCGGCATGATGTTCGATCCGCTGCTGCGGAGAACCAAAGGTGAGATCGAGAAGAAACGTGTTCTGCACCAGTTCACATTCGCGCACGGTTTGGTCGCCGCTGCCGATGAATCCGATCTGCACAACGGATTTGCCTGGAACGACCAGAGCGATGAATTCTTCTGGTCGCACTCCAGGGAGCGCCGCGTGTACCGCGCGTCGTACGAGCTGGCGACCGGCGCGATCGGAAGGCCCAGCGGTTTCGTCGAGATACGCGATGGAAACGGTGTCCCCGATGGAGCGGCGATGGACGAAGAAGGTTGCTACTGGTGCGCCATCCACGGTGCAAGCGCTCTGCACCGTTACGATGCCGGCGGAAATCTTGTCTTGCGGATTGCGCTCCCCGTCAGCCGGCCGACCATGTGCGCCTTCATCGGCCCAAACTTGGACGAGATGGTGGTGACGAGTGCCCGAGAGCATTTGACTTCTGAACAACTCGCGCGTGAGCCCTGCGCGGGCAGCCTTTTTCGGCTTCGGCCCGGCGTGCGGGGTCTGGCCCGGCCGTGTGTAGTCCAGTGATCCCTCTATGACGCACGGAGAATTACCATGTCGATGAACGTCAGCGAGTACGTCTGGAAGCGCCTGCAGGAATGGGGCCTGAAACGTGTCTACGGCTATCCGGGCGACGGCGTCGGCGGCCTCGATGTGGCACACGAGGCCGCGCAGCCGGGCATGGAGTACATCCAGGTGCGTCACGAGGAAATGGCGGCCTTCATGGCCTCCGCGCACGCCAAGTTTACCGGCGGCGTCGGGCTTTGCTACGCGACCTCGGGGCCCGGCGCCATTCATCTTCTCAACGGTCTCTACGATGCCAAGATGGACAATCAGCCGGTGGTCGCGATCGTCGGGCAACAGGCCCGCACAGCACTCGGCGCGCACTATCAGCAGGAGGTCGATCTGGTCGCGCTGTTCAAGGATGTGGCGAGCGACTATGTGGCGATCGGCACCGTGCCGGGCCAGGTGCGTCACATGGTCGATCGCGCGGTGCGCATCGCGCAGAACAAGCGCTCCGTGACCTGCATCATCCTGCCGAATGATCTGCAGCTGATGAAGTACGAAGAGCCGCCGCTGGCACACGGTGCCACGCACACGGGCGTTGGGTTCCCCACGGAGAGCAAGGTGCCCGACATCGAGGGTTTGCAGGCGGCGGCCAAGGTGCTGAACGCAGGCACGAAGGTGGCGATGCTCGTGGGCGCGGGTTGTCTGGACGCGACCGAGGAGGTGATCGCGGTGGCCGATAGGCTCGGCGCCGGTCTCGCCAAAGCGCTCTTGGGCAAGGCGGCGGTGCCCGATGACCTGCCGTTCGTGACCGGCGGAATCGGTTTATTGGGCACCAAGCCTTCGTGGGATCTCATGCAAGAATGCGACACCTTCCTCATGGTGGGATCCGCGTTTCCCTATAGCGAATTCCTGCCGAAGCCCGGCAATGCCCGCGGCGTACAGATCGACATCAAGGGCGAGATGTTGAGCTTGCGGTATCCGATGGAGGTGACCCTGGTGGGCGACAGCGCAGCGACTTTGAAGGCGCTCCTTCCGCTGCTGAAACAGAAGACGGACACAAAATGGCGCGAGACGATCAAGGGCCACATCGCGGCTTGGTGGAAGACACTCGAGAGCGGCGCGATGAAGAGCGCCGATCCGATCAATCCGCAGCGCGTCTTCTGGGAACTCTCGCCGCGCCTGCCTGAGAACTGCATCGTTACCGCAGACAGCGGTTCCGTCGCGAATTGGTACGCTCGGGACCTGAAGTTCCGCCGCGGCATGAAGGGCTCGCTTTCCGGCTCGCTCGCTTCCTTGGGAGCCGCGACGCCCTATGCGATGGCCGCGAAAATGGCGTACCCCGAGCGTGTGGTGATCGGCACGATAGGCGATGGCGCCATGCAGATGAACGGCATGAATGTCATGATCACCGTGTCCAAATACTGGAAGCGCTGGTCCGATCCGCGCTTCGTCATGATGGTCTTGAACAACCGCGACCTCAATCAGGTGACCTGGGAGGAGCGGATTCAAATGGGAAAAGGCAAGACCGAGAGCACCCAATCGATCCCGGATTTTCCCTACGCCAAGTATGCGGAGCTTCTCGGGCTCAAAGGCATTTTCTGCAGGGACACCGCCGGCATCGGCGCGGCGTGGGATGAAGCCTTGTCTGCCGACCGGCCCGTCATTCTCGAGTTTTACACGGACCCCAATGTGCCGCCTCTGCCGCCGCACATCACACTCAAGGATGCGGAGCATTTCATCACCATGATGCAGCATGAGCCGGAACTCGGCAGCGTTCTGAAGAATTCCGCCAAAGCGCTGGTCGCCACCATCTTGCCGCACCGGTAGCGCACATGCGGGTCGACATACCCGTCGCGACCATCTGCGCCCGGGCCTTTACCATCCCAACCGACGCGCCCGAAGCGGATGGTACGTATGCATGGAAGGACACCACGCTCATCGTCGTGCAGCTCGGCGCGGGCGGCCGTAGCGGGCTTGGCTACACGTATGCTGCGCCGGCGACGGCCTCGCTCGTGCAAGGTCCGCTCGCGGACACACTGCGCGGCCAGAGTGCTTGCGACATTCCAGGTTGTCATCGCTCGATGGCCAATGCCGTGCGTAATCTGGGCCGTTCGGGTATGGCAGCCGGCGCGATCTCGGCGCTCGATGCGGCGCTCTGGGATCTCAAGGCCAAGTTGCTCGATCTGCCCCTCGCGGCCTTGCTGGGCCGCGCGCGGACCCGGGTCCCGATTTACGGAAGCGGCGGATTTACCAGCTACAACGATGCGCAACTCACGCGCCAACTCGCCGACTGGGTCGGCCGCGACGGGTGCCGGGCGGTCAAGATGAAGATCGGCAGCGCTCCGCAAGACGATGCACGCCGAGTTCGGCTGGCGAAAGAGGCGATCGGAGAGGCAAGTTTGTTCGTGGATGCAAACGGAGCCTACTCGGTGAAGGAGTCACTGCGCATGGCGGAGATCTTTGCCGCGCAAGCCGACGTTGCCTGGTTCGAAGAACCCGTCTCCTCGGACGATCTGGATGGGCTCGCACAAGTGCGGGCGGCGGCCCCGCCCTGCATGGACATCGCTGCCGGCGAGTATTCATACAATGCCGACGATGTGCGTCGCATGCTGACCAGTCGCGCGGTGGACGTACAGCAGGTCGATGCCTCGCGGTGTCTCGGCATCACCGGATTCCTGCAGGCCGGTGCGCTTTGCGATGCGCATCATATCGATCTCTCGGCTCATTGCGCACCCGCGCTCCATCTGCATGCGGCCTGCGCCGTTCCGCGATTGCGCCATTTGGAATGGTTCCACGATCATGTGCGAATCGAACGCATGTTGTTCGATGGTGCGCCCAATCCGAAAAACGGTCTCATCGAGCCCGATATGTGCCGCCCTGGGTTGGGCCTCGAATTCAAAGCGCAGGATGCAGAGCAATACGCCGTATGAGGCCGGAAGCGCTGCAAACATCGCGGACATCGACGAATGTGCGCCCCAGCGGAGGCATCTTTGCGGCTTTGACTCTGCTCGGCGCGGCCGGCGTGACCTGCGCCGCGGTCCTTGCGCGCAAACCGCGAAGCGTGGATGCGCCAAAGGCGTTGCCGCTGCGCCGATCACGAGCCGACCCCGTGCAACGCGCGCCGGGTATCGACCAGCACGGTGCGGTGCGGGCGGCACGCCGATTGAATCGTGCGGCAGGAACGATTGCGACTTCAGTCCTCATCGATAGTGCCATGGAACATTACCGCGGCGCCTTCGTCAATCCGGCCATGTACACGCCCCTTCTCATATCGGCGCTCACCATTCTGGCTTCCTTCCACGGACACAAGGACGACGCAACTCGGGCGCATCGGGTGCGCGATACGGTGTATGCATTGGCAGGCTTGACCGGAGTCATCGGCAGCGGATTTCACCTCTACAATGTGGGTAAGAAGCCGGCGGGATTTTGTTGGCAAAATCTTTTTTACGCAGCCCCGCTGGGCGCACCGGCGGCGATGTCTCTCGCCGGAATGACGGGATTTTTGGCTGAGCGGGTGCGAGACAATCCGGACGGAACGGTGCCGAAAGTGCTGGGGCTCCCCGCCGGCCGCCTGGTCTCGATGCTCACCGGCGTGGGACTTCTGGGCACAACGGCCGAGGCTGCGTTGCTGCATTTCCGGGGCGCCTTTCACAATCCGGCCATGTTCTTGCCCGTGACGCTCCCACCCGCGGGCGCCGCGCTTCTGATGGCTGCGGCGGCCGGCCCAGCGTCGCGGCCACGCAGCCTCACCCGCTGGTGGTTGCGGGTCACCGCGCTACTGGGAATCGTCGGGGTCGGCTTTCACGCCATCGGTGTCGCCCGCAACATGGGCGGCTGGCGCAACTGGCGACAGAACCTTCAGGCGGGCCCACCGCTGCCGGCACCGCCGGCATTTTCAGGCCTGGCCCTCGCCGGGCTCGCCGCCCTTGGGCTTCTCAAGGACAACCCCGATGACTGAGCGGCTCAGCCGCGGGCGTTATCCCGGTTACGACGTTCGATCGAAACGCGACACACTTTCGTGGAATGACAAGACGCGCGAGGTGATCGATGCGCGACTCGCCGTGTCCTCTCGCCCCAGGTTCTTCTCCGCCGACGAATGGCGCACGCTTGCCGCGCTCTGCGACCGAGTGATGCCGCAACCCGAAGGCCGGGCGCGGGTGCCGCTCGAGGCTTATGTGGATCGAAACTTATCGGCGGGAAAGACCAAGGGATATCGCCTCGCAAACATGCCCCAGCCAAGCGAGGCCTGGAGACGCGGATTGGCGGCACTCGATGAGGTTGCCTTGCGCGAGCGAGGCCGTGCCTTCGCACACCTCACGCAACGCGATCAGGACATGATCCTCCGGCAACTGGCCCAGGGCTGTTTCGAAGCGGCCGCGCTTCAGGGGATGCCCGCTGAGGCGTTCTGGACCTCGCATGTGATCCACGATGTCCTCGGTGCTTATTACGCCCATCCCGAGGCGTGGAACGAGATGGGTTGGGCGGGACCCGCCTCGCCGCGCGGCTACGTGCGTTTGGGTTTGAACCGGCGCGACGCCTGGGAGCCTGAGGAAGCCGCGCCCGAAGAGCCGCACGCGGTAGGAGAGAACGAACGTGTCAGCTGATCCCTTCGCCGCACCTCGCGCGGCCGGTGGGCGGGCGCCCAATGTATTCCGGCCGGGCGCATGGGTGCCGATGCGCCAGTTCGCCGATGAGCAGGAGGTCGACTTTGTCGTCGTCGGAACCGGAGCGGGCGGAGGTCCGATGATCGCAGGCTTGGCCGAGCAGGGCTATTCCGTCATCGGCTTCGATGCGGGACCTTATTTTCGGCCGCTGGAGGATTTCGCCTCGGACGAGAGTGAGCAAGACAAGCTTTATTGGAACGACGATCGGATCTCGGAAGGCGACAACCCCTTGGTCATGGGCGGCAAAAACTCGGGCAAAGCGGTCGGTGGCTCGACGGTGCATTTCGCCATGGTGTCGCTGCGTTTCCGTCCCGAATGGTTCAAGGCACGCTCTCAGATGGGTTATGGCGCGGATTGGCCGCTGGATTGGCGCGACATGTGGGACTGGTATCGCCGCGCGGAGCGGGCGCTGTCCATCTCCGGACCCATCACCTATCCGTGGGGTCCCAAGCGGCCACGCTATCCGCTGCGGGCACACCCGATCAATGGCGCGGCGCAGCTCCTCGCGCGCGGTGCAGAGGCAATGGGGTATGCATGGACGGAGACACCACTCGCTACCGTGTCTTCGCCTAAAGGCGATAGCCCTCCCTGTGTGTATCGCGGCTTCTGCCGATTCGGTTGTTCCACCAACGCCAAGCAAAGCCAGCTGGTTACTTTCATTCCGCGCGCCTTGGCCTCGGGCGCTGAGATCCGTGATTTGGCCATGGTCGGGCGCATTGAGATGGGCGGCAACGGCCGCGTCACCGGAGTTCATTATCATCGGCAAGGCCGCTGGCATTTTCAAAAGGCCCGAGCGGTCATCGTCGCGGGCTACGCCATCGAGACGCCGCGCCTGCTGCTGAACTCGAGCACTCATCGCTATCCACACGGTTTGGGGAACAGCAGCGGGCTCGTGGGCAAGAATTTGATGAGCCAATCGAACCAGGCAGCCTTTGGCTATATGGACGACGTCGTACGCGCCTACAAGGCGCCTCCCTCCACCACGATCACCGAGCATTGGAACTACGAGGATCGCAAGGATTTCTTTGGCGGTTATTGCTGGATGGCGCAAGGGCCTCTGCCGATTGAGACCATGACCATCGTGACGGGAGCCAAGGGCCTGTGGGGAGCTGAACTGCACGAGGAGATGTTGCGCTACAACCATCTGGTCGGATTGAAGATGGTCGGGGAGCAGTTGCCCAACGTAAAGAATTGCGTGACGCTCGCCGACGAGAAGGATCAGTACGGACTGCCTATTCCGCGCATCTCCTATTCATGGGGCGAGAATGATAAGGCCATGATCCGGCACGCGCTCGACCAGATGAGCACGAGCCTTGCACTCGTGGGCGCGAAAGATATTTTTCGACAGGACAATGACATGAACCACTTGGCAGGCACGGTACGCATGGGGTTCACGCCGGAGGACAGCGTCATCAATGCGGACTGCCGCAGCTGGGATATCCCCAATCTTTTCGTCTGCGACGGATCGGTGTTTCCGACGACGGGGGGCGTCAACCCTTCACTGACGATCACCGCAATCGCCATGCGCACCGCGGTAAGGATCGGAGAGCTTGCCCGGTGCGGCGATCTGTGAGCAGATTCAAAATCGCAATCCGTTGTTTCGTTTTATTCCCTCGGGGCATCCCTCAGGCCGTACATGAACTATCATGGCGGGATAGCTTCGACCATCAAGGGAAACCCAAATTCCATGTCAGCAGATTTCCGGTTGATTCGCGTACTTTGCGTTGCCCTGTTGATCATGGGCGGCGCGGCTGCGGCGTCCGCAGAGGTCAATCTTGCAGCGATCACGCAGGATATGCACTGGCGTTTGGTGGGTCCGTTTCGCGGCGGACGCACGCGCGCCGTGACCGGCGTACCGGGGCAGCCGCACACGGTTCTGACCGGGGCGGTGGATGGCGGCGTGTGGAAAACCGAGGATGATGGACGCACCTGGCTGCCGATATTCGATGCCGAACCCACGCAATCGATCGGCGCCATCGCCGTCGCGCCGTCCAATCCCAATGTCATCTACGTGGCCTCCGGCGAGGGTCTGCATCGACCGGATCTGTCGGTGGGCGATGGGATCTACCGCTCGAACGACGGCGGCAATACCTGGGTGCATTTGTCGCTGCAGGATTCGCAGCAGATTCCCAGCATCGCGGTGGATCCGCACGATGCCGATCGCGTTTATGCGGCGGTGCTCGGCCATCCTTATGGGCCGAGCGCGCAGCGCGGACTGTACCGATCAACCGATGGCGGCGCCACGTGGTCGAACGTACTGAATCAAGGCGAGAACACCGGTGCTTCATTCGTGCGCATCGATCCCTTCGATGCCAAAACCCTGTACGCGGGCTTCTGGAATGCGCGCTCAGGTCCCTGGGAAGACAAGAACATGTTCAACGGCCCGCATGGCGGGCTGTTCAAATCGACCGACAGCGGCGATCACTGGCGGCCGTTGACCGATGGGTTGCCGCAGGGACTGTCGCAACTCGATGTCGCGGTGGCACCGAGCAGCCGTGGACGCCTGTATGCCACGGTAGCCACCAGCTCGAACCCCGCGGCGCAGGGCGGCGCGGCGCCGAGCGTGGGCGTGTATCGTTCCGATGACGGCGGCGAACATTGGCGCGTGGCGACCACGGATCCGCGTCCGGGGATGCGCATCGGCGGCGGCGATCTGCCCATTCTGGCCGTCGATCCCAAAAACGCGGACGTGCTCTACAGCGCGTCGATCGTCACCCAGAAGTCGACCGATGGCGGTGCGCATTGGGTTTCCTTCAAGGGTGCGCCCGGCGGCGATGATTATCAGGCGATCTGGATCAGCCCGGAGGATTCGCAGCACATTGCCTTGGTCGGCGATCAGGGCAGCCTCATCACCGTCAACGGCGGCAGAACCTGGAGCACGTGGTACAACCAGCCGACCGCGCAGCTGTATCACGTCAGTGTGACGCCGACTTTTCCGTATCGTCTGTGTGCCGGCCAACAGGAAAGCGGCTCGGTCTGCATCTCCAATCGCGGCAATGACGGCATCATCACCTTTCGCGAGTGGCATCCCGTGGGGGTGATCGAATACGGCTACGTGGCGCCCGATCCGCTCGATCCCGATGTGATCTACGGCGCCGGCCGCAATGTGGTGACCAAGACCCATCTATCGACCGGTCAGGTACAAAACATTTCGCCGATCCCGACGCCCTCCCCCGATGTGCGCACCGATCGCACCGAGCCGATTTTCTTCTCGCCGCAAGATCCGCACCGGATGTACTTCGCCGCCAACCGTTTGTACGCCACCAGCGACGGCGGCAACTCCTGGCAGACGATCAGCGAGGATTTGACGCGCCCCAGCGCTGGCTCGCCCGCGTCGGTCGGCGACATGCATGCCGACAAGGCGGAGCTGCAGCGCGGTGTGATCTACGCGGTCTCGGCCTCGCCGCTCACGAAGGGAGTGCTCTGGGCCGGAACGGATGACGGCTTGATCTGGGTGACGCACGATGAAGGCGGCGCCTGGAGCAATGTCACGCCGGCGGCGCTGACACCTTGGAGCAAGGTGACCCAACTCGAGGCCTCGCACTTCGACGCCAACGTAGCCTACGCGTCGGTGAGCCGTTTTCGCTTGGATGACCTGAAGCCCTATATTTACCGCACGCGCGATGGCGGCAAGAGTTGGCAATCGATCGTCGCCGGGCTGCCCGAGGATGCCCCCGTGAATGCCGTACGCGAGGATCCGGTGCGGCGCGGCATGCTGTTCGCAGCCACCGAACGGGCCGTGTGGATCTCCTTCGACGATGGCGATCATTGGCAGTCGCTGCAGCTCAATCTGCCGCACACCTCCATGCGCGATCTCATCGTGCACAATCAGGACCTGATCCTGGCCACGCACGGCCGTTCACTTTGGGTGCTGGATGACATCGGCCCCTTGCGCGAAGAGCCGGACGCCAAGACTGCGGTGACCCTGCTCAAGTCCTCGCCCGCGATCCGGGTACGGCGTAGCACCGGCACCGACACACCGATTCCGCCGGACGAGCCCTCGGGGCGCAATCCGCCGAACGGCGCGGTCATCGATTATTACCTGCCGCAGGCGGCCAAGGGCGCGCTTAAGATCGAGATTCTGGATTCCAGCGGCGCCCTGGTGCGGCGTGTGTCGAGCACCGATGTGATCGGGTTCAGCGCCGAGGAGCGAGCGAAGGAGTTGATCCCCCAATATTGGATCCGCCAGCCCAAAGCGCTCGCCACCTCCGCGGGCATGCATCGCTTTGTCTGGGATCTGCATGGCATGACGCCGCGCGCTGTGCGGCGCAGCTTCCCAATCTCGGCGGTGCCGCTGGATACGCCGCAGGAGCCCGAGGGTCCCTTGGCGGCGCCCGGGCTGTATCGCGTGCGGCTGGAGACCGGCGGACACCACTTTGAGCAGGCGGTCACGGTGCTGCCGGATCCGCGCGTCAACATCCCGGCGCAGGATTACAGCACGCAGTATCTGCTCGCGAAGAGCTTGGCTGAGGCGCTCGATGCCAGCAGTGCCAAGGCGCAGGAGATCAAGGCGCTGCGCGCGCAGATCAAGGCGCTGCGGACGCCGCAGGCTGCTGCATTCCAAGCGCAGGCCAGTGAGCTCGATGAACATTTCGATTCGCTCATGGCGCACGGCGTCAATGCGGGCGGCCGGCGCGGGATCGAGCGGGTCAATGGCGACATCTTGAGTTTGTATACCCAAGTCGAGAACGCGGATGCCGCGCCCACCCGTACACAGCAAGCCGTGGCCGGCTCGCTCCTGCAAGAATGGCAGGCGCTCGGCGCGGCTGCGACGAAGATCTCGCAACAGGATCTCGCGCCGCTCAATCAGGCGCTGACGCGCGCCAAATTGCCGGTCCTGCGCGGCGATGCCGCCGCGCCGGACGAGGGCGAGTCCAACGATGAGGAGTAAAGCGCGGCTACTTTTGTAGACCCCGCCAAAGCGCCAGTTGGGACTGCAACTTCTCGTGCAGCGAGGCATAGAGTGCACGTTGCTGGGTCGTGGGCGGCGTATCCGCATCTTCGAGCGAGCCTGCGGCGGCGGCGAGTTGCTCATTGAGCATGCCCGGAAATGCGAGGTTGGCTTCGGATCCGTTCATGTTCACCTGCATCAGCGCTTCTTCGATGCGCTTAAGTTTGGCGTCGAGCCCGGCGGCGCTGCGTTTGTCCGTCAAGCCCTTGCGCTTGGCGCGAATGTCGTTGACCGCCCGGTGCAAGGTGTCGATGTCATGATAGGTGGCGAGCGCCAGTTCGGTCTTCGCCGCGATGGCGGCATTGCTGTCGTGAACGCGCGGGTCGGCGATCACGGTGAGTGCGGCCGTGCGCGTTTGATCGCCCAATTTCAAGCGTAATTGATACTGGCCGGGCGCGACGATGGGCCCGCGCGGCGCTTGGCCCTCGTAAAAGGCGCCGGGAATCTGCACCGGGTCGTCGTAGCGCAAATCCCAGATCAGCCGGTTCATGCCCGCCTTGGCCGGAATCAGATCGCTCGCCACGATTTGATCAGGCCACTCGGGCGGCTGGATTGCTTTGTTGGTCTTGGTGCTGGACAGATGCCGCACCAGCCCGCCTTTGGCATCGACGATATCCAGGGTCAGTTCACTCGCGGCATCGGACGGCAGCACGTAGTCGATGAGGGCGCCCGCCGGCGGATTTGCGCCCACCGGCCGGCGGGAATTGACTTGATCCGGGTAGTACAGGCGCAGCGCCGTCTCCGGTGCATACAGAGTGAGGTCATCGCTCTTAGCCTTGGCCTGGCGCAGCGGCGTCACATCGTCCAAAATCCAAAAGCCGCGCCCATGCGTGGCGGCAATCAAATCCGCGCCGTGTACCGTCAGATCGTGGATCGGCGTGCTCGGCAGTCCGTGTTGCAGCGCCTGCCAGTGCGCGCCGTCATCGAAGGAGACGAAGACACCGATCTCGGTGCCGGCATACAGCAGGCCGCGGCGCGCCGGATCTTCGCGCACCACATGCACGACGGCGCCCTGCGGCAGACCCGCGGCGATCGAGACCCACGTCTTCCCCGTGTCGGAGGTCTTCCAGGCGTAGGGCGCGATGTCATCGAGGCGGTGCCGATCCACGGCGATATAGGCCACCGCCGGATCGAAGTGCGAGGGCTCGGTCATGCTGACCGTGCTCCAGGCAGGCATCTCCTTCGGGGTGACGTTGTGCCAGTGGCCGCCGTCATCGTCGGTCATTTGCACCAGTCCGTCATCGGTGCCGATCCAAAGATCGCCCTTGCGCAGCGGCGACTCGGCGAGGGCAAAAATGGTGTCGTAGTACTCGACGCTGGTGATGTCCTTGGTCAGCGGGCCGCCCGAGGCGGTCTGCTTGCTCTTGTCGTTGCGGGTAAGGTCCGGACTGATGATTTTCCAGCTCATGCCGCGATCGGTGGACTTCCAGAGCACTTCGGACCCGGCGTAAATCGCATCCGGGTCGTGCTGCGAGACCATGAGCGGCGAGGTCCAATTGAAGCGGTGATCGAGCTCGCTCGCCGGATGGCCGGAATTGTCGATGGGGTCGGGGCTGATGTTCTGCGATTGCTGCGCGCGGACATTGAAGCGCGCGAACTGATTTTCCGCATCGCTGTAGATGATGTTGGGATCGCGCGGATCGGGGACCACGAAGCCGGATTCACCGCCGCCGGCAGGATACCAGTCGCGCGGGCCGATCACGCCCTCGTCGCTGAAGCTGGCGACGGCCAGATTGGAATTGTCCTGCTGCGCGCCGTAGATATAGTAGGGAAAGCGGTTATCGGTGGCGACGTGGTAGAACTGGCCGGTGGGCTGATTGTCCTGGGTCGACCAGGTATTGCCGCCGTCGAGCGAAATGCTGGCGCCGCCGTCATTGGCATTGATCAAGCTCTTCGAATTATCCGGATCGATCCACAGCGCATGATGATCGCCATGGGTGGCTGAGACCAGATTGAACGTTTTGCCGCCGTCGACCGAGCGCAGCATGCCGGTGTTCAGGGCATACACGGTATCGATGGCGCTGGGATCGGCATAGATTTTCGAGAAGTACCAGGCGCGCTGGCGGATGCGTCCGTCATCGCTGACCCGGTGCCACTGCTGTCCGCCATCGTCGGAGCGGTACAAGCCGCCTTCCTTGGCCTCGATCATGGCGAAGATGCGGCGCGAGTCGACCCCGGAAATGGCGATGTCGATGCGGCCCAAGATGCCCTCGGGCAGTCCATGGCCGGTGAGCTGCGTCCAGCTGACGCCGCCGTCCGTAGATCGATACAGACCGCTGCCCGGGCCGCCGCTGGAAAAATTCCACGGCTGGCGGCGTACCTGCCAGAGCGCGGCATAGATGATGTTGGAATTGTGCGGGTCGGCGGCCAAGTCGATGGCGCCGGTGAACTCATTCTTATAAAGCACGCGATTCCAGCTTCGGCCGCCGTCGGTGCTGCGAAAAACCCCGCGCTCGGTGTTGGAACCGAAGGCATGGCCCACCGCGGCCACCAACACGATGTTCGGATCGCTGGGATCGACGATGATCGCGCCGATCTGGCGCGCATCGGTCAGACCCAAATCAGTCCAGCTCTTGCCGGCGTCGGTAGATTTGAACACGCCGCCGCCCCAGGTGACATTGCCGCGCAGGTTTGCTTCGCCCGTGCCCACATAGATGATGTCCGAATTACTGCGTGCCACCGCGATCGCGCCGATGGAAGAGACCTTTTCGGCATCGAAGATCGGCTTCCAGGCCGCACCGGCATCAATGGTTTTCCATACGCCGCCGGCGGCCGCGCCGAAATAGAACACCGTCGGTGAACCGGGCACGCCGGCCACCGCGACCGCACGGCCGCCGCGATAAGGACCGATGCCGCGCCATTGCAGGCCGCGATAGGCGCTTTCCGGCGGCGTCGCGCTTTCCGGCGGCGTCGCACTCAAAGCAAGCGAAGAGCTCAGCAGCAACAGGCAGGGCAGCAGCAATGGAATGATTCTCGCGCTCACGTATGACTCCCCGCTCATGTATGACTCCTCAACAGAAAACCTGATGCGCCTTTAGCTGCGCACTTAAAAGTCGTAGGCCGCGCCGGCATAGACGCTGCGATCGTTCGCCGGTTCCAGCATGCCGCCGAACAAGAACACGCGCGAGTAGTAGTGGCGATTGGTGAGATTCGACACGCCGCCCAGCAGCCTGAGATGACCGGCAATGGTGTAATCCGCGGCCAGATCGGCCACAGTGTAGGTCGGAATATGTGCCGGCGTCGAGCCTAAGGGCTTGTCGCTGTCCTGGAAGAATTGCGAACCCACGCTGTCGATGATCAGACTGAGCTTGTACAAAGCCTCCTGGCGCAGGGTGACCCCGGCCTTGAACACGCCGTGCGGTGCATAGGCGGGGATCTTGCCGGTCTGGCCGGGCACAATGCTGCCGGTGAAGCGTGCATCGAGCAAGCCGGCGTTGGCAAAGGCATCGAGGTGCACGTTCGAATCGAACGAGGAGAAGAGACGCAATAGATCGTAATGGCCCTCGAGCTCAACGCCGCGGCTGCGAGTGTTGCCGGTGTTCACATCGATGGTCTCGGTCGGAGTGAACTGCTGCGACTCGATCCGGTCCTTCACGTTGACCTGGAACACGCTCACATCGTAATAGAAACCCACGCTCGGCCAGCCGTGTACGCCCGCCTCGTAGGTCAGATACTTCGTCGGGTCCGGATTGTTGGTCGTGGAGAAATTGCTGAAGGGGCTGGCGATATCCAGATAGCGCAGCGGGCGAAAGCCCTGCGAGATGTTCAGGTACGTTTCGTTACCATGCCCGAAGTCATTGCCGACGCCGATGCCGAACAACGGAATGTTCTTGGTGTACGTGGTATTTACCAGCGAGGGGTGCGGAGCGAGCGACTCCCGGCTGGTCAGCTCCTCATGATCGAAGCGAGCGGAAGTCACCACGTGAAACCAGGGAAAGCGGAACACGTTTTCCGCGAACAGCGCGCCATAGGTGGTCTTGCGGGCATCGTCGTAGAACGGCGTCCCGGACTGATCGTCCTTGTCGATGACCGGATTGGCGCTGAGCCACTCGTTGTAGGGACTGCGTGCGGTGTAGGCGGTGTAGCCGAGCGTCAAGGCATCGCCGGCGCCCCAGCGATGCAGCCAGCGGCCATCGAGTCCGGTGTAGTTGAAGCGCTGACCGCTCAAGGTGGCGCTGCTGCCGAGCGGCGGCGCACCCGCGTACTTGTCCGAACGGGTCCACAGATTCTGATAGCCCGACCAGAGCTTCTGAACGAGCGAGTCCGTGTCGCTGAATTTATTCTCGTAGGTTAATGCCGCGGTGTAGCGATCCGCCCAGAGGTGATCGTCCGGCGTCGTGGTCTGATTACGATCGGCGAGAAACTGCGCGCCGCTCATGAGACCTGCGAGACCGCTGTCGAGCGAGTAGGCATGAAAGTCGAGCGAGAGTTTTTGCGAGTCGAAGGCATAGCCGACATGCGCATCGCCGGCGTTCAAGGTATAGCCGCCGTTTTGCCGTTGGCCGTCGGACTGGCGGCGCGAATAGTCCGCCAAATAGTTCCAATTTCCGCGGGTGCCGGAGATTTCGTTGAAACTGGAGAAGAGCGAGTTCGAGCCTCCGACCTGCTCGGTCGTGCCGGCGAGCGGCCGGCTGGAAGGGGCCTGCGAAATGAAGTTGATGACCGGCTGCGGTTCCGGTCCATACAGCAAACCCGATCCGGCACGGATCATCTGCACCGAGCCGATGGTCTGCGGCACGGGAATATAGTAAATGGTGGGATAGCCGATCCAATCCATTTCCAGCGGAATGCCATCCTGCATGAGCAGGACATATTCGCTTTCCTGCGGATTG
>DATAVX010000073.1:0-17377 GCA_036267535.1 Steroidobacteraceae bacterium
CAGCATCCTATTAACCGGATCCTACGGCACGGCGAGTACCCAACTCTCCGGTCTTTTCGACCGTGGATCGACCGCGTGGACATTCTCTCCGCAAATCAGCCTGCCCATTTTTGCGGCCGGCGCCAATGTTGCGGGACTCAAACTGGCGAAGCTGCAAAAGGATGTCCTCCTGGTCCAGTACCAACAAGCCGTGCAAACCGGCTTCCGCGAAGTGGCCGACGCCCTCGCGGGCCGCGCGACCTTGGACAGCCAGGTCGACGCCGACGATGCGCTCGTGCGCGCCAGCAACGAAAGTTTTCGATTATCCAACATGCGTTTTACAGAAGGCATCGACAGTTACCTGGGCGTGCTCGATTCGCAGCGGCTGCTATACTCCGCTCAGCAATCGCTGGTGAACGCGAAACTCACTCGTCTACAAAACCTCGTGACCCTATATAAGGCTCTCGGCGGCGGGTGGCTGGAGCAGACTCCGTAGCCCGCCGGTGGAACGGCGGCTTTGTGCCCCAGTCCGGAATGAAATGGCCAGCGCTATCTCACTGCCAACTGTCGCAACGCCCCCTCAAAGACTTGCGCCGGCTGACCGCCTTGAATCAGGTGCTGATCGTTGATGATCACGGAGGGCACCGCGCGGACGCCTCGATCCGCGTAAAACTTTTCGCGCTTGCGCACTTCGGCCGCGAATTCGTCCGATTCCAGAATCTCGGCAGCACGCTTCGCATCCAGACCGGCCTTTTGCGCAACGTCGAGCAGGACCGCGTGATCGCTCGGATTGCGGCCCTCGGTAAAATAGGCCGAAAACAGCGCGTGCTTGAGCGCCCCCTGCTTGCCCTCGATCTCGGCCCAATGCAGCAATCTATGCGCGTCGAAGGTGTTATAGACTCTGCCGCGCTTCTGCATGTTGAACTCGAACCCCACTGCGGCGCCGCGGGCGCGGATGTTCTCGCGGTTGCGCTCGATATCGGGAGGCGTGGATCCGTACTTTTGCGCAATGTGCTCGGTGATGTCTTGGCCTTCAGGGCCCATTTGCGGATTGAGTTCGAAGGGCTGAAAATGCAGGTCCGCCGCAACCTCGCCCTTGAGCGATGCCAGCGCGGTTTCCAATGACTTAAGCCCGATCACGCACCATGGACAGGAGACGTCCGAAACAAAATCAATTTTAAGTTGCGCGGCCATGATGGTGGATTATGGGGATCCTGGGCGGCTTTGCAACGCCATGGCGGGTAGATGGCCCCAGATCTTACTCGGACGTGGATGCAAGAGAACCGGCCGCGCTCACTAAAGCCCTTGCCACAATCCGCCCGAATTCCTCCACCGGGATACCCGAATGATCTCACACACTCGGTGTCGGCAATCCAGGAGGACGAGGCAATGGGACCCGGAGCACTCGAGATCTGGTTGAATCATTTTGAACATCATGCGCGCCGTCGGCGAGTTCAGCGCAGCCTTTCCGATGTTCTGCGGCCTCATGAACGGCACCTCATCGCCTGCTCGATCGCGATATTTCAGCTCGGCGAACAATCGGACGGACGGCTGCTTCTGCGGGCTGCCGAACGATTCGCGAATCAGAATGGTGCGCCAAATGTAGCCCGGATTTTTGAGCTGCTCATCCGCGAGCAGCAGCGCCACGCACGGCTATTGAGGGCTTTCATGCAAGATCACGGAATCCGGTCTAAGAAAGCCGACTGTACCGATCGAGTTTTTCGACTCATACGGCGGCTCGCCGGACTGCAGTTGTACGTAAGCGTGCTCATCTGCGCCGAATTGATTGGGCAGGTGTATTATCGCGCGCTTGAATCGGTCACGGATTGCAAGCGCTTGCAGGTTCTTTGCCGATCCATCGTTTCCGATGAACTCGCCCATGTCGGATTCGAATCCCAGTTGCTGTTTGAGCTGCGAGCCGGCCGTCCCGCTCCGCTGCGCGCCGTGGCGCGTCCCGCGCATCGAGCCTTCTTCGCGGTAACCGCCGGCGTGGTGTGGTTGACGCACCGCTCGGTATTGTCCCGCGGAGGGCATAGCGCGCGAAGTTTTCTGCGTGCTTGTCTGGCTCAATATGCATTCTATTTGGAGCCGGCTGGCGTGAGGCTGGCAGCCACCTCATAATGCGGCCATCGGGGGCTCGAGTCCCCGCTTGTAACAAACACTGAGCGATCTCGGGGTTATTTCGCAGGAGTCTCTATGAGTCGCGATCTTCGCAGCCTGATGCTATCAGGCGTTGCGTTTCTTGCCGCGGCCGCGCCGATGGCGCGCGCCGGCGACGCGATTTCGAGCGCCAATCAAGCCATCACCGTTCCGGATGCGGACAACGTCGACTTTCGCTGGAATCAGCAGATCCCTTTGCGCGACGGCGTCAAATTAAGCGCCACGGTGTATACCCCGCGCGACCAGAAGGCGCCCGCACCCTGCATTTTCACGCTCACGCCCTATATCGCGCAGAGCTACCACGACCGCGGGATTTACTTTGCGGCGCACGGGTTGCCGTTTCTGACTGTGGATGTACGCGGCCGGGGCAATTCCGAAGGACAATACGATCCGTTGCTGCAGGAAGCGCATGATGCCTACGACGTGGTGGAGTGGTTGGCCAAACAACCCTATTGCAACGGCAAAGTTTCGATGTGGGGCGGCTCCTACGCAGGCTACGACCAGTGGGCCGCGGCCAAGGAATTTCCTCCGCATCTTGCGACCATCGTGCCGGTCGCGGCGCCGTACGCCGGTGTCGATTTCCCAATGGGCAGCAACATCTTTGGCCCCTATGACGTGCAGTGGCTGTTCTTCACCAGCGGGCACACTTCGCAGGACAAGATCTTCGGCGACACTGCGTTTTGGAGCGGCAAGTATCGCCAGTGGCTCGAGTCCGGCACAGCTTTCAAGGACATCGATTCACGGATCGGCACCCCGTCGGCCATATTCCAGCGTTGGCTACAGCACCCCCATCCTGACGCCTTCTGGGATGCGTACAATCCGACCTCCGAGCAGTACGCGCGCCTGAGCATTCCCATATTGACGATCACCGGCTCTTACGACGGCGATCAACCGGGCGCCCTGACTCACTATCGCGAATACATGAAGAATGCGTCGGCGGAAGGCCGTGCACGGCATTACCTCATCATCGGCCCTTGGGACCATGCCGCCACGCGCACGCCCAGGGCAGAGATCGGCGGTCTGAAGTTCGAGCCGGCGAGTCTGGTGGATTTGCCGAAGCTTCACCTGGAGTGGTATGCCTGGACCATGCAGGGCGGTCCGAAACCGCAATTCCTGCAAAAAGCCGTGGCCTATTACGTCATGGGCGCGGAGCGATGGCGCTATGCCGACACGCTGGAAGGCATCACCAGTCAATCGCAACCGTATTTCCTGGACTCGACCCGCAACGCCACCGATGTGCTCGCAGCCGGTGCGCTGGGTCCCCAAACCGCAACCGGCAGGCCGGATCACTATGTCTATGACCCGCACGACCTGAGCCTCGCCGGCGGCGAGGCAGCCTCGGAGCCGGGGGACCTCACGGATCAGCGCTCAGACTTCGTACGTCGCGGCAACTTTCTCGTCTATCACAGCGCACCATTCGCGAAGGACACCGAGATCAGCGGCTTCTTCAAGCTCTCGGCATGGATTGCCATCGATCAACCGGACACCGATTTTACGGTGGCGATCTCAGAGATTCGGGCGGACGGCCGCAGTATCGCCTTGACGGGCGACACTATGAGGGCCCGCTATCGTGAAAACAACCGCGAGCCCAAGTTGGTCGCGACGCGCGCCGCACAGCGCTATGACTTCGATCATTTCACTTTCGTCTCGCGTCAGATCGGCAAGGGCAGCCGCTTGCGCCTGACGATCGGACCGAACAATTCAATCTATTCGGAGAAGAACTACAATGCTCCCGGCCCTGTCGCCGAGCAGACCATGAAGGATGCTCGCCCCGTCACGGTGACTTTGTTGCATGACCGCGCGCATCCGAGTGCGCTATACGTGCCGATCGGACAGCCTTAGCCGACCATGCCGAGTGCCGGCTCGCAAAAGGCGCGAGACTCGACTCAAAGAAAAGTGCCATCCAACAAAGAAAAGCGCCATCCAAGGGGAACAAGCCATGACAAGCGAAAGGTTCGGAGCGGGGCAGACCGTGCTCATCACCGGAGCATCGATGGGCATCGGTGTCGATCTGGCAGAATGCTTTGCAAAAGACGGTTACGATCTCATCTTGAGCGCACGCAGCGAGCCTGCATTGCGCGAGGTGGCCGCGCGACTATCCGCAAACCACGGCATCAAGGCCCAGATCTTCGCTGTCGACCTCGCCGAGCGCGGCGGCGGGTCGCGTCTCGCCGCATCCATCAATGCCGCAGCTCTTAATGTCGACATTCTGGTCAACAATGCAGGCTTTGGGAAAGCAGGTCCCTTCGCAGACTCGGAGCTCACCTCGCAAGTCGGCATGATTGATCTTAACGTGCGCGCCCTGGTGGAACTTACGCATATTTACTGGCCCGGCATGCTGGCCCAAGGCCGCGGCGGCGTTCTCAACGTCGCCTCCCTGGCCGCATTCGTTCCCGGACCGCTGATGGCGGTCTACTACGCCTCGAAGGCTTTCGTCCTTTCGTTATCCGAAGCCCTCTGGGAAGAAGCACGTGACACCGGCGTGCACGTTTCCTGCCTGTGCCCGGGTGCCACCAAGAGCAAGTTTCGTGAACGCGCCGGCACCGGCGCCACACGATTCGGCCAGACCGCCGTCGTCATGGAATCCATGCCCGTCGCCCAAGCCGGATACGATGCGTTTCGCAAAAATAGACGGGTCGTCATAACCGGCAAAGGCAATTCGCGCACCGCGCGCATGGTTCCTTTCCTGCCCCGTACCACCGTGCTGAAAATGGTGCGCAACATGCAAAGTCCCGCCGCGCCCGAAAGAATCGCGTGACCCATACTCGCATGACCGCAACCGCGCGGACTAACGGCTATGGCGGCGGGCATCCAGTTGAGCAGCCGTTTTCCATCACTGCGAGCGCAAATGATGCATGCGAGCATCGGTCGCAGGATGGCTCGACAGGTAGGCGGCGCCCGCGCCCTCGCGGTGTGATTTGGCGAGCTTGTCGAGCGCATCGGCGAGCAGTCCCGGCGACATGCCGTTGAGTCTCAGGACCGCGGCGGCATAGTCATCCGCCTGCGCTTCGAAATCCCGCGAGTAGCGGGCCTGCATGAGGGTAGCAGGCGCGATGGCCAAGAGATTGCTGATATCGCCGACATAAAATGCCAAGAACGCGCCTACCAGGGAATTCTGCAGCAGCATCCGCATGCCGTGATTGCCGTGTCCGTGGCCGGCCTCATGTGCAAGCGTCGCCAAGATTTGCCGATCGTCACCAACGATGGTGATGAGATCATCGAGCACGATTATCCGCCCGTCCGGCAAGGTAAACGCGTTGGCTCCCAGTTGCGGCGAACGACGAAACAACAGCTCTGCCTGCTCGGTGCCGCCTCCGGGCAACCGCAATGCGTGAAACTTGGCATTGAGTTGCCGTCGGCGATCCTCGCCGATGCGGCTGGACAGGAGAATCTTGCCGTCCAAGACTTCAAGGGCCTGATCGGACAGTTTGACTCCAATCCCCGCGGGCGTGTGCGCCGCACCGATCTCGGCCGCCCAAGGCAGCCCCCATTTATAGGCGGCGACAGCCAGTACGCCGCATGCGGCCAGGCACAGGAGGACGAAGCGAGCACGGCGCTGGATGCGATCAACCCAACCGTCGTGGTGCGCGATTGAGGCCAGCAGCGCATCAAGCGCATTCAAATCGCTGACCACGCAGAATGCCCCGTCTGCAAAGCGCAGCCTGCGCGGCGCCCGCCCAAGCCGCTCATCCACTTTCACTTCGGAAAAGGGCACGCGCCGATCGATATCCTCGCCGGAGATCAGCAGACTCTCGCCGCCGACTTCCAGCCGGACCACGCGAACGCGCGTCGAGCGGCCGTCGAAATAATCAGCGGTCAGCATTCGGCAAACGCAGCGCTACAAGGAAATATCGAAATCGAATGCCGATGCCGCTTCTTCTCCGACTGCGCCGACCTGGTCGGGTTCCGCGTCGACAAACTGCTGAAGGTCTCCCGCCGGTATCAGACGCACCGCTTCGAGTTGGAACCTCGCCATGCGCACGCTGGCCCAAGGAATGAACAGGCCCAGGGTGACTGCGACGAGCACCAGGTTGCTGAAGGAGATCCAGATCAAACCGAGCGGCGACATATTGCATTCGATGCGATGT
Source organism: Steroidobacteraceae bacterium (assembly GCA_036267535.1). GTDB lineage: Bacteria > Pseudomonadota > Gammaproteobacteria > Steroidobacterales > Steroidobacteraceae > Bog-1198. The sequence continues at coordinate 6,228 of DATAVX010000073.1, forward strand.
TCGCCGACACGCGTGCTGCTCCAAATTAGGTTGGTGATGAGTGCGTGAAATACCGGTCCGATCGAAACCCCGATGGTTATCAGAAGGCCATACAGGATCGCCAATGCCCTGAATGTGGCATAGGGATTGACGCGCTGACCGTGCTTCTGAGCCTCGGCCAGCGCCGCAAAGGCGCCGAACACGCCGCTGTATCCCACCACGATGACGAATGCCACCATCGCAGCGGCCAGCAGCAGATATAGCTTATAGAACTGTCCGGCCCGCGCATGAAACGAACACCGGGTTTGCCCGAACCATGAATTGTTGTGCTGGTACGCCTTGACCCGCTGATGCATGAAGGGGGCCAGGATGTAGAGCGTGATCAGCGACAGAATCCCGTACAGCAGAAAGACCCGGTACGCGCGCGCCACGCTGCCGCGAAAATGGAACCGCACGCCGCGCCAACTGGTGTTGTACAGGCGAAAGCGCAGAGAATTGCGCAGCATCCAAGGCATGATGAGGGCGATTCCGCCGACCACCGCCAGTGTCCACACGGATTGAATCCTTACCGTGTAGTTGTAAGCGATGAGCATGGCCAATGCGACCAAACGCCCGATCAAGATCTTGATCGGACTGCCGTGGAAGTCGAAGCTGGAACCGGCCAACTCCGTATGCCGATAGAAGTATTGCAGCCTGCGCACTTTGGCCCATGCCGAATAGATGCCGATGGTGACGATCGTCAATAGAAGATTGACGATCCAGATGCCGAAATATTCTGCTCCGCTGCCGGTGAAGCGAACCGGTTCAGGCGCAACCGCCGACGGGCTGCCTCCATGCGATTCGCCTTCCGTGCCCTGATCCATGTTCAGTCCCCGTCCTTTGCGGTATGCAAGCAGCCTAGGCCCTTGTGAGCGCGTTGCAAATAGCAGCGCTCGAAACTGTGAACCCCGCAAGTGTACCGTTTTTACGGGACAAAGCATTGCCATCAACGCCGCCGCCTGGCTTGTCTCGTGCCCTGACGCTCAAATCGAGGAGATGTTCACGGGTTTGTTGAGCTTGACGGACAAGGCCGCCGCCTCGGCCAGAACAAGTGCGGCGACGCCGTCGCGGTAGCCCGCGGCCGGCGCGGTACCGTGCCGCAAGATATCCGCGAAATGCTGCAATTCGCGCCGATAGGCTTCCCGGTAGCGCTCGAGAAAAAAGTATTGTAGCGCATCGCTTGCGGAGCCCCGTTCAGTGCAGGTCCACACCGTGCTCTCGAGCACATTGTCTGCGCGCGCGGCACCTGCGGAGCCATAGGCTTCAATGCGCTGGTCGTAGCCGTAGCCTGAGCGGCGGGTGTTGCTGATGCTGCAGAGCCGGCCGGTACCGGTCCTGAGCAGTATTCTCGCGGTGTCGACATCGCCCGCGGCGCCGATTTCGGGATCGACCAAGCAACTGGCGCTTGCGAACACCTCGATAGGCTCCTCGTTCAGCAACCAGCGTGCCATGTCAAAGTCGTGAATGGTCATGTCTTTGAACAAACCGCCGGAAACGCGGATGTACGCCACGGGAGGGGGGGCGGGATCGTGACTGGTAATGTTCACGCTCTCGAGTTTGCCGATCGCGTTCGACTCAATGCGTGCCTTCAAAGCGTTGAAATGAGGGTCGAAGCGCCGGTTGAATCCCACCAGCATCTTGGCGCCGGCCAATTGCGCACCCGCCTGCCGCGCGCGCGCCAGATCGAGGTCCAGCGGCTTCTCGCAGAAAATCGCTTTGCCGGCTGAAGCGGCCGCGAGCGCCTGGTCCAAATGAACGTTCGTCGCGCTGGCGATGATGACCCCATGGATGGAGCCATCGCCCAAGACCGCATCCACGTCCGCAACGATGGCGCCGGTTTGCGATGCGAGCGCTGCCGCCGCCGCGCGGTTGGGATCGACGACAAATTTAAGCTTCAATTCCGCTGAATAGGCGGCATTGCGGGCATGTATCTGTCCGATCCGGCCCGCCCCAAATATCGCGACGTTGTACATTGCGCTTCCACCACCGCAACCCACGCGGCTCTCGATTCGAGTTCCCGTTGAAGCGCAGAGTATAATGAATCACCCCGCTTCTCGCTGCGAGAGAACTTGCCGCCCACGGATAACAGCATTGATTTGATTGCCATTGGCCGCTCCAGCGTGGACTTATATGGCGAGCAGATCGGCGGCCGCTTGGAAGACATGGGTTCCTTCGCGAAGTATGTGGGCGGTAGCCCGGCGAACGCGGCGATTGCTGCGTCGAGGCTCGGTTTGCGATCGGCTCTGGTCACGCGGGTCGGCGCCGATCACATGGGCCGCTTCATCCGCGAGGAGTTGATACGCGAGGGTGTGGATGTGCGCGGCGTGCGCACCGATCCCAACCGGCTGACCGCCCTGGTGGTGCTGGGAATCCGCAATCGCGAGACTTTTCCACTCATCTTTTATCGCGAGAACTGCGCCGACATGGCGCTCTGCGAGCAAGATCTGAACGCTGAGTTGCTGGCAGCCGCCCGTGCGGTGCTGATTACCGGCACACACCTATCCACCCCGGGCGTCTTCGCCGCCAGCATGGCGGCGGCTCGGCAGGTCAAGGCTCACGGCGGACGGGTGGTGTTCGACGTGGACTATCGTCCGGTCTTGTGGGGACTGACCGCCAAGGATCTCGGCGAAAACCGTTTTGTCTCCAATAGCAGGGTGACCGAGTGCCTGCAGACGGTGCTACCTTCATGCGATCTGGTGATCGGCACCGAAGAAGAGTTTCGCATACTCGGCGGTTCCGTCGACACCATTACGGCGATCGGCAACGTGCGAATGCGAACGCCGGCTACGCTGGTGTGCAAGCTCGGCGGCCGCGGCTGTGTGGTTTTCACGAGCGACATACCTGGCTCTATTGAAGCCGGCCTGGTCATCCCTGGGTTCGAGGTCGAGGTTCTGAATGTGCTCGGCGCAGGGGACGCATTCACGGGCGGCTTGCTGCGCGGCTGGTTGCGCGACGAGGCGCTTGCGGAATGTTGCCGATACGGCAACGCCTGCGGTGCCATGGTCGTCACGCGCCATGGCTGCGCGCCCGCGATGCCGACTTGGGCCGAATTGCAGATGTTCTTATCGGTCGATGATCGGCGCGCCGGCACGTTTGTCCGGCAATTGGACCACGTGCACTGGGCCTCGACGCGCCGGCAGCCCTATCCGGAGTTGATGGTGCTCGCCGTCGATCACCGCAGCCAGTTCGAAGAAATCGCGGGTCCGCTCGCAGCCGCGCGCAAGCGCATTTCCCAATTCAAGACCCTTGGTCTGCGCGCACTGGATGCAGCCGCCGGCCGAGATGGCCGCTTCGGTGTGCTGCTTGATGGACGCTACGGCGCCGATGCGCTTGCCGAGGCTGCAGATCTGCCGTATTGGATCGGCCGGCCCATCGAGGTTCCTCGATCGCGTCCGGTCGAATTCGAAGGGTCCGCCGATGTCGCGGCCGAAATAGCGGCGTGGCCGCGCAATCACGTGGTCAAATCGCTCGTGATCTATCATCCGGACGATGCGGCGCCGTTACGCGAGCGGCAAGAACGCCAGCTCAAGCGCCTGTTCGATGCCTGCCGCAAGACGCGCCACGAATGGCTGCTCGAGATCATTTTGCCAAAAGAGATGCCGGCCGACGCCAATACGACCGCGCGCGCAATGCAGTGCATCTACGCGCTCGATGTGCGCCCCGATTGGTGGAAACTTGAGCCCAGCGCCAACGCCGAGCAGTGGGGTGCCGTTCAAGCTACGATCTTCGGAGAGGACCCGCTGTGCCGAGGCGTCTTGCTGTTGGGGCAGGCGGCATCCGAGGCTGAATTGATCGGATGCTTCGAAGCCGCAGCGACCTTTGCAGTCGTGAAGGGTTTCGCAATCGGGCGCACCATTTTTCACGACGTGGCGCGCGCCTGGTTTGCCGGCGAGATGAGCGACAGCGAAGCCTGCGAGGCGATGGCGCGCAGATTCTCTGCCTTGGTGAGCGGGTGGCGTAGGGCACGTACGTTGGTTGCTGCATGAAAACGGTTCGGTGCACAGCAGCGCAAGCGGCGATTCGATATCTGGCGGCCCAATACGTGGCGGCTTCGGCAAACATCGCCGCGGCCGCGTCAAAGGCTGCTGCGCCCTCGGCGGAGATGAGGTATTTCGCCGGCGTGTGGGCCATCTTTGGCCATGGCAATGTCGCGGGCTTAGGCGAGGCGCTGCATGCGGCGCAGGATCAGATACCAACCTATCGAGCCCATAACGAACAGGCCATGGCGCATGCCGCCATCGCCCTTGCGAAACAGGCGCGACGGCGACGCGCCATGATTTGCACCAGTTCCATTGGACCCGGCGCGACCAACATGGTGACCGCGGCGGCGCTGGCGCATGCCAATCGACTGCCCGTGCTGTTTCTTCCCGGCGATGTCTTTGCGTCGCGCGGTCCGGACCCGGTGCTGCAGCAGATCGAGAGTTTTGCCGACGGCACCGTTTCGGCCAACGATTGCTTCAGGCCCGTTTCCCGCTATTTCGACCGCATCACGCGACCCGAACAACTGATCGATGCGCTGCCGCGCGCCATGAATACGCTGCTCGATCCTGCCGCCTGCGGGCCGGTCACGTTGGCTTTTTGCCAGGACGTGCAAGCAGAAGCCTTCGAGTATCCGGAAGCCTGGTTTCGTCGCCGGGTGTGGAACATTCGCCGGCCGCGCGCTGCTCGCCGCGAGATGGATCAGCTCGTGACGCTGCTGAAGGCGGCCCGTGCTCCTCTGATCGTCGCGGGCGGCGGGGTTCACTTCAGCGGCGCGGAAGAGCTGCTCGCGAAATTCGCCGCGGACTTTCGCATTCCGGTTGCCGAAACTCAGGCGGGGAAGGGCGCCTTGGCGTGGGATCACCCGTGTAATGTCGGCGCCATCGGCGTGACGGGAACCAGTGCTGCCAATGCGGCGGCGGCGCGGGCGGATCTGGTGATCGGCATCGGTACCCGCCTTCAGGACTTCACCACCGGTTCGCGGGCGCTGTTTACCGCGGCGAATCGCCGCCTGGTGCAAGTCAACGTTGCGGCCTATGACGCAGGCAAGCAGGAAGCTGAGGCGGTGGTCGGCGATGCCGCTGAGGTTCTCATCGAACTCATGGAGCGACTTGGCCCCCGGCGCAGCGGCGATGATGAGGCCACGCTCAAGGCAGAGATGGCAGGCTGGAACGCCGCGTGGCAGGAGGTCACCGCCGCGCCTGCCATTGGGCGGCCGTCCGACGCGCAGGTGATCGGCGCGGTGTGGCGCAGTACGTCGGCAAACGCAGTCGTCGTCTGCGCCGCGGGCGGGCTGCCCGGCGAGCTGCACAAGCTCTGGCGCTCACGCAGCCCCGACGATTATCACGTTGAATATGGCTACTCGTGCATGGGATATGAAATCGCAGGCGGCCTGGGCGTGAAGATGCTGCAGCCGACACGCGACGTGCATGTATTGGTCGGCGATGGCAGCTACCTGATGCTCAACTCCGAACTGGCGACCTCCATTGCGCTCGGCCACAAGCTCGTCGTCGTAGTGCTCGATAACCGCGGCTTCGGCTGCATCAATCGTCTGCAAAGGAGCACCGGCGCAGCGGCATTCAAGACCATGTGGGCGGATTCGCAATCCATGCCGGCGCCGGACATTGATTTCGTGGCGCACGCACGCAGCTTGGGTGCCATCGCGGAAAAAGCCGACTCGATTCAAACCCTGGAGCAGGCGCTAAAAAATGCCGCGCAATCCGCGCGCACGCACGTGATCGTGATCGATACCGACCCGGCCATTGCAACGGAGCAGGGCGGTGCATGGTGGGATGTCGCCATACCCGAAGTCTCTTCGCGCGGCGAAGTCGATGCCGCGAGGGCCGCTTCCTTAGCCCAACGCAAGCAGCGGCGGCTGGGAGACTAGCTTTAAATGAGCGTCCGCTTTGGAGTCAGTCCAATCGCTTGGATCAACGATGACCTGCCGGCGCTCGGCGGCAACACGCCGCTCGGGTCCGTGCTCGCCGACGCGGACGAGCTAGGATTTTCGGGCATAGAACTCGGCGGCCGGTTTCCGCGCGAGCCGGGCGTGCTGGGCGCGATATTGAAAAAGCATCATCTTGCCCTGGTCGGCGGCTGGTACAGCGCCAGTCTTCTGACTCGCTCGGCCGAAGCGGAAATCGAGGCTTTGCAATCACACTTGACGCTGCTCAGAGCGATGAAAAGCGACGTGTTCATCCTCGCAGAGACCAGCAACGCCATCCACGGTAATCAGTCATGCCCGCTCTCCATGACGCCGCGGCTTGCCGGTTCGGAATGGAATGAGTTCGGACGGAAGTTAACCAAAGTCGCGGACTATCTCGCCGGCGCCGGACTGCGCATGGCCTACCACCATCACTTGGGCACCGTGGTCGAATCGCAGCACGACATCGAGCGTTTTCTGGAGTCCACCGGCTCCTCCGTCGGGTTGACCGTCGACACGGGGCATGCTGCGCTCGGCGGCGTGGACACAGCGTCGCTCATTCGCGAGAATCCAGAGCGCGTCGTGCACGTTCACTGCAAGGACATCCGCTCAGAAGTGTACGAACAGTTGCGGTCCGAAAATGGCAGTTTCCTCTGCGGAGTCCTAAAGGGTATGTTTACCGTGCCCGGCGATGGAAACCTTGATTTCGGTGCCGTGATGCGGGTCCTCGCGCAGGTTCGCTATAGCGGGTGGATCATCGTCGAAGCGGAACAGGATCCCGCGCTGGCAAACCCGAGGGTGTACGCGGCACTGGGCCTGAAGACACTGCGCCGCGAGGCGGCGGCGGCAAATTTGTGGAAGGAGCGCGCATGAGTAAGCTTTTGGTCCGGCCGAGCGCTCCTGACGAGGCGGGCTGTGTGATCAATGTCACGCCGCGGAGCGCGGGATGGCGGCACATTGGATTCCGGATCCATCGGCTGAAGCCTGCGCAAGTGGTGCGAGGGGTTTCAGGCGATCGCGAGACCTGTCTCGTGGTGCTGGCGGGAACTGCGGATATCTCAATCGATGGCCTGCGCTTCGACGGCGTCGGCGGCCGGGCCTCGGTGTTCGACGATGCCGCGCCCGGCGCGGTCTATGCTCCGGCCGGATCGAAATACGCCGTGACGGCGCAAGGCGCGGCGGAGTTGGCCGTGTGCTCGGCTCCCGGCAAACCGGGACGTTCAGCGCGCGTCATTGCCGCGGCGGACATGAGCCGCGAGGTGCGGGGCAGCGGTACCAACACCCGCTACGTCAGAAATATTCTGCCGCAGACCAAGGACGCCGACAGTCTTCTGGTAGTCGAGGTGATTACTCCCGGCGGTAATTGGTCGAGCTACCCGCCGCACAAGCACGACACCGCGACGGCCGGCAAAGAAACCGTACTCGAGGAGACCTACTATCATCGTCTGAAACCGCCGCAGGGCTTTGCGTTCCAGCGCGTCTATACCGATGCGCGCGATATCGATGAGACGATGTGCGTGCATGACGGCGACCTGGTGCTGGTGCCGCGCGGCTACCATCCGGTCGGCGCCGCGCACGGCTACGATCTGTACTATCTGAACGTGATGGCGGGTCCGGAGCGCAACTGGGTGTATCGCAATGACCCGCAGCATGAGTGGTTGGCGTTGAAGTCCTACGTGGCGCCGCAATGAAGCGTCCATTGCGGTGCTTGGGAGCGGCGCTGCTCGCGCTGAGCGCCTGCTCGGGAAAATCCGGCGGCGATTCAGTGCAAATCGTCGCGAGTCTGCACGACATGACCGAGCCGTTCTTCGTCGCGGTGAAGCGCGCGCTCGATAACGAGGCTCACGATCTCAACGTAACGGTTTCGGTGGAGGACGGTCAGTCCAATTCGGCCAAGCAAACCGCGGACATCGAGGCAGCCATTGCCGGCGGCACTCAAGGCATCATTCTGGCTCCAAACGATGTGAATGCGCTCGCGCCGGGGGTTGAGGAAGTGATCAAGGCGGGTATTCCCATCGTGACCTTGGATCGCCGGGTCGACAACACCAGCGTCCAAGTGCCGCATGTCGGTGCGGACAACGTCCAGGGCGGCCGCATCATGGCGAAGTGGGTGATCGACTCTTTTCCGAACGGAGCGCGGCTTTTGCTGATCACCGGACAACTGGGATCGAGTCCCTCCATCGATCGCACGCGCGGCATCAAGGAGACCTTGGACGCCGCCGGCGGGAAATACAAAATCGTCGCCGAGCAAACCGGCGCCTGGAAGCGCGAGCAGGGCCTGACGGTGACGCAAAACGTCCTGACCTCGCTCGGCGGACAGACCCTGCAAGCCATCGTGGCGGAGAGCGACGAGATGGCGTTGGGCGCTTTGGAGGCACTGCGCTCGGGCGGTGCCGCCGGCGTCAAGGTGATCGGATTTGATGCGACTCCGGAGGCACTGAAAGCGGTGCGCAGCGGCGAGCTCGCGGCCACGGTGGAGCAGTCGCCGATCAGTCAGGCCCGAACCGCGTTGCGTCAACTCGTCGCGCGGATCCGCCGCAAGGCCCCCATGACGGGGGCCAGCATTGCCCCGGTATTGATTACGCGATCGAACCTCAATCAAGCCGAACGGATTGGCGAAGTTCGGTAGCCCGATGTCCGCCGCGCCCCTTCTGGATGTTCGCAAGATCTGCAAACAGTTTCCGGGCGTCAGAGCATTGGACAGCGTCGACCTGCAGGTGCAGCCGGGCGAAGTGCACGCGCTGTTGGGCGAAAACGGCGCGGGAAAATCCACGCTTCTGAAAATTCTCTCCGGCGCACTTCGCGCGGATCGCGGCGAAGCAGCTCTGCAAGAAACGGCGCTCGCTGCGGAGGACACGCCGCGCGAGCGGCAGCGGCTGGGTCTCATCACCATTTACCAAGAATTTAATTTGCTGCCCTTCATGTCGATTGCGGAGAATCTATTCCTGGGGCGCGAACCGAAGCGCTACGGGTTCATCGATTGGGCGGCGATGCATGAGAGTTCGCGCACCTTGCTCGCAAGCCTTGGCTTGAACGTGGATCCCCGCACGGAAGTGCGTCATTTGAGCGTTGCTCACCAGCAGATGGTGGAAATCGGCCGCGCCGTCGCGCGGCAAGCGAAGCTCATCATCATGGACGAGCCGACCGCGGCGTTGAGCGGACGCGAAGTGGAAATCCTGCACGGAGTGATTCGCGGCCTCAAGTCGCGCGGCGTGAGCTTTATCTACGTCACGCACCGCTTGGACGAGGTAAAGCAGATCTGCGACCGCTTCACGGTGCTGCGCGACGGCCGCTACGTGGCCAGCGGCGATGTGAGCACGGTGCAGATCCGTGACTTGATCCGGCTCATGGTCGGCCGCGAAGTGGAATTCGCGCGGCTCGCGCGCCGCGCGCCGCCGGGAGCGCCGGTGGTGCTTGGCGTGAAAGGCATCTCGCGTGCGCTCGATGCCGACCATCGGCACACGATGGCGCTGGAAGACCTATCCGTCGAAGTGAAGGCCGGTGAAATTGTGGGCTTTGCCGGACTGGTGGGAGCAGGGCGCACCGAGCTTGCCCGAATCATTTTCGGCGCCGATCGGTGCGATCGCGGCGTCATCTACCTGCATGGGCGGGAAATGCGTCCGTTGCGATCGCCGCACGCCGCCATCCGCGCCGGGGTTGCGCTGGTGCCCGAAGATCGAAAGCAGCAGGGATGCTTTCTCGAGCAATCGATCGGTCAGAATATGACGCTTCCCAGTTTGCCGCGCCTGGCGCGTTGGGGAATTTTCGTCAACGAGGCCGCAGAGCGCCGCTTGATTCACACGTACCAAACGGCGTTGCGCATCAAAATGCCGAACTCCTCCACGGCGATCGGAACGCTGTCGGGCGGGAATCAACAAAAGGTGCTGTTGGCGCGCTGCATGGCCCTCGAGCCTAAGGTTTTGATCGTGGATGAACCGACGCGCGGCATCGATATCGGTGCAAAGGCCGAGGTTCACCAGCTGTTGGCCGACATGGCGCAAAGCGGCATCGCCCTGATCGTGATTTCTTCGGAAATGCCGGAAATACTGGCGTTGAGCGACCGCATCGCCATTTTTCGCGAGGGCCGCATCAGCGGAATTCTCGATGCCGGTGAGGCGACCGAGCGCAAGCTGATGCAGCTCATGGCCGTCTCCTCCGAGGCCGATCCGGCGCGGGCAGCTGCCGTATGAGCGTTGCGGATCCAGCGGCAGAACCGCACCGACTCGACATCGTCGGCTGGCTGCGCCGCTATGGGACCCTGCTTTTTCTGGCGGTGCTCATCGTCTTCTTCGCGGTGGAGAACCCGCGCTTCCTGTCGATGCGCAATGTCACCAACATTCTTACCGAAGTTTCGATTTACGGCATCATCGCCGTGGGCATGACCTTCGTCATATTGACCGCGGGGGTGGATCTGGCAGTGGGATCGCTGCTCGCCTTTGCCGGCATGGCGGGCGCCGCTGTCATGAAGGCGATCGGTGCGGATTATTCTTTGAGCTGGTTGGTGGCCCTGTCGACCGCCACTGCGGTCGGCGCGCTGGTAGGCTACTTGCAGGGAAAGACGGTGACCGTGTTCAGCATTCCGCCCTTCATAGTGACCTTGGGAGGCTTGACGGTTTGGCGTGGCGCCACGTTGATCTTGAACGATGGCTCGCCGATTGCGGGCTTCGATGCGAACTATCGATGGTGGGGCAGCGGATCGATCCTCGGCGTGCCGGTCCCCGTGGCGTTCTTCGGCGTCATCGCCATCGCCGGATATATCGCGCAACGCTACACGCGCTACGGACGCTATGTCTATGCGGTCGGCGGAAATCCGGAGGCAGCCCGCCTCAATGGTCTCGACGTCGCGGCCATCGTTACCAGCGTGTACTTGATCGTCGGTGCGCTGTCGGGGCTGGCCGGATTCTTGCTGTCGGCAAGATTGGGTGCGGCTGAGGCGGTCGGCGGAGTGGGGTACGAGCTGCGCGTGATTGCCTCGGTGGTCATCGGCGGCGCCAGTCTCGCTGGCGGCCGCGGCGGCATCGGCGGCACGGTCATCGGTGCCTTGTTGATCGGCGTGCTCAGCAACGGCTTGGTGATCATGCATGTATCGTCTTACTGGCAGCAGGTAGTGATCGGCGTGATCATCGTTGCCGCCGTCGCGTTCGACAGTTACGCCAAATTGCGCCGTCCATAAACGGTTGATTTAACTAAAATATATCGTCTACGAAGATTTTCGTTGATTCTACGAATA
>DATAVX010000074.1:0-6070 GCA_036267535.1 Steroidobacteraceae bacterium
GGGCCGCGGAGAAGGCCTGCTGTTTGTTGCCGAGGACGAAGTCATCACGCCGCTGGGCGAGCGCCGCTACGTGGACGGCGCACTGGTCGAGCAGAGTCTCCGGCTGCGCCATGGGTATTGGGAGGCAAAAGACACCAACGACGATCTCGATGCCGAGATCGCCAAGAAGCTCCGCCGCGGCTATCCGCAGGACAACATCATCTTTGAGGACAGCGAGACCGCCGTCCTGATCCAGAACAAACGCGAAGTTCTGCGCTGCGCCGTGGACGATCCTGACGCCATCGAACGGCTGGTGGCGCAGTTCTTCAAATTTCAGCCGGAAGTCATCCAGGAATTCCGCAAGGCGGTCGAGAAGTTCCGGGAGGACTTGCCGGCCGTGCTCGGCGCGCTGCGCGAGACAATCGACAAGGCCGAAGTCGAAAATCCAAAGTTCAGGCAAGCCGCCATCAAGTTCCTCAAGCACGCGCAAGAGACGATCAACCCTTCGGTCAACGGGATGAGACGTGCGCTTACACAGGAGTTCAATCACATAACGATTGTGGACTTAAAAGGTGATGCGCGAACGTCGGGTGAGGGGTGTGCGATTTGTGAAAACAGGAACCTCACGAGATGTGGTAGCCGCTTCCCATGCGACTACTACGCCGCCATGTTGGTGAGGGAGGAACGATGCTTGCGCTGAAACGCCTGCTGCTGGTCATTCTTGTGCTGGTGATCCCGGCCGGTTTGACAGCTTTGCTCTATTGGGGCACCGGCGCTTTGCTTGCCGCCACAAATCGGGTAATCGACCCCGAAATTGTCCGGCTGGCGGCGATGGTCGAGTTCGCGGCGTTCTTTTTCGTCGCCGTGCTGGAAGCGAAGGACCGCTGGTCCACCCAACCCTAAGAGGAATTCCATGCGCATCGGCGTGCCGAAGGAAATCAAGAATCACGAATACCGCGTGGGCATGACGCCATCGGCGGTGCGCGAGCTGACGGCGCGCGGCCATGAGGTGTTCGTCGAGACCAAAGCCGGCGACGGCATCGATCTGGGCGATGAGAAATACACCAAGGTCGGCGCGCGCATCCTGCCGAATGCGGACGAGGTGTTCGCCAGCGCCGACATGATCGTGAAGGTGAAGGAGCCGCAAGCCATCGAAATCAAGCGGCTGCGCCCTGGCCAGGTGCTGTTCACCTACCTCCATCTCGCGCCCGATCCCGAGCAGACCAAAGGGCTGCTGGACAGCGGTGCCATCTGCATCGCCTATGAGACGGTCACGGATCGCTTCGGCGGGCTGCCGCTGCTGGCGCCCATGAGCGAAGTGGCGGGGCGCATGTCCATTCAGGCCGGCGCGCACAGCCTCGAGAAAGCGCAAGGCGGGCGCGGCATGTTGCTGGGTGGTGTGCCGGGCGTGCCAGCCGCGAAGGTCGTGGTGCTGGGCGGCGGCGTCGTCGGCACCAATGCTGCGCGCATGGCCATGGGTCTCGAAGCGCACGTCACCATTCTCGATGTGTCGCTGCGCCGGCTGAATGAGCTGGATCTGCAGTTCGGCGCCATGCTGAACACGGTGTTCTCCACCATCGATTCCATCGAGGAGCACGTGACGGGCGCCGATCTGGTGATTGGCGGCGTGCTGCTGCCCGGGGCCGCCGCCCCCAAGCTGATCACCAAGAAAATGGTCGAGCAGATGAAGAAGGGCTCGGTGTTGGTGGATGTGGCGATCGACCAGGGCGGCTGCGCGGAAACTTCGCACGCCACCACCCATGCCGATCCCACGTATATGGTGGATGGCGTGGTGCATTATGCCGTCGCGAACATGCCGGGCGCCGTGGCGCGCACCTCCACCTTCGCGCTCAACAACGCGACGTTGCCGTTCACCAAGGCGCTGGCCGATCTGGGTGCGGAAGGCGCGATGAAGCGCGATCCGCATCTGCGCGCCGGCCTGAACGTCTACAAGGGCACGCTGACATACGAAGCTGTGGCAGAAGCCCAGAACCTGCCGTTCAAATCGGCGGACGAGGTGCTGAAGGTTGCGGCCTAGGCGGGGGGAGGCGACAGGCTTTCGCCTGCCGCACTCCTTGGGCCACAGCGCCGTCGGGGTGGCTCTGCGACCCGGAACAGCGCTTAAAAGGCCTGTAGGTTCAATGCCTTAACGAATGATATGATTTGGTGCGCGCGGCGCTTTTGTCGCGCGGGCGAGTCATTTAACTCAAGCAATCGTCACGCCGCCATCGATGACGATTGCCTGCCCCGTCATGAAGGCACCGGCCTTCGAGGCAAGAAACACCGCGGCCCCCGCAATCTCGTCCGGCTGGCCGATACGGCGCAGCGGCGCGTTCCGCGTCGAGTATTCGAGCCGGTCCGGATCTTCCCACAGGGCGCGGGCGAAATCCGTCTGGATCAGGCCGGGTGCGATGCAGTTGGCCCGTACATTGTGCGGCCCGTATTCCACCGCAATGTTGCGGGCGAGTTGAAAGTCCGCGGCCTTGGAGATGCAGTAGGCGCCGATCAGGGATGAGCCTTTCAGGCCGCCGATCGACGACACGATGATGATGGAGCCATCCTTCCGCTCCACCATCTTCGGCAACACCAGTTGGCAAAGCCAGTGGTTGCTGCGCACATTCGCGCCCATGATCTTGTCGAACGCGTCGTCGGGAATATTCATCTGCGGGCCGAAATACGGATTGAGCGCCGCGTTGCAGACGAGCACATCGATCTTGCCCCATCTGGCGTGCGTCTGTTGCACGAGGTTCTGCAGTTGCTCCTTGTAGTTGATGTTGCAGGGAATCGGCTCGGCCGCCTCCCGGCCAGCCGCCTGGTTGATCTCCGCAGCGACGCGTTGGCAGGCATCCGCCTTGCGGCTGGAGACCACCACATTGGCGCCGTGCTCGGCGAGCCGCCGCACAATGGCTTCCCCAATGCCTTTGGTTGATCCAGTGACCAGCGCGACTTTCCCGGTGAGATCGAACAGATCCATTTGGTCTTTCCGATTCTATGCAACGATGTCGATGCAGCTATTGTTAGGCTCGTGCATGATGCGCCACAAATCCGCCGGCGGCGGATGGCGAACGTTGCGGGTGCACCGGGAGGGCGGAATGAAACGGCATTGGATATGGACGGTCGCGCTGCTTGTTTCAGCCTGTGCGGAGCAGCCGCAGCGCCAGGCCTATTACGCGCCGCCGCAACAAACCGCGGTGCCGCGCGCACAGCCGCGTCCGGTTACGCCTCCAGCGGCCCGGCCAGCGCCGGCGAAACTGAGGGTGCCGCAGAATGTCCCGAGCGCCGGTCCCCTGAGGACAGCCAGCATCGGCCAGTACATGGACAATCAGGAGCGCGACCTTCGCGAGCACCTCCGGCCACTGGGCGTGGGCGTCGCCCGGCCCGGCGATCAGCTTGTTCTCAGCCTGCTCGAAGAAAAAGTGTTCGATGGCGATGGCGCCGAATTCACCGCGAACGGCAAGAACGCCCTCACCACCATTTCTGTCATCCTGCGGCACTACGATCACACCACCGTCGAGGTCCGTGCCTTTACCGATGGCGCGACAGCGCGGAACGCCGCGGGTCCGCAAGATCGGGCACGCGTGGTTGCCAAGGCGCTCATTGCCGACGGCGTGGCCTCCGACCGGGTCTTCGCCCAAGGATACGGCGCGACTCGTCGAGAGGTCGGGACGGGCAAGCAAATCACCAGCCCGCGGGACCGGCGGATCGAAATCCGCATCCGGCCGCAGGTATCCGGTTAGACAGGCCGCGCGACCCCGATTTCCAGCGGCGACTTTCCGCCGCGCCGCGGGAATATTCGCTCGCTTTTGAGAGTCGCTCGCAGTTAGGATGGCTGTGAGAGCAGGGGTCAGCGTTTTGCGCCAATTGCGTTCCATCGCAGTCTATCTGGCGCTTGTCGCGCTGGTGATGCGCGCGCTGGTGCCGGTGGGCTGGATGAGCAGCGCCCAGGCTGGCTCCCCCTCGACACTCGTGCCATGTCCGATGATGGACGGCATGCGCGGCATGGAGATGCCGGTGCCGCCTCCTGCAAAGGAGCAGGCTCCCGCGAAGCATCAGCTGCCGGCTTCTCACGAAGGCTCCATTTGTCCGTTTGCCACCGCGGCCCAGCCGGTTCGCGCGATCGCGCCGCATCAGATTGAAATAGCTCCGGCGCGGTTTGCGTTTTTTGCGCCGGTGGCCTCGGTTCTCGTCGCCAATTGGGATCACGCTCCGCGCGCCCCGCCGCCTGCGGCCTGACCACACCGACAATCCACAACTCCGAGCGTGAGAACCGTTGCCGGTTCGCGCGCGCATATCTCTCATGGAGATCCATATGCCTCGGTCATGGCTGACTCCGGGCGCCGTTCTGGCTTCCGTATTGCTTCCTTCTGCCGCGCTCGCCTGCGCCTGCGGCTGCGCGATTTTCGACGTCGGCACCAGCACCTTGTTGCCCTCCGGCCCGGGGGGAACGGTGTTCCTCGAATGGGACTATCTCAATCAGACGAAAAATTGGCACGGCAGCTCCAGCGCGCCCGCCGCCAACAACGACGACAAGAATATCCGCTCGAATTTTTATCTCGCGGGCGGCCAGTACATGTTCAACTCCGACTGGGGCGTGATGGCGGAGGTTCCGTACACCGACCGGCATTTCGTCACAGCGGATTCCGGCGCGCCGGAAACCTTCAACCATTCCGCCTTCGGCGATGTGCGGCTGATGGGCGTCTATTCCGGTTTCTCGCCGGACATGTCGACCGGAATTATCTTCGGCGTGAAGCTGCCGACCGGCGATTCCACCTTCGCGCATTTCGATTCCGATGTGGAAATCGGCACCGGTAGCACGGATCTTCTTCTGGGCGCCTATCACACCGGCACCTTCGATGTGACCGGGGATTTCCAATGGTTCGTGCAGGGGTTGTGGCAGCATCACATCGCCACTCAGCACAACTACACGCCGGGCAGCGAAGTGAATGGCGCGCTCGGCGTGAGTTATGCAAACTGGCATGTGGGGCCGAATGTCTCGATCGAACCTGTGCTGCAGCTTGTCGCCTCGTACCGTGGGCGCGATAGCGGTGCGGCAAGCGATCCGGGCAACACCGGCTATTCGCGGCTGCTGATCTCACCTGGCATCGCGGTGGGCGTGAATGCATGGAAGCTCTATGCGGATGTCGAAGTACCCATCTATCAACATGTGAATGGAGACCAGCTGATAGGGCCGTCCGCCGTCAAAATGATCGCAAGCTACAGCTTCTGACGCGCTCGAAGAGGTGTTCGGTTGACGCGGGTCGCATCGCATGCGACCCGCTTGTCGTCATGATTCCGATTCTCGCCGGTCTGTCGGATATTGCCGCCGATTACGACGCGCTGTTATGCGACGTTTGGGGCGTGCTGCACGATGGACGCGAGGCGTTCCGGCCCGCGGTGGATGCGTTGTGCCGGTTTCGTGCCGCGCACGGGCCGGTGATCCTCCTTACCAATGCGCCACGCCCGGTGGTCGACGTGGAGTCGATGCTTCAGCGGGTCGGAGTGCCGCCCGAGTGCTACGACGCCATCCTTTCTTCCGGCGTCCTGGCGCGCGACGATGTCGAGAAGCGGATCGCAGTCGCTGGGCGGACACTGAAGGTCTATCATCTCGGTCCTGACCGCGATGGTGGTGTGCTTGATGGCCTGGATATCGAGCGGGTGGATGTGGCTGCGGCGGAAGTCGTGCTGTGCACGGGCCTGTATGACGACGATACCGAAACGGCGGACGATTATGCCGGCCTGTTCCGGGAAATGCGCGGCCGTGACCTCATCATGCTCTGCGCCAATCCGGACATCGTGGTTCAGCGCGGCGACAAGCTGATCTGGTGCGCCGGCGCGCTCGCCGAAGCCTACGAGAAGGTCGGCGGCAAGGTGATGTACTACGGCAAGCCACACCCGCCGATTTACGACGCTTCCCTAGCGGTTGCGACGAACCTCGCCCGCCGCGACATCCGCCGGCCGCTCGCCATTGGCGACGGCGCCGACACCGATATCAAGGGCGCAAACCGGGCGGGCATCGACGCGCTGTTCGTGGCGCAGGGCATTCACGCCGCGCATTTGGGCAATCTCACCGCGGAAGGGCTTGCGCAGTTGT
>DATAVX010000075.1:0-6479 GCA_036267535.1 Steroidobacteraceae bacterium
CGGGCAGCCCGGCCCATGCACGAATTCAATGTCGCTGGGCAGCAGCTGCTCCAACCCGTACCTGAAGCTCCAGCCCGACCGTGCTATTGAGCAGAATCGCGCCAAGGGGCTGACTCAGGTCATGCGCGAGACCGGCCGCGATCTCCCCCAGCATGTTTACGCGCCCGGCCTGCAGCAGCTTCGCCCGCTCGAAGCGCGCCAAGCGCTCCTGCTTGCGATCCTCGGACATATCGATCATGACCGTGACCACCTGGCCCGCGCCTTCGCCTGCGCCGCGCGCCGCAACGCTCTCCCAACGCATATCACGGATGCGTCCGTGCCGGTTCTTGACGCGCAACCGCTCGCTGACGCCCTGTCGGCTGAGCGCTGCGGCGCGTAGATGCGCCTCGAAGAGCGGCGCATCGTCCGACAGCACCCACTTTCCCAAGGAACGGCCCACGAGCCAGCGCGCAGTCCAACCGAGCATTTCCGCGCCCCTGCGATTGATGTCCTTGATCCTGCCGTCGGCATCCACCGTTGCGCAGCCCACGGGCAACGGATCGTAGGCCCGATACGAGGGCAGAACGGCTTTCGGCGAATCTCGGCTTGGAGACGTCCCGACGGCGAGCTGGCTCGAAGGGTTCTTCATTGAATCCGGGTTCCGCGACGCTGCTATCGGAACTGTGAGCATTTTGCCGGCGCCATCCAACCAACAGAATATCGTCGCACCGGCAACCGGCAGTCTGTAAGACAACGGTGTGCGTCCGCGTAGGACGCATTGAAGCGCCGAACAGAGCCGTCGATTCAGATTCGTTCCGTTGCCCATGCGGCGGACTGTGTGCGACACTCATTGCGTGCGCAGACCGTTGCGCGTCGTCGCGCCGATCAGCCACAAAGAAGAGCGTAGTCCAACCGGTGACGCAACTTGGCGCAGCTGTTCGATCCCCGCATCGGGTTTTATTTGCGTCTACTCGCCCTCGCGGCGATTGCAGCCACGGTGGCGGCTATTGCGGCATGGCGCGCCGGCACGGATTATCACTACGGCTTGGGGCAATCGGCGGATCAGCCCGTGCCTTTCAGTCATAAGCACCATGTCGGCGACGATGGAATCGATTGCCGCTTTTGTCACGCATCGGTGGAGACCTCCGCCTTCGCGGGCATTCCCGCCGTCTCGACCTGCATGAGCTGCCATTCCCAGCTATACACCTCGCAGGCTGCTTTGCGGCCGCTGCTCGAGTCCATGCGCAGCGCGGTTCCACTGCACTGGGAGCGCCTCAACAATCTGCCGGATTTCGTGTATTTCAATCACTCGATTCACATCGCCAAGGGCGTCGGCTGCGCAAGTTGTCATGGCCGGATCGACACCATGCCGCTTACCGCCCGTACCGCACCCCTGGAGATGCAATGGTGCCTCGCCTGTCACCGCAACCCGGAACATTATTTGCGCCCCAAGGATCAGGTGTTCAATCTGCGCTGGCGCAGTGCGGATCAAGCCGCTCTCGGCACGCAGCTGCTGCATGACTATCGCATCGACAAGCGCCGGCTCGCCGACTGTTCGGTATGTCATCGCTGAATGACCATCGACGGTTTGATGCCGATGCGGCACGCGCCGCGCTGCGATCCAAGCGTGGGCCGGCGCTCTGGCGCAGCCTCGAGGAGCTCGCCGACAGCGAAGGATTTCTGATCTGGCTGCGCGACCAGCATTCGAGCATCGCCGAAGCGCTCCAGTTGGATCGCCGCGGATTCCTGAAGTACATGGGCGCGTCTTTGGCGCTCGCGGGACTTTCGGGATGCGGCCGTCCACCTCGGGGCCAGATCGTGCCCTATCTGCGCACGCCCCCCGGCCAGATCGAAGGAGTGCCGCGCTTCTTCGCCACCTGCGTGCTGCGGGCAGGGTATGCGCACGGCGTGCTCGTGCAGAGCCGGATGGGCCGCCCGACCAAAATCGAGGGAAACCCGCATCATCCCGCCAGCCTGGGGGCGACGGACATATTCGGTCAAGCGGACATCTTGCAGCTATGGGACCCGGATCGGTCGCAAGCGATCAGCCATCGGGGAGACGCCGCGGCGCGCGGCGAGCTCGATGCGGCGCTCTTGGCGATGACGGCGGGTTTTGACCGCGACGCCGGGGCGGGCCTTCGCGTCCTGACGGGCACCGTCACCTCGCCGACGCTGAGTGCCCAGCTCGATGAGCTGCTGACGAAATACCGGGGTGCCCGGTGGCACGTTCATCAGCCCGTGGATGCGGCCAACGAATTCGCCGGCGCGCAACTCGCTTACGGACGGGCTGTGTCGACGCGCCTCCATTTCGAGCGCGCCCGGGTCGTGGTCTCGCTCGACGCGGACTTCGTTTCCGATCCGGCCGGCGGGCTCCGTTATGCCCATGACTACGCCGCCTCGCGGCTCAAGCTCGACAATACGGCGAGCCGCTTATATGTGATCGAATCGGCGCCGTCGCTCACCGGTACCATGGCGGACCATCGCCTGCCGCTGCGGCCCGACGATATGTCGCGGCTCGCATTGCAGCTCGCCAAACGTCTGGGGCTGTCGGTCGACGTCCCCGACGACACCGATCCGGAGCGGCGGCGTTGGCTCGACGCGCTGACGACGGACCTCGAGGCCAACCGCGCAGCCTCCCTCGTCGTCGTCGGCCCGTCGCAGGAGCCATGGATGCATGCACTCGGGCATGTGTTGAATGCCGCTCTGGAGAACGTCGGATCGACGATCGACTATTGCGAGCCGGTGGAGAAGCGGTCGGCCGCGGGTTGCACTCTCTCCGACCTGGTGGCGGCGATCGATTCCGGCTGCGTCGATACCTTGCTGATGATCGGCTGCAATCCTGTCTACGACGCACCGGTCGACCTGAGAATCGCCGAAGCGCTGAAGCGGGTACCGCACGTGCTGCACCTGGGCCTCTACCACGACGAGTCTGCGTCGCTCGCCGAATGGCACATACCCATGGCACATGTCTTGGAGAGTTGGTCGGACGCGCGCGCATACGATGGCACGGCCAGCATCGTGCAGCCGTTGATTGCACCCCTCTATGACGGCCTTTCCGCCCACGAGGTCCTGGCACAACTTCTCGGTGAGGAGGTGACGGAGCCGAGCGTCCGGGTTCGCCGGCATTGGTGCGGGCTGCTAAGGGACGATGAGGCATGGGAGGCGGCGCTGCGAACGGGTGTGATCGCGCACAGCACACCGCCCCCGCTCACGGCCGCCGTTCGTCCGGGATTTCGGCTCGCGCCGACGTTGCGCACATCGAGCGAGGACGCCCTCGATCTCCTGTTTCGCAGCGATCCGACCATTGGCGACGGCACGTGGGCCAACAACGGTTGGTTGCAGGAGCTGCCGAAGCCGCTTACTCAGTTGACCTGGGACAACGCCGCGCTGGTGAGTCCCGCGCTCGCGGCCCGATTGAATTTGCGCAACGGCGATGTGGTCGAGCTGTCCCTGCAGGATCGCACAGTGCGGGCTCCGATCTGGGTGATGCCGGGCCAAGCGCCGCAAAGCGTGACGGTGCACCTCGGCTACGGACGCCGCCGCGCCGGCCGCGTCGGCGACGGACTGGGCTTCGATGCGTATTCATTGCGCACCACCACTGCGCCCTGGCGCAGCGCCGGCCTGCGGCTCCGCAAGACCGGCGATCGCTACGCGCTCGCGGCAACCCAGCACCATTTCAATGTGGAAGGCCGCGATCTGGTGCGGTCCGGTACGCTGCAGGAATACCTGCATGACCCGCATTTCGCGACTGCGTCGGATCGTTTTGCCGGCCCGCCGCCGAGCCTGTATCCGAGCCATGCCGCCGGTGAATACACCTGGGGAATGAGCATCGACCTCAACTCATGCATCGGATGCAGCGCCTGCACCATTGCCTGCCAGGCCGAGAACAACATCCCTGTGGTCGGCAAGGATCAGGTGAGCCGCGGGCGTGAGATGCACTGGATTCGCGTCGACCGCTATTACGAGGGCAGCGCCGAGAGGCCGCGGGTATATTCGCAGCCGGTTCCCTGCATGATGTGCGAGCACGCCCCCTGCGAGGTCGTTTGCCCCGTCGGCGCCACGGTGCATGACTCGGAGGGCCTGAACCTCCAGGTCTATAACCGTTGTGTCGGAACCCGCTTCTGCTCGAACAACTGCCCCTACAAGGTGCGCCGCTTCAATTTTTTACAGTATGTCGACGAGTCCGCGGAATCCCTGAAGGCGCAGCGCAATCCGGAAGTAACCGTGCGCGGCCGCGGCGTCATGGAGAAATGTACCTACTGCATCCAGCGCATCGAGTCTGCGCATATCGACGCGGATCGGGATGATCGCCGCATCCGCGACGGCGACGTGGTCACGGCCTGTCAGGCCGTGTGCCCCACCCAGGCGATCCGCTTCGGAAACATGGCCGATCCGCAATCCATGGTTGCTCGCGCCAAGGCATCGGGGCGCAGCTACGTGATGCTGGGCGAGCTCAACACCCGGCCGCGGACCAGCTATTTGGCGCGTCTGCGCAACCCTCATCCGTCGCTGAAGGATGAGCTTTGATGTGCGGGGCCGCGCAGCATGCCGCGCTGCACCCGGTCGTGGCGGCCGGACGATCGCCCCGTACTGTTACCGAGGCGGTTTCTTGGATCGCGCTTGGGCCGCACTTCGGCCGCACCTGGCGCGCGGCATTTGCGGCCGCCCTGGCACTCACCCTCGTGTTCGGCGCCGCCGTCATCGTGCTGTTGTACAGAGGCGTCGGCATATGGGGCATCGACATGCCGGTCGCCTGGGGATTTGCCATCGGCAATTATGTCTGGTGGATCGGAATCGGCATGGGGGGCACTTTCATCTCGGGCGCTCTCTACCTGGCGCGCGAGGAGTGGCGCAGCGCCATCAACCGCTACGCCGAGACCATGACCGTTTGCGCGGTATCGGTGTCGGCAGTCTTCCCCATCCTTCACCTGGGCCGGCCTTGGTTTTTCTATTGGCTGTTTCCGTATCCGAACGTCATGAACGTGTGGCCGCAGTGGCGCAGCTCGCTCGAATGGGACTTCTTCGCAATCCTCGCCTACCTCGGCGTATCGATCCTGTATTGGTTTGTCGGCATGATCCCCGATCTTGCGACGCTGCGCGATCGGGCGCCGACTCTCGCAAGAGCGCGCTGGTATGGATTATTCGCCATGGGGTGGCGCGGCGAAGCGCGCCAATGGCGGCGCTTCGAGCGGCTCAGCCTGCTGCTCGCAGGGCTCGCGGTGCCGCTGGTTTTTTCCGTGCACAGCATGGTCGCCCTGGACTTCTCCGAAGCGCTGCTGCCGGGCTGGCACTCGACCATCTTTCCGCCCTTCTTCGTCGCCGGTGCGCTGTTTTCCGGATTCGCGGCCGTGCTCGTGCTCGGCCTGCCCATGCGGCGCTGGCTCGGACTCCAGGACTATATTACCGACGTGCATGTGGACAAGACGGCAAAGATCCTGCTCGCCGCGGGTCTGGTGGTGGATTACAGCTACGGAGCGGAAATATTCACGGCCTTTTACAGCATGGAGCCCAATGAGATTGCCGTCATCATGCAGCGAATCGGCGGCAGTTATGCGTGGCTTTTCTGGGCCACGATCTTCTGCAACGCGCTTGCAATTCAATTGCTGTGGCTGCCGCGCATCCGCCGGCATGAAGGCGCGCTGTTCGCGATCGCCGCTCTTGCGCTGATCGGCATGTGGCTGGAGCGCCTGATGTTGATCATCACCGCCCTCTATCAGGACTTCCTGCCGTCGAGCTGGGGCATGTTCTATCCGACGTTGTGGGACTTCGCCTTTTTATTGGGCTCGATCGGCCTGTTTTTCCTGATATTCCTGGTTTTCGTGCGCGTATTGCCGATTCTGTCGATGTTCGAGATGCGCAAGCTCATCGACCGGCATCCGAGCGGCGTCTCATGAGCGGAAATCGCCCCTACGGCGTGCTCGCAGAGTTTGCCGCGGCGAAGGCGCTCATGGATGCGGTCATCGGCGCACGGCGCGAGGCCGCATTCAAGGCGGTCGAGGCCTATTCGCCTTTTCCCGTGGAAGGATTGGATGAGTTGCTGGAGCGCGGGCGCGCAGGGCCGGCGCCGTGGATGTTGCTCGGCGGACTTGTCGCCGGCCTCGGCACCTTCGCCCTGGAATACTACTCCGCGGTGATCGATTATCCGCTCGACGTCGGAGGCCGGCCGGCGGCAAGTTGGATCATGTTCGTGCCTCCGGCGGCCGAGATGTGCCTGCTCGGCGCCGCCGTCTGCGGCGTCGCCGCGATGTTGATCGGCAGCGGGCTGCCGCGTTTGCATCATCCGCTGTTCGGCATCGCGGCCTTTGAGCGGGCGAGCAGCGACCGCTTCTTTCTGCTGCTGCGCGCGGATGACGTCGCCGATATGATCCGGGCGCGGCGCTTCCTCGAGACGCTGTCGCCCGTTTCGGTCAGCGAGGTACTGCAGTGAGGTTCGACACGCTGCTGCTCATCGGGATCGCGTTGGCGGTCGGCGGCTGTGAGCGCGGCATGCACGACATGTA
>DATAVX010000076.1:0-38061 GCA_036267535.1 Steroidobacteraceae bacterium
GTTGTCGGCACCGATGGTGTTGTCGGTACTGATCGATTGACTCGCGGCGTTGTCGGCACCGATGGTGTTGTCGGTACTGATCGATTGACTCGCGGCGTTGTCGGCACCGATGGTGTTGTCGGTACTGATCGATTGACTCGCGGTGTCGTTGGAACAGATGGTGTTGTCGGTACTGATCGATTGACTCGCGGTGTCGTTGGAACAGACGGCGTTGTCGGCACGGATGGTGTGGTCGGTACTGATCGATTGACACGCGGTGTCGTTGGCACCGACGGTGTTGTCGGCACTGATGGTGTCGTTGGTACGGACCGATTGACACGCGGTGTTGTCGGCACTGATGGTGTCGTTGGTACGGACCGATTGACACGCGGTGTCGTTGGCACCGACGGTGTTGTCGGTACGGATGGTGTTGTCGGTACTGATCGATTGACTCGCGGTGTTGTCGGCACCGATGGTGTTGTCGGCACGGACCGAATGAATCGCGGGGTTGTCGGGACGGATGCGCAAATCGGTTCGAACCAAGCTATGCGTGCGAGCGCTCTTCGAACTGCCCTCGATTAATCCCCTAAGTCTTCTGCTAACGAGTGATTAAACGTGCCAGGCCCCCAGTGGGCCTGGCCATATGTACTCGACTTAATGTTTTTACTTCGCAGGAACGTGAGCCGAAGTCCGGTTTTTTAGCGCGCTAAATTCTGCTTAGTATTGCCTCCTATCGCGACACTCTCCTAAGCTCCTAAGCTGAAATCTGTAAATACTTGCAGGTTGCCCCCATTAAGTAGTGAGCGTGCCATGTCCCACTCCCTAGTCTGTTGGCGCTGCGGCGCCTCTCTTTCAGCGCTCAGCCTACCGCTGCGCCGACTCGAAGTCTGCAAAGCCTGCAATGCCGAGCTGCACGTGTGCAAAATGTGTGTCGAGTACGACACCTCCTATGCCAAGCACTGTAAGGAACCGACGGCGGAAGAGGTACGCAAGAAAGATGAGGCCAATTTTTGCGATCATTTCAAGCCCAGAGCCGGGGCTTACGTTGCGAAGAACGAAGCGGAGATTGCAAAGGCGAAATCCGCGCTGGATGACTTATTTGGAAAGTGACTTTTTCTTCTTAGGTCTGTTGGCGGTCGCCGCGATCCGCCATAGATAAAGCGCCGCCACAGACCGATGGGGCCGCCACTTCTCGGAGAATTCCAACAACTGCTTCGGCGAAGGTAACGCGCGTTTGCGATACAGCGCTTGGAACCCTTTGCGCACACCGTAATCGGTGACCGGCATCACGTCGGGGCGGCACAGTGTGAAGAGCATCAGCATATCCACGGTCCATGCCCCAACACCGCGCGCCTCGAGCAACTGCGTATAGATTTGCGCGTCGGACATCTGCGCGATGAGGGCAGCGCTTGGGATCTGGCCGGCATTGACTCGTACGCAGATATCCTTCATCGCCAGCGCCTTGCTGCGCGACAGACCCGCCGATCGCAGCTCTGTCTCGGGCATGTCCGCGAGCCGCTTCGAGCAGGGAACGCCGTCCTCGAACAAGCCGACAACCCGCGCCCAGATGGCGCGCGCCGCGGCGCCGGCAAGTTGTTGATGAGCGATGGCCTCGAGCAACGCAACATACGGCTCTCGCGCAGGCTGCGTCGGCAGGCTCAGGACGCCGATCCGATCAATCCACTCGCCCAAGCGCGGATCGCTTTTACGAAGATGCTTAATGGCGTGTGCACTCACGCGTTGAGTTTAATCCGAATTAGACGACGAAGGCCGGCTCGTCCGCGGCGGGGTTGGTGACCCGCCGCCACAGCTTCGCGCGGATCCTCTCAGCCACCAAGAACTGAAGCCGAATGCTCGCACCCGGCAATATTGTCTCGAGGGGGCAGGCGCCTTTCATCGAAGAGGATTTTCACTGATCGAAGCCGCGGTGTCGCTGAGTCTGGTCGGTATCATTGCGGCCTTTGCCGTGCCGCGATTCACGCGCCTCTCTGCTAGCGTTGGTAGCTGCGAGATGGTGGCGCCGAGCACGAGGTTTCGCCACGCCGGCCCCCGGCGCATGCTTCGCCATGAAGCCGAGCGGCGATGTGGTGGTGCCGCCGGCGACGCCGCAATCATTCCAAATCTTAACGTCAGCGGCTGTTAAATTAGGGGATTCCCGCATATTCATCCCCCGGGGATACGCTCAGATTAGGGTGAGCGTATAAGATATGAGGACTGATATATTAAGACACCGGAGTTCCAAAGGATGGCGACGTCTCCGGATTATTTGCGTCTCGCCTCGAGTGCGACACGTGCCTTGGCCGATTCGGCGTTGGACAGCCTGCGCGATGGCGTGCTGGTGGTCGATGCTCGACATAAACATTTACCCATCGTGTTGGCCAATGCTGCTGCGCGTCGATGCCTGGAGGGCGAAGGGGCGCAGCTATTGGAGAGCCCGCTGGCCGGCGTCTTAGGTTTCTCCTCGGCCTCCAAGTTCGACGCGCTGCTGGCCTGCCTGACCGACCCGAATGTGACATGCAGTCGCGTGCTGACCTGGCGCTTCAGTGCCGGCGAGCAGGCTGCCATGACGGATTTAAAGGCGCTGGAAACCGCGCCGGGCCAGCGCTTGGTGATGCTGAGCTTTCCGCTTCCCACGCCGCAGCCCGATTTGGTGGCGGCCGTGGATCAGCTGCCCTACGACCTGATCCTTTTGGACGCCAACCTCAAAGTCACGCATGCCAATGCCGGCGCAATCCGGACCGCGGGTTCCGTCCCCGGTGGCATCCTCGGCTGTTCGGCGCTGATGCTGATGCCCACGCTGCTTTTGAAGCCGGAGGTCTTTGAACGGGCACTCGAGGGTCAACCCTTCCACGATGAGTCGCTGGTATTTTCAGAACCCGCGCATCCGACGCGCCGCTTCGAGATCGACGTGCAACCGCTCAAGGGCGCATTCGGCATCGGCGGGCTCATCGTCATGTGCCTCGAAGTCACCGGGCGGCGCCTCAACAATCGCGCCCAAGGAAGCGCTGACCGCCGTTTGCTTGCGCTTACGGAGCATGCTCAGGACATCATCACCATTGCCGCGGCGGATGGCCGCATGCAATACGTCAGCGCCGGCGTGCACAACTCGCTGGGCTACACATCCGAAGAACGCGAGTCGAACTATGTGTTCGAGCATGCGCATGCGGATGACCGCGAGGACCTGCTCGTGAAGTACCGGCAATTGGCAGCCGGCGAGATCAAGGGCTTCTCGCGCGAGTTTCGCACGCGTCACAAGGACGGTTCGTTCCGCTGGCTGGAGTCGCGTTGCGTCTCCGCGTTGGACAATCCTTTGATCGGCGGCATCGTCATCAACTCTCGCGACATCACCGAGCGCAAGCAGGCCGAGTTCAGGCTGGCGCAGCGCGAAGAGGTCTTTCGCCTCGCCGCCGAGGCGGTGGACGGCATCATTTTCGAGTGGGACATCGTCAAAGGCGTGGTACATCGATCGCGCGGCGTCGAAGAAGTCTTGGGTATTATCCCCGAGCAATTGGAATCCTCCGCCGAAGCCTGGTTGGGACGGATCCACCCGCGCGATTTCAGCGCCGCCAAGAAAGCCATCAGCGTGGCGCTGCTCAACGGCCGCAGTTGGACCACGACCTATCGCATTCGCGATGCCAAGGGCCGCTACAAAGCGATCCTCGATCGAGCCTTGGTTCAGCGCAACGCGGGCGGCGATCCGGTGCGCGTGATCGGCTGCTGCGTCGACATCTCGGAAATCAAACGCCTCACCGACATCCTGGATGAAACGCAGCGCATCGCCAAAATCGGCGGCTGGGAATACAGCTATGCGACGCAGGAGCTGACCTGGACCGATGAGATGTTCCGAGTCTTCAGCACCAACCCCAAGGAATTCCGCCCCACGTGGGAATCGATGCTGGGAAGGTGCGTACCGGAGGCGCGCGAACAATTTCGCGAGGCACTGCAACGGGCCGAATCGGACGCCGGTCATATCGACCTCGAACTCGAAATCAACACACTCCAGAATCAACGCATCTGGGTCAGGGTCATCGGACACCTGGAGATGCTGGGGGGCCATCCGTTTCGCGCCTTCGGCTCGCTGCAGAACGTGCAGGCGAAGAAACTCGCCCAGATTGCGCTCGAGAACAGCACCGGGTGGCTCAAGCTGTCGATGGCCATGGCGAACATGCATGCGTGGCGCTGGGATCGCGCGCAAAACTCGTTTGAATTCGCAAATCTGGAGGATCCGCAGGCTCACTTACCCAGCATCTTTCCGGATATGGAAACCATGCTGACACGCGTGCATCCGAAGGATCAGAGCGCGGTCAAGCGCGCCATCGACAGCGCCTTTTCGGGCGAGGTCGAGGTGCGCCAAGAATTCGAGCTGCTCGGCAACGACGGCCGGTATCGCTCCTATGCGACCACCGCCAGGCCATTGTTCGAGGGCAGCGCGACGCGCGGCTTGGTGGGCGTCATCCAGGATGTTACCGCGCGGCGCGATTCCGAGCGGCGCCTGCGGCGCTCCGAAGAGCTATTGCGCGCCACCACCGCCAACACGGCCGACACGCTCTTTTTGCTCGACACCGCGATGCGGGTGCGTTTCGTGAACAAATCCGTCAATGGCCTATCGACCGAGCAGATCATCGGCCGCGAAATCGGCACGCTGCTGCCGGATGCGGCACGCACCGGGGTATTGCGGAAACTGAGCGGACTGCTCGAGACCGGCGAGACCATCACCTTTGAGTTCGAGTCCTGCCAGGACGGGCGCGCGCATTACTTCGAGAACCGTGCCGTGCTGGTACGCGATGACGGCGTCGCCACCGGTATTTCGATTTCGATGCGCGACATCACCGAACGCAAGGGCCTCGAGCAGGAGATTCTGGATGTCTCCGGGCGCGAGCGCCAGAGCATCGGACGCGATCTGCACGACGGCTTAGGCCAAGAACTCACCGGCATTGCACTGATGCTGCGCGGCCTGGCGGGCCGCATCCAAGAGCGCTGTCCGGATGTGCTCGAGAATGTCAACGAGGTCATCGGCCACTTGAATCAATCGATCGACACCGCCCGGTCGCTGGCGCGGGGCCTTCTGCCGGTGCGAACCGAGACCGGCGGCTTGACCGCCGGGCTGCGCGCGCTGGCCGAGCGCAGCCGCGACCTTTACGGCCTGGAGGTCACCTTCAGCTCGGCAATATGCGCGGAATTCGATCTGTCGGAAACCGATGCCAGCCACCTCTATCGCATCGCCCAGGAGGCACTCACGAACGCCGCGCGCCATGGGCGGGCGAGCCTCGTGGACATCGGTCTCATCGCGACAGCGGACGGATTTACCTTGCGCATCTGCGATAACGGCGTGGGATTGCTGCGCGCCGCGCCCTCGCCGTCGGGAATGGGATTGAAAATCATGAAATATCGCGCCGACATGATCGGCGCGAAGTTCGACATCGCCTCGAATACGCCACACGGCGCCACCGTTACGGTCACAGGCTAAGCCGTGCGGCGTAAGCTATTATTCAACCAGGCCATTTAAGGAGAAATCAACATGGCAGCCAGCAGCGGATGGATTCGATCCTCAATGTCTCCCTCGGGAGCCGGCAGCACGGGAAAGCGCCGCGTGCGGCGCGTCTTGATTGTCGATGATCATCCCATCGTGCGCCAGGGATTGCGGCGCATTATGGAGAATGAAGAAGACCTGATCGTCTGCGGCGAGGCAGAGACCGCGCGCGATGCGCGCACGGCGATCAAGGAACTGAATCCCGACGTCATGATCGCCGATATCAGCTTGAAGCAAAGCGACGGCATCGAGCTGGTGCGCGACGTGCGCGCCCATTACCCGCAACTGCCGATTCTGGTGCTGTCGATGCACGATGAGACTATTTATGCCGAACGCATGCTCTCGGCCGGCGCCAACGGCTACATCATGAAGCAGGCCGCGAGCGAGCAATTTCTGGTGTCGCTGCGCCGGGTGCTGGACGGCGGCATCTATGTGTCCGAAGCAGTCGGCAACAACATGATTCAGAAATTCGCCGCCGGCGGCTCCTACATTTCCGCCAATCCGATCGATCGGTTGAGCAATCGCGAACTGCAAATTCTGCACATGATCGGCAAGGGCATGAGCACGCGGGAAACGGCCGAGTCGTTGAACTTAAGCATCAAGACGGTCGAATCGCACCGCCAGCGCATCAAGCGCAAGCTGAACCTCAACACCGGCACGCAGTTGGTGCAGTACGCGGTGAATTGGTTCACGGGACGCGAGGGCAGCACCCACGTGCCGGCGGACGCACCGGACGCTTAAGGGAATCAGGCTTCGCTCAAGCGGATTGCGGTTACATCGCGCACGCAGCCGGCAAAGTGGGTCGGGTGCCCCGTGTCGCTGCGCAGCGCCGAGCCGCGCATGTGCCACCACTCGGTTTGGCCCGTGCTGAGCTGCACCTGAAACTCGGTGTCGAGGGGTGTACGCTCCTCGAGATGCGAGCGCAGCCGCTTAAGCAGCGCATCCCAGGTCTCAGGCGACATGAGCGGCCGTAAATCGCTGAACGCCGGACGTTTCAGCGCTTCAATCCCCTGCAGGCGCGGGCAGAACCAATCGCTGAACCAGGCAGAGCCGTCCGCGAGGTCTAATTCCCAGAAGCCCTCGCCGCTCGCGTGCATGGCGCGCGCACCGGGCAAGGGTGATCTGCGGCTAGGGGGACGCGAATCGCACATGCCAGCGATATCGGTCCCCAAGGCGTTGCTCTGAAGGCGGCGAAGCCCGGCAAATGCGTGAATTGGGCGCGACTTCCGGCATTCTCTTGGCACCAGTGAGTGCTAGTGCCGAGATTTGCAACAAGGTTCTCACCGATGATTAAGTCATTGAGAACTGGGCCGATATCTCGCTACACGAGAAGCCTTGGGCATGCGGGGTTCAAATCAAAGTGTCTGAGACGGAATCTGTGACGCCGATCACGATCGATGCATCACCGGCGATCTTGCTGGCCGAGGATGACCCGGTCACGCGCATGCTCATGACCCGTTTTCTCAAGAACGCCGGTTACGAAGTCGACGCCGTGGCCAATGGCTCCGAGGCGCTCGATAAGATGACCAAGCGCTACTATCCGATGCTGGTGACCGACTGGGAGATGCCGGAAATGGACGGCATCGCCCTGTGCAAAGCGGTGCGTAATATGCAGCTCGACGGCTATGTGTACGCGTTGCTCTTGACCGCGCGCGATGCCAAGGAACACATCATCGCGGGGCTCGAGGCCGGCGCCGATGATTACCTGGTCAAACCCGTGCACGAACCGGAACTCATCGCCCGCTTAAACGCCGGGCGGCGTATTCTCGCCCTCGAACACTCGCTGCGCGTCGCCAATCAGCGCAACCGGATTTTGTCGATCACGGATGCTCTCACCGGCGCCTACAACCGGCGGTATCTCATGGAGCAGCTGCCGCGCGAAGTCGAGCGCTGCCGCCGCTATGCGTATCCCTTGTCGGTGCTGATGTGCGATCTCGATCATTTCAAACAGGTCAACGACCGGTGCGGCCACGCCGCGGGCGATGACGTGCTGCAGCAGTTCGCCTGCCGCGCGCAGAAGTTCATTCGAACCAACAGCGATTGGATCGCGCGCTATGGCGGCGAGGAATTCTTGGTGGTGCTGCCGGATACCCTGTATTCCGACGGCATGATCGTGGCTGAGAAAATCCGCAATTTGGTGTGCGCCTCGCCGTTCGCGACGCGCGCCGGCGACACCCAAGTCAGCGCCAGCTTCGGCGTCGCCTCGACGGGATCCAATGGCCCGGATCTCACCTTAAAGGTGGAAGCGTTGATTCGCGCCGCCGATGAGAGCCTGTACAAGAGCAAGCTCGCGGGGCGCAATTGCTCGAGCGGGCAGGAACTGGGCATGCCGTTGCCGCTCGCCGCGCACGGCTAAAGAAAACTCGGCTTAGCCGACTTCGCGCAATTGCGCGTTGACCGCGGCCAGCTTCTCGCTCAAGTCCGCGACCAAGCCGCCGATGGCCGGAATGGAGTTCTCGCGCACCGCCGTCTCGAGACTCGAGGCCGCGCGGCTCAGATCGAGCGCATGGATATTCGCGCTCGCGCCTTTGAGGGAATGCGCGCGCTTGCGCACCGTGTCGAAATCGCTGACCTTGAGCGCGGCCATGATCTCCGCCAGGCATTGATCGCCGCTGGCGACGAAGGTCTCGGCGAGTTCCCGCTCGAAGTCCGCATCCCCGCCGGTGACTTCGCGCAGCGCATTGCGATCGATCGCCGGTGCGGCCGAAACGGCCTTTAAGAAACGGCCCAACGCTTCGATGAGCTGGGCCGGCTCAATCGGCTTGCCCAAATGCGCGTCCATGCCGGCGCTGAGGCAATTGTCGCGATCTTCGCTCATGACGTTGGCGGTGAGCGCGATGATGGGCAGGCGCTTGGCGGCGCGGCCCGCTTCCAGTTCGCGAATGCGCCGCGTCGCCGTGAAGCCGTCCATGACCGGCATCTGGCAATCCATGAGCACCGCATCGAATTGCGCGGCGCCGATGCGCTCCAGTGCCTCCGCGCCATTGTTGGCGATGGTCACCTCGGCCGCGAGATTCTCCAGAATGCGCTGCGCGACGCGCTGATTCACCGGGTTGTCCTCGACCAACAAGATCTTATTGCCGCGAAATGTAGCGGAGGGTTGGGGCGCGGACTTGACGGTGGGCGCGTGCGGCGTCTTACCGCTCAACACCTGGTCCAACAGGCTCGCCAGGAGCGCCGCGCGAATGGGCTTTAAGCCAATGGCATCGGGGCGGCATTCGCGCTCGACGGTGTCATGCTCGGCGCCGAACAGGGACAGAAGGACAAAGGGGAGCCGCGCATGGCGTTCTGCGGTGCGCAGCGCGTTGAGCAGATCGATGCCGCCGCGCATCGGCATCAATTCATCTGCCAGCACGAGATCGAAGGACTCCTTGGCCAGTCGCTCAAGCGCCTCGTCCACGCTGCCGACAGCGACCGTCGTGAAGCTGTAGAGCTTGAGCTTCGAGGCCAGGCTCGCGCGCGCGGCTGGGATGTCGTCCACGATCAAAATCTTGCGTCCCAAGCCGATGGGCTGGCGCGCCGGCTGATCCTTCACGATGTCGAGCTCGACGCGCACCCAAAAGGTCGAGCCCCGGCCTATTTCGCTGCGCACACCGACTTCGCCGCCCATGAGTTCCGCCAGGCGTTTGACGATCGACAGCCCTAAACCCGTGCCGCCGTAGTGGCGGGTGGTGGACGAATCGACTTGAGAGAAAGACTTGAACAGACGATCGAGCCGATCGGCAGGGATGCCGATCCCGGTGTCGGTGACCTCGATGGTCAAGGGGGCGCGATCGGCGGCCCCCGCCCGGCTCGCAACTTTGAGCGCGATGTGACCTTCGTGCGTGAATTTCACCGCGTTGCCCAAGAGATTTAAGACCACTTGCCGCAGCCGCACCGGATCGGCGCGCACCATGACCGGCACCTCGGCTTCGATGGTGACGATGAGTTCAATGCCCTTGGCGGCGGTCTGCAGCGCCGTCGCCGCGACGGTCTCGTACAGCAGCTGAATCAGATCGAACTCAACGTTCTCGAGCTCCAGCCGGTCGGCTTCGATCTTCGACAGATCCAGCACGCCGTTGATCAAGGAGAGGAGCGCCTTGGCGCTGCCGCGGATGATGTCCAGATATTCGCGCTGCGTGGCATCGAGCGGCGTTTCCGCCAGAATCTGCGACATGCCGAGCACACCGTTCATGGGCGTGCGGATTTCGTGGCTCAGATTCGCGAGGAAGCTGCTCTTGGCGCGATTGGCCGCTTCCGCGGCCAGCTTCGCATCGAGCGAGGCTTGCTCGGCGAGTTTTCGATCGGTAACCAGCTGCATCGCGCCGGCCAGGCGCAGCGGCGTGCCGTCCGCGGCCCGCTCGGCTTGCCCGCGCGCCCGCATCCATTCGTAGTGCCCCGCTTTGTGGCGCACGCGAAATTCCAGGTCGTACACGGCACGCTGTTCGAGATGATTGTCGAGCGCCATCGCGACGCGCTCGCGGTCCTGCGGGTGAATCAGGATCACGAACTGCTCGTGCGAGGACCCGAGTTCCTCGACGCTGTAGCCCAAGATCTCGTTGAAGCGCAGGCCGTACCAGGAGACATTCGTGAGCAGGTCGATTTCCCACAGGCCGTCCTGCGTGCCGCGCAGCGCCCGTTCCAGGCGGATTTCCACTGAGCCCAAGGCCGCCTTGGTGCGTTTAAGATCGCTGATGTCGATGAGCGCACCGGTGATGCGTTCCACCTCGCCGATCGGTCCGCGGGCGACTTTGGCTTTCTCGCCGATCCAGCGCTCTGCGCCGCTGTCCAGGAGCACGCGGTATTCGCAGCGATAGTAAGGATCCGTCGCGGTCGTTTCCAAGGGCGCGGCGCGCACGCGCGCGAAGTCATCCGGATGCACGCGGGATAAGGTTCGGTTGAGATCATCGAGCGGGGTTGCCGGCGGAATGCCTAAGAGCTCACGGAAGTTGTCGGAGCAGAAGCGGGTGTTGCGGCGGAAATCGAAGTCGAACGTCGCGACGCCCGCCGCGGTCTGCGCGATGTTCAAAGACTCGGTGGCGTAGTGCAGCTTGTCTTCCAGCGCCTTGCGCTCGGTGATGTCGGTGATGGTGCCGATGGCGCGCGAGTCGTAACCCTCGCCGCCCAACAGCACCTGGCCGCGCCCGGCCAGCCAGCGCACCTCGCCGCCCGCCGTCAAGGTGCGGTATTCGCTTTCATAGCCGCCGCCCGAGGCCACCGCGTTGCTCAAGGCGTGCACGACGCCCTCGAGATCTTGCGGATGAATGGAGGCCAGCCACTCCTCGCGGCTCAAGGACATGTCGCGGCACTCCAGGCCGATGAGTTCGAAGAACAGCGAGGTGCCCTTGATGACCCCGCTGACCAGATTCAGTTCAAAGACGCCGAAGCCGCCCGCCGACTGCGCAAACTCCAGGAACTCGGCCGATCGACGCGAGGAGGAATCAGGTTCGGGCAAGGCCGGCGCGGCCGCATTCCCGCCCGCGGCGAGAGCCGCAGGATCCGGGTTATCGGTGCGCCGCCTGCGCAATTTGTTGAGTAATTTGCTCTGAGTCGACCAGCTGGACATGCGGTTTCCGTAACCGTGGGCGTGTGCCCATCATCTTAAGGGTATCGGCCGTGAGGGTCAGCGCTTGAGCTATGATCGACCTCTCAATACCGAGCGAAAGGCATGACGCGCTTACGATTTTTGGGTGTTTTTGCGGCAGGCATCGTCGTGCTCCTGGGCGCGGCGCTCCTCATCGTTTGGCTGACCGTCAATCCCAACAACTACAAGGGCAAAATTGCCGCTGCCGTCAAGCAATCCACCGGCCGTGACTTGCAGTTGTCCGGCGACATCAAGCTGTCCCTGTTCCCCTGGCTGGCGCTGGAACTGGGTCCTGCGACCCTCGGCAATCCGCCCGGATTCGGCGCCGAGCCCTTTCTCTCGCTGACCCACGCCAGCGTGCGGGTCAAGCTGCTGCCCCTCTTGCGCAAGCGCTTGGAAGTGGCCCGCGTCGAGATTGACGGGCTGGATTTGCGCCTTCGAAAAGACGCGCAAGGCCGGGGTAATTGGCAGAGCACTGCGCCTCAGGCTGCGGCAAAAGCGGACCTGGATCACACTGCGCAGATGAACGACTGGCGCTTGCTGGCGAACATCCTGGTGCGGCAGGGACGGGCGAGCTACGAGGGCAGCAGCATCGAGAATCTTAACTTCGAGTCCGGCTCGCTCACCGGCCGCATCCCGGTGAGCGTAAGCTTCGACGCCCGCAGCGCCCGAGGTCAGCAACTCTTCCTCAAGGGCAAGTTCGACTTGGGACAAGACGGCACGCAGCAGATGCTGATCAATGCCGTGAACTTAGGCGGCACCTTTAGCATGGCGCACGAGCGGCCGGTCGACTGGGATCTCTCGATGCCGGCAATGACTTTAAGTCTAACGCTGCAGAGCTTGAGCATTCCGGCATTCTCGCTGAATTTCTCGGGCGCGCATCTGGCCGGGAGTGCCAGTGCCACGAAGATTCTGGAGGACTTGGGTATGGCCGGCTCCTTGACGCTGGCTCCCTTGGTGCTGCGCGAGGTCGCGCCGCGCGTAGGCCTCGCGCTGCCGCCGACGCGAGATCCCAGAGCGTTCACGCAACTTGCCGCAAGCACGGACTTCAGCTACGGCGCGAAAACCTTGGACTTAAATCACTTGCAAGTGCATCTCGATGACACGCAGCTGCAAGGGAGCATCAAGCTCAACGCCGAGAACAATGCAGTGAGGTTCGATCTTGGCGTGGATCGGATCGATCTGGACCGATACCGCGCGCCGGAAAATGCCGTCCCCGCACCCTCACTTTCCGGCAAAGACGCTAAGGACGAGAAACCCCTCGACGCCGGCGGTACGCTCACCCTCGAGAGCGCGCAGGTCGCGCGCTTACAGCTTTCCGAGCTGCGCATAACCCTCACCGCCAAGGACCAGGTGATGCGACTCTTTCCGATCGAGGCGCAACTCGACGGCGGCCGCTACTCAGGCGACATTAGTGTGGATTCGCGCGGCACCCTTCCGACTTTGAGCCTCGATGCACACCTGAGCGGCGTCGACATGGCGCGCTTGCTCGCCAGCACGGCCGAAAAAGGCCGCTTGTCGGGACGCGCCACCGTGAATCTCAAAGTCAGTGCGCGCGGCGAGACGGCGGACGCGCTGCTCAAGACGATGAATGGCCAGCTCGATGCGAGCCTCGCGAACGGCGCGCTCGAAGGCATCGATGTGGGCTACGAGATCAATTTGGCGCAGGCGCTGATCAACCGATCACCCGCGCCCGCCGCACAAAGCACGGGCCATACGCCGTTTCAGGCCTTCAAGATCTCGGCGCAGATCACCAATGGCGTGGCCCAAACCCACGATCTGACCATCGCCTCGCAGGCGCTCAGCGTCGCAGGTCAGGGCAGCGCCAACCTGTCCAGCAAGGCGCTCGATCTCAAACTGGTGGCGCGCATCAGCACGGCCCCGGCCAGGACGACCGACATTCCGCTGACAGTGACCGGAACTTATGCGGCTCCCACGGTGAGACCGGATATCGAATCAGCCGCCAAGGATCAGCTGAAGCGAAAGCTTGAGGACGTGCTCAAAAAGAACGGGCTCAAGGGACTCTTCCCCAAGTGAGGTGGGAGCCCGAACAATTCGCGCGGCGGCTGCTCGACTGGTTTGCGCTTCACGGTCGTCACACGCTGCCGTGGCAGAACAATCCGACGCCTTACCGGGTGTGGGTGTCCGAGGTGATGCTGCAGCAGACGCAAGTGATCACTGTGCTGCCGTACTATGAGCGCTTCATGGCGCGCTTTCCCGACGTGCGAACGCTCGCCGCCGCGCCGCTCGATGAAGTGCTGCATCTCTGGACAGGACTCGGCTATTACGCACGGGCCCGCAACCTCAAAGCCTGCGCGCAACTGCTGGCCGCGCAGTTAGGCGGCGATTTTCCGCAACGGATTGACGATGTGATGAGCTTGCCCGGCATCGGACGATCGACCGCCGGCGCAATTTTGGCGCTCTCCCGCGGGCAGCGTCATCCGATTCTCGACGGCAACGTCAAGCGCGTACTTGCGCGCGTGTTTGGCATTGCGGGAGATCCGAGTTCGAACACGGTGCTCGCGGCGTTGTGGACTCAGTCGAACGCCTGTACGCCCGCGGATCGAGTCGCGGCTTACACGCAAGCCATCATGGATTTGGGCGCCACGGTGTGCACGCGCACTCGCCCAATCTGCACGCTATGTCCCATGAGCGGCGGCTGTGTCGCCGCGCTCGAAGCACGCCAGACCGAATTGCCGGGCAGGAAACAGAAGCGCTTGCGTCCGTCGCGGCAAGCGACGCTGCTGATCGCGCGGGCGGGGAAGAAAGCGTCGACCGCGGTCTTGGTCGAACGCCGGCCGGCATCGGGGCTGTGGGGCGGATTGTGGTCGCCGCCGCAATTTAAAAGCGCGGGCGACGCATTGGCGTGGTGCCGGACAAACTTACGCGATGCCTCGATGGACCCGCAGCTGCTGCCGCCGATAGATCATGCGTTCACGCATTTCGACCTGCGCCTGAAACCCATCGTGGTTCATTGCCGCGCCGAAACGGGCGTAGGCGATGCGGACCACCAGCTTTGGTATCCGCTGGAAAGGCCGCCGCGCATCGGATTGCCGCAGCCCATCAGCCAGCTGTTCGAGCGTTTGCGCACCGCATCGAGCACATAGGTTAAGATTCCTCTTATGGCACGCAAGGTTCAATGCTCATTGCTCAAGCGCGAGGCGGAAGGCCTCGACTATCTGCCCTACCCGGGAGAACTCGGGAAAAGAATTTACGCCCACATCTCCAAGGAAGGCTGGGCGCAGTGGGTGGCGCATCAGACCATGCTGATCAACGAAAATCGGCTGACGCCGATCGAGCCCAAGGCCCGGGCGTTCCTTGTGGCGGAAATGGAGAAATTCTTATTCGGCGACGGCTCGGAGAAGCCGAAGGACTTCGTGCCGAAGTAAGCTTTAAAAAGCTGTCAGCGCAATCCGAAGGGCGATTGCGCCCCTTCCTGTCTCCCCACTGCGCGGCTTTGGAGCGAGACTCTTGAGCTTCACACAAGCGCAGGAGATCGGACATGGCAAAAAACTTAAACGGCGTGAGAGTGGCGATACTGGCGACCGATGGCTTCGAGCAATCCGAGCTGTTTGAACCCAGGCGTGCACTGGACGAAGCGGGCGCCAAAACAGAGGTGGTGTCGCTCAAGAGCGGCGAGGTCAAAGGCTGGAATCATACCGAGTGGGGCAAAACGGTCACCGCGGATAAAACCGTCGATTCGATCGATGCCAAAAACTACGACGCCCTGCTGCTTCCGGGCGGCGTCATGAATCCGGACAAGCTGCGCATGGACGCGAAAGCCGTTGCCTTTGTGAAAGCGTTTTTCGATGCGCAAAAGCCGGTGGCAGCGATCTGCCACGGACCCTGGATGCTGATCGAAGCCGGCGCTGCGAAGGGCCGCACGCTCACCTCGTGGCCTTCCTTAAAAACCGACCTTGAAAATGCCGGCGGTCGCTGGGTGGACCAAGAGGCGGTGGTGGACGGCAATCTCGTGACGAGCCGCAATCCGAAGGATATTCCGGCCTTCAACCGCGAAGTCGCGCGCCTGTTCGCGGCGGCGCAGTCGCGCGCGGCGTAGCGTCTTCGGTTTAGGCCAGTTCGACCGGTTGAATGAGGGCGGCATCGTCAGCCGTCGTGGAATTGATGCGTGGACTGACCGGGAACGCCTGCAGGCTGCCCATGTTGTAGGGATACAGGGTGGCCTTGGCCGCAACCGGTGTCCCTTTGAGCCACGTCAGATAGTCCCTGCGCCGCAAGATGGCCGGCATATGTCCATCGGTATTGGCAATCTGCACGATCAGCTCGTTGGGCGGCACGCACACGATCGAGCAACTCTCGAGCACATCGTCGTCCTCGCTGACGGAACGATCCCAAACGGCCGCCACGCCGAAGACCGAGCGGTTAAGCAACCGAATGAAGTGCGGCTGCCGGTAGCGCCGATTGGTCAGTTGCCAAGCGTAAAATCCCAACATGGGCAGAATGCAGCGTTGACCTTCGAGCCAGGGTGCGCGGAATAGCGGCGATTCCAGCACCTCGTCAGCCTCGACGATCAGCGGTGATTCACCCGCCCGCCCTTCTGCGAAGGAGGGAATCAAGCCCCAGCGCATCATTGCCGCTTCGGATTGCCCGCCGTGCCAACGGATTGAGGGAACATATTGATTCGCACCGACGTTGTATTTGGGAGAGAAATTCCACCAGGCCCGCGAAGGCATGAATTCGCGTTCAACGGTGGCCTGATCGGGGAATGCGTAGCGCTGACACATGATCCAACATTACGGCAGCGACTCTTTTAAGAATGTGAAGTGGCTACGGTTTGAAGTGGACGCAGTGCGGCATGAAATCTAGTCGGGCGCCATGCCCTTGTCGGCCAGCTCTTTGATGGCTTTGGCGCTTTTCGACAGGTGCCCCAAGCCCATGCCTCGCAACACGTTCGGCGCCTTTGAGAATTGGATGCCATCGTAGCCCACGATCTCGACGCGATTTCCCCAGGGGTCGTAGAAATCGAGGAACGGTCCGGGCAAAATCTTGACCCCGGCGTCGTTCAGCGCCTGGCGTACGGCTTCTTTGTCATCGACGACAAGTCCGAAGTGGCGCCCGACCCCCGGTGTGGCGCTTGGTCCCTTTTGCAATGCGAGAAATTGATCGCCTAGGTCGATGAAGGCCATATCGTGGCTTTTACCGCGCAGCTTGAACTCGATGATGCCCGCATAAAAGGCAAGGGCCTCCTCCACATTACCCACCTCGAGTGCAATATGATTGAAGCCTAAGGCGCGCGCCTTTCTGGGTAGGCTCATGAACTGCTCCTAAAAGCTTCAGTCAGTCCGTCGTTCGAGCGGCGAGAACTTAAATCGAGAGCAGCCGTTCGAAAAAAGAGCGATATTGACGCAACGCGAGTCGTAAATTTTCGGTGGTCGGTCTTTCTGCTTGATCGAGGCCCTTTTCGAGTGCTGAGCGATGCTTGGCAAAGGTTTGCGCGAGATTCTCAGTGACTTGCGCGACCAGCTCATCGGCGGCGTGGACAGCTTCTTTGGGGTCATCGACAAAGCTTCTTTGCACCAAGTCCCAGCGCGAGCGAAAATCCAGCGCCGCATCTGGGGTAAACAGCGGCGCAAGGCTCGCGTCTTCTTTCGTCCGCGACGTTTGCGTCAAGCCGTCGGTGTCGATCGCCGGCAGAAGCGGTTGCTCTCCTTCGTGCGCGACCGATGCTTGGCGGGGCGCCCTCGATTGATCCGATGCGCCCAGCGCCTCCTCACGCGGTTCTCCGTTCATTTGGGGACTCATGAGTGCACCGGGATGCCGGTTGCGGACGGCTCGGTTGCCAGCTTCTCGGGAGCGACGCCGAGCAACTCATCGAATAGCGTGCGGTAGTAGATCAGGGACTTGCGCAGTTCCTCGGTGTCCGCCTCGCCGCGCGCATCCCGTGCGGCAATGGCTTGCGCGGCTCGATAGGTGGGGACGATGCCTGGATGGTGCACCGATAAGTCCGCCGCCATGCGCTCAAAATCGCCCATCGGGTAGCCGCGTTTGGCCATGAGTTCCCGCACCAGATGATCCGCTTCCGCCACGACGCCCTTGGGGCTGTCGATGAAGCGGCCCTGCAGCGTGTTCCAGGCTTGGGAGAATCGGAAAGCGTCCGCCGATGTTAACGGCACAATCGTCAATCGAGCGGCGCGCTGCTCACGCTTCAGCAGTTCTGTTTCAGCCTTACTCCGGCTGCGATAGTGAGATACCGCCAGGTCGTATTCCGGTCCGAAACGCTTTCTAAGCCGCAACGACCGTCGTCGCTGCACGCTCACCCACGCGATAACCGCGACCAACACGGCTATCAATAGAATCGCGAAAATGATGGTATTCGTCGATGCCGTCATGGTTTTTCCTCTCACCTTTTGCGGGATGAGTGGGAAGCGTGGCGGAAATCATTCTGTTCGTCAGCCAGCGGGCGACCGCGGCAGTCGTAGGACTGCGCTAGCGGAAGGCCCGGCTTTGGCTGACAGGTGGCAAGGCCAGATATCGCGCTCCCCGCGCCGCTTTGCCTCGCCGTTCTGTTGGCGGGCTTTTTCGCTCCTTCCGGTTCTTATGAACAGATCCAGGTGATTCGGCCCATGCCGATTCGATTCCCAGGGAGATTTTTGATGAGCGCTCAATCCCATGTCAGACACGCCGCCGCCGCCTTAGGGCTCGCGGCCGCCTTGCTCGCCTGCCTAGCCCGAGCCGGTGCCGCCACGGATCCTTGCACACTGCTTTCCGCAAACGAGGCGCAGGCCTACGTCGACCAACTCGCCACACCCCCCTTTCGCGCCGATGACAACGGCGCTGCCAATCCCCGCGGCACCGCGTGCGTCTATCGCGGCACCGGCGGTAAGCAGATCTCGCTTCTGTGGAACGCCTCTGGTGCGGCCGAGGCGGGCAGCATCACCGATTCCGCGCCCAATACCTTGGGCGGTGTCTTCGAGCAGGCCGGCCAACCCGGTCTTGCGGCGAATGCGCACCGAATCATCGCACAAGGACCGCAAGGTCCGTGGGACCACGCGAATTGGATTCCGGGCGGCAGCTTATTCGTCAACAAGGCAGATCAGGGCATCATCATCGACATGAGCCGCGCCAGCGGCAGCGAAGACGAAGCGGTCGCGGTCGCGAGGCTGGCGGTACCGCGCTTCAATCATCCTCTCGCCTACGACGGTGCCCGCGCCGCGATGAATGCTCCGAAGGCGAAGGCCCATGGCGCAGCCTGCACC
The DNA here is from genome assembly GCA_036267535.1 of Steroidobacteraceae bacterium. GTDB lineage: Bacteria > Pseudomonadota > Gammaproteobacteria > Steroidobacterales > Steroidobacteraceae > Bog-1198. Next base: position 18,290 of record DATAVX010000076.1, read on the forward strand.
GTGCTGGCGCAAGCCGCGGTGGAAGCCGCCGTCGGCAAGCTTGCGGGTGCACCGAGTGCCGGTTCCGACGGGAACAGCTGCGAGTATCGCGTTGCTACTGCGCAGGGACAGCGCACCTACCCGGTTGAATATGTCTGGCAGGGCGGACTCAAGAACTACAACATGTTGAAGAACGGACCGGCGACCATGGGGGCCGCCATGGGCGGCAACATTCCCATGAACGGTCTCAATTCCATACCGCAGGATCCACAAACCTCCGCGCTCATCGGCGGTTTGATGAAGATGGTCGGCGGCAACGATGCCGGTGCTGCGCCCGGCGCCCCGACCCAGATTGGGTTTAAAACCGACAGCAATCTCAAGGGTCCCTGGGACAACGCCACCGTGATGCACGGCACGCAGCTGTTTGCAGTCAAGGCGGATGTCATGGTCGGCATGGATCTGAAGTCCGCCGATTACGAGAAGGCCAAAGCTCTGATGGCCGCGATCTGCAGCAGGCTGTAATTACACGCGCTTCGAGCACCGGGTAAGCCGCCGCGCCCGCAAATGCGTCCGCCGCCCATGGACAACTGCTGCCGCACCGGTCGCTGCCTCACTTGTTCCAGCTTTCCACGGTGGCTTTTTGCTGATTGATGAAGTTGTCGACTCGATCGACCGCGGTGTCGATTTGGCTTTGCGGGCCGGTCAAGACGTGACGGCTGCGAGCGGCCACGAGATTGGGGTCTTCGGCGGTCATGGTCTCCAAATTGTGGGACATGGCAACCAGCGCGCTTTGGTGTTCGTTGAGAGCATCGACCGGCGCTGAGGCTGCGACAGTCAGCGTCGAAGGATCGACTCGCGGCGGAGTCTCGGTGCGGGGCGGCGCAACGCCATTGATGACCGCTTTGAAGGTGTTGGCCTTGGCCGTGCGGTCGCCCAGATCGCCGAGGTCCCATTTATCCTGCAGAAATTTAAGCAGACTGGTGTGGTCCAGCAGCTCGGAGAAGATGCCATTGCCGACGTAGGGAGAGATGAGAATCGCGGGGACGCGGACGCCGTAGCGGGTGAAGTCATATTCTTCGCTGTGATGATCCGGCGGAATCGCCTTGGGGGGCTCGACGTGGTCATAAAAGCCGCCATGTTCGTCGAATAGAACGAGCAACAGTGTCGAGTTCCAGAGTTTGTCGTTTTTGCGGATGGCGTTGTAGACGCCGGCGATGAGACCGTCGGCGTTGATGATGTCGTGGGGCGGATGAGCGTCGTTGGCGCCCGGCTGCATGTAGGCGGGCTCGATGAAGGCAAATGGTGGAAACTTGTCGGCATCGCCGGCGGCATCCTGGTAGAAGCCCATCATGTGGTGGTGCCGTGCGGCATTCTCCGGTGACCATTGGTGCACAAGGAGCAGAGACAGTGGTGTATCCCCGAAGTAGACCTTCCACTCGATGAACTTTTCGTTTAAGCGGTCAAAAATAGTAGCTTGGTCATACCAGTGCAGGTTCAGGTTCATGATGCCGTTGGGCATTTTGACTCTGCCCAAACTCGTGCCGCTCAGAGCAAATAGGCGATTCGCCCAGGTCGGTCCGGGAACCGAAGAATGCCAGGAATCGCAGACGGTAAAGGCATTGGCGAGAGCGTGAATGGCGGGCAGTGTACCTTCATCGTGATAGCGCATGACCTCGGAAGGGTCGTCGAGCCTCGGATAGGATTGCGCATAGTCTTGGACGAAGCCGCCGTTCGGCGCTATGCCGCCGGTGCCCCCTAGTTGGATCAGGACGTCCGTGGTCTCGTGAATGGGATCATTGGGTACTTGTCGGGCCGCGCCGGGTTGTTGACCGTAGCTCTTGCGACCGTATTTGTTGGTGCCGCTCAAAGCAAATTTCGCGCGCATTTTGGCGGTGCCGCCAAGAATGTGGTCGAAGGAACGATTCTCGAGCATCAGGACGACGACGTGTTTGATGGGATCGTCGGGCATTACAGTCTCCAGGTAGCTTTGAGATTGTCGCAAGCAACTTTACAGGGACTTCTAATTGGGCGACCAGGATATTCGCAGTTGGGCCTGCCTTCACGCCGGTTGGGAGGCGAATTTCCCTGCAGGTCGCGCGAGAAGCGAAACGGGCGCAATGGATCAATGCGCGCTCGCGATCGCACACTATTTAGCGAACACCTCCTGCAGCGAATTCAAAGCTAGAGATAGCGTCTTGGCCGAAACGCTTCCCATCTTTTTCGCCAACCGCACCTTGTCCACAGCGCGAATCTGATCCAGCAGAATCAAACCTTTCTTGCCGCCATGCGAGAGCGAGATTCGAAATGGCGCCGGGCGGCTTTTCGTCGTCATAGGGGCGACGATGACCGTGCGCAGGTAATCATGCATCTCCGGCGGCGAAACCACCACGCAAGGTCGGGCTTTTTTAATCTCGCTGCCCACGCTCGGATCGAGCGCGACCAACCAAATATCACCGCGCGCTACCAACTCAGCTCCGCGTCATCTTCATTGCCAAACTCGCCCAGCACCAATGCTCCGTCATCGTGCCCTGCGATCTTTCGCGCCGCCGCCGCCCAACCGGCTCGCGCAGCCCCGGTCGGCCTGCGCAGCACCAGCGCATCGCGCTCAATGGTCATTTCCGCGTGTCCTTCGAGTCCGATTTGAGCGAGCAGCGGCTTCGGAATCACGATTCCCTGTGAGTTGCCGATGCGCCGTATGGCAATTTGGGTGCGCTTCATAGTTATAACAATGTAGCACCTTCCGATTTGCCCTTCAAGCTACCCAGCTCGACCGACGAACAAGGCCGGGGCGCGTTTCAAATCTAAAGTCGCCGCTCAAAATCCTTGGTCCGCCTCTGAGGTAGCGCCGCCACAAGTCGGGGCCGCTGCCGTCGGCGATTTAACCGGGCTTACGCTGGCCTATCGCGCGTTTAGACATGCTCACCCGATGAGTCAACCAGCAAGTTATGACGACATAACGATGGACAGACGCTTTTTTGAGGCTTTCTGCACCCATTGGCGGGCCAAGTATCGGAATCGGTTGCTCCTCCGCATTCTCGCCAACGATGGGCATCCGCCGCAGCAGTATCGATGCAACGGTCCGCTCTCGAATTTCGGTCCATTCGATGCGGCATTCGACGTCAAGCCAGGGGATCGGATGTTTCGTGAACCGAGTGAGCGGGTGACAATTTGGTAGATGCCCCTCCGCCTTACGCATCGGAATCATGCGAATTTTTGGTCCTTTCTGTCGCAACTTCCTCTTGCCGTGGTGTACTGTGCATGACGATTGGGAACCGACGACCATTGGATTCGCCTTGACGTCGACACGGATTTTGAAATCTGGGAAATGCGAACTCCTATTAAACGGCTCGTAGCGCCGTTGCGATGGGTAATCGCCCCGCGCGAATTGCTGGAAACAGGCCGCCGACGAGACCAATGACGATCGAGGCGGCAATGCCGGCTAACGCCAGATTGCGATTCACTGCAATTTCGAAAATGAGCTGCGCGTACGCGGTGCCTTGAGTCGTGCTCACCGTGCGCCCATTGAAGAACAGCCACGCCGCACATGCCCCGATCGCGCCGCCGGCCCCCGCCAGTAGCATTGCCTCGGTGAGCACGGACACGACGATCGGTGTCGAGCCAAACCCGATGGCTCGCAGCGTGGCAATTTCGATGGTGCGCGTGCTCACCGCCGAGTACATGGTATTGAGGGCGCCGAAAATCGCCCCCACCCCCATGATGGAACCGACCACATAGAGCAGCACTGAGAGCAACCGGCTCACCGTCTTCGATTGGCGCGAAAAATACTCTCGCTCGCGTGTGACATCGACTCGCAGAGCCGGATTGGTGGTCAGCGAGTCCGCCAAGTTCCGCAATGAGCCAGGTTGGTCCAGCAACACCGTGACGCCGGCGTAGGTCGAAGCGTTGTCCGAGGACATCACCGTATCGGCATCGGCCAGCAATTCAGACTCATGCGCATCGCCGTTGCTCTCGAAGGTACCGACCACGACCCAACTTGCCGTCCGGGTCGCGACCCGGCTGCCGACCTCCATGCCCCGGTATTGCGCCGCGGCCGACTTGCCGACGATGAGTTCGTTGATCGCCGGCCGAAACCAGCGCCCTTCGATGATTTTGATCTCTGGCCGCACCGCGCGCGCCGCTCCGCCCAGGCCGCGCAGCACCGCCGTCACCTCCGAGCCGTCATCGCGCTTGAACAACTTGAGCAAGCGCAACGGCTCGGCGCTCGCCAAGGGCCTGCCTTCCGCGTCATGCCGGATCCCGGGCGCATCGACGATGATCTGCACCGCGGCACGCGACAACGCACTGCCGGATTCGGACACCGAACCCTTGCGCAGCACGATGGCGCGGTCATCGCGACCGGTGCCCTGCAGCGTTTTCGACATCCCCACCGACATGGCCAGCAGCGCTACCAGTACGGCCACCACACCGGCGCTGCCAATGATGATCACCAGGGACGACCCGCGTCGCTGCGCCAGACTGCGCAGGTTCATGGTAATCACGGCACCGATTTGAGCGATGAGATGCACGAGACCTCCTATCGCCCCGCCAAGGCGTCGACGATGTTGATTCGGGTGGAGCGATAGGCCGGCGGCAATCCGCTCAATGCAGCGAGCAGGATGGCAATGCCCATTCCCGTCCCCAGCACCAGCGCGCCCGGCGACAAGGCGCCGAACAAGGCGCCCATCATCAAGAACGCCGCTCGTGCCAACCCGAGTCCGACCAATGCCGCCGCCACGCAAAGAAAGACCGCCTCCGCCAAGATCAGCGCCAACACTTTGCCGTCTGAAAAGCCCAGAGTCTTCAGTACCGCCAATTCCGGGATACGCTCACGTACCGACTGCATCATGGTGTTGCCGGTCAGGAACAACAGCGTGAACAGCGCCGCCCCCACGATGGAATTGGCGATCAAATTGATGTCCCCCACCTGCTTGATCTGCGACTGCGCGAACACCTGCTCGGTCTGCGTCAGCGTTTCGTTGCCGGAATTTGCAAACTTGGCGTCAATGGCCGCGGCGATCTCCGGCCCACGACGCGGCTCATCGACGCTCAGTACGTAGTAGGCGACGGTGCCGTTGCCAAACGCCCGCGCCTCATCGAAGTAGTCATAGTTGATATAGAAGGCCGGGAAAGAGCCGGCGTCATAGGCGGCGATGTCCATGATGCCGACCACATCGACCGGGTAGGTATCGGTGCCGTCCTTGCGGGTCCAAATGGAGGTTTGCAGCGGAATCCGATCGCCAATCTTCCAGCCGTACCTGGCTGCGATCTCCCGACTGATGATCGCCCCGGTGCGGGTGTGCTTCATGGCGGCGATCTGATCACCCGGAATGTTGATCTTGGGGTAAACCGCGAACTGCGTCGACGCGTCGACCGCGAATACCGGCAGGCTGTTTTGCACGTCTTGGTAATAGCCGCCGAAGTAACTCCAGTGAGTCACCGTGCGCACCCCGGGCACCGCCTGAATCTGCTTCAAAAAAGACAGCGGCAAGCCGTCGCTCATGCTGAGGCGGCTCTGCACGTACAGCCGCTCCACGTTCAAGCTTTGAAAAACATGGTTCATGCCCTGATTGATGCCTTGCAAGAGGCCGAACAAGAGAAACGCCACGGTTACCGACAACATGGTGAGAATCGTGCGCACCCTTTTGCGCCACAGCCCAGCCCAGACCAGCACGAGATACTTCATGCAGCCCTCGCGCCGGTCACCACCAGAAGACCCTTGTCCAAATACACCTGACGGGTGGCGTGATTGGCCGCAAGCGGATCGTGCGTCACCATGATCACCGTCTTGCCCCGCTCGCGATTCAGCATCTGCAACAGCTGCAGCACCCCCTCGGCGCTTTGCCGGTCCAAATCGCCGGTGGGCTCGTCGCAGACGAAGATCGAGGGGTCGGCCACCAAGGCGCGTGCAATGGCGACGCGTTGCTGCTGGCCGCCCGAGAGTTCACCGGGTTTATGGTCGGCACGGTCGGCGAGTCCCACCAGCTGCAATGCGGTGGCCACCCGTTCCCGCCGTCGCGCAGCGCTCAAGCGCGTGAGCAGCAACGGCACCTCCACGTTGCGACCCGCCGAAAGCACCGGCAGCAAGTTGTAGAACTGGAACACGAAGCCGATATGGCGTGCCCGCCACGCCGCTCGGCGCGCGCTCGACAGCTGATCGATGCGCTCCCCGGCCACCCGCAGTTCTCCGCAAGTGGGCATGTCCAGGCCCGCAATCAGATTGAGTAACGTGGTTTTCCCTGAGCCGGACGGCCCCATGATGGAAACGAACTCGCCCTGCTCGATCTGTAGGCTGAGCCCATGCAGTACCACAACTTTTTGCCGGCCGCGGATATAGGTCTTGCCGACGTTGCTGAGTCGAATTGCGGGGTTCATGCGCATGGCCTCCGGTAGCTTTTGGTGCGTCGGCCAAAAGCTACGATTCGCGCAGCCCTAAGTCGCGCCGAAAAGCGCAATCCCTGGTCGATTTCAAAAATCGACGCTAGATTTTAGGATTCGGCGAGGGTTTGTCCGCCGGGGATCTCGGATCCGCGGGCCTGCGCCTGCGCTCTAAAGACGGACGGCGTCATGCCCGTGGCCTCCCGAAAGGCCCGATTGAAGGGATTGATCGAGTTGTAACCCACGGTGAGCGCAATGGTCAGGATGGGCAGGTTGTTTTTATTGGGATCGCCCAACTCCCGGCACGCCTCGGCAAGTCGGTACTCGTGCAGCAGCGCATTGAAATTGCGGTACCCCAGCTGTTCGTGAATGAGCTTGCGCAGCCGATACTCCGGCATCGCCAGCTTCTGCGCGAGAGAGGCGACCGTGAGATCCCCATCGCGATGGACATGCTGCTCGACAAATGCACGCCGCACCGCGGCAATGGTCCCATCGCTCGCGCCGGCGACTGGCACGCTCTTCGCTTCGACGGCTGGCGCTCGACTCGTCTCCTCCCGAAACGGGTCGATATAGACCGGTTCGTCGCTTCGGAATGTTGCGAAGAGCGCAAAAACCGCGAGCATCGCCAGCAGCATCGACAACGTGAGGTGCACGTAAAACTCGGCAATACCCGCCCAGGGAATCAGCAAGCGTTCCAGCAATATCGCGAAGAACATGAAAGTGCCGACAATCACCAAAAAAATCCATCGCAACTTTCGGCGCGCTTCCACCAGATCTGCGCTCCACCCCCGCAGCATCCAATACAGCGCATACCCCACAAACAACAATTGCAGCGACGCCGGAGCCATCTGCAAGACATCGTGTTGCCATTCAGCACCGTTCGTGGAGCGCACAGCGCCGGCGAATTCCATCAGGACCTGCAACGCGAAAGCGCCGGCCAACCATCGCGGCAATTTAGATTCATCCTGGAAAAGAGAGTGGCACAGGATCATCAATAAGCCGGATGTCATATTCCGCGCGACATGAAGCGGAATGCGCAGTAGGCCAACGTGCACCTGGTAGGCCTCTGGAATCCAATAGGCATAGTCCTGTCGCGCGAGGGCGATGGCACACGCCGAGTTGAAACAAATCAACGCAATAAGTCGCGCGTTTCGTCGCTTCGCACTCGTGACCAGGACACGCAAACCGAACAGAACCACCGAAAAGAATCCGATCGCGTCGACGCTGAAGAACAATTCTTGCATGGACATAGCGGAACTTTAGCGCGATCTGCGCCCAGTTCGGAGAAATCTTTGTATCTATCGGTGCACGCCGAGATCATCGTGAATGATCGCGTCGCGCTCATTGCGCGTCCGCAGTGAGGCGCCGGAGGAACCCGGTGGTGGTGGGGTGTTCATCAACTGCGGTGAAATTTCAAGGTCGTCTGCACGATCAGAAATTCCTTGCATCGACTAACGCGTTATCAAGCGAAGCCGAACAACAAAGGCCCCGAATCTACTGCCGTATCAACACAATCTCAATCGGGTTGGGCCTTCCCACCGCCACATCCGAAGGCCGAGACCACCGGTTCGTGAACTGATTGATGGCGCAGGTCGTCTCATAGTGGATCTGCAGCGTGTAATCGTTCGCCCAGTCAAAGGACACGCGATCACAACCAACGGCGCTGAAGATCGGCTTATCCAGATTCAGCGGCAAGCCCTGATCGTTGACATAGATTTCTTCGTGAACAGCGCCGCCGCTCAGCGACTCCATCAAAACCGCGACCAACTTTTGATCGGGCGAGGCCTGCCGATGCAGTTCCTTCTGCTCCGTCGAACAGCCGACGACTCCGGCGAGTAGCAACATCGAGGCGCCAAGCGACGCAATTGACTTCATGAATCTTCCGGTTTCTTTCACGGGCTTCATAGCCGCCCACGCCTAAGCACGCCCAAAGAATAGCGCGGCCGGCGAAAATTGGCGCAGTGCATCCCTTGTGGGCAAAGCACCATTTGGCACGACCAGAGGGCGGCGATTGACATGATTCATTTGGCATCTGCACTTTTGTGGCGGGAGGCCGTCGGTGTTGATCCCGCCATGGTTACCCACGACAAACGGCATGTTGCATATCGACTTGGCGCTGAACATCAACCTTAAAAAAAAGCCGCGCCGAAGTCGTAGACTCCGGCGCGGCTTCCCATCGAGGTTTACTCGGTCACTTTCAGCAGGTTCGCCTGGCTTGTACCAGACACGTTGTCTTCGGTAACCACCATGAAACCCAGGGCCGGGGTTTTCTTAAGCTCCGCCTTGTCGATGCTCACCGGGACATCCACCGTCAGGTTCGGCCCGACCGGAAGGAACACTGCATTGGTTAGCGCCGGCGTGAAGGCATTGAAAGACGCAGCACGCTTGAGGTCCACTTCGCCGCCGATGTTGTCGAACGCATTCAGCGTGTAGGTGAAGCGCGGATTCGTCGGTGAAATGCCCAGATCCGAGGCCAGCACCGGCATCTCGATGGTCGAGCCGTCGAACGGCGCATCGCCCAGGAACTCCACGATTTCGGTGCGGGCCTTCAGATCGACCAGGAACGTGGCGAGTTGGCCGGTCGCTTCGCCGAGTCCTTCGACGAGGCCGGTATCGCCCGAGAATAATACGAAGTCATACACGCCATCGCCATCGACATCGATAAAGATGTCGAATTCGCCTTGGGCTGCATTCGAGAACCGCCCGTAGGTGTTGATAGCGAATACCAGGATGCTGTCCGTCGCAGAGACGAGATTCGACTGCACACCGACCGCGCGCGGGTCAAAGCCGGCGGAGATAGCCTTGGTCTCATTGTTGGACAATCCCCAGGCGTAGAAATCGCCGTTGCCGGCAATGACGCCTTGCTTGTTGGTGAGTCGCACACTCGGGTTCTTACCGTCCCGTAGCGTCGCATCCACCGTCGATCGCGCATGAGTCACAAGGTAGTACGGCAAGCTCAACGCGACGCCGCTGTTGGCTCCCGCCTCAGGTTTCAGCGAAATCACACCGGACGCGTCGTGGAACAGCATATTGCCGGAGGCATCATGTGTCGCACCGGCACTGCCGGCCGGCACGGACAAGTTCATGCGGAGAATATTCTCCTCATTGCCCCGTACCGAAACGCTCGACCGGGAGAGCTCGACCGTATGCGGCACGCCGGCCGAAGAAGTCGCAGTTGCCGCAAAGTTCGCCGGGAACTTATCGTGGTTGCGCACGACGATGTCGCGCTCATCCTTGAAGTTCTTGGTCAGCTCAGCGATGCCGAAGGACAGCAGGCCGAGTTGGGTGTCTTGATCGGCGTGTGCAGTAACTTGCGTTGCTACGGCGCCGATCGGTTGCACCAAACCAGAACCCTCGATTCGCGGTGAATAGTCTGGCAACGCAGCGGGCGAGGCAGTTTCCACGACGGCAGCCCGCAAACCGGGTTCGTGCCAGTTCTTGTGCGCTTGCACGGTCAGCGCTGCGACACCGGCGACGTGCGGGGTCGCCATCGAGGTACCGGAGTCGAAAGTACCGCCGGTGCCGGTACCGATGTTGGTGGAGAACACATTCACGCCGGGCGCGGTGATGTTGGGTTTCAACGCGCCGTCGTCGGTGCGAGGACCGCCGGAAGTAAACGCTGCTGCCAGCTGGAACGTCGTGTCCGGCACATTCGCCACCGTCACGGTAGCCGTGGTCGGCTGCGGCTGCGCCAGGAAAATCGGCGTGTCGCTGATTTGCAGTTCAATGAACGGAATCGTTGGATTGGTGAGCAGCGGGTTAAAAAAGCCCGCGGCATTATTCACCACACCGATCGCAGATGCCCCGGCAGCGGTTGCATTCGCAGTCTTCTGATCGAAGGAGCAGGTGCCGCGCGACAGAATGACCACCGCACCGGCAACGCCGCCGGCCGGATAATCGGTTGTGTTGCAGCCTAAGCTCAGGGCATTACCGGCTTTGAGTATCACAGCCGGTACACTGCCGTTGGGCAGCGGCAGGTCGTTGGCTTCGACACCGTTGACGCTGGCGCCCGAGGCGAATGTGATCTTTCGGCCGTTCGCCAAGAAGGCGCGGGCATTGTTCGCGGCGACACTGATGACTCGCGTACCGGTGGAGGGATTGCCCGTCACGTACGGTGCAGGGCCCGCGTTACCCGCAGCGGCGACCACGATGATGCCGGCCTTGGATGCGTTGTCCGAGGCGATCGCATCGGAACTCAGGCGCGAACCATAGACACCGCCCAAGGACATGCTGATGACGTCCATGTTGTTGTGCACGGCCCAATCGATCGCGTCGGTGACCACATTGGTGGAACCGGTGCAGCCGAAGACGCGAACCATATAGAGATCAGCTTTCGGTGCGACACCCGGACCGATGCCGAAGCCGCCGGCGTAAGCCGCCTCATCGTACGGACCTTGATAAGTCTTGCCGTCCGTGGTGACGCCAAACCCCGCCGCCGTGCCCGAGACGTGGCTGCCATGACCATTGCAATCCAGAGGATTCGGGTCCGGAACCGGCACGCTGGTCGGATCGTCGGCGTTGTAGTCGTCGCCGACCAAGTCAGTACCGCCTTTCACTTTCGGCGCGTTCGGCCCGAACATGGTGGGATCGGCAGGTTGAGTGCTGGCCGCGGCGGCCTTCGTGAACGCAGCCACAGTACCCGGGCCGCCGAAATTTGCGTGCGTGTAATCGATGCCGGTGTCGATAATGGCAATCTTTACTTTTTCACCGCGGAAGCCGGGCACACCCTGCCACACTTGCGGCGCGCCGATGTAAGGCACGCTGACCTCATTGTTTAGTGTGTACTTCGGCACATCGACCACTTGCACCACGCCGGGCATGCTGGCGAGGTCCGCGAGCTGGCCGCGCGCGATTTCGACCTTCATGCCGTTCAGCGCATCGTGATAGTGCGCGAGCACTTTGCCGCCGAGCGAGACGATGCTCGGCTCGAGGGTTGCGTGCTGCTTCATGATCTGGGTTTGAATCGCATCATGATCGGCTTGGCTGATCTTATGGTCCGCCGTCGTTGCGCGCACTTCCGCTACGGAAGGCGTGCTCATGGTGACGACGACTTTGACGCGTTCCTTGGAGCGCAACGATAACGGCTGCCGACCATTGATCGGTCCGCTGCGAGGCAGCGCCTTGAAGCGGCTCGCGCTGCTTTGCTGTGAGAATGCGTCTGTTGGAGCCGCGACGATCGCAGTGATCAGCGCCGCGCCGGTCAACACTTGAAGATGACGCATCCATTTGCGCAATGTCGTCGCGCGGACGACACGTCCTTTGATGATTTGCATGTATAACACCCCTGGTAATTTTCGATAGCTTTTGAGGCCTGCAGCGATTTGCGATGACTCCACTTCCAGGCACCGCAGCGCGAGTTCGCAGAATACTGCAGCCGCAGCGTGCGCGGGAAAGTTTCGCAGGCGTTCTGCGATCGCCTTGTAACTTATTTAACATATGTAAGCCACGCTGCTCACTCGATATATATGAGATGCTTGCAGCCGCTTTGTGGGCCGCATGGTCCAAGCAATGCGTCATTCTGGGACTTCGCAAGTTGGGGGTGTCGATCCATGGAACTCAGCCGCCGTGATCTCTTGACCGCATCGGCGATCCTGCTGATGCGTCCGATGAGCAGCATTTCCGCACCGCTGGCTGCGCGCCGCGGCGCGGCTCCGTTAGCCGGCGGCACCGAGCCGATGGTCTTGTTGTGTTGGAACGAGAACCCTTACGGCCCGTCGCCCGCTGCCCGCGCTGCGATCATCCAGTCGATAGCGGACGGTTGTCGTTATCCGGACGAGGAGAACCCAACCCTGGTCAAGTTACTCGCGGAAAAAGAAGGACTCGGGCCGGATCACATCGTGACCGGCACCGGCTCAGGGGAGTTGCTGCGCGCCCTCGGGATGCTCGCGGCGCGCCAGCACGGCGAGATCGTGGCCGCCGAGCCCACCTACGCCGAGTTGACCCACTACGCGGAGCACTCAGGGGCGACCCTGAAGTTGGTGCCCGTCGATAAACAGCTGCGCCACGATTTGAGCGCGATGCACGCGGCTGTCTCTGCCAAGACGCGTGCCGTGTACATCTGCAATCCCAACAACCCGACGGGCACGATGGTCGATTCCGCGGCGATCGCAGCATTCGTCGCCGCGCTTCCGGATCATGTGACGACCATCGTCGATGAGGCCTACTTGGAGTTTGTCGATGGCGCCCCCTCGTCGGCCGCCTTGGTCAGGGGGCCAAAGCGTGTGGTCGTGTTGCGGACATTTTCCAAGCTCCACGGCATGGCGGGGCTTCGGTACGGCTATGGGATCGCACGACCCGAGGTCATCGAGGAAATCTCCGCTGCGCGCATGACGACGCCCAACATTTTCGCTGTGCGCGGTGCCTCTGCGAGCCTCGGTGACAAGGAGTTCCTGGCAGACTGCCGACGACGGATCCTGGCCAGCCGCGCCCGCCTCACCGCCGAGCTGGCGCGACTGCACCTTCCGTATGCCGAGCCTAACGGCAATTTCGTGTTCTTCGACACGGGCGCGCCGATCAAGCAGTTCACCGAGTTCATGCGGCAACGGAATATCGCTGTCGGGCGGCGTTTTCCACCTTTCGAAAACTGGTGCCGCGTCACCATCGGGACCGATCCACAGGTCGACGCCTTCATCGAGGGCGTGCGGGCCTTTGCTCATGCTGCGGCATAGCCGGTAACGCTGGGCTTCGTCTCACATACTGAGCTTCTCGAACGCAGCAACTTCGCCGCTCTTGAGCTCGCGCCATCGAGCAAGGGCCGAGGCGGTCTCGCTCTTCAGTTCGGCGAACATTGCTTCGTCCTGAGCAGTCGGCGCCGCATCGCCGGAGCCCACTAGCGCGCCCAGCGCCGCCAGCATGTTGTTGAGACGAACCGGAAAGTTCAGGGCGTCCTCCGAGGCGTGCGAACGCGGCTGTATCAAGATCTCCTCGACCTCGGTCAGTTTGCCGTCGAGGGCATCGGCGGCGGCCGCGACCTTGGCGGCTTGGCGTGCGGCAGCGGCCGTTTTCTTTGCCGCCATGATCTTGACACGGGTGGCGCGGATCTCGAGCACCGCGTCATGCACCTCGGTCAGCAGGGCATTGATCGCGCTATGCAGCGCGAACTGCTTCGCCAGCTCATCGCGTGTAGCCGTGCCGCGCGGATCAGCCAGAATCTCGAGCGGCTGAGTCTGGCTGCTGCCATCGACGGTCAGCTTGACCTGATAGCGGCCCGGCAGCACCTTGGGACCCGCCACGCTGCCTGCCCACAAGGGTGCGTTCTTGATGGCGCGTGCCTTGTCGGTGCGCAAGTCCCAAACAAAAGCGTTGAAGCCGGCGAGATGCGGCGGTTTGATCGGCTTGGAGGCACGTCCCTCCTCTTCGTCCTCTTGCGGCTCGGACTTGGAATCGTCCTCACCCGGACTCTTGGCGTCTTCGGCTTCCGGGAAGTGACGGACCAGCTTGCCGCTCTCATCGAGAATATCGAGGCTGATGCGCTGATCGAGCGGGTCGGGCTTATCCTTCTCTTTATCCTTATCCTTCTTGTCGGCGTCTTTGTCGGCATCCTTGGCGGGTCGAGGTTTGCCGATTTGCGCCGACAACGTGTAGTTGATCACAGCGCCGGCCGGGGGGTTGGCGCCGCCGAAATAGCGCAGTGCGCCTCGGCCGCCGAAGACCGTGTGGTTGGCAACGGCCGGCTTGAACAGATGCGCCGTCTCGGTCGGAATCGTCGGCGACCATTGCCGCACCGGCGACAGATCGTCGATGATCCAGAAAGCGCGGCCATGAGTGGCGACGGCCAGGCTGTCGCCATGCACGACGAGGTCGTGTACGGGTACCACGGGCAGGTTCAATTGCAGACTCTGCCAGTGAGCGCCCTCGTCATAGGACATCATGATGCCGGCCTCGGTGCCGGCATAGAGCAGACCCGAGCGGGCGGGATCACGCCTGATGACGTGCAGATACGCCTCCGGTGCCAGTCCTGCAGTAATCGGGGTCCAGCTCTTGCCATAGTCCTCCGTGCGAAATGCATAAGGCTTGGCGTCATCGAGCCTGTGGCGGTCGGCCGCGACATAGGCGACGGCGGGATTGTCGGCATCGGGTTCAATCATTTGGACGGTGGCGAAGTCGGGCAGGGCTTTGGGCGTCACATCGGTCCAGTGGGCTCCGCCATCACGGGTCAGATGCACCAGCCCGTCATCGCTGCCGACCCAGATCAAATCCTTGGCCTTGGGCGATTCGGCGATGGCGAAGATGGTGTCATAAGTCTCGACGCTGGTATTGTCCTTCGTCAGCGGTCCGCCCGAAGAACGCTGCTTGGTTTTATCGTTGCGGGTGAGATCGGGTGAGATCACCGTCCAGCTGTGGCCTTGGTCGAGCGAGCGGAACAATACCTGTGCCCCGAAGTAAAGAGCGTGCGGCGCGAATTTCGAGATCATGATCGGCGCCGTCCATTGGAATCGATACTTCAGATTCTCCGCAGGCCAGCCCATGGTATTGCGCGGCCACGGCGTGATCTCGATGTTTTGACCGGTGCGCCGGTCGTGGCGGGTCAGCTCGGCGTCGTAGCCGCCGCCATAGACGATATTGGCATCGGTGGGATCGGGAACGATGAAGCCGCTCTCGCCGCCGCCGACCGGATCCCAATCCTCGATGCCGACTCCGCCTGAGCGTCCGGCCGTGGCGATCGAAATGCTGGAGTTGTCCTGTTGGTCGCCATAGAGGCGAAAGGGGAATTCGTTGTCGGCGGCGATGTGATAAAACTGCGCGGTCGGCTGGTTCATCTCCGAGCTCCACGTCTCGCCTCCATCGACGGAGATATTGGCGCCGCCGTCATTGCCTTCGATCATGCGTTTAGGATCGCTCGGGTCGATCCACAATTCGTGATTGTCGCCGTGCTGGGTCTTCAGCGTCTTGAAACTCTTGCCGCCGTCGCTCGAACGGTAAAGCGAGGTGTTCAACACATAGACGGTATTCGCGTCCTTGGGATCGGCGAAGACCGTATTGAAATACCAGGCCCGCTGTTTGATGCTGTTCTTGTCGCTGACGAGCGTCCAGGTCGCGCCGCCGTCATTGGTGCGGAAGAGGCCGCCTTTCTTGGCTTCGATCATCGCATAAACCACTTTGGGGTCGGAACTCGGAGCGACATTGATTCGGCCGAGAATGCCGTCCGGCAATCCGCCGCCATTCAGCCGACGCCAATGCTCGCCGCCGTCGAAAGACTTGTAGAGACCGCCGCCGGCTCCGCCGCTCTCCATGATCCAAGGCTTGCGATAGGCCTGCCACATGCCGGCGTAGAGAATCTTGGGATTGTTGGGATCGAACGCGACGTCCGAAGCGCCGGTCTTGGCGTCGACGTAAAGCACCTTCTTCCAATTGGCGCCGCCGTCGGTTGACCGGAACACGCCGCGCTCTTGATTGTCGCCGAACGTATGGCCCAGCGCCGCCACCAGAACGATGTTGGGGTCGGAGGGATCGACGATGATGCGGCCGATCACCTGGCTGTCGCGCAGCCCGGAGAAATGCCAGGTTTTTCCGGCATCGCTCGATTTATAGAGGCCATTGCCGGTGGCGACGTTGCCGCGGATGTTGATTTCGCCGGTGCCGGCGTAGACGGTCTTGGGGTCAGAGGGCGCCACGGCGACGGCGCCGACGGCCGGGGCGGCCTCACGGAAGTCGTCCCATAACGGCTTCCAGCTGGTGCCGCCGTCGATGGTCTTCCACAATCCGCCGGTCGCGGCGCCGAAGTAATAAGTGTTCTGCTCGCTGATCACGCCCGCCACGCCGGTGGCCCGACCGCCGCGGAAGGGACCGACCAACCGATATTGGAGTCCTTCGAGTGGCGATTTCGAGGCGGAGTCGGCGGACCTGACGGGAGTTGGCGATGGATCCGCCGCAAGCGAAATCGTAGTCGAGAGCAGGGCAAGGATGACGACCAAGAAGCGTGATGCGGACATTCGATCTCCCATTTATCATCGATCAGGTTAGCGCCTTGGGGGCCGGAAAAGCCATCGGGGAATGCATTACATGCCTCACGAAGCCTACACCAACTACAGGCAGCTGCAGCGGCGCGAACATCTAATTGCGGCGGGACAGGGGCCGCATTCTCGTTCGTTTCACGGCTGTTCTGGAGTCTTTCCGATCGCTTTTGGTTGACGGAAATGTGGCAAACCGAACACGGCATGGCCCAGGCGAGGTTACGTTGTGAGGCTTGAGAAGACGATCGCGTCAAATCGCCGGCGTCAATTAGCCTCTTTTATCGAGTGGCACCTGCGTTGCCGGTTCGCGCTCGCGATCGCCCTTGTTGCTCGGGTCTGTCGCGCGGCCGCCTGGCGCCTGCAAATCATCCTTCGTCGCTCGGTTCGTCGGATGACTACTATGATCGACCTTATCCCGCTCATCGAATGTCGTTCGATTTGGCATGAGGCATTAGTGCGCGTTAATCGAAGTGAAAAAGCAGGAAGAATCATCAACTGAATGTAAGACACCACCGATGAATGTAGGAGCGCACGATGCGCTGATACGAAGCCTACGCCAAATTAGGCCACTTCAGCGACTGAAAGGGGCCCTGCGGGGATCCGCGCAAGCCCCAATCAGAAGGTCTCAAAAGTCTGCACCAGAAACTGAAACTTTTGAATTCCAACGGTATTCGTCAGGGGAAAGGCGAAATCGATGTGCAGTACATTGCCAAGGCCGCTGCGTGTGTTGCCCAAACGCAGACCAAAGCCCACATCCCGCAACAGTCCCGGGTCGCTGTTGCCGATAGCGCCGCGCCCCCAGGTTCGGCCGACGTCGCCGAATACGGCAGCGCCCACTCGCACGAGGCGAAACGGATACCAGTCGGTGAAGACGCGCTGCTCGAGGGTGAAAAATGCGCGAGAGGTGCCCGACTCATAGCGCAGCGGATAACCGCGCAACCCATTATCGCCGCCGAGCAGCAACTGCAGTTCCGGATCGAGCGCGTCGGTGACCGTGGTCGATAGTGCCGCGTACAGCAGCCAATCGGGACGCCATTTCCAGTAGTACTTCGCGCCATTGTCGGCGATCAAATTGCGCAAATGGCCATTCTCGATGCGCGTGGCGAAGTTGCTGGTATAAAAGAGCTGCTGATACTCTGAGATTTCAAATCCGTGCAGCAGACTTGCCGACAGGAGGTAGGCACCGCGGTCGGCGCCGAACACACCGTTCGAGACCCCGATTTCGCCGGTGACTTCGGTGCCGAAGTACAAATCCTCGGTGCGGCCGATCTGATTCTCATCGCCGGCCTTTTTGTATCTATCCTGCACGATGTCGAAGCCGACAAACGGGTAGGAAAGCGCGCGATCGGTTGGCAGCTGACTTGTCGTCAGCGTGCTGAAGGGCGCCTGGGCAAATATATTCCGGTCGTAGCGCATGCCGAACAACAAGCGTCGGGTCCACCCATCCACCAGGCCTGTCGAAAGCCCGCCGCTCAATTCGTAGGAAGATTGATCGTCGTGAATCTGGTCGACGATCTGCCCCAGATTGTAGCGTGAGATGGTTCGATCAAATTGAACCGCGGTCACTTTGGCAGTCCAAGGAGCATCGAAAGAGTAGAAAGGCCGCTCAATCTGCACCGTGCGCGCGCCGCCGTCGCTCGAATTGTCGTACTCTAGCGCCGAGGTCCAGCGCGAGCCAAGTATGTTCGGATCTGCCCAAGAGATCGAGCTGCTGGTGCGATCGACGTCATTCGAGCGCGAGACTTTGAGCGTCTTGCCCAACCCCAGGAAATTGCTGTCTTGCAGGTTGAAGTCGGTGGCATTCGTACCGCCGGCGCGGCCAAATGAGATTCCAGGGCTCAAGGTCCACACATCCTTGGTGATGACCTTGATATCGACTTTGCCCTTGGCGTAGTGAACGGGAACGACCCTCGCATCGTAAAGGTAGTGCAAGAGGCGCAAGGTGCGTTCAGTTTCCGCCAATTTGCGGCCTTGATATTTCTCGCCTGTCGCGAATAGCAGCTGCGCTCGAATGGCGGAGCGCCGGGTCCGCGCGTGCAGATGATCGGCCGCTCTGAACAGCGCGGAGCGCTCCCGCGGATCGTTCTCATCGAAAATGTTGCGAACGTCGATTTCGATGTTGCCGATCACCGCGCCTTCGGCTTCCAAGGTTGCATCGCCCGGCACATCCGCAGGGCGAGGCTCCTCGATGCGGGTGTGTTGCTTGTCGGTCAATTTCGCGGCGTGCGCCATATTGCCGAAGACCGAGAGCAGAACCGACAGGGCAAAGCTGCGGATCGCAGGCGCGCGGGTCGTCGCGGGACAAAAGCCTGCTATCGCAATGAAAATTGATGACATTGGTACTTTTGGCGCATTGTCCTAGGCGTCACGTTGTGCGTCGACGGCTTCTCCCTTAAGTTCGGATCCTTAGAATAGAGTTAAATTCCGCATTTTTGCGGCTTGTCGGGCGACGTAGGATTTCGCCTGCGCCGCATAACCGTTTTTCCTTAAGCACGGGACCGGCAGTCCAACGTTGGCCTACCTTTCGGCAAGTGGTAATCCGATGGTATCTGCAGAGCTTGATGGCCTTTCAAACCAAGGTCGACGCCGGATACTTCCACCGATCCACCGCCTTGGCGCACCCGCAACGCCGCGGCAATTCTCCGCCGAAGGATAATTCTTTCCAGAAGGTGATTCCGACTGACGACGATTGAACTAAAAGCGAGGTGTGAGATGACGGAAACAACTCCCCGGTCGGATAAGCCCAATGACCCCCCTTATCATGGCGGCGAGGACGAAACTCCACGTGAAGATCCCCGACCTGAACAAGACACTGGCGAAGGCCAGCCTGAGCTGCTGAAAGCGATCGCACCGCGAATACGCCGCTGAAACACGTTCGGTAAATTATCTTTGCGGCTAAAGAGGCTGGGAGCTTGAGCGGCCATCCGGCCAAACGGCTTCAGAGCGTCTGTTATTGCATCTTGTAGGTTGAATGACAGGCCACGCACCGGCCGGCGGTGGATTCCCCGGCAACCAAGCGCGCGCGCTCAAATCTCAGTACCCTTGACGGCCTTGACCACGCGCCGCAAAAATTACAGGGCCTTAATGATTCTCGGTGCACCTAGCATTTTAACGGCCAGCACCGATGTGGCCCTGCTCGCCTTGCTGCTGTGCCTTTCTTCGTGGGCCACGGCCCAAACTCCGGCGGCCGCGAACGATGATGCGTCTTCAGGCACCAAGCCGGCGGCCAAGCAAAAGGCCAAGGCGACGGAACAGGCCAAGGCGACGGAACAGGAGCCGCTCGACTCGGTGTACGTCGAAGGCAAGCGCTGGCTCTTCAATCGGCGCACGCGCTACGCCCACTCCCTGGCCGAGGTCGGTGGGCCGACCATCATGGTGACCAAGAAAACCAGCGTCGTGCAGCTCGACGATGTGCCGACCATCATCGATAACAATCAGCGCGAACTGTTCGACCGGCTGCCGGGA